>CAVZSY010000001.1:0-73213 GCA_963778045.1 Vulcanimicrobiota bacterium
TACCGGCGCTTCTTGGCCGGCCCCTCATCACTCGGGCTTGCGCGGCGCGAAGGTCGCTGATTTACTGCGTTGGCGAAGAAATCTCAAGCTGGAATAATTGAAGCGCGCGAGCGAGATCCGCTTCCTTCTCCGCGGAAGTTCTTTCGCTGCTGTTAACAAGATGACGCATGAGATCGGCAAGGACGCAACGACGGGTTCGCTTCCACGATTCAAATTCCGATCAGTTCGCGCTGAACGTTAGTTTAGTGGTGGCGCATGCCGACCTCACATCTTCACGTAGAACGACGCGCGACCGTGCGTGGCTGGGGCGCCCTGGTTCGAGGCTCGCTGCGCTCGCACCTCACCGTGACAGACTTCGGTCGTTATCTGAGAGGCGGCTTTTCGTTCCACGGCCGTGATTTCGGCACTCTGTCCGGATTAGAAGGGGCACGAGTGTTGAATCGAACACTTTGGAAGAACCTGAAATTTGGAGAGACGAGTTGAGACGCTTTCTCGCATTTGCGATCGTGTGTGCGTTTGCTGTCGGTCCGGTTGCCGCCCTTGCCAAGACGCAGCCGAGCCCGCCCCCCGCGCCCATTCCAACACCGGAGCCCGTGGCGCCGTCGCTTTCGGCGGAATATCCGGCCGATGCGGTGACGCAGCATTCGATAGAAATTGATGGTAAGACCATCGCGTACACGGCGCGTGTCGGTACCATCACGCTGCGTAATTCGCAGAACCAGCCCACGGCCAAGATGTCGTACGTCGCCTACACGGTCGGCGACGATCCGCATCGTCCGGTGACGTTCTTGTACAACGGCGGTCCGGGAAGCTCGACGATGTGGCTGCTGATGGGTTCCGTCGGCCCCGTCCATGTGGTGACGCCCGGCGATCGACTCGCGGGTTCGCCGCCTTACCATTGGGTGGACAATCACGACTCGATCCTTGATAAGACGGACCTCGTCTTCATTGACATGCCCAACACCGGCTTCGGCCGGATCATGGGCGCGGGAACGCCGAAGGACTTCTTCGGCCTTAAACAAGACGCGGATGCGTTCGCGCAGTTCATTTCGAACTACGTCACGCGCTTCCACCGCTGGAACTCGCCGAAGTTTCTCTTCGGGGAAAGCTATGGCACGCCGCGTTCGGCCGCGCTTTCGGCCGTGCTTTTCAATGAGGGCATCTCGCTCAACGGCATCGTCTCACAGTCGAGTGTGCTCGATTTCCATCTCGACTGGATGCAGAATTACCCCTATCTCTACGCGGCTATCGGCGGCGGAAATCTCGGCTACGCGCTCTACTTTCCGACCATGGCGGCCACGGCGTGGTACCACAGCATGGTCCCTCGCCGCGGAACAGAAGAGGCGTTCATCAAAGATGCCGCTCACTTCGCGATGACGACGTATCTGCACGCATTGATGCAAGGCGACACGCGCAGCCCGGAACAGACGCGTTCGATCGCCGAACAAATGCACGGCTATATCGGCCTTCCGGTCGACTATCTCGTGCAGCAGCACCTGATGGTGCCGTATTCACGGTTTCTGGCGGGCCTGCTGCGCGATCAGGGGCAGACACTCGGGCGCTACGACGGGCGCTTTACGGTGGCATCGCTCGATCCCGAGGAGACGACGCCTGATAACGACGCGAGCGACGATGCGATGACGGCGCCGTACACGACGGCCGTCAACGAGTATCTGCGCGACACGCTCAAATACAACCCGATGCTGCCGTACAACTACAACACCTACGCGCTTATCTACAAAACTGGGGATCGGTCCTGGAAGAGCGCCGAGGGCGATATCAACGTAGTGCCCGATCTCGCGGAGACGATGGCGTCGAACCCGCAGATGCTCGTCTTTTCAGCTAACGGGTACTACGATTTTGCAACGCCGTGGCTTGCGACGCAGTACGCGCTTGAGCATCTGAATCTTCCGCCGAATTTGCAAAAGAACGTGAGCTTCGGGTTCTATCAATCCGGCCACATGGTCTATCTCAACCAATCTGCGCTCGACGCATACCATCGCGATCTCGAGCACTGGTACGACGAGGCGCTGCACAACTGATGAACGATAAACGAACGATCCGCACCTTCCTGGGCGCCACAGCGGTGTGCGCGGCGCTCGCCGTGCCGCTTGCGGCGGTTGGCGCCCCGAACCCCAGACCGACGCCCAAGCCGACGCCGATACCGATGCCGTACACGCCCGATGCAGTGACACATCATGCCGTGACCATCGACGGTAAGCGGATCGATTACACGGCGCGCGTCGGTACGATCACGCTGCGCAACGACGAAAACCAGCCGACGGCGAGGATGTCGTATGTCGCGTATACCGTCGGGAACGATCCGCGTCGTCCGGTGACCTTTCTCTATAACGGTGGGCCAGGCAGCTCCACCATGTGGCTGCTGATGGGATCCGTCGGACCCGAACATGTGGTGACGCCGGGCGATCGGCTCGCGGGTGCGCCGCCGTTCCAATGGGTCGAGAATCACGACTCCATCCTCAATAAGACCGACCTCGTGTTCATCGATATGCCCAATACGGGATTCGGCCGCATCATGGGATACGGCAAACCGAAGGATTTCTTCGGCTTGCGTGAAGATGCGCAAGCCTTTGCGCAATTCATCGAACGCTACAGCACGACGTTCGATCGCTGGAATTCACCGAAGTTTCTTTTCGGCGAGAGTTACGGTACGCCGCGATCGGCGGAGCTTTCGTCCATCCTGTTCAACGACGGCGTCGCGCTGAACGGCATCGTCTCGCAGTCGTCGATTCTAGACTTCCAGCTCGACTGGTCGCAGGATGACACGTACGTGAATTCGGCGGTCGGCGGCGATGGAACACTCGGATACGTCTTTTACTTTCCGAGTGAAGCGGCGACGGCATGGTATCACAACATGGTGCCGCACCGGGGAACGGAAGAACAGTTCATCCACGAAGCCGCAAGCTTCGCGATGACTACCTACCACGATGCCCTGATCGCCGGCGATACGCTGAGCGAATCGCAGACGCGCGCCATCGCGGAGCGGATGCACGGCTACATCGGTATGCCGGTGCAGTACATCATCGATTCGCACCTGATGGTGCCGTACGGGCGCTTTCTTGGAGCGCTGCTGCGCTCGAAGGCCGAAACGCTTGGACGATACGATTCACGTTTTGCCGTGCACGCGCTCGATCCCGGAAGCGATGGCCCCGACGCGGACGCCAGCAATGACGCGATGAATGCGCCGTACACCTCGGCCGTCAATTCGTATCTGCGTCAAACGCTCAAGTACAATCCACCCATCCCCTACAATCCAAGCACGTACGCTCTGATCGCCAAAGACGGATTGTATTCGTGGCAGGATGGGGAGAACGACATTAACGTGGCGCCGGAGCTGGCGCAGACGATGTCGGACAATCCGAAGATGCTGGTCTTTTCGGCGAACGGTTACTACGATTTTGCCACGCCGTGGCTTGCGACCAAATACACGCTCGAGCACATGAACCTCTCGCCTCGCCTCGCGCGTAATATCAGCTACGGATTCTATCAATCAGGGCACATGATTTATCTCAATCAACCCGCCCTGGATAACTATCATCGTGATCTGGAGCGCTGGTACAACGAGGCGACGCGTTAGGGGGCTTCGAACGATGGCGGGCGAGCCTGGGAGGCACCCGCCGCGCGTCGAACGGCGACCGGCGTTGCGAATCCTTTTAACGGGACGCTGCCGAGATCGTCGAACGTCAGGTCCTTGCCGATACAAAGATCGGCGACCGCGCTAGAGACGAGCGTTTCTCGCGGTGCAGCGTGTGAACATAGACGCGCGGCAAGTTGCACGGCGCCGCCGAAAAAGTCACCATTACGTTCGACGGGTTCACCGGCTGCAAGGCCGATGCGGATTTCGAAATGCTCTTCGCCTGCGAGCGCGTGTTGAATCTCGTTCGCGCAGCGAACGGCAGCCACTGCTGACACAAAAACCGCCATGATGCCGTCGCCTGTGTGTTTGACCTCGCGTCCATTCGTTCGCGAGAGCGCCGCGCGAACGAGCGCATCGTGTCGTTCGACCACCGCGAACCCCGCGTCATCGCCGAGCGTTTGTGTCAGTTCCGTCGAGCCAACAATGTCCGTGAAAAGCACGGTGCGTGTGCCGGTGTCGTTGTGTGGCCCCGATGCCGATGGCACGACTACGGCGCCTGCCGCATCGGTCATGGCGGGACCGAGAAATAGCTCGCTGAGTTCCGGCGTGACTTCGATAATGCGTTCGGCCCCCACGCCGTGCGCGAGCCGGTGCACGGCGGCAGCCGCTTCCGCATCCGGAGCCTCGCAGAGGCAGAAGATCTTCCCGGTTTCTTCGTTCAGCCAATATTTTGAGTAATTTACTGCAAAGGGACCTTGTGCATCGATATCTTTGATGTGCTCTGCGGCAGCGAGCGCGGACGTTACACCTGGAATCTCATGGATGTCGATAAACAGGGGCATGTGACGGCTCTTCGCGCGGCTTCGCGGTCGTCCCCGCCGAGTTCCCGCGGCGACGCACGAACTAGCCGTGTCGAAGCTGCGCCTTCGTGACACGAAAGTCGATACCGATCATCGTCGTCGGATCCGGGGGAAGCGTGATCTCCCTGCGCTGCACGGATGCTCCGCTACCGGCTTCGAGCGTGTAGGTACCCGCCGGCAAATTGCGCAGGAGATAGACGCCGTTGCCGTCCGTCTTCGCAACGACGCCGAGTTGCGGTATCGAAACGGTGATTCCGGGGGCCGGTACGAGCTTTGACCTGCGAGCATCGAAGCTCGTAACGGTTCCCGCGACGCTGCGAAGCGCGCGAACCGTAAGGTGCAGCGGTTGCGGCGCGTTCGCATTGATGTCAACATCCACGGGCGAGAGGCTCGAGAGGTCGTATCCGGTCGGAAACGAGTCAGCGGAGGCCGCCACGGTATAGTGACCTTGCGCGACGCCCTCGAATTCGAAGCGCCCGTCGCTCCCGGACGTGGCGCTCCGGTTCAACCCTCGGATCTGCACGACGACGCCGCTAATTCCTTGCCCCGCATCGTTGACGATGTTCCCGAAAAGCTTCCCCTCGACGAAACTCACGCCAAAGTCGATCCGGCTTCCGATCTGTGCCGACGCGGGCGATTGCGTCGTGAAGTAAAAAGGCGGCGCGCTCGGGATCGCAGCCTCCACTTGATGCGTCCCATAGGGAACGCCGGCGAACGAGTAGTGGCCGCTCGCGTCGGTGCGCGCGATCCGTTCGTCGTCAAGCTGTACTTCCACGCCGGCCAGGCCCGGCGTAGCGGTCGAAAATCTACCGCTCTGATCGTCGTCGCGGAACACATAGCCGTCGATGCTGCCGCGCCGCGCAGGGAAGAGAAACGGCGGAACGGACGAGAAGCGGTGCGAGAATGTCGCACCATACGACACTTGCGAGGTAACGGTCGGCGTGCTCTGGCGCAGCTCCGTCACCGTTGCCGTTACGTCGGTTGAAGCGCTTAGCCGGCGAAGATAGGTGAGCGTCGCCAAACGGAAATCGAACGCACCCTGCGCTAGTTGCGAATCGCTGCTCAAGAAGCTCAAGCTGAGTTGACCTCGCGCCCTGCCCGGAAAGAGCCAGTTTGCGTTGGCTCCGATGGTGTTTTGGACCGGGGCGACGTTCAATTGCAGCCCGGTGAACCCCAAACTCGCCAGCAGCGCCGCGTTGTTGAGCAACGCCGCTAACTGCGAGGGATTCGTGATCGTGATCCCGGCTTGCAGAAGAGCTGCTTGCAATCCGGGAAGTTGATTGAAGAGTGACGACACCGTCGGGATATCGACGCTATGCTGGTAGAGCGCGTCGATTTGGAACCGTGCATAGTTTAATCCAAGGGTTGCGCCGTAGCCGTTGGCATGCGTGCCTAGGAAATCGGTCGTCGGCTGATCCTGGAGACCCGCAACAAAATGCTTGCCGTTGTATGCAATCGAGAGCGGAATGGCGAGCGTCCGAACGTTGAAGACGGTCGGATAGATCGAATCGAAGCTCGAATAGAGCACACCGGCGCTCGTCGAGAAGTTTCCACCGAGACGATAGTTTCCGTTGCCCTGAGTCGTAAGCGAATTCTCTCGAAATGTTGGAAGGTTGTAGTTTTCCTTAGAGACCGTTGCATTGGCGTTGAATGCTTCGCTGAAGGTCCGGCTGTAGTCGGCGTTTTCGAACAGCCCCTGTTGCGCGTCGGTCGCAAGCGATGCAAATGCTGCCGGCTTATCGACCGCCGACGCGTCGAAATGCTGCTTGCGATCGTCATACACGGTCGAGAAATCAAAACCGACCGAGCGGCTCAGCCCCAGTTCCGCCTGCACGATGAAATGCGGCTGCGGTTGGTAGGTGTAGAAGAGCGAACCGAGGACGCCGCCGCTCGTGGAGCTCACGAGGCCGGCAGTATCGACGATGTCGTACAAGTTCGCCGAAAGGGTGCTGCTCGAGGAGAGTTTGAACGCGCGCGTCACGCCGGCCATCCACTGCGGGTTGACGGGAATGAAATAGGATCCAAAGACGCCGACCGACGAGGCGCCGGCATGGAATGTCCAGGGCCCATCTTGAACGTGAAAGCCGCGAACGAGCGAATCGTTGAACGTCAACGGCGAAATCGTCACGTCTTCGTCGAGCAGAACGATCCGTTGCCCCGGACGGCTGATGTCATAACTGAGGACCGGAAAGCCACTGCCGGTTTCCCCGGTGTTCGGCGATAAAAACGTCGCTTCCGTAACCAGGAGTTGTCTGAAGATCGATCCCTCTTGCTGCCACAGATCGAACGCGTTGGTCACGGAAGCCGCTTGCGAATTGTATGTCCCGGTGTAGGTTCCGCCTTGCGCATGACGCGTGCCGGTCGCCCCGTCTATACCGAGCTCCACCGCAGATGGCGCGCCCGTTACGGTTACCGCAAGGGTCGTTACCGCGCCACCGGCGACCAACACGACGACGTTGGTCACGCCGGCGCCGACACCGTGAATCCGAACGGTACCGCCGGCAATGTCAGCTTCGACGATGGAAGGGTTCACGGCGTAGGCCGAGGTTGCTCCCGGCACATTGAATACGATCGTCTTATCGTAGGCGACGGTTAGCATCTCTTGTGCGGCTGCGCGGCCGGAAACAAGAAGGGCCAGAATCAGCAGCGTCGCCGCGAGGTGTTTCAACGCACGCGCATCTCGGCACTATTCGTCAGCGCTTTGCCTTCATACGAAAACGTGCAGAGCACGCGGTACGTTCCGGGCTTGAGGCGTCCGGCGTACTCGGCGGTGAATTCCAGGCGCTCGCCAGGCAACAGACGCTGGGCTTGAAACGGGATTTTGGCGACGAGCGTCCCGCCGGCGTCCACGAACGCGGCGATGCCGTCCGGAACGACCGGTTCGCTGCCGGTGTTCTTGAGCGCTTCGACGATCTTTAGGTTCTCGCTCGCCGTCGCCGGACGCACGTGAACGAGCTCTGCCTGTACGGCAATGTTGTCGCTGAGGATGAATGTGATCAGCGCCCCCACGGTTGCCGTGACCGAAACCGTGCCGTGGGAAACAAGCACGTGCCGGGCGCGGAAATAGATCGCCACCGCGCGGATGCTGGTTTGGCTCGGAATCGTCAAGAGCACCTGGATTGCTTGGCTCGAGCCGGGTTCGACATGTCCGGTGCGCTGCGAAAAAACCGCGCCGGCGGCGATCGAATGCGGCAGTTCGCCGGCGGGAACGAAGACGCGCTTCCCGTTTTTGACGATGACGTCGTCGGCGAGCATCTCGAAATCGAGGCTCTGGGCGGTCCCGTTGTTGAGCGTGATTGCCTGTTTGATCGTCTGTCCGAGCGTTGCCTTGAGAATCACGACCGACGGCGAGAGGGAAAGACTTGGCGCGCCCTGCGCGAGCGATGTCGCTGCCGTGGCGCCGCCGAGCAACAATGCCGCTGCAAGGCTCAAAACGTGGATCGATCGACGGATGCTTGATACGCTCATCATTACTCTTCCTGTGCCTGAAAGTCGACCGGAATTTGGGACGGAATTAATTGTGGATTCATTCCGTTTGGTATTTCCAGCTCGAGCCGGTGACGCGAAGCGATATTCAGCGGAACGTGCGCGGCAAAAAGCTGCGGAAATGAGGAGAGGGTTACCCCATCGAGCCGGACGGAGACGCCGGGAATCGGGGTGGGGAGGTAGGCCTGCAGCGCAACCGGACCCGATGCGCTTGAGCTTGTTGCACGCAGTCCAATCATCGTGACCACGACGTACGATGTGGAGCGGCGGACGATTCTGATGCCGGAGTTGGTCGCACGAACGTTCGAGGAAACCGTGCCGAGTTCGGCGATCGCGGTTCCCGCGGCACCCGCGATCGTTGCACCGTCCGGGAGTTGCACAACGGCAACCGCGATCGAGCCGGGAGCCACGGGTATGCCGGCCGGTGATTTACCGGCTCCCGCGAGCAGCAACGACAGCAGAAGGAAGGCAAGCCGGCGCACGTCAGTTCGCCGTCGCAGTAAAGTCGATCGTATCGGAAAGCAACGAGCCAACGCTTGGACCACCGGATCCCGGTGATGCGGTCTTGATCGCAATGTCCAACGTGTACGGTTGATTGACGTTGTAGCTTCCGGTACTCGTAATCGTCTGTGCCGACGTCGTGAGTGTCACGCCGTTCGCCTGATATGTTAGGCCGGTTGGTGCAGAGGCGCCGAGCGCGGCGCGCATCGTGTAGTTGCTGCTCGTAAAGCCGCCCTTTTCGACCTCGATGTCGACGATTGTTTGAACCGTAAAGGACGATGCCGATACACTCGGACGCGTGACACCTGCGGGCAGCGAGCCGGCGGCAGCAACGGTGCCGAAATCCAGCGCCGCATTGAATGCTCCGCCGGTCACGGGTGCGCCGCTCGCGTCCGCGCCAAGAAAGATCGAAATTCCGGGCTGGTTGATCTCCTCAACGTTGAGCGTGGCGCTTGCCGTCGCTGTCGCGCCGTTAGCGGTAGCGGTGAACGTAATTGCTTGCTGGAGTGCGCCGGTCGGCGCGTTGCTTGTATTGACCGCAAGGAGGAGTGGTCCGTTTATCACCACTCCATATGAAAGGTTGGTCCCAATCGATTGATTGGCGGTGGTGAGGCTGGTACCCCCAATCTGCCACGTGGTGCCGGTCTGCGCTGCAGAGTTGAGCTTAGCCGTCAAATTCCAGTTGCTGCAGGTTCCCGAGCAGGTCACTTCGGCATTCAGACTCGTCGAGAGCTGATAGCTTCGGCCCCCCGAATAGGTCGCGCACGAGGTCGCGGCGCTGAGGCTGGCTTGTCCCAGATCGATCGCGGCTGCATTGGAATTTGAGTTCACTACGGTGCAAGCGCCGCTGTTGGTCAGCAGCACGAGCGCGATCGTCGTGGTGGCATTGAGCTGAAGAATGAGCTCGGTAGGTGGCGCGGTAACGGGAGAAGCGCGCCCCACTCCGCCAAGAAGGAGCGCCAAGAGCAGTGCGACTGCGCTACAGCGACCCATAGATTGGCTCATCGTTAGCCTATAGAGCCGGCGCTGCCTGCGCCGGCCGTTCTAACAAGCGATCGCTTTCTAGTTTGCGGTCGCCGTGAAATTAACGCTGTCGTTGATCACGGTGCCGCTTGTTACGCTGAACGGAATCGTCAGCGCAAGCGTGTGTTGGGCGTTGCTCGCGTAGGCGCCGGTGGCCGTAATCGTCTGCGAGGTGGTCGAGAGTGTTACCGCATCGACCGCGAACGTGTCCGGGCTTGTTGCGCTGAGCAAGGCAGCAAGCGTATAGGTGCTGCTCGAGGAGTTTTGCTGGGTAACCGTGATGTCGAACGGGGTGCTGTAGGTGAAGCTGGTCGTACCGTTGACGACGCGCGTTGCGCCGGTCGGCACCGTGCCGCCGTAAGCGGAAACCGTCCCGAAGGCGATCGATGCAGAGCTCGTGCCCGTGCCGCCCAAGGCCATTCCTGAAGCATCGGTTCCGAACGTTAGCGAGATAGCGCTCGCCACTGTGGCACTTACGCCGAGCGTTCCGCTCGCCGTGGGGCTCGACGCCATTGCCGGGCTCGAGACTGCGAAGACTCCGGCCATCACGAGCGCCGGAAGAAGCATTGATACTTTGTTCAAGGTAAGTGGTCCTTATAAAGTCGCTCGGTTCGTTTCGATTACTAACGCTCCGAGCGGACTCGTTAGTTCTTTTTTATAGTACGGGCGATCCGACGTGACGGTCGCCATACAAGTCGCAGCACGCGCAAGCCTAACAATCGCCGCTTAATGTGACAAAGCACGTCCTTTACACTCGAAAGTACTTCGTGTCGCTAACGTAAAGCGGATGTATTTGAACGCCGTATATTCGCCGTGATCGACAACATCGACGCGTCGGAGCGCAACGGAAGCGCCGTCTCGGTTGACCCCCCTTGACGTGTTTACAAAAGGGGCCCGCGCATGAGCGCGAGCCCCTTTCTTTATGCCGCGGTACGCCTAGAAGTCGTATTCGGCCTGGAACCGGTTGTATTTGAAGAGGTACGGTGTCGTGAAGGTCTGCGTACGATCCGCGTAACGGTACCGCAGTAGGAATCCGCGATACTGTCCCTTTCTCACCGGGCTGAAGTGGTATTGCGTATCGAAGTCCGTCTCTTGCGTGTTCGAGAGACCCACGGTGCCATTACCGTAGATGTAGAACGCGCGCGAGATCGTCGCATTGAAGCGCTTGTTCTCCGAGTTGTACGCAAGTGCGGCCTTGAAACCCGAACCGAAGTTCCGCGTATCGGCCATACCTTGGCTGATGCTCGTCGTGAACAGCGGATCGGTCGCGTAGCTGTCGGTGTACGGCGAAGCCCAGCCGCCGTAATAGACGGTTGCGCCGCCGGTCCCGGGAACGCAATTGTACGAGCCCGACGCCATGAAGTAGTCCGCCAGCCCCTTATTCGAAGCGAGCTGATGATTTGCCGGACACGTGATGCCGGAGATGAAGGCCGTCTTGGATGGGATTTCGTCGTAGCCGGCGCTGAGCGTGAAATCCTTGGCCGGATTTAGCCCACCTTGAATGCCGTAGACCGTCGAGTTGACCTGACCGACGAGGGAGGTTCCCGAGTTGTTTTCGTAACCGCCCTGGAGCGCGACGAACGGCTTGAGCGGATTTTCGTTCAGCGTATATTTCGCGTCGGCCCAAACGGCGTTGGCGATGTCGAGGAACGCGTAGTAGTGGAGGTTGGCGTCAAAGTCTTTCGCCTTGTATCCCACACGCCCGTAGGCAAATCCGGGATTGGTGATAATTTGCAACGAGCCCAGGCCGTTGTAATTGAAGAGATGGCTCAAGTGCGCTGCATCGACCGGGTTGTACGTGAGCAGCGTCGAGTTGAAGAACTCCGAACTGACACGGTCCTCGAAGCGCGTGAAATAGCCGCCCTCCACGCTCCAGTGCTTGCCGAATGCGTAGCTGGCCAGCGCGCCTTGGAAGGCGTTGGGCTTCAGACGCGAGTCCGATGCGTTGGCCCACGGCGTGTTGATGACCTGATCGCCGACTTTAACGTTCAAACCGCTGCCCTCGTAGCCGACGTACGCTTCGTAAAGCGTGCTGAGCTCGAAGCCCGGCAACGTATCGTCGGGCTGCAGACCAGGCTGGTTCGGCGTGCAGAGAGACGGCGCTTTTACCGCGTGCGATTGCGCGGTCGAACAGGCACTGAAGGGATCCGCAAAGAGGTACGTGCCGCCAAGATAAAATCCGGAGTTCGTATACTGCGCGTGCAGATCGAAGGCGGTGTTGAACGACGACTGGTTTGCCTTTCCCGTGCCGCCCGATCCGTTATACGCGTTTTGGCGCGTGAAGTCGTAGGAGCGCACGTAGCCGCTCACGTCGAGCGGGTTCTTGCGAACTTTCGGCACCGGTGCCGGCGTCGGCGCCTCGGTCGGAGCCTGCGTGGGAGCCGGCGCTTCCGTTGCCGGAGCGGGCGGCGGCGGCGTCGCTGCGAGGTAACGCACGACGACGACCTGCTTGTCGGGCACCCACAGGACGTAGGCGCCCATGCCTTCGGAGATCACGCGGATCGGGACGAGGATGTCGCCTTTGTACCAGATGGGAGCGACGTCGAGCGGGCGCGACTCACCGTTGATGATGACCTCCGGTTTGCCGACCGTAACCTTCACATCCGAGCCGGGTTTGCTCACGTCCGCGGTTTTCGTTGACGGATCGTAGCTCACGCTTGCGCCCATCTGTTCGAACATCGAGCGTAGCGGAACCAAAATGGTGCCGCCGCGCACGAGCGCGGCGAGCACGCGGCCCTGCTTGAGCGTGTCGGGCCTGGTGTACACGTGGTGATCGTTGAAAAGGATCGGGACGCTTCCCGACGGCGGATTGCCGAAGTCCGCGGGCGGTGCGGCGTCCTGCGCAACGAGAGTCGACGCCGGCGTTGCCAATGTTTCCGCCGGAGTCAGAGCCGTCGCCGCCAACAGGATCGCCGCAACCGTCAGACCGGCGCGTGCAATGGACGTTAGCACAAATTTCTCCCTTGAGGTGCAAAGGTAAATGGCACGAATGCCACCGGCGATAGTAACCCGTGGACGTTAATGGGCACTTATCGTCGCTTTAAGCTCATGCTATGTACGGGAGAGATTCGGAGCTAAAGAAACCGGAGTTGCAAAATCGAATTCCGCTCCGTCCGCTTCCTAGTTCGGGATGAAGGTGTAGGTCGTGACGGCGGTCTGTGCGGTGGTGGGGCCGCCTTGAATAGTGACTTGGTAGTTCATGACGAACCCGAAGGGATTGCGCCGGGCGCTCGTTCCGGAAGCGCTATCGACCAGCAACAAGCCGGGATTTGCGATTGGAACGACCGTATAGGTCGCGGCGTCGTACGTCAGGCCGCTCATCGACAGCGATGCGCTTGTGTCGACGGCGGAAAGAAATTCGTTGCTCGGCGATCCGGTGTTGGCCGGATTGTCATTGGTCGAGACGTAGAGACTCCATCCTAACGGCGTCGAAGCATCGGTTCGCACTTCCACAGCGACCGTATCGGTGGCATTGAAGGTGCTTCCGTTAGCCACGTTACCGATCTGCACGTCGTTGTTGCCGAAGGTGCAGCCGATGCAGTTTGGCAGCGGGTTGATGCCGGCACTTGCATCGGCGGAAGGATCGGTCGTGATGCTGATGCTCGCCGAAAGAGCGATGCTGACGTCGGTGTCGTTGAGCCATGTCTGGTCGACCGGTACCGCACCATTGTTGGCGGCGGCGGGAAATTGGTACGAGTCATTGACGCGGTACGGTGCCTTCGCCGTAAAGGTGACGTTCATGATGCCGCCGGGCGTCAGTGCGCAACCGGAGCCGCCGATAACGATCTTTCCGTCGGCGCCGCCTGCGGTGGGGCTACTGTATGACGTCACGCTGCAACCCGAGAACCCCGATCCGCTCAAGGCCGTCGACGACGCCCCCGTTCCATTTACGCCCCAACCGGTGATCGTCCAAGGAACGCCGCTGGAGTCCGCGCCGTTGACGCCGCTGATATCTTTGCCCGGAATCGTTATCGTTACTTGGGTCACGTTGTTGCCCGGGCCGCTCGCGCTCGTGTTGTGAATCGTATAGACCAGAGCGTTACCATAGGTCGTGTTGGAGTCGGCGCCTACGGATGGTTCGGTATCGTTTGCAATCGCCGTCGGGCTGCCGACCGGGCCGATCGCCGAGAAGCCTGCCGTCACATTGAGCGATGAGACGCTCACCGAAAACGACTTCCCTTGCGACCAGCCGCCGCCGTTGGCGCCGTGGGCGTACATCGTCATCGGAATTGTGCCGGCCGAACTGCCTGCGGCCATCGTTGCGGTGAAGTTCAGTGCGGCGCCTGGAGCCAGCGAAGAGTTCTGCTCGTTGCTCGATGTGCAAGCCGGATCGCCGTTATTGGGCGGCTGGTACGCTGCGTTGAATTGGTTGGGACACAAGCCGAACCAGTAATAGGTGTTGCTGCCCACTGTATAACTGCCTAACTTCGACCATCCACTTGGAAAACCGGAGAAGTTGCTCAAGGTGTTTGCGGTGGGGACCACGAGCACGGCCGCATCGAGCAAATCCGGGAAGGGATCGGCGGCGATCGAGGTATTGGTAATGACGAACTGGACCGACGGTGTCGTATTGGTACCGATCGCAGCCGGATTGGCGCTGGTTCCCATCAGCGAACTGTTAAGCGAATAGGCGACGAGCGCGGTACTGTCGACATCGAGCGGATTGGTGGTGTTTGCGTACACCTCCCACGTTCCGTCGGGCGTCACGCCGAATCGTGCCGGGTTGAGAATGTCGATTGCCGCATCGGTATACCCGAACGCCGTTGCCGGTGGCGGCGTTACGTCGATATAGATCGTTTCGGATCCCCCGGCCGGCTGAATTCCATTGTTCGCGCCGTTCGTGATAAAGCAGACCTCTGACGCGGCCGATCCCCTGGGGCAACGCCTTGTAACCCACGTCGTCGGACTGTTCGCATCGACGGTGAAGGCGGAGGTGGAAAATTGCGCGGGCATCAGAATGCCGAACTCGGTGATTGCACCGCTTCCGCCGCTGGATCCGTTTGAGATGGCTACGGCATAGACGTCCTTTACGTTGGAGGCAAGTGTCGTAGGTGACGTGGCGGTGTAGAGAACCGACGTCTTTCCTGCCGCCAGCGCTCGAACGGTGTAGCCATGCGCCTCCTCACCGGCGTGGAGTGCGCCGCCGCTGTCGCGGTAGCCGTAGAGGTAGATGTGGCCGCTCGCCGACTGCGTCGCTCGATTGTCGTTGTTGAAGTAGACGGGATTTGTCGCGATCGTGAGATTGCTCGCAGACCACGTCAACCCATCCTGCGGTAACACCGAGGTCGTCGCGGTGCAGCCGTTGTTGCACGTGTTGTTGCTGGACGGCCCGGTGAATTGGATGTCGGCGAGCGTGAGCGATGAACCGATGGCCAGCGCGCTACCGGGCGTCATCGGCAACGCCTCGATCACGCAGTCGATTCGGTTGCCGGTTCCCGTGCAGGTGTTGGTAACCGTCCAGCTCACGCCGCTGGAATCGACCACCGTCTCGGTCTGGCAATTCGTCCCGCAACTCGTCCCGTCGAGCAGCGCGATCGTTATGCCTTGGGTTCCGTCATCGAAGACGATACCGCGGATGGGATCGCCGTTGTTGGTTCCGTAGGCGGCGTTGCCGGCATTGGTAAAGACCAGGCCGCTGGTAACCGGGGTACTGGTGACGGTAAGTGCCGTTCCGGCTGGGCTGGTAAATGCCGTTCCGACCTGATAGCCGTCGATATGGAAGGCTCGAGCCACGATGACACTCGAGGTGTTCTCGTCGAGAATTGCGGCGGAATAGGTGTTCAGATTATAGTTCGACGGTTCTTGCGCGGCGCCGAATGTGAAGCGCTGATTGATCGTCCCCGCACCGCTGGTTCGAATCTGCCAACTCTGGACGACCTGTCCGGTCGGATCGCTGATCGTGGCGACGACGTTGCTATTACCGGGAAGCCCCGTCGCGTCAAAGTTAAAGTCGCGATCGGAGTTTTCGCCGGTACTGTCAAACGCAAAGGTGGTTGCCGGCGTCGCTGCGGGGACTGGGTTTGGCGATGGATTTCCGCTCACGGGCGTCAGGGCTATCGCCGCAGAACTCGACGTGCTGACGAGGCTGACCTGTCGTTGTACGAGCCGCTCTTGTTGCGTGAGATCGTACAGGACGATCGAGTACGTTCCCGGTGGATCGGTACCGGAGAGCGGCCATGCGACGTTGAGCATTCCGCCCGGAGCCGTGAGATCGCCGGTATCGCTCGCGGGATTGCACAGCCGGTTGGTGAGCGGGGCCGCCGGTGATTCCGCAGGAGCGGAAAAAACGCATGTGGGCGCGACCGACGTGGACTCGACGTAGAGTTCGTAGCGGTCGGTTGGACTCAAGCCGGTCACCTTGACGTAGGCGTACCTGCCGCCGGCGGCGCTGAACTGCGAGGTCTCGTTCGTATCGAACTGGTCCGCATAGGTATCGAGATAGACACTGCTTCCAACGGGCAAATATGCGACCGTAATCCAGCTATTGGTCGTGACGTTCAGTGTGCCGAAGATCCAGACGCCGGGCGTATTGAGCGTCGTGCATTCTCGCGGTGCAAAGCGCGTGTACGGGTTATTGCCGAAGCCGCATGTGGTGTCCGCGATGGCGTTGGTCGAATTGGCGGGTATGTAAAAGTCTTCGAGGCTGTCCGTGCCGGTGTTGTACGCGGGGCCGGTCTGGAATTGCGTTTGGATCTCGCAGCCCACATTGTAAAGATTGCCGACGGTGGTTCCGCAGCCGTTGGCCGTAACCACGTTGATGTAGTTGCCGTTCGCATCCATCGGCCGGAGATTGCCACTTCGTAGCGTGTTGAACCGCGTTCGCGAAGGAAGGCGAGGAAGACGCGAGAGCGGAACGATCCGCCCGATTTGCGTCGGCATCCGTATCGGCATCGACGCGGGCGGCCGAAACACCGGCACTAGCCGAGCGGGAGCGGAAGGCGCCGGCAGTCGCGGCCTGCGCGGGATGCGCGCACCCGCCACCCCAACCGATGCCAGGGCGATAAGGACAAAGCTTATCAAGCCACGCCGTCCAGCCGCTGAACGGCACGGAGCCGAAAGTGTGAATTTCATAACGCTTGCTCATTGAATTGTCGGCGAGCGCACGCTACGCATCGATGACCTAGCTCACGATACGAGCTAAGTTCCGGTAAACGGTAACCGAGGTCAAAACCTTCATCGGTATGAGAAAAGACGCCGGCGTATGACGCCGGCGTCTTTCATTTGGTGACCGCTGCTACGGTCTCACTTCACCAGGTCGAAGCGATCGGCATTCATGACCTTCGTCCACGCAGCGACGAAGTCGTCGACGAATTTGCGCCCCGCATCCGAGCTTGCGTAGACCTCGGCCAACGCTCGCAGTTCGGAGTTCGAGCCGAAGATCAGGTCGACGCGCGTGCCCGTCCACTCGACGGCGCCGGTCTTGCGGTTATGGCGTTCGAAGACATGCTTGTCTTTCGATGACTCCGCCCACTCGCCGCTCATGTCGAGCAGATTGACGAAGAAGTCGTTGGTCAGCGCTCCCGGGCGCGTCGTGAAGACGCCGTGCTTGGAACCGTCGGCGTTCGTATCGAGCACGCGCAAGCCGCCGATAAGCACCGTCATCTCGGGCGCGGTCAGATTCAACAACTGTGCCTTGTCCACCAGCATCATCTCCGCCGGGATGCCTGGGTCGCGCTTGACGTAATTGCGGAACCCGTCGGCGACGGGTTCGAGCACCTCGAACGATTCGACGTCGGTTTGCGCTTGCGACGCATCGGTACGTCCCGGTGCGAAGGGCACGGTCACGTCAAAGCCGGCCTTCTTCGCGGCCTGCTCGACGCCCACGTTCCCGGCGAGCACGATCAGATCGGCGAGCGAGATTTTCTTTCCGCCGGATTGCGCGCCGTTGAATGTGCTCGCGATGCCTTCGAGCGTCTTGAGCACCGTCGCCAACTGCTCGGGGCTTGTTGACGGCCCACTGCTTTTGCGGCTCGAGCGCAATGCGCGCGCCGTTGGCCCCGCCGCGTTTATCGGAAGCAGCGGAACGTGGACGCCGATGCCCACGCGGTCGAGACGAGCTGCGAAACCGAAAGTCCGGAATCGGCGATCTGCTTCTTGAGCGCGGCGACGTCTTTCGCGTCGACGAGCGGATGATCGACCGCGGGAACCGGATCTTGCCAAATGAGCACTTCGGCTGGGCACTTCGGGCCCGAGGTAGCGCGCACGCGGCCCCATGTCGCGGTGCGTGAGTTTGAACCACGCGCGCGCGAATGCGTCGGCGAATTGCTCGGGATGCTCGTAAAAGCGGCGTGAGATCTTTTCGTAAGCCGGATCGAACCGCAGCGCAAGGTCGGTCGTCAGCATGGTCGGCTTATGGTGCTTGCTGGGATCGTGCGCGTCGGGGACGGGTAGCCGCGCCGTTCTTGGCGACCCACTGCTTGGCGCCGGCCGGGCTCTTGGTCAGTTCCCACTCGTTGTTGAACAGCGATTCGAAGAAGTTGTTGCTCCATTTCGTCGGCGTAGTGGTCCACGTCACTTCGGGACCGCCGCCGATCGTGTGCTCGCTGTGGCCTTTTCCGAAGGCGTTCTTCCACCCAAGTCCTTGCTGGGTGATGTGCGAACCTTCGGGATCGCTCCCAACGTGCGAGGGATCTCCCGCGCCGTGCGTCTTTCCAAACGTATGGCCGCCTGCGATCAGCGCCACCGTCTCTTCGTCGTTCATCGCCATGCGGGCGAACGTCTCGCGAATATCGACCGCCGATTTGAGCGGATCCGGATTGCCGTTAGGGCCTTCGGGGTTGACGTAGATCAAGCCCATCTGCACGGCGGCCAGCGGGTTTTCGAGAACCCGTTCACCCGCGTACCGCTCGTCGGCGAGCCAGGTATCTTCTGCGCCCCAATAGACCGATTCGTCGGGCTCCCACTGGTCGGGGCGTCCGCCGGCAAAGCCGAAGGTCTTAAAGCCCATCGATTCCAACGCGACGTTGCCGGTGAGAATCAGCAGGTCGGCCCATGAAATCTGCTTGCCGTATTTCTGCTTGATCGGCCAGAGCAGCCGGCGCGCCTTATCCAGGTTGACGTTGTCCGGCCAGCTATTGAGCGGAGCGAAGCGTTGTTGTCCGCCACCGGCGCCGCCGCGTCCGTCGGCGACGCGATAGGTGCCTGCGCTATGCCACGCCATGCGGATGAAGAGCGGGCCGTAGTTGCCGAAATCGGCCGGCCACCAGTCCTGCGAATCCGTCATCAGCGCATGCAGATCGCGCTTTACGGCTGCGAGGTCGAGTTTCGCGAATTCTTTGGCGTAATCGAAATCGCCGCCCATCGGATCGGCCTTTGGGGAATGTTGACGCAAGATCCCCAGGCGAAGCTGCTCGGGCCACCAATCGCGATTGAACCGGCCCTCACGGGCCTTGGGATGCACGGGACACGCGGTTTGAGACAAGACTCCATCTCCTTCATGGCGAGGAAAAGGCGCGTGGCGGCCATGCCGCACAAACGCCACCTGTTTATGCTACTCCGCGAGATCGATGAGTCAAAGCCAATGGAAGCAATACTTTCCATCGTCAGCGCCTATGAAGGGGCCATGCCCGAGGGCGAGCTCATTTCACTGCATAGGAGTCGATGCTTTGCGTGCGCCGTGCAGACGTGGACCGGCGTATTGTCGGCCGGTACATTTGAACTCGGCGTCGAGCGCATCAACCAGCAGCTATTGTTGAGGGAGCAGTAGCAAAATGAGACTTCGATACGGTGCGAGATGATGGCCGTGGTGAGCGCTGAGGAGCTGTAGCGCACGTCGAAGAGTACCTGCGAGTCGCCCGGCCGCATCGTCGTGGCCGGCCCAACGGTATTGAGAACGGCGCTGATCTTCGGCTCCCCGCGGGAGACGGCCGGAGAGCATCCGCAGGTAGTCATTCCAGCTAGCCAGATTCTTCCCGTCGACCGTCAGTTGCGCCGACCGGACGAGTGCCGGCCCCAAGCCATCGTTGGTCAGCGTGAGTCGCTCTTCATTGCTCTCGACCTGGTCTTTGACCGAAAGATAGGGCCAGATCGTCGCCGCGTATTGATCGCTGATCACGTGTGTCTGATAAATCAACGTGACGGTGGTGAGCACGCTGATAACCAGCGCCCCGATGGCGATGAAGAAGTCCAAACGAAGGGCACGCTCTCTGCGACCTTCACGTTCCTCGCGTTCGTCGCTCATGTCTAGGCTGCGGGCGTGGATCGCATGAAGAGTCGTACCAGATCGGAACGATTCCGAATATTCAAACGATGATGCAAGGTACGGACGTGCACTCGTACCGTCGCTTCCGCCATGCCGAGTGCCGTAGCGATCTCTTTCGTCGATTGGTTTGTTGATGCCAGTAGGCGAGCAACTTGATAGGTGCGGTGTGGAAGCGTTGCGAGCGGGGAATTGATCCGCGCGTACTGCCGAGCAACCAGTGAGTGCGGGTAGCGCTCGATGAAGCGTTCCACCCGCGATCGCCAGCGGGCGCCGCCGCCAAGCTCCACGATTCGCAGCGCGCAACTTGCCGAACGTCCCAAATATTTCACCGATTTAAAGGCGCGATAAGCCTCTTGTGCGGATTTGAACGCGAAATCGCCGCCGGCAAGGTAAGACTCGGCGTAAAGGCGGAAAGCGTGTAGCCGTTTTCCGTGACCTCCGCCGATTTCCACCGAGACGCGAACGCGAACCGCCGCCTCGAAAAGTGCTCGCGCCCTGTCGGGCTCGAGTACCAAAACGTCCATTGCGCCGAAGATGCCCATGGCTTCATCGCGGAGCGCGCGCGACCAATCGACGCGCTCGAAACAGGATAACGCGCTTTGGCGCGATGCGGCTGCTGCGGATTCTTCGTTGGCGGCGTGATGGATGCGTGCCCGGTCGACGAAAATGAGGCCTCGGCGCATGTCGTCGGGCGCAACGGCGAGCGTCGCATCGAGAAGGTGAAGCGCGGAAATCCATTCACCCCGCACGGCGCGCATCCACGCGAGCGAGCGCTGCGTGTAAAAGCGTTGTACCGTGTTGTCAACTGGCCATTCGACCCTTTCCAGAACCGCCTCCGCGTGGCTGGCAAGCGGCCCAAGGTCCAATTCGCTTAGACCAGTGGTGCGAAGGCGTCCGCATTGATCGCGATGAGGTCGCTGATCGACGTTCTCGCGCTGTGCGCGAACAAGCGGTGTGAAGTAGGAGCGATTGCTTGGGATTCAAGATCGTCGCGATAGCGCTTTGCTCCAAGCGCGAAGCTGCGCATAGCGGATGCGTTGTTCCGGCTGAATAGGGGATCGCCTTTGGCGAGTTCCGTCGCGGATCGAGGCCGTGTCGCTGATTCATTGAAAGCGATGCGAGCTCTCGGCATATGCCAGCTCGGCTTGCGACCAGCGAGATGTCGCGCTGAGCCAGGGTTTGAGCGATTCCCCCAGCGACGCGCGGGCGACATTCTCGTGCGCTCGTCCTACGGCGGCCAAGATCCTCGTCGGCGTGACTCCGCCAGCCACGATCCGAGGCGACTTCGCACGGCCGCATCGCCCCGGCGCAAGTGCCATCCATAGGCGAACACGTTCCGTTTCGACGCTGATCAGGAACGCACGACAAAACCGACTCAGCATCGATAAAGGCGCCGAGGTGAAAGAGATGCCACGCCCGCTGGATCTCCGTCTTCGATGTCATTCAAGAGCGGAGTTTTGCGGCCGGGAGAGGCTCCCCTTGGAGCGCCCCCGGCCGCTGAGTCCAAAGAACTAGTTCGGTGGGCCGCCAGTCGAATCGGCGGCGTGCATGTGGGTGTGAATGGGAATCGCGATCGGGGTGAGGGCCTGATGGATCGATGAATGCGCGCCAAGACCGATTGCGTGCATCATAAACGCCAAGAAAAACGCTAACATCCTGCCTCCTACGTGCGGTAAAGGGGGACGGGACTACCCGCCACGGGTATCATTTCAGCACTTTTGACCGATTTCTCTCTCTCGATGCCGGATTAGAGCGAAGAACCTACTGAAAGCTCGCGATTGGCCGCCGGCCGGGGTCTCTGGCGCGATCGTTGCATGGATCACGAGCTTTCGCTTCACGAGTTGGCCCGGCTTGAGGCCGAGCGTATATTGCGTTCAATCCCGGCAGAGGTTCTCGAGACCGCCTGGGTGCGCGAGGCGCAGGTCGAGGCCGTGATCGATGCGGTGCTGGCCGTAGCCCTGGGCGCAGACGCCAGGGCCATCGTCCACGCCCGGCATGTCGGTGAGTGGGTGGCCCGGATAGCGGTGGTGCTGCAGTACGGCCCGGAGCCTCGCTTCGCCCGGCGTGTGGGTGTCCTCGCCGACGTCGATCCCGCGGCGCTCGACCGGATCGAGGAGCTCTGTCATCTTGCGCCCTATGTGCGCGAGTATCAAGCCTTCGCGATCGCCGGCTCGGAGAATCCCGGTACGCTTTCGCTCATCGTCGCGGCGGCAGATGAGTTCGACGAGCGGATTTCTCCCGATGCGAGCGGCTGTTGCCCATCGCCGGCATCGGTGTTGCGGACAATGCGCGCTGCCGTTGATGAGACGTCGCGACCGATCGTCGAAGCGTTGTGGAATGCGGTCCACCCTGCGAAAGGTGCACGTGTCGCCTGAAGAAGAGTTCCGCTGCGAGTGCGGCCATCACATCGACGCGCGAAGAGTTGAAGATTCGCCGCCTTCGATAACCGAGCAAGTATCGGCGCCCTTCAGCGGGAAGACTGCCGTCGTGAGAGTTCGATTCAAGCGAAAATGGTCGCGCGTGGCGGCGGCCGACCGGCGGACGTGCGAAACGCCGGGTTGTGCGATTTTGGCCAAGGAACGCTGTAAGCAATTCAATTGCGGTCAGCTCCATTGCGACGAACACAAAGGGGCGCACTCGCTGCTCCACACGCAGACAAAGCAAGGGAAAGCCAAGGGCACCTAGGCCGCACGAGCCGGGGACAAGCAGAAGAGCCGCAAGAATTCTTGCGGCTCTTCGTCGTGCTGGCTACCGGTTAGTTCGGGGGCCGGCCATCGCGGTTGCTGTAGTAACCGCGATTTCCGTTACCATAAGATCCGTTTCCGTAGTATCCGTTTCCGTAGCCTTGGTTGCCGTTTGCGTAGATGGTGCACGCCTGACCGTTGCAGGCGATCTGCTCTCCCTGATTGCCCGGATACCACGAGTATCCGTTACGGGCAACCACGTGTCCGTCCTCATACACGACACTTCCATCGGGCAGATAGCCTTCAACCGTGTTCGCAACCTGGTCTTTGTGTGCGACGTTTACCGCGGTAGCAATGCCGGCGATCAGTGCGGCTGCACCGATGATTGTGCGCGTGCTGGCGGCACCGTCGGCGCGAGCCGGAGCTTGCATCGAGGTGACCATCACGCCGCAGAGCGCGAGCGCGGCGACCGTGGAGCGCAGAATGTTGGTGTTCATGATGGATAGAGCGTAGCGCCCGAGCCTGACAGATTTGAGCTATCCGGATGAGAATGGGATGAGGTGCGGGGCGCGTGCCCCTTCGGGCCGAATTGCCCGCGCACGGCCGGAGGCCGCTAGGAGAAGCTCCATGAGGAAACAGATCGAACCGGTGGGAGGGCAAGCGGGCGGCGGTATCGTCACCGAGCCCGAACCGTCGGTTTCCGACAAAGCGCCTGGATATTCCAGCATCGCTCTCGAGTCGATGCCGGCAACCTCCGAAGCCGCCCAGATTTTGGTCGAGCATCTCTTCGCGCAATCCGATGTGAGCATCCCCGGCATTTCCTATGCGGTGACGTATCGGCTGGCCGAAGGGCATGCCGGCGGCGATATCATCGATCTCTATCATTTCGACAACGATTCGGTCGCGATCTCGATTGCCGACATCTCGGGAAAGGGCACGCAGGCCGCCGTCCACGCCGCGCTGATCAAATACGGTCTTCGCGCATATTCCTCGCACGGTCTTGCGCCCGAAAAAGCCGTACGCGCACTCGATCGCTTGTATCTGGAGAACAACGCGTTCGAACGCACGGAGTCGTTTGCTAGCATTTTTCTGGGCGTCGTCGACCCCAGCCGCCGCATGATGACCTACACGTGTGCCGCCCACGAGCCGGTGCTGGTGATGTATCCTGACGGCAACGTACGCGTTTTGGATCCCACCGCGCCGCTCATCGGCGTTTTCGACGACCAGCACCATCTGTTCAAGCAACACTTCGTCGAACTGCGCGAGTCGGCGCTTTTCGTCGGAACGACCGACGGCATCACCGAGGCGCGGAACGCGCAGGGCGAACTCTACGGTATGGAACGCCTGATCTCGATCGTGCGCCGGCACCGCGACGAGCCGGTCGGAGATATCGTCGACGCGCTCTTGTCCGACGCGCTGACGTTTTGCGGTGGCATCCGCCGCGACGACATCGCGATTATCGCGGCGCGTTTCGAGTAGTGTTACAAGCGTTCGGCAACGACATTTGGATCGTTGACGGGCCGAAGGTGCGGTTTTTCGTCGCTGACCTCCCCACGCGCATGATCGTCGTCAGGCTGGGGGACGGCTCGCTTTGGATCAACTCACCGGTCGAAGTTTCGGCCGAGACGCTCGACGAGGTCCGCAAGCTCGGACCGGTGCGTCATCTCGTCTCGCCCACACGGCTGCATCGCTGGCGACTCGATCATTGGCATGCGCTTTTCCCCGAAGCACGGTTATGGGATTCGTTGCAATTGACGGACGAATCGCCGGAATGTTGGAGCGCCGATCTCGATCAAGTCGTTTTTCGCGGTAATGCATTGGCCAGCGAGGTCGAATTCTTTCACAAGGCGTCGCGCACGCTAATCGTGGCCGATTTCATCCAGAACTATCGTGCACGCCCAGGGGACGCGATTGGTACCTTCATAAAGCGCGCCGCGGGCGTGCTGGACGGCGGTGTCCCGCTGGATATCCGTTTATCGTTCACGGATAAGGCGAACGCGCGGCGTTCTTTGGAAAAAATAATGGCCTGGGATTTCCAAAAACTCATCATTGCCCATGGCGCGTGCATCGAACACGATGCCAGGAGCATCGTTCGCAACGCGTTCGGGTGGCTCGGCGCAAAGTAAACCGTCCGGCTCTCGGCGGCGTAATCGTGGGTGAGAAAGGAAATGTTCCACCCATGAAAATAATCGTTCGTTCCGCAGCCGTGCTCGGCGCCGTCGCATCCCTTGCGCTGGCGACCGCAAGCGCGCAAGCTCAGGCGTCGCCCGCCAGAATCGTTGCCGTCGAAGGCTGTTCAGCGAGCCCGGCACAGCAAGCGATGCACTTTGTCTCGATTTTCGGTACCGGCGTCGATCAGCCGGGTGTCCCGGCGATGCTGATGATCGCTTTCGAAAATCGCGCGGCTAAGCCGTTGTCGTCGGTCGACTTCGGATTGGTGCAAGACGGCAAAGTCCTCGCAGTCGTCCGCGACGTCGGCCGTTTCACGTCCAGCGCACTCGTCATGCACGCATACGGGCTGGGCGAAGACCGCGTTCCCCGTTCGGATCGTCCCGTTTCGTGCGTCCCGCTGACGGCGATCTACACCGATGGCAGCACCTGGATGAACGCAAAGATGCCCGCTCATTAGAGCGGGCATCTCCTTATCGTTCGCGTCTCCTAGTGATAGAGATCGTGAATGCGTTGGTTGGCGTTGGTGAGTAAATAGATCTTGTCGGCGTGACGAATGCCAAGTGCCTTTTGATCGTAGACGATCCCGACGTAGCGGCCGGGCTTGATGTCTTTCATCTGATACGTCGATTTGCCGTCGCCCGAGAAGATCTGATCGAACTTCGGCAGGATCTCAAAGCTGAGGGTTTGCTTTGTGCGGGGGTCTTCGACCTTGATGTTGCTGGTCGAAACGTGGACGGTGATTCCATAGAACGTGCTGGCTGCCCACGCCGTACCCGGCGCGAGGGTCAGTGCAAGAAGTGCAAGCGCGGCGAGACCGCGCGTCATGATCTGTCGCATAGGGGCGTTATACCCAGGAGTGACGAAGAATCACCTCGCTCATGACCACCCTTTTCGATCCCTTGCCGCCACAAGCGACCCTCTTTGCCGACGGCGGTTCCCGGGGGAACCCGGGCCCGGCTGCCAGCGGCGCCGTCCTGCTCGCACCCGACGGCTCGGTGCTCGACGAGGTCGGACAGTTCTTGGGGCGAGCCACCAATAACGTGGCGGAGTGGACGGCCCTATGCATTGGGCTCGAGCGTGCGCTCGAACACGGGATTTTGCGCCTGGCCGTGCGGCTCGATTCCGAACTCGTGGTCAAACAGATGCGCGGCGAGTACCGGGTCAAGCACGCCGACCTGCAGCCGCTGCACCGGCGCGCGCAGAGTATGCTTCGCCGCTTCGAACACGTCGACATCAAACACGTCCCGCGCAAGCAGAATGCGCTTGCCGATCGTCTGGTCAACGACGTGCTCGACCAGGAAGCGGCCGCGGCCGGTTCGTAGGGCACCTCCGTCATGCGCCGTCGTACCATCGTCCCCTGGAGTATTCTTGTTTTCACCGTCGTGATGCTCGCGATCGGGCTGGTGATCTATTGGAAACCCGAAACGTCACGTGTCGACGACCTCGCGCGCATCGCCAATGAGCCAAGTGCGATCTATGTGCGTCTGCTGATGCAGTACGACAAGCCGCCGATCTACCAACAAGAATACGACATGCAGGACGTCAACGGTATCTCGTCCTTCCAGTACCGCGTGCGCTCGTACGCCGGCAAACAGATCACGATCACCGCGCCTCCGCATGCCACGACCGACGTCAGCTTCTTATTTGGCCGGCTCGTGCAGGATGGGGTGTGGAAACTGATGGACAAGCCGCCGCGTGGGAACACGCACATCGTTTACACCGTCTACGTCAAGCAGGAGGTCGACTTCAAGCAAGGCGATCGCACGATCGTCTTCACCGATCCCCACTACTGGGCCACGACCGCCGGCCGTCAATACCACATCGATTTACGCAAGACCAATCCGAACGATGTACTCAAACTTGCGAGCTCGGAGTTGGTCGATCCGCACTACCAAGCCGTGGTCGACGACTTTCTGACCTTCGGATCGCCGCAGTTCCGCGCGAAGATCGCGTCGGTGCGTGCCTCGGTGAGCGGGACTACGCGGTAACCGATGGCTACCTCAACGCGCGCCGTGTTCACGATGCTCGGCGTGTGTGCCGCGCTGGCGCTGGTGATCTTCGGCGTGTACGAGATCTCCGAAAGCCCGGGTAACCAGGTCTTCGGGCGCACGTTGGTTTCGGGCCCCGCGAATGAACGTTTGGTCGCGCTGACATACGACGACGGGCCAAATCCGCCGTACACCTCGCGCATCCTCGACGTGCTCGAAGTCGAGCACGTACACGCCACGTTTTTTCTGGTCGGCCGCGCCGTGCGGGCGTATCCTGCGGTCGTCAGGCGCGAGGTGCGCGACGGTGACGCGGTCGGAAACCACACCTGGTCGCACAGTCACATGATTCTTATGGATGCAAGCGCCGTGCGCGATTCGCTCAGCCGCACCGATGCGGCGATCTTCGCCGCGGCCGGCGTGCACAGCCGCATCATGCGTCCCCCCTTCGGCGCGCGCGATTGGCTCGTGCTCGATGAGGTGCGCGCACTGGGTTACACGCCGGTGATGTGGTCGGTTCCCCTGCCCAAGGATTGGGAAGATCCGTCCCCGCAGGTCATCGCGCGTCGTGTGCTCGGCCACGTGACCGACGGCTCGATCATCGTGCTGCACGACGGAAACCGCGGCATCGTCTGCGCGCACGGGCATGTCCCCGCGACGACGTGCGATCGTGCGAGCGACATCGAAGCGACGCGCATCATCGTCGAAACGCTCAAGCGCGAAGGCTACCGCTTCGTCACCGTGCCGCAGTTGCTGGCCCTCAAAGGGCCTACGCGTACACCTGCCCGCGGAAGCGAATGAACCCATCGGCGTGGCGGTGGTCTGGATCGTGATGAGTCCAATGAACGACGGGATCGCGCCCCGGATCGTGAACCATTTCACCGCGCACTTCGATCTGGTCGCCTGGTTGCACGGGCACGCGCGGCGCGAGATCGACGTTATCGACCACGTCGATCGGGCCGGCCCCGGTCTGCGCCAGAAACTCTTCGTGCTCGGCGTGCGTGTGCGTTCCGACGAAGTACGTTGGGGCGCTGGTCACCGTTGCCGTGGTATCGACCATGGCGGGAGCGAGCGAATGATAGGCGGCGTAAAGATTCATGATCGTTCTCCTCTACGCATGGTTCACGCACTCGAGGTGAAATGACAAGGGACGACATGCGCGCGCTGCGTACCGAACGACTACGGCTGGCCCCGGTGAGCTTGGAGAATGCCGAGTTGCTCTGGCGCTTGCTGCAGCAGCCGGGCTTACGTGAGTTTCAGGATCTGCCCACCGTCGATCTCGTGCAGTTTCGCCGGATGGTCGGTTCGCGGCCGCCGCGCTTCGAGGCCGGCGTCTGGGGCCGGTTCGAATGGCTGATCTTTTTCAAAGGCAGTCGCGAAGCAGTCGGGTGGGCGTCGTTGCGGGTCGGTGAGCGTACGGCAGCGTCGGCCGAGATCGGTTACAGCGTCGTCGAGGCGTTTCGTGGGCGCGGCATCGCAACCGAGTGCGTCACGGGTATCGTCGGCGAGGCTTTCGATCGCTTACAGTTGCGCAAGATTCGGGCGTATTGTCTACCCGAAAACCTCGCGTCGCGCGCCGTACTCGATCGCGCCGGATTCAAAGAGGACGGGATTCTTGCGCGCGGCGCGACGGTGCAGGGCAAACCCGTCGACGTCATCGGGTACGTCCTCGAACGCGAGCGCTGGATGCTCCGCCCGGCCTAGGTCTCGTCCGGCCAGGTGATCGTGATGCCGGCATCATGCACGCCGAAGTAGCGCTCGCCCGCTGCAAGATAGCGCAGCAGCGGTTCGCGCACCACCGCGACCGGCAGATGCTCGCGCAACGACTCAAACGCAACCCATTGCACCGCGACGACATGATCGGCGCCGCGTGGAAGGGCGATCGCGCCTTGCACGTCCACGTGAAAGATTGCCGCGAGCACGTGGCGCTCGCCGTCGTAGCTCTCGCTCATATAGGCCAGCGAATGCACCGTCGCTTCGAGTGCGGTCTCTTCGCGTATCTCGCGGACGACGGCCTCGACGAGCAGCTCGCCGGGGGCGACACGGCCCCCGGGTAAATTCCAGAGCGGCTGGGGATGCGACGGATACGACGACGCAACGAGCAGCACGCACCCCTCGCGCACCGCCAAGCCTTGCGCGAGACGAACCGGCGGGCTCATCGGGCGGCGCCTTCGAGAACGTCGAGCGTCGCCTGCGCCGTTCGCGTCCAGTCGAACGCGGCCGCGCGGGCGCGACCCGCGGCGCGCAGCGTCTGCGCATACGGTCCGTCGTGCCGGATACGGGCGATGGCGGCCGCGAGCGCCGGTGCATCATCGAGCGGAACATACGCGACCGCGTCGCCGCCGGCTTCGGGCAGCGCGGTCGCGTTCGTAGCGATCACCGGCGTGCCGTGGGCCATGGCCTCGAGCACCGGGAGCCCGAAGCCCTCGTAGCGCGAGGGAAACGCAAAAAGTTCGGCGTGGGCATAGAGCCCTGCCAGACGCGCATCGTCGACGTATCCCAGTTCCGTCACGCCGGGCGGCGTATCACCGGTCATCGCGTTGCCCCGTTTGCCGGCGAGCACCAAGTGGAGCTGCGGATCGTCGCGACGCGCCTGCGCGAACGCCTCGAGCAGCGTATCGATGCCCTTGCGCCGTTCCGACTCACCGACGAACAGCACATACGGCTGCAGCGCCACGAGGTCAGACGGCAGCGGCGCCATGGTGGTGACCGGATCGACGCCCAGCGGAATCGGCGTTAGGCGTTGCGGATCGATGTGCAACTCGCGCGCGAGTTCGCCTTGAGAGAAGACCGAGTCGGTGATCAGCGCGCGCGCGTGTCGCTCGGCTGCGCGGAAGATCGCCTGCGTCTGCACGGGATAGCCCGGTACGACGAAGTTCGAGGCGTCGTGCAGCGTCGCAACCGCAGGCAGCGAGAAGTTCGTCCAGCTGCAGCCGTTCCAAGGAAACCACAACACGTCGAGTGGTGCGCGCCCGTGCAGCGCGCGCGAGATCACCGGATACGACGTCCCTTCGACTTCGCGTCGATAGCGATCGCGCACGGTCCACGTGTGCCATTCGGGAACGATCAGGCTCACGGTGACGCGATCGGCGAAGCGTTCGCGCCACGCACGCAGCACCGAGCGCAGGTACCGTCCGATGCCGCGGCGGTCGCCGGGAAGATTCCAGGCGTCGACACCGACGCGGATCACGCGGGGTCTCTGCGCGCGCGCGCGACGCGAGCGAGGAGGTCGAGGTGGGCCTGTGCGCAAGCGTCCCAACGAAACTGCGCGGCTCGCGAAAGACCGGCGGCGCGCATCCGCGCGCGCGCGGCCCCGTCGGTCGCAATCGCGCGCAGCGCGCTGCTCCAAGCCTGGACGTCGTGCGGCGGCACGTACTGAGCCGCGTCTCCCCCGACTTCGGGGAGCGAGCTTCCCCGCGATGCGAGAACGGGTGCTCCGCACGCCATCGCTTCGAGGACCGGCATGCCGAACGTTTCGTGGTACGACGGCACGGCAACGGCGAGCGCTCCGCGATAGAGTGCAAGCAACTCGTTGCTCCCGACGGCGTCGAGATCGTCGCCGAGCCGGTCGGTTGCGATGACGTCTGCGCGCGGAGGTCGCGTGGCGCCCGCGACGACCAGGCGCGGCCCGTCACCTGCGGGCCACGCGAGCCGATAGGCGTCGTAGAGCATCGCGAAGTTCTTGCGCGGTTCGACCGGATCGCCGACGAACAGGAAATACGCGCCGGCGCGGACCCCCGGCGGCAGCGCTTGCGGCTCGCCGGGCGAGAAACGCTCGTCGACACCGTGATGGATCACATCGATCCGCTCGCCGGGTACGCCGAAGACGGCGTGAATTTCGGTTTTTCCGAACGCGGAGACGGCGATGAACGACGCGGCGGTGCCGACGCTGATCGTAAAGGGTTCTTGTTCGCGCGCGCGCGCTTTTGGATCGTCGTTCGGATAGCGGAAGGGCACGGCGTCGTGCAGCGTGACGACGGCAGGGGTCAGCGACGGAAAAAACGTGCCGTTCGCAGGGTGCCACACGACGTCGGCGTTGCGCGGAACGCGCCGGGCGACCGCAAACCGCGTCGATCCCAGCGCACGCGCCAGCGCGCGTCGCCTTAGAAACGGCAGGGCCTCGGGAAGCAGCAGCGTAAGCGACACGTCATCACGGCGGACGAGGTCGCGCAACACGGCGCGTTCGTACCGGCCGATTCCGCGGGTATCCGTGGCAACGACGCGCGCGTCGACCGCGATCCTCAAGGGCATGCAAGCCGCTTCTTCGGACCCGAGGCGAACTCTCCGGTTCGCTTTAGTCCGCGGCAGCCATCGCTAGCGACGACGGTGCGCTCGCCGCTCGTGGTTTGACCTTGATGAAGAGCACCAGCGGGGTGGCCAGCGCGAACACGATGGCCGTGAGCCGGAAGAGGTAGTCGTAGCCGATCATCTCGGCTTGCTGCGCGACGAGCGAGGTCAGCAGCGAAACCGGGTAGCCGTGCGTTTGCGTTACCCCCGACGCCAGCACGTTCCAGGCAACGGCGGCTTCGTGGGTGAGGAGCGTCGTGAGAATCGCGATACCGAAGCTGCCGCCGAGTTGCCGGACCAGCGTGTATACGCCGGTGGCGCCGGCAAGTTCGGGAATCGGCACGTCGCCCAGCGACACCGTCGAAAGCGGCACGAATAAAAAGCCCAAGCCGAAGCCTTGGATCAAGCGGGGCCAAAAGACGTCCCAGTATCCGGCACTTGTGTTGAGCCCTCCGAGCATCCAGGTCGATAACGCGAAGATCAGAAAGCCGAAAGCGATCGACGCGCGCGCGTCGATGCGATTGAGAAGCCGGCCCACGATCATCATGCTCACTGCCGTCGACACCGCGCCGGGCAACAGTGCTAGACCTGTATCAAACGCCGTAAAATTGAGAATTGTCTGGAAGAACAGCGGCAAGATCAAGGCGGTACCGTACAGACCAAAGCCGCTGATGATGCCAAGGATGTTGCCGATCGTAAAGGTCGGAATGCGGAAAACGCGCAGTTGAACGAGCGGATATTTGTCGCGCACCATCTTCCAGATGAAGATCGTGAGCGAGACGGCAGCTACGATGGTGAGGATCCAAATCGTGGTCGAGCTGTACCAGTCGTCGTGTTCGCCACGTTCCAACACGTACTGCAGCGAGGCCAGGCCCGCGGCCAGCAGGGTCAGGCCGGTCCAGTCGATTCCGGCCTTGGGCCGTTCGATGAACTTGGGATTCGGAATGACCGACAGCGTCATCAGGAACGCGACGATGCCGATCGGCAAGTTGATGAAGAAGATCAGTGGCCACGACGCGTTGTCGATGATGTATCCGCCCAGCGTTGGTCCAACGGCTGGACCGACCATCGCGCCGAGGCCAAAGATCGCCATCGCGTAGCCGCGCCGTTCGGGCGGATAGGTTTCGAACAGAATTGCCTGCGCCGTGGGCTGCAGCGCACCGCCGCCGATGCCTTGGATCACGCGGTAGATGACCAACTGCGTGATACTGGTCGCCGTTCCGCACAGGAACGACGAAATCGTGAAAATGGCCAGCGAGATCGCATAGAACCGCTTGCGTCCCAGATACGCCGTCAACCACCCGTTGAGCGGCATAACGATCACGTTGGCAAGAATGTAGCCGGTGGCGATCCACGAGGCTTCGTCGACCGACGCTCCGAGGTTGCCCGCGATCGTGTTGAGCGCCACGTTGACGATCGTCGAATCGATGATCGCCATGATAAGGCCGAGCATGACGGTGATCGTGATCAGCCCGACGGCAGCGTCCGGGCGGTGACGGAATGGGTTGCGCATCTGCATTATTAACTGGCTAACTATATGCCGGGTTGCGCCCGGGACCCTGCCGTCATCACGTCGTCTTAACCCACACCGGGTACGCTGTACGGCGTGATGAAAGGACCGATGATGGACGACGACTTTGCTGCGACCAATGACGTAATTGCCATGAATCTCACCATGGCGGCGCTCGAGCCCTGGCTCAAGGACGTCAGCTCCGAGCGCAGCGGCGCCGACTTGGGCCGTGAGATTGCCGCGCTCTATCGCGAGATCCACGCAGCGGTGGACGAGATGTCGTCAACCGGCGAGGAATACGATCTCGACGAGGATGAGGATGACGCCGACGAAGACGAGGAAGGGGAAGACGACGCGGACGGGCGCGACTAGCGCCGTGCCCGTCCGCTCGCGATGCTCCTACGGATTGCCGCTCGAGGTCGAGCCTGCGCCGTTGGTGGTGGTCGTCGAGTTGGTGGTCGACGAACCGTTGGCCGCCCCGCCCGCTGCGTTCGCGTTCGGCTGCGTCACCGTCGTTTGATGGGTCGTTGACGTCGTCGTCATCGTCCACGGGTGCCACGCGAACAGCACGATCAATAGCGCAACGACGACGATCACGCCGATGGCAAAGGCTCCGGCCCCTCCGCCGCGCTCCTCGCGCACGATCACTGGTCCTCGGTCGCTCATGTGTGTCTACCTTCTTTCATCGACATGCAGTGCTGGTTATGTTCCCCGCGTCCGCATGCGCCAATCGAAAGAGTGATGCAGGTGGACCAGGAGGCCGAAGCACCAAGCTGACGATTGCTCCGTGGTCCAGGGGACTCGACGGATAGGAACCGCCGAACGCTCCGACATATCTTGTGGCGATGATACGCCATCTTATCCGTATGTTTTCCGCGGTGCTTTGCGTTGCCGGCTTCGTTGCCGTCGCTCTTCCCGCAAGCGCGGACGACCTCAGCGGCGCATACGCGTGTATGACGCGCACCGGCATCCGGCTCGACGTCATTCTCATCCAAAACGGTGACGATGTCAGCGGAACGTACATCGGCCATAATGGGATCCCCGGCCATCTCACCGGTAGAGTGGACAACAACGGCGTGGTTCAGTACCAGTGGTTTCAGAAAGCCAACGAAGGCCAGAACACGCGAGATGACGGCGGCTGGGGCCGGATGACGTTCCAGGGCGAATCTGCGATTACGGGCATGAAGGCCGCGTGGGGCCGTCCGAACGACAGCGGGCCGGTCGGCTTCTGGACCTGCGGAGCTCCGCTCTAAGAAGGTCGTTCGGGCGAGCGCGCGAGCGAAGCCATTACTGCAGGTCTTGGCAAAGATACACGATTGCGGCGCCCGGTTTGTAGGCGTGAACGTCGATCGTGGTTCGCACGCTATCGGTCAGCTTCGTGAAATGCGAACCGTCGTGCTGCAACCCGTCGACCGCGGCATAGAACGCAATCACGGCGTCCGGGCTGTCGTTTGTATAGCATGTCCGCGCGCGGTAGTTGCCGTTATCCTGCACGAAGTCCGGCTCGCACGATCGCGATTGATAGATTGGTACTTGATCGTCGATCGAGCAGGCCGACACGACCTGGGGTAGGCCGATCGCGGAAATGAAGGCAAACGCGGAGATGAGGATTCGGGCTCTGCTTTGCATGCGAGCCCATTATCGCCGGCCGCGGAGTGCTCCTGTGCCCAAGCGGGATTTAGCACCGCCGTAAACGTAAGGCCACCGCATGCAGATGTTCAAGGCAATCAGCGCCGCCGCGGCGCTCGCAGTGCTGGTGAGCGGGACCGCCGCCGCACAGCAAGCCCCGAGCGACGGGTCCAACGCCGACGGGCCGATCGCCATCTTCAGGAATATGCAGCCCGAGCCCGATGGCGTGAGCGTCGCCATCAACGGCGAGGAAATCGATCGCCTGCAATCCGTGAACTACGACGACGTCAGCGGGGTCGTGCATCCCGGCTCGAACACGCTCGTGGTGACGTGGAACGGCCCAATTTCGAAGTTGAATTTCAAGGTCGCCTACGCGCCGACGCGCAGCAACTTCCGGAACGTGCTCGTCGTGCGGGACGATTCATCGAGCGACGCCTCTTTGGAGCAGGCGGGTTCGCGTACCCTTACGTTCACGATCCCAGAGTAACCAACGGCCGCCACCGTTAGGGGTTACGGCTACTTCGGCTTGAGAATCACGATGAGGATGCTCAAAATCACCGAGGCCCCGGCCCACCACCTGGCGCTCGGCCACTGGCGGCGAACGAGGAGGACTGCGGTGCCGATCAACGCCGCGACCCACGCGACCAATAACAGATCGAAAATAGACATTGCGGCCCCCTTTTCGCTGAGGAGCGGGCTGGACTCTTTTCGGCGGCGATCAGCCGGCCGGCAGCACCAAACTGACGATCGCACCGCGATGTGGCGCATTGGCGAGCCGTACTTCTCCGCCGTGTGCTTCGATCAACACGCGCGCGATCGACAGGCCCAGCCCCGTGCCTCCGCGCGAACGCGCCGAGTCTGCGCGCCAGAAGCGTTCGGTTGCATGCGCGAGCGCTTCGTCACCGAATCCCGGGCCATCGTCGGCGACGTCGATACGAACGAGGTGCGCGTCGCGGTGCACGCGCACCTCGATGCGGCCTCCGCCGCCGTGCGTGATCGCGTTGTGAAGCACGGCGCCGGCCGCGCGCTCGATCGATTCTCGGTGTCCGCATACGACGGCAGGCTTGTCTACGATGTCGACGTGAATACCGCGTGCTGTCGCGCGCATTCGTTCGCCCATTTGGTCGATTACGTATGCGATATCGACGCGCTCGTTTCGCGCGAACGAACGATCCCGCATCGTGTCGAGCAAGTCATCGACCAGCTTTTCGAGCCGCGCGACTTCGCGATCGACCGAAACGAACGCGTCGCGATACGCTTCCGCCGCGCGTGGGCGGCGTAGTGCAAGGTCCGTTTCGGCGCGAATCACGGCTAGCGGTGTGCGCAGCTCGTGAGACGCATCGGCGACGAACCGGCGCTCGGTTTCGAAGCTGGCTTGGAGGCGGTCGAGCATACGGTCGAAGGTCGCGCACAGTCGCGCGAGTTCATCGCTCCCCGACGCCCCGATGCGCAGGGAAAGGTCGCGCGCTTCGATCCGCGCGGCGAGACGTGCGATCGCGTCGACCGGATCGAGGATGCGATCGGCGAGCAGGCGCGAGAAGAGCACGCCCGCGCCGACGAGTGCAACGGCCACGGCAATGAACGTGAGGAGTAGCGTCCGATGGATCGCGGCGATCCACCGGACGCTCTGCCACGTCACGACCATTCCCCTGGCGTTGCCGTAAAGACTGGACGAACGCACAAACCGTAGACCGTCCCCCTGCGCGCGCGCGGGAACGGGCTCGCCGAAGATCAGGCGTCCCCGTGCATCGACGACGCTAATGTGCTGGTCGGGTCCGTGAAGCTTGGCGATTTGGCGAATGTCGCCCGCGTCTACGGAGAGCTTGCCGCCGTGGTAATCGACGATTTGGCCGACGGCGCGCGCCAGTGTGAGAAGCTCGCCGTCGGCGCTCGCCGCAAGCGTGCGATCCAGCGCGGTCAACGACACGACCGAAAAAAGCGCGCAACTCGCAGCGAGCAGCGCGGCGATCGTTAGGACGATCCGGCGGCGCAGATTCATGCCGTCGTTCCAAGTTTGAATCCGATACCGCGCACGGTGTGGAGGAGTTGCGGCTCGCCTGAGGCGCACAGTTTTAGCCGCAGTCGCCTGGCATAGACGTCGAGCACGTTTGATCCGGGGTCTGCCGCGCGGTCCCAGACGGCATCGAAGAGCGCCTCGCGCGTGACGGTATGTCCGGCGTTTCGCAGCAGCGCTTCCAGAAGCGCGATTTCCCTAGAGGTCAAATCGATCGGTCGCGCGCCGCGTCGCGCCTCCCGCGTGCGACGGTCGAATACGAGATCCGAGCAGCGCATCAGATCTTCAGACCACGTCTTCGGACGCCGTATCAGGGATCGCAGACGAGCATGCAATTCATCCAGGGCGAAAGGCTTACGCAAATAGTCATCGGCGCCGGCGTCTAAGCCCGCCACGACGTCACGCGAGTCGATACGCGCGGTCAGAATCAAGACCGGTGTAAGTAGCGGCAGTGCGCGAATGTCTCGCAGAACATCGAGTCCGTCTCGATGCGGGAGATTTAAGTCGAGAATCACGACGTCGTAGGCCGTGGAGCGAAGGTACGCTGCGCATTCGCGGCCGTCGGCGAGCGCGTCGGCGACGTGCCCGTCTTCTTGCAAGCCCCTCGCGATCAAGCGCCGGAGCGATGCGTCATCTTCGACAATGAGAGCGCGCATGGCACGTGCCAGGTTGAAGATTTGTCTCGTGCGTCCCTTGCGGCAACGCCATTCTTAATGCATCGATAACGTTGTTGGGGCCGTCGATGTGCTTGCCGTCGAGCACAGTAAAGAGGCGAGTATAGAGCGTCCCCATGACACGAACATGAACGGCGAAAAGATAGGCTTTCTTAACCATCGCATAAGCGCCAGTTAAAAATACGACCGTAGTGATTGGTGAAGCCATCTATCTTTTTTTGGAGTTCGACGCAATGCTCGCTCGTGCTTGTTCCACGGTGTTGCTCGTTTGTGCGATCGCAACCGCTACGGTCGTTCCGGCCATCGCGCAAAGCGCGCCGGCCTCAACGACGGTGTCCGGTAGAATTTTGGAAATCACGCATGGCCTTCCGATCGTCGGCGCGACCGTTAAACTGCGGCACGATGACACGACGATCGCGACTGCGAAAACCGGTCCAGACGGCTCCTTTTTTATACGGCGCGTCGCGCCGGGGAATTACCAAGTCCTCATTGAGGCGGGCGGCTACCAGACCACCCTTCTCGAGGGCTTGGTCGTGGCCGAGGGTCAGCAAGACGTTGCGCTACAGACCGCACTCTCGCCGCTCAAGGGTGGCCTGAAAACGATCTACACCACATCGGTTGCGTCGCGAGCGGCACTTCAGACGTCGGCGACGATCAACAACTCGATTGCACCGTCGCTCATCACAAATCAGAATTTTCAGCGCGCGGGCGACGCACTCGGTACGTTGCCGTTCGTAACGGCTTCGACGAGCGGCTCGCTCGGCGACGACGAGTCGCTGAGCATTCGCGGATTCGATCCGACCGAAACGGCGACACTCTTGGACGGCCATCCGATCGGCCCGATCGGGGCTACTGGCGGCGGTTTCGACTACCAGCTCGCGCAGTTTTGGGGATACGGCAATATCAATGTCGTGTACGGTTCTGGAGCAACCGGACTGTACGGTGTGCCGACGATTGCGGGCGCGGTCGACTTCCAGACCCTCGATCCGACGCAGCAGCAGCATTTTTCGTTTACCCAGGGCTACGGCGATCTGGGGCACGAATTGACCGGCCTAACATTTACCGGTACCTCCGGCCGCGTGGGATATGCATTCGCGTATGGCGTCGAGGGAACCGATGGCGAACTCGGCCCTCAAAACATCGAGCAAACGGGGTTGCTGGGGGAAGGCGCCGACGCTAGCGGCTGCCCCGGCAGCGACAATACCAACGGGCTGCCCACGCTACGCTCGCAAGACGTCAAAAACTGCGATTATCTTGTCTCGGGCGCATATGTCAATCGCAATGTCCTCGGCAAAGTCACCTACCAGCTCGATTCCAAGACCTCGATTCTGGCCACGGCCTATAACTCGAGCATGTACGCGGACTCCACGGGCAACGGCGACGAGGATTATCTCTCGCCGCAGTACGTACTGCAGACGCACCCTTCCGGGGTTAACGACTCGGAAACGCTGCCAAACGGCGCCACGGCCTCGTGCGCAAACTCGTATGTCGTTCTTAACGACTCTCGGGGCGGCTACGAGTGTTTGAACTCCAAGCAATTTGCGGCGGCTTTCTCGGGTCCGCAAGGCGGCGGTCTCGGACGCTTCCACGCGGGAATCGATCAGGACTATCACACGCGCATTACGCGGAAGATTGGAGCCGGCACGCTCACACTCGACGGTTTCGTCGACAACTACGGCTACATCAACACCAAAGGTCCGGGTGATGCGCCCAATCACGACGACACGTACCTCACGCACGGGGGACTTCTCAGCGACGAGTACGCTGGTTCGCGAAATGACTTCTCGTTCGGCGTCTATTTTCAGAAGCAGTTGCACGAGACGAATTCGAATATGTATAACGCGAACACGATCGGCGGACCATTCGAGGGCTTCCAGCTCGCCGACACGATTTATTCAGTAAAAGACACATACGTGCCGAACGACCGGCTTTCGTTTTTCGCAGACGCGGCCGTCGATCGGAACAAAAATACCAATACCTCAAACTTCGACCCGCGTCTCTCGATCGTCTATCGACCGACCAATAACGACGTGCTCCGCGCGACCGCGGGACGCTCGACGAGCATTCCGGACCCGGCTTTGCTCTACTCGGGTTCGTCATTTTCGATGGTTACGAGCAGCTTCAACGCGACACAAGGCTGCCACTCGCTTACCGCGATCGGTAGCACGTCGAGTCAATACGTCCAACCCGAGCGCGATAACGATTTGGAGTTCGCCGTGGCCCACCGCTTCGATAACCAGGCGACATTGGAGCTCGACGCCTACGATTCGATCGAGACCAACCCAATCGTCGGAGGGACGTTCCCGCTTTCGATTCTCTCTCCGCAACAGCTAGCTGCAGCGCTACCTTACGAGGCCGGCTACATCACACAACTCGAGGGTGGATGCGGCGGGACCTTCACCGCCGCGAACCTCGGTGTTTCGTCGACGTTCAATGCGGGGCAAGCCGTGTACCGGGGCATTAATCTCGATACGTCGGTCCCATTGACTCGCCAATTGAAAATCAATGGCGGGTTCACCGTCCAGTCCGCCTACTACACCGGGCTCAACGTCAACATTCTCTCGAACAACACCGGCTTCATCAACGGCTCGCAGTTTGGCGGGGTGCCGCTGCATCAGGCACGGGTGGGGCTTGCATACGACAACCGCGCGGGCGCGGTGACGGCGGCGCTCAACGAGTACTACGTCGGGTATCCCAATCCGTACGACGGCGCACCGTATTGGTACGCCAACGGAAATCTGACGAAGACCGTTGGACCGATCACCTTCAATTTCGGTATCTACAATATCTTCAACAGCGACGCGTCCAAGTACGGCCTGATCGGTCTGGGGCTCGCGCAGCCGCAAAACCAGTTCGGAATCGCCCAAGGAAATGCCACTGCATTCGCGCAGGGCGCCGAGCTCTACGGGTTGCCGCCGCGGCAGCTTTGGTTTACCACGACCTTCCACTTCTGATCGAACGAAAGGGTTCGCACGCCGATATGGTCATCGTTCCGGTTTCTCAAGCAGTGTCCGTGCCGTATGCCGGAGGGTACGATTACGTTACCGTGGATCCGGTGAGACGGCGTATTTACGCTGCGCACACGGGCGCCGACCGATTATTGATTGCCAACGCGGACACGGGCGCGATTCTGGGGCAAGTGGAGGTCGGTCCGATGCATGGCTCGGCAGCCGACCCGGTTACAGGCATGGTCTACACTGGCGACGGTAAGGCAGATGCCGTCAGCGAGGTCGACCCCGTGACGATGAGGGTCGTCGCGCGCACGCGTGTCGGCGGCCCGGTCGACGCGTTGACGTACGATCCGTTCTATCACCGTATCTACGCCGACGAGGACAGCGGAACCGTCGTGTTCGTAATCGACGCCAGAACGATGAAAGAGGTCGGAACCGTCGCGCTTCCAGGGCACGACGAAGAATATCTGACCGTCGATCCCGTGACGCACGCCGTGTTTCAAAACGTTCCGGATTTGTCCGAGTTCGTCGAAATCGCCCCTTCGTCATTGCGTGTGACCAAAACGGTGCGAACGCCGATGCTTCAGAGCGATCATCCATTGCAGTACGACCACCGCTATCACGTGATCGTCGTGGGCGGAAAAAACGGTGTGATGGCTGCCTATACGAAGCTGGGCGGATTCCTCGGCTCGACGTCGTTTCCTAAGGGCGTCGATCAGTGCAACTTGGATCAACGCACGCACGATCTCGCGTGTGCCGGTAAGGGAGTAATCAGCGTGCTCCGCGTCAATCCGCACGGCGCACCGACGTTACTTGCGACGCTTCACACGACGCACGACATCCACACCGTCGCCATCGACCCGAAGACCGGATATCTCTGGGTCGTTTGGCCGGGAGGCTCGGGCAGGTCGTACGAGCAGCGCCTCCGACTGGCAGTGAGCTCAAAATAAGCGAGTCGAGCCCTCATAGATTTCGGGTGTGCCCATCAGTACTACGAATTGGAGTCTAGTGAAAATAGAAATGCTACTACGCATTGGTGCTGCCATGTTGGCGGTCCTATTCGCAACCTCGCCGGTCCTGGCGGAGGCCCAAGGTGCGAGCGCGACATTAAGCGGACGCGTTCTGGCGACCAACGGTGGTCTGCCCGTCTCCGGCGCCGACATAGAACTCGATAGGAACGGCGCAAAGGTTTCCGTGACCACCACGGATCCCGAAGGCGTCTACGAGTTCAAGCATCAGGCCCAGGGCGAGTATTCCATCCTGATCGTCGCGCGCGGGTATGTCGCCACGCGCATTCCCACGATTTTTTTGACCGACGGCGCCGTTACTCGGGTGACAACTGCTGTTGAAGCTTCGAACAACCAGTCGCAGAATCTGAAAGTGATTGGACGGGTCGTTGTAGCTTCGAGCAACAGCCAATCGCTGCAGACGACGACCACGATCAATCAGTACGTCGATCCCTCGCAGATTCAAACCGAAGCCTATTCGCACGTAGGCGATCTCCTCGCGCGTTTGCCCGGCGTCGACATGCACACCAGTCCTTCGAACGGCGATGACATGTCGATCAGCATCCGCGGGTTCGACCCGTCGGAAACGGCGACGCTCTTGGACGGACATCCGATCGGCCCGATTGGTGCCTTCGGCGGCGCCAACAGCCCGGGGTTCGACTATAAGCTCGCTCCGTTTTGGGGACTCTCCGGGACCAGTCTGATTATGGGATCGGGCGCAGCCGGGTTGTATGGCGTCTCTACCATCGCAGGCGCCGTCGACTTCCAGACGCTCAATCCGTCGCGTGAGTCGCACGCATCGTTGTTCCAAGGCGTGGGCAATCTCGACCATACGATGAGCGGACTCGAAGCGACCGGTTCGCTCGGGAAGCTCGGTTATGCGGTAGCCAGCGCCGTGCAAGGGTCCACGGGTCAGTTTCCCGGAGGCCAAATAACGCAGTATGGCAATATGCAAAGCAGCGCGTACTGTAATAGCGCCGGCGGCCCAACCTGTACGGGCGGTTCGGGCAACTATCCCGACTTGAGCTCGTACAACGCAGCCGCCAATACGAATTTTGTCAGCGGTGCTTATACGCAGCGCAATAGCCTGGTCAAATTGCTCTACAATCCCTCACCGAGAACACAAGTACTGGCATCGTTCTTCGACGCCGATTCGTGGAACGATAAGACCGGAAACGGCGATCAGGACGCCCTTTCCTATCCGTATGTCTTGGCAAACGCGAACTCGATCCTTTCTTCGGGCGGTAATAACTTCGTCTACAACGGCGCGCCGACGACGTGCTCTACGACCACGATCGCCGTTGTCAACAACTCGAGTAAGGGGTACGGCTGTTACACGGCGCAGCAATACGCGGGCGACTTTGCCGGACCGGCCGGCGGCGGCATCGGCCGTTGGAATGCAAGCCACATGCAGGACTACCACACGCGTATTACCCAGCACATCGGTAACACGCAACTGGTCATCGACGGGTTTGCCAACAACTACAACATGGATGAGCACAAGAGCCCCACGGGACCGTATTACGAGGATAACTATCTCACGCACGGCCTCCTGATCTCAGACGAGTTCCAAATTCACAATCAAGACATTTCGTACGGTTACTACACGCAGCATCAGCGTCATGGGGCAGAAACGAACTTCAACCCGGCAACGTCCGACGTGGCCGACGGCTCGTTCTACCTCACCTCGGACAACTATTTCGTCCGCGATCAATGGCAGAATTCTCTCAAGTTCAGCACTTTTGCGGACTTGTGGTTTCAGCACTCGGTCGATACAGGGGCCAATAACTTCGATCCGCGGCTCTCTTTCGTCTACCGCCCATCGCCCAACGACGTGGTCCGCGTAACCGGCGGCCGCTCATACAGCGAGCCCGACCCAATGTTGCTCAGCACGCTCAATCCCAGCCCGGGAGCGCCGCAGAGCGTGAACCCACAGCCTATCGGCCAATTGACGTCGATCGGCAGCGCCGGCAATCCGTTCCTGCGCCCCGAGACCGCGGTTGACGAGGAGATTGCCTACGGCCACCGCTTTAGCCCGCGCTTGTCGTTTCAGTTCGATGCCTACAACACGCTGGAGAACAACGCGATCCTGACGGCGACGCTGCCGATTTCGCAATTCCCGCAGTACAACGCCCTGCTGAACTCAACGTTCCCTGGGACATCGCTGACGTATCTGCAGGAATACCTCAACCGCGTCGGATCGTACTGCTCGTGCACGGCAACTTCCGCCGACCTGGGGTGGACGACCTATGCCAACGCGGCTCAAGCGCTCTATCGCGGAATCGATCTCGAGGCTCGAATCGGCTTGGTGAGAAATCTCACCCTCGATGCGCAGTATGGAATTCAGTCAGCGATGTATAAGGGCGTGTCGGATTCCATTTTGGAAAACAACGTCTATCTCTACAACGATCAGCAATTTGCGCACATCCCGTTGCAGAAGGTGTTCGCGAACCTCGTGTACGAAAACGCTGCCGGTTTCAAGGCCGAAGCCGATGAAACGTATGTCGGCAACAACAACGAGTTCATACGCCCCGCATTTTGGTACACCGATGCATCTATCTCCAAGACGACGGGTCCGGTGACAGTGACGTTCGGCGTTACGAATCTGTTTAACGAGGCGACGACCCAGTACGGAGAAATCGGGGCCGGCTCGTTCGTTCCGCAAAATCAGTTCGGCACTGCTGCGAACGCTGTTCAAGAAGGTGGAAGCGCCGAGCTGTACGGATTGATGCCGCGTCAGGAGTGGCTGACCGTAAACTTCAAGGTCTAAGCGTCAAAGCGTAGACCTGAACCGATCTCCCTGGCGATCGTGGGGCATGATTCCGCCCTCGTAACGGCGGATATCATGCCCTATGATCGCTTTGATGCACTCCACCTTCGGCGAACCCGCCGACGTCGTCGTCCCGACCGAGGTACCGGTTCCCGAACCCGGGGCAGGCGAGGTGCGGCTCCGGCTCCTACGCTCGCCGATCCACAATCACGATCTCGCGACGATTCGCGGCGTCTACGGCTATAAGCCGAAGCTGCCCGCGATCGCGGGCAGCGAACTGCTCGGCGCCGTCGATGCGGTCGGCAGCGGCGTGACGGGAGTGACGGTCGGTATGCGTGCCGCGTGCGGTCCGCGCGGCGCCTGGGCGCAATACGTCGTCGTACCTGCGGCGGCGCTGGTTCCGGTTCCCGATGCGATCGACGACGATCGCGGTTGCCAACTGCTCGCGATGCCGCTTTCGGCAGTCGTGTTGTTCGACGATCTCAAAACCCAGCCGGGCATGTGGATCGCGCAAAACGCGGCGGGCGGTGCGGTCGGCCGCATTGTGATGCAACTCGCGCAAAAGGCGGGCGTCAACATCGTGAATTTCGTGCGGCGCGACGATGCGGCCGCCGAACTGCGCGGCTATGGTGCGCAGCACGTGGTCGTCACCGAACACGAGGGTTGGCAAGAGCAGGCCCGCGCGCTGACGGGCGGCGCCGGTTTCGCGCGTATCGTCGACTCGGTTGCCGGACCACAGTCGCTCGAGTATCAGCGGCTGCTCGCGCACGGCGGTGAATTGATCGTGTTCGGCGGTCTCTCCGGTGCCGCGATCAAACTCGATCCGAGCTTGATGATTTCGCAAGAAGCGACCGTGCGCGGGTTTTGGATGACGTCGTGGATGCAACGTGCAACGCCCGAGCAACGCGCTGCCGTTACCAAGCGTGTCTTTGCAATGGCGCTCGCCAATGAATTGCCGCTTCCGGTTGCCGGTGTCTATCCGCTCGCGGACGCAGCCACTGCGTTGCGCGCCGCGCAAACGCCCGGTCGCGGGGGAAAAGTGCTCTTCGCGCCCGGATAGCTCGCATGCAAACGCGAATGATGCGGCATGCGTTCACTTTTGCTCGTCATGCTCGCTGCGTTGCTTTGCGCTGCCACGCCGGCCGATAACGCCAACATTGCGGCACTGAAGTTTCGGAACATTGGTCCGCTTTCGGGGCGTATCGATGCGGTCGCCGGCGTCTCCGGCGATCCGTCGACGTACTACGCCGGCGGATTGGGCGGCCTGTTCAAGACCGTTGACGGGGGCGTTACGTGGGACTCGGTCTTCAACAATGAGCCGGTGAGTTCGATCGGCGCGATCGCGGTCGCACCATCGGAACCATCGCGCGTGTACGTCGGAACCGGCGAAGTGAACCTGCGCAACGACGTGCTGTTCGGCGACGGCGTGTGGACTTCGCACGATGCCGGCAAGGCGTGGACCCATGCGGGCCTCGACGGCGTCGGCAGCATCGCCGCGATCGCGGTCGACCCGTCGAATGCAAACCGCGCCTATGTCGCCGCACTCGGTGACGTGTACGCACCCAGCGCCGATCGGGGCATCTACCGTACGTCCGACGGGGGCAAGACGTGGCAGAAGGTGCTCTTTACCGACGACCGCACCGGCGGTTCGAGCATCGCCATCGATCCAAGCGATCCGCGTCACCTGATCGCGGGCATGTGGGAAGGCTGGCGTACGCCGTATCACCTCACCAGCGGCGGCCCGAGTGACGGACTCTACGAGTCGCGCGACGGCGGCGACCACTGGGCGCGTCTGCAAGGCCATGGTTTGCCCGCGGGCGTCACCGGCCGCATCGCGATAGCGTTTGCACCCGGGAACGCAAAGCGCGTGTACGCGTTGATCGAATCGGCGCACGGCACGCTCTGGCGCAGCGACGACGGCAGCGCGACGTGGACGATGGTCAACGCCTCGCACGGGATCGATCAACGTCCGTTCTATTTCACGTCGCTCGCGGTGGATCCCAAGAACGCGGACACGGTCTACTTCATGTCGGTCCAGATGTGGAAGAGCACCGACGGCGGTAAGACGGCTAAAACGATGCACGATACCCGCGGGGGAGATTATCATCAGCTTTGGATCGATTCGCGCGATCCGTCGCACATGGCCGCCGCCGACGACGGCGGTGCCGAAGTTTCCAATAGCGGGGGGAAAACCTGGCTCAACGCGGCGATTGCGGTCGCGCAGTCGTATCACGTCGATGTCGACAACCGCATTCCGTACACCGTGTGCTCGGAAGATCAAGACGCAGGCAGCGCGTGCGGACCGAGCAACAGTGTATCGTACGGCGGTATTTCCAACGAAGCGTTCTTCGACGCGGGCGGCGGTGAGAGCGGCTGGATCGTCTTCGACGGCGCCGACTCCAACCTGATCTACGGCGACGGCTATCAGGGTGCGATCACGCAGTACGACCGCCGCACCAAACAGGCACGAGAAATCGACGTATGGCCCGAAGACGCGATGGGCTGGCCTGCGGCAACGCTACGCTATCGCTTTCAGTGGACCTCGCCGCTCGCGATCTCACCGCAGCATCCGCACCGCCTCTACATGGGCGGCAACGAGATCTTCCAGACCGATGATGGCGGCATCACGTGGAAGGCCATCAGTCCCGATCTCACCCGCGACGACAAGTCACGTCAGCAACTGTCCGGTACGCCGATCACGCCGGACAACACCAGTGTCGAATATTACGATGTCGTGTTTTCGATCGGTCCCTCACCGTTGCGCGACGGCGAGCTGTGGGCCGGGACCGACGACGGTCGCATCTGGCTCACCCGCGATGGCGGTGCGACGTGGAGCGACGTGACGCCGGCGGCGATGCGCATGGCGCCGCACGATCATTGGCTGCGCGTCGACAACGTTGCGCCGTCACCGTTCGACCCCGGCACCGCCTACGCAACGGCCGACGCACACAAATGGGGCGACCGCCGGCCCTACCTTTTCATCACGCACGATTACGGTGCAACCTGGAAATCGATTGCAAGCAATCTCCCGCTCGACAGTTACACGCTGATGCTGCGCCCCGATCCGGTTCGTCGTGGATTACTGTATGCCGGTACGGCCACCGGGCTGTGGTATTCATACGACGACGGTGCGCACTGGACGGCGTTCGCGAACGGCTTGCCTACGGTCCCCGTCTTCGATTTCAAGGTTCAGCCGCGCTTCGACGATCTGGTGGTCGGGACGCATGGACGTGCCCTGTGGATTCTCGACGATTTGCACCCGCTCCAAGAACTCGATGCACAGGTAGAGGCGCAGCCGCTGCATGTGTTCACGTTGCGCAACGCCTACCGTTTTCGCGAAAGTTACGACGGACCCGATGGTCAATTCGCGGGAGAAAATCCGGGTTACGGCGCTGATGTGAACTTCTGGCTCGCGCACGAGCCTGCCAAGAACGAAGCGGTCGCCGTTCAGATCTATGACGGTAGCACGCTGATCCGAACCATAGACGTGAAGAAGCCGGTCGCGGGCGTCAACCGGGTCTGGTGGAACCTGCGCTACGACAAGATCGAACCGGTCAAAGGGTTCGTGCCCTGGGCGGACGGCGGATTCTCGGGGCCGCTGGCAATTCCGGGTACCTATCGGGTTCGCGTCGTTGTGGGGCATGCAAGCGCGCAAGGAATGGTCGATGTCTTGCCGGATCCCCGCTCGGGCGCGACGCAGGCGCAATTGCAGGAACAGCTTGCGTTTTTGCTGCGCGTGCGCTCCGATCTGGCATCGATGACCTCGTCGATCGAACGTCTGGAGGTCATTGCGGCCAAGGGTGGCGCGCGCGCGGAGCTGGCTCACGTACTGCTCCACACGTTCTACAATCCGGAGGTCACGCAGGGCGAGGACGCGTTGCGATATCCCGAACAGCTCTACGGCCGCTTGAGCTTCCTGGCCTCGGACCTGTCCTCGGCCGACGGCGCCCCGACGCCGTCGCAAGAAGCGGTCCTTGCCGTCCTCGAAAAGCAGATGCACGAGCTCATCGCGCGGGCCGCCGCTCTCTGACGCCTTATAGGGTCTTGGCTCCGTTCGCGGCTACGGCGTTGTGCGCGGCCGAGTTTTGCATGATTTGGAGAAACGGCTTGATGAGATCGATCGGCATGGGAAAGACGATGGTCGAATTGTGCTCGCCGCCGACTTCGGTGAGCGTCTGGAGGTAGCGCAGTTGCATGGCGGCGGGGTCTTTCGCGAGGATCTGCGCGGCATTGAGCAGCGTCTGCGCCGCTTGGAACTCGGCCTCGGCATGAATGACTTTGGCGCGCCGATCGCGTTCCGCCTCGGCTTGCTTGGCGATCGAACGGATCATATTTTCGGTCAGCGTCACTTCGCGAATCTCAACACTGATGACTTTGATGCCCCAGGATTCGGTCTGCACGTCCAACGTTTTCTGCACGTCGGCGTTGAGCTCGTCACGTTTGGCGAGCATCTCGTCGAGTTCGTGCTCGCCCAGGACGGAGCGCAGCGTTGTTTGGGCGAGCATGTTGGTCGCACCCAAGTAATTCTCGACTTGAATGATCGCCTTCTCGGCATCCATGACGCGGAAGTAGAGAATGGCATCGACCTTGAGCGAGACGTTGTCGCGAGAGATGACGTCTTGTGCCGGTACCTCCATCACGATGGTACGCAAGTCGACGCGCACGATCTGCTGAACGAACGGAATAATCAAGAAAAGGCCCGGGCCCTTGACTGCTTCGAACCGGCCGAGGCGGAAGACGACGGCGCGCTCGTACTCCCGAAGAATCTTGATGCTCGATCCGAGCAAAATGAGGACGATGATGTAGAGAGGTACGTACGCTAGCGAAAGTAACACGAGAGGTCCTTCGCGCATGGTTGGAGGGCGGGCGCCTCGATGAGGCGCGACGCGGCCGGGACTGCGCTCTGCTAAAAGTGTAGGGCGGCGCAGGGGGCGGGGGTATCCCCGAATACCACGACCGGCGCCTCAGAATGCCGGCCGCCGCCAAAAGGTGGCCCGCAGCCTTGCGGATGCATGGTATACTTCGCGCAATCATGGGCGGAATCGGAAGTCATCATGACCACTCGTTTGTGGTCCAGTCCCTAGCCTTTTGGGGCTCGCTCCTCTTGCCGGGCATGGCCCTGTTCCTGGTCGGCGGCGCGTATTGGGAACGACTGCGGCGCGGCCAGCCTGCTCGGCCTGCTAAGCAGCAGGTGCGAGGAGGCGCTACGTTGGCAACCGAGTGGCTGGGGGAGTAATCCTCCTTGACGGGCTACGGGCCCAATGCTAGACTCTTTACCTATGCCCTGGGGCGAATAAGCCGCAATAATAAAGAAGGACGAGTCAGCTCCTACGACGAGGGGACGAGCTCGGCCTCTTTTGCTTGTGCGGGACATCAGCGATTGTCCTACTGCTCTCCGAACTTCAAAGGTCAAGTAAGAGAATAATAATGGCGAAAACGACGGCACCGAAAACTCCCGCGAAGAGCTCCGCGGCGGGTAAGGGTAAGTCGAAGCGCACGGAACGTCCCGCGCCCAATGCTGGCGTGACGACGACGGCCGTGCCGAGCACGTTCCCGATGGCGGCGGGAGCATTTACGGTCGAGCAGCCGCCCGATCCGGGTCCAAAACGCGCACGATACACGTTCGCGAAGATTCCGCACGTTCTCGAGATTCCGAATCTGATCGAACTGCAGAAGGCCAGCTTCGATTGGTTCAAGACCGAAGGGCTGGGCGATGCGTTCGCGTCGATCTCGCCGATCAAAGACTTCACCGGCAACCTGATCCTCGAGTTCGGCGAGCATTCGCTCGGCGAGCCCAAGTATTCGATCGAAGAGTGTCGTGAACGCGACATGACGTACAGCGCGCCGCTGCGCGTCCGCGTTCGCTTGATCACGGCCGAGTCGGGCGAAATCAAGGGCATCCCCGACCAGGAAATCTTCATGGGCGATTTCCCGCTCATGACCGACAAGGGCACGTTCATGATCAACGGCGCGGAGCGCGTGATCGTGAGCCAACTCGTGCGTTCGCCCGGCGTGTATTACAGCCAAGACGTCGACACCAACGCGCGTCCGACGTACAACGCGACGATCATTCCCAACCGCGGTGCGTGGATCGAGTTCGAGACCGACAACGGCACGAAGAACGACGAGACCGAGGGCACGATCGGCGTTCGCATCGACAAGAACCGCAAGATCTACGTCTCGACGTTCATCCGCGCGCTCTCGCGCCCGGATCTCGGCTTGAACTGGGAGAGCGACGAAGCGATTCTCGCGCTGTTCGACGATTCGCCGCTGGTCCAGAACTCGATCGACAAAGACAAAGACATCAAGACGCGTGAAGACGCGCTCAAGGAAATCTACAAGAAGCTGCGCCCCGGCGAGCCCGAGAACGCGGAAAACGCCGAGAAGCTCCTCGAGTCGCTGTTCTTCGACGAGAAGCGCTACGATCTCGCCGGCGTCGGCCGCTACAAGCTGACCGGCAAGTTCCACTATCGCATCGAGAACCCCGATGTCGAAGACCGCATTACGACGCCGTCGATTGCGATCAACGAGTACGCCGGGCTTGACGAACCGTCGATCGACGTCCGCTGCCTAACGCGCTCGGACATGATCGCGGTCATCCGCCGCTCTGATCAAAGTCGCCACGGGCATCATCGCCAAGGACGACATCGATCACCTCGGCAACCGCCGCGTGCGTTCGGTCGGCGAACTGCTGCAGAACCAGTTCCGCGTCGGTTTGCTGCGTCTCGAGCGCGTCGTGCGCGAGCGCATGACGGTTCAGGACATCGAAACGGTCACGCCGCAGGCGCTGATCAACATCCGTCCGGTCGTCGCTGCGATCAAGGAGTTCTTCGGGTCCTCGCAACTCTCGCAGTTCATGGACCAGACCAACTCCCTGGCCGAACTGACCCACAAGCGCCGTCTCTCGGCGCTCGGGCCGGGCGGTCTGTCACGCGAACGCGCGGGCTTCGAAGTTCGCGACGTCCATCACTCGCACTACGGCCGCATCTGCCCGATCGAAACGCCGGAAGGCCCGAACATCGGTCTGATCGGCTCGCTTGCGACCTATGCGCGCGTCAATAAGTTCGGCTTCATCGAGACGCCGTACCGCGTCGTGCAAGGACGGCCGCGTCACCGACGAGATCATGTATCTCACCGCCGACCGCGAAGACGAGTACATCGTTGCCCAGGCCAACACCCCGGTCGACGATGCGGGCCGCATCACGTCGGAGTCGGTCATCTGCCGCTACGCCGAAGAGTACATCGAAGAGCCGCCGCAGCGCGTCCAGTTGATGGACGTTTCGCCCAAGCAGATCGTCTCGGTCGCGACCGCACTCATCCCGTTCCTCGAGCACGACGACGCCAACCGCGCGCTGATGGGCGCGAACATGCAGCGTCAGGCCGTGCCGTTGCTCCGTCCGGACGCGCCGATCGTCGGCACCGGCATGGAGTATCGCGCCGCCAAGGACTCGGGCAGCGCTCATCGTCTGCGACGTCGCCGGTACCGTGTCGCGCGTGGACGCCAAGGGCATCACGCTCAAGCTCGACGACGGCACCGAGAAGGTCTACGACCTGCTCAAGTTCGTGCGCAGCAACGCCGGCACGTGCATCAACCAGCGTCCGATCGTCAAGCTCGGCGAACGCGTCGCCGCGGGCCAAGTGCTCGCCGACGGCCCGTCGTCCGACGAAGCGGAACTGGCGCTCGGCCAGAACGTGCTCGTCGCGTTCATGCCGTGGGAAGGCTACAACTACGAAGACGCGATCTTGATCAGCGAACGCATGGTCAAGGAAGATCGCTTCACCTCGATTCACATCGAGGAGTACGAGTGCGAAGCCCGCGACACCAAGCTTGGACCCGAAGAGATCACGCGCGACATTCCCAACGTCGGTGAAGACGCGCTCAAGGATCTCGACGAGCGCGGCATCATCCGCATCGGTGCCGAAGTTCGCCCGGAAGACATTCTCGTCGGCAAGGTCACGCCCAAGGGCGAGACCGAGCTGACGGCGGAAGAGCGCCTGCTGCGCGCGATCTTCGGCGAGAAATCGCGCGAAGTTCGCGACACCTCGCTCAAAGTTCCGCACGGCGAAAAAGGCAAGATCATCGACGTCAAGGTGTTCTCGCGCGAAAACGGCGACGAGCTCTCGCCGGGCGTCAATCACCTCGTGCGCGTCTACGTCGCGCAGAAGCGTAAGATTCTGCAAGGCGACAAGATGGCCGGCCGGCACGGCAACAAGGGCGTCATCGCCAAAGTGCTGCCCGAAGAGGACATGCCGTATCTCGAAGACGGCTCGCCGGTCGACATCGTGCTCAACCCGCTGGGCGTGCCTTCGCGCATGAACCTCGGGCAGATCATGGAGACGCATCTGGGCTGGGCGGCGCGTATGCTGGGCATGAACGTCGCGACGCCCGGTGTTCGACGGCGCGCATTCGGAAGACATCGCCGAGTGGCTGCAGGACGCCGGGCTCGCGCCCGACGGCAAGACGTGGCTGCGCGACGGCCGTTCGGGCGAGCGTTTCAGCCGGCCGATCACCGTCGGCATGATCTACATGCTCAAACTCGCGCATTTGGTCGACGACAAGATCCACGCCCGTTCGACTGGTCCGTACTCGATGATCACGCAGCAGCCGCTGGGCGGTAAGGCGCAGTTCGGCGGCCAGCGCTTCGGCGAAATGGAAGTCTGGGCGCTCGAAGCGTACGGCGCGGCCTACACGCTGCAAGAGCTGCTCACGGTCAAGTCCGACGACGTCGTCGGTCGCGTCAAGACGTACGAAGCGATCGTCAAGGGCGAGAACGTGATGGAGCCCGGCGTTCCGGAATCGTTCAAGGTTCTCATCAAGGAACTCCAGTCGCTCGCGCTCGACGTCAAGGTGCTCACCGAGAACCGTGAGGAGATCGACGTGCGCATGCACGACGACGACCTGGGCGATCGCGAGCGTCAGGAAATCGGTCTGTTGATGGGCGACGATCAGCCGGTGCAGTCGCAAACGCAGGTCGCTGCGCGCGAAGCACTCGCCGAAGCGGCGGCGCAAGAAGGCGTCGGCGATCCGACCGAGGTCGACGCCGAAGAGGAAGAGGAAGAAGAGGAAATCGACGACAGCAAACCGCTCGACGCGACGACCCCGCTTCCAACGCCGCCTCCGTTGCCCGCGCGGGAAACCGAGGAGATCTTCGCGGCCGAGGAAGAGGCCGAAGAAGAAGCCGAGGAGGACGACACCGACGGCGCCCAAGGCTACGAGATCGAAGAAGAGGACGAAGAGTCCTACGAGGAAGAGAAGCCGTACGAGGACGATGAAGAGGAAGCCCCGTACAGCGAAAACCCGAGCGAAGAAGAGTTCTAGGACCAACCAAAGGGACGGCCCGCGAGAGGGATAAACTCACCTCTCGTGGGCCGGTTCTTTTCACGACTCGTCGGGTGGCAAAGGACGGCGGTATATATCGCCGCCTTTTTGCTATTGTGGCAGTTGGTCGACGCGTTCACCGAATTTGTGTACGCAGGCGGCGGTCTCTCTCCGGTCTATCCGGTTCTGGGCTTGGACGTGCTGCTGCTCATTTACGTGGGCTGGCGCTGGTGGCCGCTGATCCCGCTCAGCGCGATCGTACGCTGGGCATTCGTGGAGGCGCCGGCACATTCGATTTGGCCCACGCTCGCGGTACAACTGCTGCTAGCGATGGGATTCGCGTTTGCGGTGCGCCTGGTCATCGAGCGGCTGCGGGTATCGTTGCCGCTGCGCTCGCTGCGCGACATCGGGTGGTTCTGCGGGATCCTCGCGATCGCCGCACCGATGGTGATCGGCGTGGTGGTCGTGACCGTGCTCGTTGCGATCGGCAGGCTGGGCCCTGAAGAAATCCCCGAACAGCTCGCGCGCTTCGTGCTCGGGGACGTGACTTCGGTGATGACGATCGTGCCGGCCGTCGTCACGTTCGTCGGCTGGCGCAAGCTGCGGCCGCCGGCCGAACATCAAGACCCTACGCGCGCCGAACTAACCGCTCTGGTGGGCGCGACGGCCGTGCTCGTTGGCCTGGGAATCTACCTCTCATCGATAACGCACGAGCCGATTCTCGACCTCTCGTTCGTCGTGATGTCGTGGCTGGCGCTCCGGTACGGCATCCGTGGGGCGGCGCTGGCTACCGTCACCGCGTACGGCGCGACGATGCTCATGCAACTCGCCCGCGGTCTCGACGTCGGTCTGCTGGTGCAGACGCAGGGCTTTCTCTTCGCGGCTTCGTTGATGACATTTCTGATCGCCGGATTGACCGACGAGCGCTGGGACCTGCTCGCGCGCCTTTCGCGCCGCGCGTTCGTCGACGAACTCACCGGCTTGCCCAACCGCGAGCGTCTGATCGAGTGGATCGCGCGCCATCAGGACTCGGCGATCGTGCTGGTGATCATGGACGTCGACGACATGCGCCTGCTCAATCAAGGGGTCGGACGCGTGGCTGCCGATCAGGTCATGCAGCAGATGGCGATTCGGCTGCGGGCGACATTTCCCACCTCGCACATCGTGGCGCGTGTGAGCGCCAACGAGTTCGCCGTTGCCGTCGTCGACGATCGCAGCCCGCATGCGATCATGACCGAGTTGCGCGCGTTCTTCGACTCGCCGTTCGAAGCGGACGGCTCGCGTGTGTTTCTCTCGGTGTCGATGGGCGCCGTGCGCATGATCCGAGCCGGCTCGGCCGACGAGATGCTGCGCAAGGCCGACATCGCCCTGGACCACGCCAAGAACACGCCCACGCGCGCCGTGGTGTACGCGCCGGATCTGCTGGTCGGCCAGGCGCCCTCGCTCGTCGGCGAACTGCACCGCGCTGTGGAACAGCGCGAGTTGGTCCCGTTCTATCAGCCGATCTTCCGGTATGACGACAAGCTGGGCATCTGGCAGGTCGCGGGCGCCGAGGCGCTGCTGCGTTGGATCCACCCCGAGCGCGGGATCGTGTCGCCGGTGAGCTTCATCGATTTGCTCGGACGTCTCGCCATCGGCGATCACGTCGGATGGAACGTGATGGAGCAGGCGCTGCTGCAAGCCGGTGAGTGGCGCCACGAGGTTCCGGATTTTGCCGTCTGGGTAAATCTTTTCGCGCGTCAGGTGCTCGAACGTAGCTGCGTGCAGCGCATCAAAGATCTGCTCGAGCGCACCGCGGTTCCGGCCGATGCGCTGATCGTCGAGATCAACGAACAAGTCATTGCCAGCGACGACGGCGACGTGGCCACGCTGGTGGGCGCGCTGCGCGATATCGGCGTGCATTGCGCGATCGACGATTTCGGCACCGGCGGCTCGTCGCTCGGACGCGTGCGCGACGTGCCCGCGAGCGTACTCAAGATCGATCGCTCGTTCGTGACCAAGAGCGAAGTCGACATGAAGGCGCGCGCGGTTGCGACGACCGTGGTGCGCCTGGCCGCGGAACTGGGCATGACGGTGGTGGCTGAAGGCGTCGAGAACACGATGCAGCTCGAGGTAATGATGGAGACCGGCTGTCAGTACGTGCAAGGCTACGCGCTGGGTCATCCGCTGCCCGCGGATTTATTCGCGCGCACATTCTTTTCCGCAAACCGCGCCGCCTTATGATTGTGGAAATACGCGGTAGGCGGCGAGTTTGCCGTCGGAATCTAAGCGGATCACGACGTTCATCGAGCCCTTGGCGAAGCTCGCTCGATAGGTATACTCGTTCTTGACCGGATCGCTGGCAATCGGCGTGAGGCCGTTGTAGCTTCCCAAGGCGTGCATTTTGTCCGAGATCGTGCCCACGCTCGCGCGTGAAACTTGTGGCAAGAGCGCCCGATCGACACGCGCGGTGACGGCGGTCAGATCGTTGTTATAGACGGCTCGCGTCACATCGCTTGCGGTAGACTGGGGGTCGTGCCCCGCGCAAGCGGTAAGCGCGATCGCGGCCGCTGCGAGCACCCCGCACCAGGCTGACTTCAAATCGCGCCCCATCCGTACGACACCATTGCAACCTGCCTTCCGTGTGCGCCGGGCTCCAGGTCTTCGTGGACGCTGAGCGACGCGAGTTCGCGCTGTTGCTCCGCGACGATCGAGTGCTGGTAGGCGATCTCGCGCTTGAGCTCGGCGTTCACGGCAACTTCGGCCTGATAGGCACGCTGTTCTTGATGATAGGCCGCCTGCGCGTCATTACTCTGCTGTTCAGTAGCGGCCTGGCGATGCGCCGCGGCCGCTTCCCGTTCGTGCACCTTACGGTTGTGTTGAATGATCAGGTACGTCGCCGCGGCGCCGCCGAGCAGAATCAGGTTGCGTGTGCTCGCGGCACCGTTCGCCGAGGCGGGGGCGGCTGGAACGGTCAGGAGTAACAGCGCGGCGGCCGCGAGCGCGGCAAGGAACGTGCGAATGTTCGTCATGTAGAAACACCTCTAGGCGATTTGGAGGTGTTTTCCCCGCCGGCGAACGCAGCCAAACGCTTGGATTGCGTGTGCTAGGGGCCGCACGACGATGCGCGCGTCGTTCCGAGCGGGGCACGAATATTGACCGAAATCACCTGCGGCGGCCCGTAGCGATCGATGCTCGAGAGATAATGCGCATCGGTGAGATTGCTCACGTTGAAGACGGCGCTTGCTCCGCCGCGCAGAGGGACGATCGCATGCACGCCGGCCGTCACCGCGGTACCGAGCGGCTCGGTGTTGAGATCGTCGGCGTAGGTCATTCCCAGATACGCGACGTCGACCCCCGTGTCGACCGTACCGATCCTCGTGTCGTACGCGGCATCCGCCGATCCTTTGGGAACGTACGGAAGTTGCTTGCCGATCTCGCCGGGCGTGCCGTCGGTGATGCGCGCGTACTGCTGATTTCCGGTCACCGTCAAGCGCGAACAGGCGCTCAAGTTGCGCACGTACACCAGCGTCGTGCCGTCGGTCCGCGTATGGTTAAAGTTGCAGCGCTTCTGAACCGTCGGACTGACCGTGCAGAAGTCGATTGCGTCGTTGACGTAGGTGTGGGTGAAATCCGCCGACAGCTCGCTGCGTCCGAACGTCCAGTCCAACCCCGATGTCAGGCTCGAGCTGCGCTCGGGAACCAGCGCGGAGTTCGGCAGATACGACACCGCGCCGATTTGATAGCCACGGACCAGTTCGTTGAGATAGGGCGCTCGGAAGCCGCCGCCGGCCGATGCGCGAAACGCCAGATGTTTGGTCAGGTCGTAGCGCGTGGCAAGGCGCGGTGAGATCGCACGGTCGACGCGGGGCGCGATGGTCGTGAGCACGACGCCCTTTTGGGTCTGTGCGCGCTCGAGATCGATCGTGTCGCCACGCAGGCCACCGACCAATTCAAAACGGTTCCAGTGCAGCGTTTCTTGCACGGCGAGGCCAGCCAGATCTTGCGTGCCGCTGCCGGCCGCTGTGAACACACCCACGCCGTTGTACTGATCGCTCACGCCGCTGACGAATTTCGCATCGCCGTGAACTTCGAACGTGGACCGGTCGCTGTCGACGATCCAGTCGGCCAGCACGCCGCTCTCGTGCGTCGGCACGTACTGCGTGTACAGCAGCGTTCCCGGCGCCGACGGATACTTGTCGGCGCGATTGGTGACGAAGGCGTTGCGCTGGTAGAAGGTGCCGCGCAGCGTCGCATGCGGTGTGGCATGGGCGATACCAAGCGCGTTCTGGATGAGCCGGCGCCAGAAGTCATAGTTCGGACGGCCTTCTTGCTGATAATCCCACGCGCCGCGATAGCCGTAGTCGAGCACGATCTGTTCGCTCGGTGCGTAACGCAACCGTAGCGAGGTCATGCTGTCCTGGGCCTGCGCCTCTTGGTCGTGCTTGGTTTGATACCCGGGTGCGAGATCGTCGTATTGCAGTTGCTGCGCGAGCGCACTAACCGACGCCGAGAACTTACTGGAAAGCGCGGTTTGTATCTGCGCGTAATTTTGTGAAAAGGCGTGCGTGCCGCCGCCCAAGCTTAGCAGACCCTGCGTGGGCCCGGTCGTGGCCGCCGTCGGTCCGAACGTTTGTAGCGCGAGAACCCCGCCGATCGCACCGCCGCCGTAGAGCGCCGAGCCCGGGCCGCGCAGCAGTTCTGCGCGCACCAGATCCGGTGCGGGGTATTCGGCCCAATCGACCTGTCCGCCAAAGCCATCCTGCGCGGGAATACCGTCGGCGAGCACGAGGCCACGGTCGTTTCCGGCCCCGGCGAACGAGACGCGAAGTTGTCCGTAGTTGGTGAACATGCTGTTGCTGCGGTCGCGATCGAAGCCGGGTAAGCCGCGCAGCACTTCGTCTCCGGTGACGGCGGAGCTATTCGCGATCGCGTGCGCATCCATCAGCGATGCGGGAATCGGTAACTTGTGCATCGCCTCGACCGAACCCGTAGCAACCTTCACCGTGCCGATAATCGGCGGTGACGACGGTGTGGGACTCGGAGAGGGTGTCGGGGTCGGCGCGAGCGCGAGAAGCGCCGCGGCGAGCACTGCGATCACGTCAGGCCGTGGCGCAGCGCGTAAACCGCTGCCGAGACGCGATCGTCGACGTCGAGCTTTCGATAGAGGTGCGCGAGGTGCGTGCGAACGGTCGGATACGCGCACTGCAGGTGCTGGGCAATCTCTTCATTCGAGTACCCTTCAACAAGCAGGCGCAAAATCTGCTGCTCGCGCGGAGAAAGATGCGGAACCGCGAACGGCGCGTCGTGCGCGTCGCGCGGCTTCACTGTGAAACAATGCGTGCGCGACCTCGGGATCGAGCCACGTTGCGCCGTCGGCCACGACCTTGATGGCCTTGCGCAAACGGGCACCGGGCGTAACTGCCAAGCAGCATGCGTCTGCGCCGGCATCGAGTGCGGCGCGCAGTTGATGCTCGTCGACCTGGCGCTTGAGCGAAAGAATGCCGACGTCGGGCCGCACTTGCTTGGCGTACTTAATGAACCGAACGCCTTCGGCCACGCCCTGCTCGTCGGTCAGGCTGAGATTTACGATCAAGACGTTGAGCGAGCGATCGTTCAAAAGATCGTGGCCACCCGCCGCATCGGAGGTGGCGAGCAAGCACAGTTCGGGATCGGCGCTGAGCAATTCAGCCAGCGCAGCCGCCGTCGTTCGGCGGTCGGCCACGATCGAAACGGCAACGCGGGAAGATATGAGGGTCGCGGGCGGACGCGCCACCCTGCGTTCGATCTCCATAGGTAGGGAACATTATCAAAGCGCCGGGCCGGTCCCTGTTTAGTGCAAAATGCCCTCATCAGGTTTGACGATCATCAGGGCGGTCGATTGCCAAGCACGGCCCACAAAACCTACGCTTGAGGTCGCTGCACTTCGGGTGCCAGGAGTAAATGCATGAATAAACGTCTACTTGCAGTAGCGGTCGTTCCGCTACTGGCATTGGGTATGCTCGCTGCCGTACTGGTCCATGGTACGACGGCAAGTGCCCAGCAACGCGTGTCGCTCAATGAGATGAGCCAAAATTCGGCCGACTGGGTGATGCCGGCCGGCGATTACGCGAACTTACGTCATAGCGATCTCTCGCAGATCACGACCGACAATGTCAAAGATTTGCACGTCGCGTGGATGATGTCCACGGGTGCGACGCGCGGTCACGAGGGCCAGCCACTGGTCGTCGGTGACACGCTCTATTTCGAAAGTGCGTATCCCAATCACGTATATGCGATCGCGTTGAGCGATTACCATATCAAGTGGGAATTCACGCCGACAGCAAGATTCGTTCGCGACTTCGGTCGCGTGCTGCGATCTCGTCAATCGTGGCGTCGCCTACGGCGAACGGCATGATCATCGCCGATGCCCTCGACGGCGGAGTCTATGCACTCGACGCCGCCACCGGCAAAGTCGATTGGAAATTTAAAGAAGCCGATCCGGAACTGGGCCAGACGCTCACGTCCGCACCGCTGGTCATTGCCGCGAAAAGAATCGCGTGATCGTCGGCGTTTCCGGCGGTGAATATGGCGTTCGCGGATACCTCACGGGTCTGGATCTCCGCACCGGCAAGCGCGTATGGCGCGCCTACAGTGAAGGCCCCGACTCCGATATTCTGATCGGTGCGGGCTTCCATGGCCCGCGCGACCAGGGCACCAGCACGTGGCACGGCGACGAATGGAAAGTCGGCGGCGGCACGACGTGGGGCTATTACTCGTACGATCCCAAACTCGATCTGCTCTACTACGGCACCGGTAACCCGGGCACGTGGAATCCGTCGCAACGGCCCGGCGCCAATCGCTGGTCCATGACGATCTTCGCGCGTCACCCCGGCAACGGACAGGCCGTCTGGGCGTTCCAGATGACGCCGCACGACGAGTGGGACTACGACGGCATCAACGAGATGATCTTGGCCGACATCAAGGTCAATAACGAAGAAGTGCCGGCACTGGTCCACTTCGACCGCGACGGATTTGCCTTCGAACTCAATCGCGCGACCGGCAAATTGCTGCTGGCCAAGAAGTTCGACCCCTCGGTGAACTGGGCATACGACTACAACGTCGCCGAAGGCAAGCCGAACATGGATCCGCAGTATCAGACGCGTGCGGGTCACAACACCAAGGGGATCTGCCCGGCCTCGATCGGCAGCAAGGACCAACAACCTGCCGCCTTCGATCCGGCTACCGGATACTTCATCGTTCCGACCAACCACTGGTGCGAAGACTACGCACCGTTCGCGGTCAAGTACAAAGCTGGGTTCCCGTTCGTCGGCGCCATCGTCAAGATGTACCGTGGACCGGGTAACTACGGCGGCGCCGTCATCGCGTGGGATCCCAACGACGGAAAAATCGTTTGGAGCGATCACGAGCACTTCCCGGCGTGGAGCGGCGTGGTAACGACTGCGGGCGGCGTTGCGTTCTATGGAACGATGGACGGTTGGTTCAAAGCGGTCGACACCAAGACCGGAGCACTGCTCTTCAAGCAAAAGATGCCCTCGGGCATGATCGGAGCGCCGATCGCGTACTCGTACAAGGGTAAAGAGTACATCGCCATGCTTAGCGGCGTCGGCGGATGGGCCGGCATTGGCCTGGCTGCCGGGTTGACCAACCCGACCGCGGGTCTGGGTGCAGTCGGCGCGGCGGCGGATCTCGGCAAGTACACCACTCTTGGCGGAGACCTCGTGGTCTTCACGCTCAACTGATGGTTCGTACTCGCATTGCCTGCATGGCAATCGCGGCGCTCATCGCGGGTACTGCAGCGGCGTTCGCGCCGCTGCAGGCCCGCGCGGCGGCGCCGTTACGGGTCTGCGCCGACCCCGATTACATGCCCTATTCCAATCGCGCCGGCGACGGATTTGAAAACAAAATTGCGCAGACCGTAGCGCACACGCTCGGCCGTCCACTCGTCTACGTGTGGAAATCGATTCGTGGCGACACGGGCTTCGAAGAGATGATCCACAAGGATCTCAACGCCGGTAAATGCGATCTGGTCGTGGACCTTCCGTACGCGGACTCCGAAGTTCAGACGACACACCCCTACTACATCTCGTCGTATGTGTTCGTCTACAAAAAGGGCTCGCACGCCGACATCACGTCGCTCGACTCGCCCGCGCTCCACCACGTGAAGATCGGCTACGAAGCCGACACGCCGGTCGAGATGGGGCTCAAGATGCGCGCGCTCACGATCGGTGCCAAGCCGTTTCTTACCGCGGACCAAGAAGATGCCGCACCGGCACGCGTTGGTCAACGCCGTTCAAGCCGGTACGATCGGTATCGGCCTTTCGTGGGCTCCCGCGATCGGCTACTTCGTCGGGCAGCATCCCGATCTGACCACCGAAATCATTCCGAACACGCGCAGCCAAGGAGCGCCCGAACAATACACGTTCCCGATGGCGATGGGCGCGCGCGAGGGAAACACCACGTTAGTGGCTGCACTCAATCGCGCGCTGGCGCTGGACAAATCGCAGATCTACGGGATCTCTGCGGTCCTATCACATCACTTTTCTCGAACCGAACGGAAACGGATGAGCAACCAGGAAAAAATTGGTATCGTCGGCGCCGGCCGGATGGGCGCGAACATGGCCCTGCGGCTCAAGGACGTCGGCTATACCGTTTCGGCCGTCTATGATATTCGGCCCGAGGCCGCGCAAGCGGCCGCCGCGGAAAGCGGCGCGAAGGCCTACACGAAACTCGCCGATGTCGCGGCCAATTCAGACGTGATCATTACCGTCGTCTCCGATGACGCGGCAATGGATACCATCTTCGCCGAATCCGGCGACTCGCTGCTCCAAAACGCGAAGGGAAAGATCTTCGTCAATTGCGCCACGGTCACGCCGCGGGTCCACGTCGAGACGCAGCGCCGCGCGAAGGCGCACGGTGCCGAGTCGCTTGAGGCCTGCATGGCAAGTTCCATCACGCAAGCGCGCAACGGCACGCTATACCTGATGATCGGCGGCCAGAAAGACGTCTATCGAGCGCGTAAAACCGATCCTCGAAAAGATGAGTGCTTCACTGAAGTACATCGGCGAAGCCGGACGCGCCGCGCAGGTCAAAGCGCTGGTCAACATGGTGATGAACATCAACACCGCAGGACTGGCCGAAGGCTTGGGCCTCGGCGACGCGCTGGGACTCGATCTCTCGATGTTGCGCGAAGTGTTCTCGCAGACCGGCGCGAATTCGCGCGTGCTGGAAACCGACGGCGAGGACATGCAAAACCGCGAACACGACGTCTACTTCTCGGCCGACCACGCCGCCAAGGATTCGGGCATCGCGCTGAGCCTAGCGAAGGACAACGATCTCTCGCTGCCGCTCGCGCAAGCATCGTTCGAGCAATACGAGCTGATGAAAAAGCTCGGCTTGGGAGGCCTCGACAAGTCCGGCGTTTCGGAACTCACGTTCCTCAAGCGCCACGGACAACATCTCGAAAAACACACCACCAACGCCTAATAAGGCACTTCATACACGTAGGAGAAACCATGCCGACCGTAACGCTGCAAAACGTCGTTCCGCTCATTAGTTCAGACACGGCCGGTCCGCTGGGCGCGATCCATCTACCGCGCCTGTGGACCAAGTTGACCCTCTCTGCTGCGGGCGTTTTGCCCGCGGGTTACGACGAGTGCGGAGCCGGATTCGATCAGATGACGCTCGATGCGCTGGGCCTGGATCGTCAAAAGACGATCGATTTCGTCAAGAACAACCACCCCAAGTACATCGCGTTCGAAGAGTGGGTGCTCGCGCAAAACGGCGGATCGATTTCGCCTGACCGCATCAAGAAGCATAACGATGCCGTGCGTGGGTACCATCATTCCGATGAGCTGGCAGCCAAGATGCGCGCATCCTCGGGCATCAAGAACGCGTCGATCAAAGACGCCGTCACGCTCAACACGATCGAAGATCTCGACGACGTTCACGCCCAAGTCAAGAAAGGCTAACCAAGGGTGACTTTCCTCAAGAAGGCTGGATCGGTGTCCGCGCTGGTCCTAGCCGCAGCGCTGCTCGGAACCGTCCACGGACAGGCGGCGGGATCGCCGGTCACGTTCACGGCAGCGCAGGTCTCCGCCGGAGCTACGGCGTTTCAAACGCATTGCTCCGCGTGCCACGGCACGAACCTCGAAGGCGGCGCGGGCCCGGCATTGACCGGGCCCAATTTTAAAACGCTGAGTACGAAGGTCAAGGCCAAGGTCAGTGACATCTTCGGCTATATGACGATGAATATGCCGCTCAACGCACCGGCAAGTCTTTCGCATACCGAATACGTCAACATCCTCTCGTTCATCCTGAGCAAGAACGGCTACCATCCCGGCGGCGCTCCGATGACGTTTGCGTCGGCAAACGCCTCGATGGCCGCCATCGTAAAACCCTAGTGCAAACGCGGTACGCGCCTAAAGCTGGGATGCTAGTTTTGGGCGCGTACCGCGTCTAGGGACTCCGCGATCTCGGTGTGGTACCCGTAGCCGTAGGAATCCAAGTGCAGCTCGAACGCCGGCATCGAATGCACGCTCGCGCGGATCCGCGCGATGCCAAGCGGAACGCGTGGCGAACTCCACACTTCGTAGCGCAGCAGCGTGGTCCCGTCGACGGGAAGCTGCGCGTAGGTCACGTCGCGCACTTGCTTTTGGCTGACGATCGCGTTTTCGGAGAACGGGCTCGGGGCGGCCGGAACGGCGATCCGTTCGGACCGCGTGCGCAGCGGCGTCACCGAACGCGGATACAGATGCGGGCTGTCCAAGAGCCGTAGCGGCGGCGGGTCGTTTTGATCCAGTGAGATGAGCGCTCCCGAGCCCGAGACGTAGGCGATCACGGGATAGACGGTCAGCAAATCGCCGAAATGGTCGGCTCGAATGTACGCCTTGCGTGCGGTGTTCGCGTTGCACGAACCGCCGGGCATCCCGACTTGCATTTCGACGTACGGCCGCGTGGCAATCGGCGTGGTCTCGGTGCCGAAGCCGATTTGCTTTTGATACGGCACGCCGAAGCCGAGAACGTAACGGACCCAGAGACCGGTATGTCCGTCGGCCATCGCGATCGGCCCAAGCCCGGGGAGCAGGGTCAGCGCCGCGCCGGCAGTCTGCGGTCGTGCGTAGGAACTCAGTGCGTTGCATCGTGGATCATCCTTTCGATATCGGCGGGGGCCAGCGGTCCCCGATGGATCGCACGGACGATACCGTGTTTGTCGATCGCGATCGTGGTTGGTATCGACTGGACCCCGTAACTTGCTTCGAGCGCTCCGCCGTCGATTCCGAGCGTGGCGTCGATGTCATACCGGGCAGCGAAACGATGCACCGCACGCGGCGTCTCCTGTTCGTCGACGAAGACGAAGCGAACGCCTGGATTGGCGCGCGCCGCGCGGACGAGCGCGGGCACTTCCTGATTGCAGGGCGGGCACCAGGTGGCAAAGACATTGATGATCGCGGGGCGTCCACGCAAATTGGTTAAACCAAGCGTTCCGCCGGAAAGCGTGTCGAGGAGAAAAGGCGGTGCCGGATAGCCGGGCGCGGCGACCGCCGCCGCCAGGACGAGCGGGGCAAGCATTGCCAGAGCCATCACGAATACTTCGAGAGATGCGTTGCGCGCTCCTCATGTTCTGGGCTGCTTTGTCCGTCGCGCTGGCCGCGGCGGTCTGCGCCAACGCGTGCACGGAATGGCTTGCAAACCTCCTGGCCGGCGGCGTCCACGATCTGCATCACGAATCGCTGCTTCCCACCGCGATCGCTGCCACTTTCGTGACGGCGTCTCTGGGGATCGCGCTGCTAAGTTCGCGGATCCGTCGCGACGACGGCTTTGCGCGCATGCATCGGTCACGCGGCGCGCGGTTTGCGTTCGTCCTGGTGACAGCGTTCTTGACGGGCGGCGTTTTGATGGCGATGGAGGGTTACGAAACGCATTTCGGCGGCGTCGCCGCGTTCGCCCCGCACTCGATCGTCATGACCCACCTGTGGCCGGTCGTCCTGGCGTATGCGATCAGTGCGACCGCCATCGATCGGATGCTGCGCGCGTGCCTTCGCATCGCCGCGCGGGTCGTCGTTCTCGTTCTGGACGCATTCCGCCGGCGCGCCGTCAACGACGCGCGCGCCATTGCTTCGTACACCTTTTGGGCGATCTGCCGGTGCGTATCGTACGGCAGCAGCATTTGCGGCCTTCGCGCTCCTCCGGCGTGCAAAGACATCGTTGCACGCTTGTCTTGGAGGAGAGTTTTGTGTTCAATCGTCTACGAGCCATAGGGCTTACCTGTTTTTCGCTGGCCGTCATCCTCGGCCCGGTCTACGCCCGTTCCGCCGAATCGACCACCGGTTCGATCGCGGCCGATGTTCGCTCGCCCGGCGGAAAGCCGATTGCCGATGCCCTGGTCGTTGCAAATGCCGCGTCGGGTACCTATCGGGCTCGGTCCGACGTGCACGGGCACGTCACGCTCCTGGGTGTCGTCGTCGACACGTATGTGGTGTCGGCCGACGCAAACGGATACGAACGCGCCGTGCGCGCGGGCGTTACGGTGACGCCGGGTTCGCGTCAATTCGTCACCTTTACGCTGGAGCCGGCAATCAAAACCATTGCGTCGGTTCATTCGCGCGCGGAGAGTTTCAGTACCGGCTCGACGGCCGATTCGTTCACGGTCACCGGGGCACGCGCGCAGGCCAATAACGCCGTAGCGTCGAGCTCGGGATTGGGAAACTATTCTGCGGGGAGCGTGCAAGGCGCGATTTCCGGCGTACCGGGCGTCGATGAAGATTCGTTCGCGAATGCGATTCTTCGTGGCGGCAAAGTCGAGGATGCGAGCTTTGATTACGATTCGGTGCCGGTTCCGCAGGGGATTGTGGCCGAGCCCGGCGGTAACATCGTCGGCGCGCAGCTTCCGACGACCGGAATCGCGGCCACGACGGTGACGCTGGCGGGCTTTGAAGCGCAAGGTGAAAACGCCCTTGGCGGGATTATCGACGAGATTCCGGCGACAGGCGTCTTTCCCGGACAGACGACGGTTTCTACCAGCACGGGTTTCGGCGCGCATTCGGGCCGGTTGAGTATCGAGCGTCTCTGGGCCACGCCCGATCGCAAATGGCGTTACGCCTTCGCGGCCGCGACGGCAAGTGACTATTTCTCCTACGGTGACGGGCACTCGTTTTATCCGGTCGAGGCGGGAACGTACGGTTTAGCGCTGCAGTCCCGCGCAACGGCTTCGCTTTCGGGAAACGTTCACTACGCGCTGACGGACCGCGACGATCTTTCTTTCGACATGCTCACGGGACAGGCGGTGTACGCGCAGTACGGCACGCCGTATGCCGGCGAAACGCAGGGCGCATTCTCGCCTGGCGCTCCCAATCCGAGCCAACTCGTCGGTTACGCATCGGGCTTGCGCGGGTCGTACGATATTCTCAAGGCCGCGTGGGCGCATACGACCGCGCACGCCTTGACGCGGCTGCAACTCTATCAGTCACGCTACGCATCCTCGGCCGGCGGCCCGTTTTGGGACGATCTCTCGTTCCCCGACGGCATCATCTCGCTCTCGGCGCAACAGGGAGCGCGTGAGAACGGCCTGGTGCTCGATGTCGACGACGTGGCCAGCTCCAAGCATGAAATCAAATACGGTGTCGACGAGCGCGTCAACACGTCGTTTTTGGATCAGGTGATTCCGACGGCGAACGAGTTCATCACGTCCGCGCCGACCGTGGCGAGCACGCTCGTGTATGTCGGTGATACATGGTCGATCGATCCGCGTCTGGATGTGACCGGCGCGGCGCGATATTCGACGTCGCGGTTTTCACCCAGCGATGGGACCGCGTACAACGTGGCCGCCATCGATCCGCATCTTTCGTCATCGTATCGTCTAGGCGGAACGTGGTGGTTGCGCGCGACATACGACCATACGAGCGTGGCGCCCAAGCCGTTGGAAGCGGACCGCACGGACAGCGCCAATCCTGCGCCGTTCGTTCCCCTCGGACCCGAGGTTGCACGAGAAGGCACCGTGTCGCTCGAAGGCGGTTCGCGTACGCACGTGCGGGCGACCTACTATACGCTCGACGAGATCAACCGCATCGACGTCCTTCCGTTTAATTTCCGCTCGTCGATCGCGTCGAACGAAAGCCCGAGCGGTGTCGGTGTTCCGAGCAACGCGGGCGATCTGCTCGCGCACGGCGTGGAGTTGTGGGCACGTAACGGCAGGCTCGAATTCGACGCTAACTTCGTTCGCGCATATTCCTCGAGCGCATCGCAATTCGCATACAACGGTCTCAATGCGGCGGCCATTGCGGCCGGCCACCTCTTCCCGGTGAGTTACGTGCCCGATCTGAGCGTGCAGCTTTCGTACGAAGTGGATGCGGATCGGCACCACGTTCGCATCACGCCGTCGCTTTCGTACGAGTCGGGGTATCCTTACGGGAACGGCACGATGATCTGGGTGTTCAACCCCGTCACCAATGAGCCCGAGCACGTCCGCAACGACAACTATTGGAATCCGGGCTATAACTATTATTTCCTCAAGGACCCGGCACTACCGTACAACGCGTCGTCAAATCCCTATATTGGCACGCTTGGTACGAACGAAGGCGCCGATCCCAACACGCTGCGCACGACGCCGCAGATCATGACCAGCCTCCACATCGAAGCCGATCTGCGCCCACGCTTGACCGCGATCCTCAACGTATTCAACCTGTTCAACGTCACCTCGCCGACGCAGATGCAGGGAAACCCGTATCTAATCGGACCGCCGGGCTACGCGGGCGGCAATCCGCTCTACGCATCGTATTACGGCGCGTACGCGGGATTCGCGGGCGGTTACGAACTCGGCAACGGCGTTCCCACCAATGACGGCGTGCATCAGGCGCTCCCGTGGACCTATGGCCGCGCCGGTTATCTTCCGATGAGTTATCCGCTGGCGCGCACGGCGCAGTTTACGCTGCGGTATCGCCTCTGAGCGCGATGCGCTAACGCACGAGCACGGCGCGCAATGCGTTGACGTTGGTCAGCGTCGGTCCGGTGAGAAGCAGGTCGTCCAGCGCTTGGAAAAACGGAAAGCTGTCGTGGGTGTGCAGCGCACGTCGCGCGTCGAGATTCTTCGCGCGTGCACGTGCGAGCGTATCGGGAGAGATAAAGGCGCCCGCCGCGTCCTGCGTTCCATCGCGTCCATCCGTGTCGCCGGCGATGGCAAAGATGTCCGGAGCGCCGTCGAGCGCAAGGGCGAGACTAAGCACGAACTCCATATTGCGTCCGCCGTCGCCGCGTGTATCGCGTCCGAGCGTCACGACCGTTTCACCGCCGGAGATCAGCACGGCGGGCGCGGCGGCGGGTTCGCCGTGCGCGCGAACGCTGCGTGCGATGCCGGCCATTACGATGCCCAGCTCGCGGCTCTCGCCTTCGAGTTCGCCGAGAACCACCGGCCGCAATCCCAGCTCACGCGCGCGAGCGGCGGCGGCTTTTAGTGCGAGCGACGGCGTTGCGATCAGGCGCACGTCGGTTGGAAACGCGCCGGGCTTGGGCGTTTCGTCCGCACGCACGAGCCACGCGCGAACGGCATCGGGTAATGCGATCGCATAGCGTTCGACGATTGCGCGGACGTCGGCGAGCGTGCTCGTGTCGGGAAGCGTCGGCCCACTCGCGATGACCGCCGGGTCGTCGCCCGGCACATCGCTGATCGCGAGGGTGACGAGGCGCGCCGGTTGCGCCGCAAGGGCGAGCCGGCCGCCCTTGATCGCCGAGAGATGCTTGCGCACGGCGTTCATCTCGTGAATCGTCGCGCCGCTGGCAAGCAGTTCGCGATTGACGGCCTGCTGATCGGCCAGGCTCAGGCCGGCAGCCGGCAAGGTCAGCAGGGCCGAGCCACCGCCGGAGATCAGCGCGATCACGAGATCGTTGGCGCTCAATCCGCTAACCAAGTCGAGTATACGCTGGGCCGCTCGCACTCCGGCGGCGTCGGGCACGGGGTGTGCCGCTTCGAGCACGTCGATGTGGCGGGTCGGAACGCTGTGGCCATAGCGGGTGACCACGGCGCCCTTCATTGGAACGTCCGGCCAGGCGTCTTCGAGTGCCGCGGCCATCAAGGCCGCCGACTTGCCCGCCCCCACCACTATGCACCGGCCGGCCGGCTTTTCGGGAAGATGGGGGGCGAGGACCTGACGTGGATCCGCGCTTGCCACGGCGGCATCGAAGATCGATCGGAGCGCCGCGCGGGCGTCGGGGTCGGGCATGACGCCTGCCTTGCTCGGGCCGGAACGGCACTCCTCCGGAGCCCTTGAGGCTGCAGCCTGGCCGTGGTACAATACTCGTCTGTGTCCGACCCCCTCTAGGTGCCAAGGGGGTATGGCGACGGTGGGCCCGCTTACGAGACAACGTGAGTCGTGCGCCCTGCGTAGGCCGGTCGGCATCCTTCGACAAGCTCAGGATGACAGAGCGCGCTCTGGATGACAGAGCTCAAGGAACTGCAAACTTGAATCTCATCGACGTCAACAATTTCGATGCCATGCGCATTGGCTTGGCCTCGCCCGAACAGATCCGTGCCTGGTCGTTCGGCGAAGTCAAGAAACCGGAGACGATCAACTACCGCACGCTCAAGCCCGAACGCGACGGCCTCTTCTGCGAAAAGATTTTCGGCCCAACCAAAGATTGGGAATGCCACTGCGGTAAGTACAAGCGCATCCGCTTTAAAGGGATGATCTGCGACCGCTGCGGCGTCGAGATCACGCGCGCCAAGGTGCGCCGCGAGCGGATGGGCCACATCGAGTTGGCCACGCCGGTTTCGCACATTTGGTATCTCAAGGGCGTGCCCTCGCGCATCGGCATTCTGCTCGACATGTCGCCGCGCCAGCTCGAGAAGGTGATCTATTTCGCCGCGTACGTCGTGATCGACGCCGGCGACACCAATCTCACCAAGCGTGAAGTGCTCTCGGAGCAGAAATATCGCGAAGCGCGCGACAAGTACGGCAACCGCTTCAAAGCGGGCATGGGTGCCGAAGCGATTCGCGAGCTGTTGCGCGACATGAACCTCAAGAAGCAGCAAGAGGATCTGCGCAAAGAATTCCGCGAGACCTCGGGACAGAAGCGCCTCAAGGCGATCAAGCGTCTCGAAGTCGTCGAAGCGTTCATCTCGAGCGGAAATCGTCCCGAGTGGATGATCCTTTCCGCCGTGCCGGTGATCGCGCCCGAACTGCGCCCGATGGTGCAGCTCGACGGCGGCCGTTTCGCAACGTCGGATCTCAACGATCTCTATCGCCGCGTGATCAATCGCAACAATCGCCTCAAGCGGTTGCTCGAACTCAACGCGCCCGAGATCATCATCAAGAACGAAAAGCGCATGCTCCAAGAAGCGGTCGACGCGCTGATCGATAACGGCCGCCGCGGCCGCCCGGTCACCGGTCCCAACAATCGCCCGCTCAAATCGCTTTCCGACATTCTCAAAGGCAAGCAAGGCCGCTTCCGTCAGAACCTGCTCGGCAAGCGCGTCGACTACTCCGGCCGTTCGGTCATCGTGGTCGGTCCGTCGCTCAAGCTGCACCAGTGCGGCCTTCCCAAAGAGATGGCGCTCGAGCTCTTCAAGCCGTTCGTGATGAAGAAGCTGGTCGATCGCGGTTTGGCGCACAACATCAAGAGCGCCAAGCGCATGGTCGAACGCGTGCGTCCGGAAGTCTGGGACGTCCTCGAAGAGGTCATCAAAGAACATCCGGTGCTGCTCAACCGCGCACCAACGCTGCATCGCCTCGGCATTCAGGCGTTCGAGCCGGTGCTGGTTGAAGGTAAAGCGATCCATCTGCATCCGCTGGTCTGCACGCCGTACAACGCAGACTTCGACGGCGATCAGATGGCCGTGCATCTTCCGCTGAGCGCCGGTGCGCAAGCCGAAGCGCGCATCCTGATGCTCAGCTCGAACAACATCCTTCTTCCGGCATACGGCAACCCGGTGTCGATCCCGACCCAAGACATGGTTTTGGGCCTGTACTACCTCACGTTCCAACGCGACGAGTACGCCGGTCCCGCCAAGGCCGCGATTCCTGAGGAATTCGACCTGGCACCGCGTGCGAAGAAGAAACATGCACCGTCGGACGACGCGCTCGGCGTGCTGCCCAGCTTCTACGACACGAAGGAAGCCGTGATCGCCTACGAGACCGGCAATGTGACCCTCCAAGAATGGGTCTACGTGCGCTGGAAGGGCGAGATGATCAAGACGACCATCGGCCGCGCGATCTTCAACTCGGCGTTCCCGGTCAAATGGGGCAAAGAGTTTGTCAACCGCACGATCGACAAGGGCGCACTCAAGAAGCTGATCACCGAGTGCTACCGCAAGTACGGCAACGCGGAGACCGCGCGATTCCTCGATGCGATCAAGGAACTCGGCTTCCACTACGCCACGCTCTCGGGCACGACCGTGTCGATCAGCGACATCGTCGTCCCGCAAGCTAAGCACGACATTCTCGACCAAGCGCAACACAAGGTCGATGAGTTGCATCGCCTCTTCGATCAGGGATTCATCTCCGACGACGAGCGCTACAACAAGACGATCGAGATCTGGTCGAAGGCCGGCGACGCCGTGACCAACGCCATGCAGGCGGCGCAGAATCCCCTCAACCCCGTCTTCATGATGGCGACCTCGGGTGCTCGCGGTTCGATCGCGCAGGTCAAGCAGCTCGGCGGTATGCGCGGACTGATGTCCGATCCGTCGGGTCGCATCCTCGAAATCCCCGTCAAGGCTTCGCTCAAAGAAGGCCTGACGGTTCTTGAGTACTTCATCTCGACGCACGGCGCGCGCAAGGGTCTGGCCGACACCGCGCTGCGCACGGCCGACTCGGGCTACCTCACGCGCCGTCTGGTTGACGTCGCGCAGGACGTGATCATCCGCGAGGAAGATTGCGCGACGCCCAACGGTATCACGGTCGGCGACATCCGCGTCGGCAAGGAAATCATCGAACCGCTGATCGATCGGATCATCGGACGCCGCGCCGCCGAAGACATCAAGTCGGAGAAGATCGTGCTGGCCAAGCGCGATGAAGAAATCGACGAAGAAAAAGCCAAGGCGATCATCGATGCGGGCATCGTGACGGTCAAGATCCGTTCGGTGCTGGCGTGCCAGTCGAAGTACGGCGTGTGTTCGCTGTGCTACGGCCGGGATCTGGCGACCGGAAAGCGTGCCGATATCGGCACGGCGGTCGGTATCATCGCGGCGCAGTCGATCGGCGAGCCGGGTACGCAGCTCACGCTGCGCACCTTCCACACCGGCGGCGTCGCGACCGAGGACATCATCACCGGTCTTCCGCGTGTCGAGGAAATCTTCGAAGCGCGTAAGCCCAAAGGTCAAGCGGTCATCACCGAAATCGCCGGTACGATCAAGTTCGGCGACGACAAGAGCCGCCGCGTGGTCATCGTCGTCGACGCGACGGGCGAAGAGCACGAGTACGACATCGCGCACGGCACGCACCTCGCGGTGCAGGACGGGCAGACGGTCATTCCGGGCGATCAACTCAACGAAGGCTCGCTCAATCCGCACGACATCCTGCGTCTCAAAGGCGAGACCGCGCTGCAGAACTACATGGTTCGCGAAGTGCAGAAGGTCTATCGTTCGCAAGGCGTCGACATCAACGACAAGCACGTCGAAGTGATCGTGCGCGCCATGATGCGCAAGGTCAAGATCGTCGACGGCGCCGATACGCTGATGCTTCCGGGACAAGTTGTCGAGTTCGCGCTCTTCAACGAGAACAACGACCGGATCAAGGCCGACGGCAAAGAGGCGGCCACGGCAAACCCGGTGCTGCTGGGCGTCACCAAGGCGTCGCTTGCAACCGAGTCGTTCCTCTCGGCTGCGTCGTTCCAAGAGACCACGCGCGTCCTCACCGACGCGGCGATCAAGGGCAAGTATGATCCGCTCTTGGGTCTGAAGGAAAACGTCATCATCGGCAAACTGATCCCGGCCGGTACCGGTATGTCGCGTTATCGCAACATCGAGATCGAGCCCGAAGGTCAGGACATCGACGACGACGGACGTCCGCGTGCGCAGTACGATATGAATGCGTACACGATGACTGCCGACGATGCGGCGCTGGCCGAAGTCATGGCAGCCGGCGGCAACGGTGACGGCATGAGCCGCCTGATGAGCGCCTACGAGCGCAATCGGGAACCGCTGACCGTGCAGTACGAAGGCGAGTACGACGACAACGTCGCCGTCCACGCCGCCCCCAAGAAGACCCAATACGACCGCATCAAGGGCATTAACCCCGAAGACCTCTAAGCCGCTCGCGGCCGGTCGCAAAAAAAAGGGCAACGCATACGCGTTGCCCTTTCTTATTTGCTACTGCAAGCGCAATCGCCGGTAGTAGCGGCGCTGGACTTCGGCTTGCGCCGCAGCCATGCGATCGCGCATCGCGCGCGTCGGAACGCGCACTTTGTCGACCAGCTTCATCGCCGCCATCAGTTTGATCGTCCACCACGTGACGTCGACCTCGAACCAGCGCAGACCGTGGCGCGCCGAGAACGGAAACGCGTGATGATTGTTGTGCCAGCCTTCGCCCCACGAGATGATCGCGACCCACCAGGCATTGACCGAACGATCCGG
>CAVZSY010000002.1:0-272551 GCA_963778045.1 Vulcanimicrobiota bacterium
GCGCGCCGCGCCGAACACGTCGGCAAAGAGTTCGGCCGGAAAGCGCGCCTCATCGCCGCCAGGCCAATACCGATCACGCCCTCGCCCGCGAGCGACGCCGCCGAGCTTGGCCGTGCGCAGCGCCGAATCGGCGCCGAAATTGCGCGTGACATCCACGATGAGTGAAAACTCCGCACCGCTGCGCGTTGGCTGCACGCAGTTCGCTGACAATCTCCGCGAATGGTGGCCGCGATATCGAGATCGCGATGGAAATACGACCACACCGACGGCGAGATGAACAGCTCGCCGTAGACCACGTTCTGCGCGAGCGCATCGGCCACGAACTCGCGAGCAAGGCGAGCGTAGTCGTCGGGCTTGCGCGAGCGCCCGGCTGACCGCCGCGAAGATCGGCGGGACTTCGCCGAAATCGGCGAACTGATACGCTTGCTGCGGGTCGGTCGGGCCGGCCAGCTCGGCCTGCCCGGGCCGATACCGCGTGGAAACGCCGTACCGGCGAGCCAGCTCGACAAAGCTCTGGGCCCGCAAGCTGCCTTCCAGGTGGCAATGCAGATGAATCTTTGGTATTCTTGCGATGGCCGGATCGATTGCACTCCATCCCTCACCAGATTCGGAGGGAAAGCGCCCCGACCCGCCGTACAACACGCAGTCATCCTCAGGTCACACTGTCATCCGAATGTCCCCTGGTCATCCGAATGTCCCCTGTCATCCAAACGTCACCTGTCATCCTGAGCTCTGTCGAAGGAACGCCGCGGGGTGGAGCAGTCCGGTAGCTCGTCGGGCTCATAACCCGAAGGTCACAGGTTCAAATCCTGTCCCCGCAACCAGTGGAAAGAAAACCCCTCAGAATCGCAAGATTTTCGAGGGGTTTTCTCTTTTCTCAAGCCTGCTTTCAAATCCGAACCAGATTGGAAGCAGCGACGTGGTCAACTGTAACGCTAAAGGTTGGCTTGATTCCGGACGCCCCACCAATGTGGCACGAGTACAACATCTGTTTGCAGCCTCACATTCGCGGCCTGCGGCGGTGGTTTCCCGAGTCAACGTTTCCCACCGCCACACGCCTGGCACCAGGCGATACCATAATTTCCCGCGTGAATAGTCCGAAGGTCCCAGTTTGCGAAAAACGGCCGGGCACCCACTTTGCTCGACGAAGTAAGCGAGGAACACTATCCCTATGTGGAGGGCGCGCCATCGCAACAACAATGGCCGGATTCAACGACGCAGGTTTTCCAAATCCACCGCCGTCTCCATGTTGTGTTCAATCAAGAGCGGCCTGATGCCAATCATTCATGCCCATAGCTTTCTTGTTCATCCAGGAAAAGCCGATGAACAACAGATGGAGATTGGTGGCCTCTCGCTACCCGCGGGCAATCGCGTGTTTACCATGCTCTCAACCATGTACGAGAACGCGAACGAAGAGTGCGACGCAGAGATTGTCTTTTCGACCTACCGGTGGCCAGCAAGAGAATCCGTGCCGTGACCTCATGTTAGCGTACGCGGAGACGCCCAATACGGCAAACGGTCGCGCTATAGCGGAACGCCTTCAACGCGTAACCACACACCGCTCAGGCCTAGGTCTTTTCTTCCTCGCCTTGGGGGATGATGAAAGCAAGCTTCTGATGATCTCGCGCTTCCCTGCGGATCAGGGGGTCGTCGCGCAAGAGCTGGATCGTCGGCGCCTTGAGGTTGAGTTTCTTGATCGCGTATTCATGAAGAGTGCCCGCGCATACAAAAGTGCTGTATACGCCGGCCCCGCCGTACCAGGAGCCTTCTGGAGAGGGCGCGCGGTCGATAAGCAGATCAACGAGCAGCGCGAACTTTCGAATTACTGGATCGGCGATTTTCTAGATTCCGAGTTAGCGACAACTGGGCCGGCCGGCACGAAGCGACTAGCCCTCGCGTTTCGTGAGGCAATAAAGACCACCGATGATGGAACCGTTAGGGACGATCTGGTCGCTGCAGTTCGCTTAATACCGGGACAACACAATCGCGCCGTCAGTGCGCAACGGATCAGCGCAAATCTTGGTCTTAGCCCCGCGGCGACAGACGCGCTACGCCAACAGATGCCTCGGCCAGAACTGTTTGAAGAGCAGTTTCGTTTTGATCGCGTCGAGTTCGATCGGCACCTGATGTACCGGTCCATAGAGTTAAGCAACGGCGCAATACTAACAGCCGAGAATGCGCGGTTCGAAGACGTTTTTCATAAGCAGGCAGTAAACGCCGACGAGGCGACCTACACCACTACCGGAAGATCGTTTCCGAGCGCCTGAAAAAGACTGTATGAACGAAAGCCTTCTAGCTGACTATCAGAGCCGATACGATACCGTGCTCACCCCAATCGCCGAGCGCTTGGAGGCCCTTATCAAGAGCCACCTTGACGGGACGAAGCATATCGATCGCGTGGCTGCACGCGCAAAAAAGCCTGACCGGTTTGTCGCTAAGGCGGACAAACTAGACGGCGCCGGTAAACAAAAATACTCCGAACCGTATGTACAAATCCAGGACCAGATTGGTGCGAGGGTTATCGTTTACTATCAAAACGATATCCCTGCGACGGAGGAAGTACTGCGTCGGTATCTACTTCCAATTGAGATCAAAACACTCGTTCCCGATTCCGAGTGGGAGTTCGGATATTTTGGAAAGCACTTCATTATGACTCTTCCCCCTGATGTCGTTCCCAAAGGGCTCGACACGGCGGCAGCTCCGTCGTTTTTTGAACTGCAACTCAAGACGTTGTTTCAGCACGCATGGTCTGAAGCTGAACATGACCTTGGTTACAAGCCACCCGAAGACCTTAGCGCGGAGCAAAAACGTTTGCTGGCTTTCACCTCAGCTCAAGCTTGGGGCGCCGACAACGTTTTCGAACGTCTCGTTGCAGAGCTGGGCCCCCACTAACTCCAGGCGGCCCGATGAAAAACGTACCAGGTGCGGGTGCTGCCACAGCCGCCGGAACTAACTATCAGAGCCGTGTCGCCGCGTATCTTCTCGCAACGTCACTGTGCGAAATGCCTCCCGACATATACTCAGGGAAGTCCGTCGAGTATATGATTTTGGAAAGTCGCGAACCCACAGACGACATCAATCTTGCATTTTCAGGCGGCGGAAGTGCTTTTGTCCAAGTTAAGACCAACATATCCTATTCGACGACGGCGAAATCAACTCTATACTCGGTACTCGACCAGTACCGCTACCCTATGCCGTAGGCGCCGTGATAGGCCAAGGAACCGTTACAGCGCAAAATGACTATTTGCTGCTGCTTGCGCCTTGATTGATTAGCAGTTTACTGAGTTCACGGCGCGCCTTGGGGTCCCGATTATCTTCGCGTGTCTCGATAAACTGATGCAACTCTCGGATTCGATTCTCTTCCCGTTTACCATCCGGACTGACCTGGGAAAGAGCCTCTTCGCGTCGGCCACGACTCCAGGATAACGCTGCGCTCAAGACCTTTAAATCGACTGGGTTCGCTCGCCACGTCGCATCCTGAATGTGCTTGCGTGCGGAAAGCAGGTCGTTCAACCTGAGATCAGCCACGACTTGGAGGTACCTAGCAAAGTACGGCATCCCACCCGACTTTCTAAGTTGCGACAATCGATCTAGCGCGGTATTTGGATCGCCAAAAGAGAGCTCGATCGCTGCTTCTAACATTAGGACGTGATGAGGCTTATCAAAGTTCTCGCTCTGGCTTAGGTACTTACGTGCGCGAGCTTCATCGTCCAGACTAATGGCAATGCGGATGCCAAGATCAAGCAAATACTCGTTGGACGCTCCGTGAACGCGATCAAACGCCAAACGCAAGTGGTGCTCGGCGTCGGCAATATGGCCGAGTTTATAAAAACAGAGGCTCAGCTCGCGGTGAATCGCCAAGCCCCTACGGCCAAGGTCGAATGAACGCCTGAAATGATTGAGTGCCAGGTCGTAGTTGCCTCTAGTTCTCTCTATGAGCCCTAGAAGATACTCGACTGTATGCGGCTGAAGAAACTCGCTCTTTTCCTGAACGCATTTGGTGGCATCATCGAATAGTTCGCGTTTTACGGCACACTGTACATAGAGCGAAACAGCCCTAGAATTGGATGGTCGCTTATCCATGGCCAGTTTTGCGAATTCGTACGCAATTCCATATCGCTCATCATCGTAAGCTTCATCGGCGATCCTAAGGTAGTCCGACGCAAGTAGCAGGATGACAGCATTCTTGTCTGGAGCCTTGCTGAGGGCGAGGGCAACACCGCGAGAGCGTTCGAGGCTTAGACGATTTTCAACGTCAGTGTTCTTTGTTACGTAAGCACTAAAGGCGGCAAAGGCTCGATCATGATCGACGACGATGCCGGGAAATAGCCTTGGTACGATATCGCGCAAAGCTGATGTTAAGCGATATTGCCCGGAGCCGTCAACGTTTATAAGAACGAGATCGATCAGATGATAAGCAACCTGAGCAATAGCTTCTCGACCAACGCGCAAGGTGTCAGCGAGAATGTCCAGAGTCGCCGATTCGTAGGCGGCGAGAAGGGTCAGAATGCTCTTGTGTAACTCTGTGAGCGTCCGATCTCGACTGATTTCGTCCCAATACCGTTCGATGTTGTGTTCGGAAAGTATATTTTGGTCAGCGATTATCGCATCAATTCCGTACGTCTTTGCAAGCTCGACGGCATATCGCAGTGCACCCGGGTGGCGCCCGATCCGTGTCACGAGCGCGTCTATGTCAGCATCACCACGCAGACGAACCTTACCAAGCTCCGCGTACCGAACTAGCAGGGCCTTCGCGATATCGAGAGGGAGATCACCTACCGCAATGCCTGGGGGATAAAGTGTCCGCTCGGGCGCGGCCGCCTCCTGTTTATGATTGCGGCATAACAGAAAGGCGTTTTTTCTATAGCCTCTAGCAAGGCCGTTGCGGGAGGCGTTACGAAGCCGTCATCGTCAAGTAAACCGCCATCATCCTCCACAACCAACAAAGCATTTGCCGAGACGATTTGCGATAGAACCGTGCTCGCTTTTGCATTCAGCTCATCGTGCCCGCATGCATTGACTTCATCGATGGCAAACTGCAGCTCCTCCAGCGAACTATAGACGCTGCCGAATTGCGCCAATTTTATGATGATATCGCGCAGATCGTCCGCACTCTCCAAGCGCAGGTTAAACGATTTTCTTAGGCCAGCGACATTCTCAAACACTTTGCGGGCAAGACTTCGGCGGCCAAAGCCCCCATGGCCATGAAAAGAGATTGATCTTTTGGCACTCTTCGGATCGGGATTCACGCCAGCGAGATATTGCTCTGCCTGCTCCAGTTCCTGAAACCTATTCAGAAAGATTGGATTCTGGACCCGGTCAATAAGATCAAGTTGTCTTTCATGAATCGCAGCCGCTACGTTCGCCGGATTTACCGCCGGTTTGATGTTTAAACTTTTAACCACAGCGGGAAATCTTCATGTGCCGCATCGCCCATTGAAAAAAGTAGTGTATCGTTGAGCAGCCCAGCTTCGCGAAGTGATTGAGCGAAGTTGGCCTCCAATCGAACCCATTTGGATTTCAAAGCGTCCTTTGAGCCCAGCAGCACAAAGATACCGCACTCGGCAATCTTAGCTGCCACCGTTTCGGTCAGAAGATCGCCTTCATTGAACTCGTAAGGATAATATATTGCACCTACGCGATCCAATTTCTCGAAAACCATTTGAGCGAAGGCTTTATCCTTTGCTGAATGGCTGATAAAAGCGCGATAATGCTGCAAGCGACGCTCTCCTTGAGAAGCAAAAAGCCCAAGAATATAGCGTGGGTTAAAAAGTACGCGGGGGATCATTCGCAGAAAACGCCGGAAACACATTTCGGTTAGAGCCCAAGCGACTTAAGCCTACAACTGCGAGGCAGTGGGAAAGGCGGATAGTGGCTTCGGGGTCTGAGCACACAGCCAGACCAATCCGGAGGAGATTTTGAGCCTTTCGATCCATGTCTGGTTATCAAGTAGGATCTTTCAGGTTTGTCGCGGGGTGGAGCAGTCTGCTTGCCGTTATGGTCTTTGCCTAGCAAAACCAGAATGCGCCGGTGTTTTCCGGCGAATGCCGATGAAAACTCATAGTCGTCGAGCTCATAACCCGAAGGTCACAGGTTCAAATCCTATCCCCGCAACCAATCACAGGTCCAACATCGGAAACCTTGTTGGACCTGTTTTTATTTTTTGAGATAGTCTTCTTGGAGCAGCGTTTATCAATCGCGCCTTTTCGATCTTCAGATAGCTGTAACCGGCAGGTAGTGCCCGGAATGGTGCGTAAATCGGCGCCGCCCTCCAACCGAGGGGCGGAGCCGCTGCGGCCCACACCTCAGGAAGCCAATGGCGCTACGTCGAAAGACCGAAGCAAAATCGCTACTCCGCAGCACCGGATTTGCAAACGCATCAAGAGGCATCCCGCTTTAGGTACCGACTCAAGAAAGTGAACCAAGTGACGGAACGTCCACCGCTCCCCCCCTTCACGACGGAAACCGCGATTCAGAAGGCGCGTCTTGCCGAAGACGCCTGGAATAGCCGCGACCCCGAACGCGTCGCGGGCGCGTACACAGAAGATAGTCGCTGGCGTAATCGTGCCGAGTTTATTATCGGGCGAAATGCAATCGTCGAGTTTCTCAAACGAAAATGGTCGCGTGAGCTCGAGTATCGTCTTATTAAAGAAGTCTGGGGCTTTCGTGAAAACCGGGTGGCCGTGCGTTTCGCCTATGAGTGGCATGACGATAGTGGCCATTGGTATCGGAGTCACGGAAATGAACTATGGGAGTTTACTCCTGAGGGCCTGATGAATCGTCGCGAGGCAAGCATCAACGACATCCCCATTGCAGAGTCGAGCCGACTCTATCACTGGGAGGGATCACGTCGTCCCGATGATTATCCCGGGCTCACCGAACTCGGGCTTTAGTAGGAGTTAAAAGTGCCCGCTCCCGAGGGAGAAAGCTTCTGCGCGTTTCCATAGCGCGATTTACTACGGCCCAGGACGTGCGGGACTGGGAAACTCACTGGTTATCCAGGAACGTTTCCTAGCAGACCTCGTTATGGAGCAGGGTGGAGCGTGGCGCTCGAATGGCGCACCTCCGCACCGGCATGACATACCTACTGCAAGAGCGGGGCAGGCTCGATATGCGACGAACCTAGGTGCATGAGCGAGTCAGGTCCGAGAGTCGCGCGTGTTCTGCTGCCCGCCTTTGCGCTATTGTGGCTTGCCATGGTTCTTGTCGTGGCTCTAGGCCCGGATGCGTATCACCCGGCATTCGAACTCAATAGCCCCGGCGTATGGCAAGCCGCGACGGTTACGAGCGCAAGCGCCGACCTGCAATCGCGCGGCATCGTGCCCGGAGCCCGACTCCGGCTCGATATGATCCCGTGGGTAGACCGCATCCGTCTGCGTTATGGTACGAAAGGCGCGGTCGTGCGCGTGCCATTGGAAACGCCGTCGGGAATCCGATTGGTCACCGTTCAAGAAACGGTTCCACGCGTCACCGACCTTTCGCAACGGATTTTTGCGGCCCTTTCCGGGGCACTCGCGTTCCTGCTCGTGGGGTACCTTGGATACCGTCGCCCGAGCGCGATGCTTTTCGCCTTGATTCTGTTCATCGGAGGTGGCGGACTAAGCTGGTCTTCCCTTGTTGCGCAGCTGTTCTGGCTGCCCGGGCCGATCTTTGCCGTCGTCACCTGGACGCTGCGCGACCTGTGCAACATCTTTCCCGTCTTGGTGCTCGCTTCGTTTGCAATTCGCCTACCCGGTACCGCGCCTTCGCCACAGAGGCGCCGCGCAATCCGCGTTGTCGATGCGATCGTCGTCGCCGGCTTTTTCCTCGATGTCGTCGCCGAACGATGGCTACTCGGATATACGCTCATGTGCGGCTTGTGGGCGTTCGTGCTGCTTTGCGCGTCGGTTCTCTCGCTGCGTCTCGCGAAGCCGGAAGACCGCGCTCGCGTGGGCATCGTCTTTGCGGCGATCATGATCGGCGGCGTGGGCTACGCCATAACGATGATCGCCTTCTCGCTTGCAAAGATTCCATTCACCGTTTTCCTGATCTACACCACGCTATCGATCGACCTGATTCCGATAGCGGTGACGTATGCCGTCCTCAAGCACCGGGTCTTCGATATCGAATTCGTGCTCAATCGCACGGTGGTCCTCGGCCTGACCTCGGCGATCTTGCTTCTGATGTTCGCGGCGCTCGAATTTTTTACCGAACGCTACCTGCTGACGTTGACGCGCGTGGAAAGCACGGTCGTTGATTTTGCAATCGCCCTCGCGGTGATCGTCAGCGCGCGGGTGGTCCATGCGCGGGTCGACCGCGCCGTTGACAGCATCTTGTTCCGTACCAGGCATGCGCAGGAGCTGGCTCTCGTGAGGTTTGCTACCACGGCGCAGTTCTATACGTCGATCGAGCCGCTTATTCGCGACACCACCGACATCGTCAACCAGGATGCGCTCGTCGATGGGAGCGCCGTGTACTTGGCGCTGGATGGTACCCTTACCAACGCGGGCTCGTCATGGCTTTCGGCGCCCGCGACGATCGAAGAGAACGACATTGCCTGTGCCGACATGCGAGCGCATCAAGAGCCGCTCGACCTGCACCATTTGACGACGGCGTTCCCGGGTCTACGCGCCTATCCGATGATCCTTGCTGGTCGCTTAGTCGGCGTTCTCTGTATTGGCAGTCGCGTCGGCGGCGAGGCGATTCCACCGGATATCGATCGCGCCGTGGCGCGTATCGCCGAAGCGATTTCAATCGCCGTTTCCGCGATCGAAACCGATGCCATCCGCATGGAGAACGCATCATTGCAGCGTCGCTTGAGCGACCTCGTACCCGCAACCTGATCGATCGCGGCGCGGCCCGCGACTACGAGATGTTCGCGGTTAGCGTGCGGACGAAATCGAGTGTGGCTTGAGGTTCCGGGCGGTAGCGATAGTCGGGGTCGACTTGCGCATCAAGGATCGTCCCGTCGGCGGCGATGACGAAGCGTCCGGGGATCGGAAGGCGCCACGTTCCGCCCGCGTTGACCTTCGTGAGGTCGTTGTCGAAGACGCCGGCGTAGAGTTCTTGCAGATAGGGCGGCAGTTCGTAGGCCAGGCCAAACGATTCGGCAACCGACGCATCGGGATCGACGAGAATCGGAAAAGGAATGGCGTGTTTGCTCAGGTACTCACGCGCGTCTTCCGCGGATTGCGGTGAGATCGCGACGAGGTTAGCGCCGGCCGCGTGCAATTCGGGATACATCTGCGCCAGGGCGTCGATCTCGGTGTTGCAGTACGGGCACCACGTGCCGCGATAGAACGACACGACGAGCGGCCCCGTCGCGAGCAGATCCGCGGACCGAACCGTCGCGCCGCTCTGGTCGAGCAGCGTGAATTCGGGAGCCCGCTGCCCCGGCTTGAGGACGCGATCCAGACCGCCGTCGGCACGCAGCTCCGCGATGTGACCCTCGATCTTTTCGGCAATCTGGGGCTTCATCGAGCTGTACTTGGCGCGTAGCGCAGCGAGACGATCGGCGAGGTCGGGCATGGAGGCTCCTATTCAAGTGTTTCTGGAGTGATTGGTCCAGTCTAGCTCTCATAAATTGGATTGTCAACTCCAAAATCGAGGCTATTTGTGGTATCCTGAAAGCCGATATGGCCCCTGAAGCACCCCCCACAGCCCGGCTCACACCCAAAGGGCAGGCGACGCGCGAGCGGATCGTTGCGACCGCCGCGGCTCTCATTCACGAGCGCGGGGTCGCCGGCACCAGCACCGAGGACGTCCAAGCCGCCGCCGGCGTGAGCGCATCGCAGCTCTACCACTACTTCGCCGACAAGAAGTCCCTCGTGCGCGCGGTCATCGGCTACCTCACGCAGGCCGTGCTCGACAATCAGCGACCGCTGCTCGGCAAGCTCGATAGTATCGAGGCGCTGCGCGCGTGGCGCGATCTGCTTGTCGACCTTCAACGCCAATTTGAATGCAAGGGCGGCTGTCCGATCGGCACGCTCGCGGGAGAAATTGCCGAGACGTTTCCGCAGGGCCGCCTCGATCTGGCTACCGGCTTTGCGCAGTGGGAAGAAGAAATTCGCTCGGGCCTGCGCGTGATGCACGATCGCGGTGAATTGCACGGCGACCCCGACCGTTTAGCCCTCGCGCTGCTCGCGACACTGCAAGGCGGCCTGCTGCTTACCCAAGTGCGACGCGACGCAACACCGTTGCGCGTGGCGCTCGACGCGATGATCGACCACATCGAATCACTAACATAAGGAGTTTCATGCGAATTGCAGTAATCGGCGCCGGTGGCGTCGGTGGATATTTCGGCGGGCGCCTCGCCGCAGCCGGCTCGGACGTGACCTTCGTCGCACGCGGTGCGCACCTGGCCGCAATGCAAACGGACGGATTGCGCATCGTCAGCCCACTTGGCGATGCGACCGTCGCGGTCAAAGCCGTTGACGACGTCGCGAAGATCGAGGCGGTCGATCTAGTGATCGTGGCGGTAAAACTTTGGGATACGCAGAGCGTCGCCCGCACGCTCGCGCCGCTTGCGGAAAAGGGCGCGGCCGTCGTTTCGCTTCAAAATGGCGTAACCAAAGACGACATCCTACGCGCGAACGTCGCGCCGAGCGCGGTAATGGGCGGCGTCTGTTATATCGCCGCGCGAATCGCGGAGCCCGGCGTGATCGAACATACCGGCGCGATGCAGCGCATCGTATTCGGGGAATTCGACGGCAGCCGGTCGCCGCGCGCGCAAGCGTTTCTGCAAGCCTGCGAAGCGGCGAAGATTGATGTCGAGCTAAGTACGAACATCGCTCGCGTTACCTGGGAGAAGTTCGTCTTTCTGGTCGGTCTTTCGGGCGCGACGTCCTTCTTTCGCATGCCCGTGGGCGAGATTCGCGTGGATCCGGAGAAGCGCGCCTTTCTCCACGGTGCAATGCAAGAAGTCGTCGCGGTGGGCCGCGCGCGCGGCGTCGCGCTCGATCCGGCCTTTGCCGACGATCGCCTCGCGTTCTGCGACACGTTGCCCGTAACGATGGGATCGTCCATGTATACCGATCTCACGCGCGGAAATCGGCTCGAATTGCCCTGGTTGAGCGGTGCCGTCGTCGACATGGGGAAGACCCTGGGTGTGCCGACGCCGATCAACGCCCAAATCGTCGACGCGCTCGCCCCGTTTGCCGACGGCGCGCGCGTATGAGCGCAAGCGCGCTGACGATTCGCGCGCTCAAAGCAACGCCGGTGCTCGTGCCGATGAAACGCCCGCTCGGCACGAGCGCACGGACCATCGCCGACGCGGCGTTGCTACTCGTCGACCTCGAGACGAACCAAGGCATCACCGGACGCGGCTACGCGTTTTGCTATCAGCCGTCGATCGCGCTCTCGCTCGTGCCGATCGCGGGTGAGATCGAAACCGAATTACGCGGCGCCGCGCTCGCGCCGCTGGATCTTCATGCGCGTATCGCGCGCTATTTTCGCTTGCCGGGCCTTGTTGGACCGCTCGCGATGATCGCTTCCTCGCTCGATACCGCGGTATGGGACGCGTGCGCGATCGCCGCCGGCGTTCCGCTCGCGGAATATCTCGGCACGGAACGCAAGCCGGTGCTCGCCTACAACAGCAATGGCCTAGGCCTCATCGCGCCCGAGGCCGCCGCAGACGAGGCCGAAGAGCTGCTTGAGCGCGGCTTCCACGCGGTGAAGCTGCGCCTGGGCCGCCCCGACTTCTCCGACGACCTCGCGACCGTTCGGGCCGTGCGCAGGCGCCTGCCGGATCGCGTCAGCATCATGGTCGATTTCAATCAGGGATTGAGTTACGCGCAAGCGCTGCGGCGCTGCCCCGCGCTCGATGACGAAGGCGTGTATTGGATTGAGGAACCGATCCGCCACGACGACTACCGCCACGCGGCCCAGATCGCGGAGGCGAGCAAGACGCCGATTCAAATCGGCGAGAATTTCACCGGCCTTGCGCCGATGGTCGCGGCGCTCGAAGCATCGGCATCGGATTACCTTATGCTCGATCTGGATCGCATCGGCGGCGTCACCGGCTGGCAGCGTGCCGCCGGCATCGCCTCCGCGTACAACCGCGAGGTGTCCTCGCATCTGTTCCCGGAAGTGAGCGCGCATCTCATGGCCGCGACGCCGACGCGCCACTGGCTCGAATACGTCGACTGGGCCGAGCCGATTCTCGAAACACCGCTCGAAATCGTCGACGGCATGGCAATCCCATCCGAGACACCGGGCAATGGCCTGCGCTGGAATGCCGCTGCGGTCAAAAAATATTCCCTGTAATCCATTCCAATCTGATTCATCCGAAGCGGAAAATGTAAAGCATGAATACACGGGAATTGATCTCGCGGGTTTATTCCGCTTTCAATCAGCGGGATATTGAAGGCGCACTTGCGTTGATGAGCGAGCAGGTACATTGGCCTAAGGCGTCCGAGGGCGGTCGAGTCGTCGGGAAACAAGACATCCGAGAGTATTGGACGCGTCAAAGGATCTGAAAGGCGATGTCTTGTCGGACACGGAGCTATGGCACGTCTATACCATTGGTAACGGCTTGATTGAGCGCATGGACATCAAGGATGGCAAAGGTAGTTCAGAAGGTCCATCCGCGGCTTTTTCAGGGGCCGATCGCGCTAAAGAGGCCTAGGCGGCATCGGTGTCACACCAAATTGACTCATGCTCACGGAGGACGGTGGCGGCCGGCGCGATGGGAATGCGCGGCTTTTGGGTTCGTTCCTTGCATCGGCTGCGCTGAATCTGGTCGCGTGGGCCGCCGCTGCGTGGCTCGGAAACCCCGTGCACAGTACCGCGCGCGAAGTCCTGGCTGTTACAACGACCCACGTTCGCATCGAGCATCGCCCGCCGCCGACCCCTACACCCAAACCGCTGCCGACGCCCGCACGAACGCCGCGGCCGCACGTGCGACGCTATCTTCCGCATCGCAACGCCATCGCCGAGGGGCCGGTGACGCCGCCGATTGCGCCGACGCTCTCGCTTCCGAAGAACTGGCAGACGACCTACATGGGCAGCGCGCGGGTCAACGATCGCAGCATTCGTCTCTGGGTCGACTGGTCGCACCAAAGCGCCGAGTTCGTGCCGCGCATCTTTCTCTGGCACCGCGCGATCGACGCGCTCGATCCGCGCCAAGTCACGCTGCACGATGCCGTCAACGGCATTCTCGATCAACTCAAAAATGAGGGCGGCGTCATCTTCTATGCCAACCGACCAGAACGCGCGTGCAGCGGCCGCTATCCGGGCTGGTATCTCTCGTACACCAAGACCGACGGCGACCCAAAGATCCACATCGACGACATGCTGCTGATCGCGCACTACAACATCTACCGCGCGACCTACGTACGCACTCTTGACGAACCCGAAGACCCGAAGACGCGCGAAGCGCTGCGGAGCCTGTGTTGAGCCGGTACACGAAGAGCCGGGCCCTGCTAGAGCCGGCTACAGCGGCAATTCCTCGATGCTGTCGACGCGGTCGGGGTAGAAGGCGACGTAGTCTTTGATTTGCGCGACCGCATCGTAGGGGTGCTCGTAGGTCCAGATCGCGTTGACCGATCGTTCGCCGCCCGCGGGGATGCTGAAGTACGACGCATCGCCCTTATACGGGCAATAACTCGCTTCGTCGGTGCGTTCGAGCAACGACATGTCGACGTCGCCGCGCGGGATGTACTGCACGGCCGGGTAATCGCTTTCTTGCAGCGTCAGTGCCGCACGCGTATCGGCGACCACGCGGCCGGCTACCGTGACGCGCACGCGCGTTGAACTCGGTTCGATGGTGATCGGGTGATCGGCACCCGGAATCTTCATGGTCTTCATGCTGCGGTTTTACCCCCATTGACGTCGATGATCTGTCCGGTGAGAAACGACGCCCTCTCGGATCCCAAGAACACGATGACGTCGGCAATTTCTGCAGGCGTTCCGGCACGCTTGAACGGCACGCCGGCAACCAGCGCCGCCTTGCGCTCCTCGGTGCCGGTAAAGCGTGCGAGCAGTTCCGTCTCGACGGGACCCGGCGCGACCGCGTTGACACGCACGCCGAACGGCGCGGCTTCCAGCGCACCGCCTTTCGTCAGCCCCTCGACGGCGTGTTTGCTTGCGATGTAGAGCGACGCACCGGGAGCGCCGCGATGGCCCATCGTCGACGAAAGATTGATGATGCTGCCCGACCCCTGCGGCTGCATCGCGCGCAGTTCGTGCTTCATGCAAAGCAGCGTGCCGAGCACGTTGGTATCGAACGTTGCGGCATACGCTTCGGGCGTTTGCGCGGTCAGCGGACCGGTCGCCCCTTCGACGCCCGCATTGTTGACGGCGACATCCAATCGTCCGAAACGGGCGACAACGTCGTCTACGAGCTTGCGCACGTCATCCTCGCTGCGTACATCGACGCGGAAGAATTCGGCATCGGCGCCGAGGGTGCGCAGCTCGGCGACAAGCGCCGCGCCGGCGTCGTCGCGGCGGCCTGATACGGCGACGGCGGCCCCCTCGCGTGCAAAGGCCAGAGCGGTTGCCCGGCCGATTCCGGCCAGCGCGCCGGTGATGAGAACGACTGGTTTCATGTCGTCTGTAACTCCGGTCGCCGCCCTTTGGTGTCAGCCGTCGCCGCGCAAATGGCTGGGGACGCGCGGCGCGAAGGATGCCTCGATGCACCTTCGCCGCTACTGGCCGCACGTGCCGCTTGCGATCCTCGTGTTCGCCAGCGGTATCCTCAACCTCGTCGGAGGCCTGGGCCACGTCTCGGGCGACCTGGCGATCTTCAACGCGGCCGCCACCTACGATTCGACGCTCGCGATCTTCGGGCGCAGTACGCAGGCGATACTGGGCGCGGGCCTCGCGCTCTGTGGCATCGGCCTGTTCTGGCGATTGCGTACACCGTGGGCCTTTGCGTTGCTGCTCAGTTTCGTCACCGTCGGATTGGACGTCATGCGCCATGAATGGAACGCCGCGCTGATCGTCCCCGCGCTGATGTTCGTCGGCCTCATCGTCTATCGCAACGTCTTCAGACAGCACGCCGTGGCGATCAATCTCTTTATTTCGATCGTCAGCATCGCGACGGTCGTGGGGTACGGAACGCTCGGCACGTTCTTCATGGGCAGCGGCTTTCGCCCGGCGGTCACCCACATGTCGACCGCACTCTACTTTACCATCGTCACGCTCTCGACGGTCGGCTACGGCGACATCGTGCCCGTCACGACGCAGACGCGGCTCTTTGCCATCAGCTTGATCGTGTTCGGCATCGCGATCTTTGCCACGGCCATCGCCACCACGTTCGGACCGGCCATCACGACCGAGATCGGACGCATCTTTCAAGGAAAAGAACGCCCTGTGGAAACTACCGATCATTTCATCGTCGTCGGCGACGGCGAGATCGCCGAACACGCGGCGGCCGCTCTGGAAACCGGCGGCAATCAGGTCCTGCGCATCGGCAGCAACGAGGCCCTCGAACGCGAGGCCCTCGAAAACGCGCACGTGCAATCGGCGCGAATGGTCATTGCCGCAAGCGACGACGACAACAAGAACGCGGTGATCTCGCTCATCGTCAAAGACATGAATCCAAGCGTGCGCGTCGTCGCCGCCGCCGGTTCCACCGCCAGCATTCGACGCTTGATCCTGGCACATGCCGACGCGGCCTTCGCGCCCACGGTGCTGGGCGGACGGCTCTTGGCGCAGGTCGCCGACGGTAAACCGATTCCGCCCGAGTTCAGCGATCTGCTGGGAGTGCAGCCCGCCACCAAACCATAATCCGTAGTTCTACGGACGCTCGCTTCATGCCCCAACATCTACCGTTGGGGCATGGATATGTTTGTTGCAATCGCCAGCGCGGGCTCGAAACGCTGATCGAGCGCTGCGGTGTCACGGTTGTGCGCGCGACGGCTTCGCGTGACGGATACTAACGATGCCGCTACGCCAGCGCCATGACCTCGATCTCGATGTCGAAGTCCAGCGGCCAATCACCCACGGGAACGAACGTTCGCGCGGGGGGATCCGACGGAAAGAAGCGGGCGTAGACCTCGTTGATCGAGCGGAAGTGATCGCCGCTGGCATAGACATGGACCATGCAGATCTTCTCGAGCCCGGACCCCGCCGACTCGAGGATGTGCCGGACGTTGTCCAGGCAGCGCTGGGTCTGCTCGGCGATGCTGCCGCGCTCGAACTGGCCGGTCGCCCGGTCGATCGGGGGCGTCCCCGAGACGAAAAGAAAGCCGTTGGCCCGCACGGCCGCCGAGATCGGCACCCCATTGGACCGGCTAACCTCGGAAATGCCCGGAATCGTAAGAACCTCGCGTTGCATCAACCCCTCCCTCTATGGTATAAAGCTTCAACACCTATGATTTTGACCTCGGCCCACGTTCACCATCATCATCATCACGGACTGCGAAGTCGCGTGCGATGACTGTTTGACGTAACCCTGAGCCAAATGTATTTCAGGATGAGGTCGCGGTCTCCGCGGCCTCATCTTGTTTTTTTATCCGGACTTCTTCACTCGACTCGAAAGGGACGCACGTGCAAACCGATACGATCGTCGCACCGCCGCTGGCGGTGCTGATCCCGAAGAACCGCGGGCTGGCCGCCATGGCCAGCGATGCCGTGCGCCTCCACGCGGGCGGTATCGGCGTGGAACGCACCTTCGTGCGCGGTGAGGACGTCCCGTTTTTAGCCAACGAGGTGGCGCGGAGCGGTCGCCCGGTCCTCGCCTTCACCGGCGACGATCTGCTCGACGAATGGCTGGCGTCGGGGCGCGTGCTCGACTCTCGTGTGCGGCGCAGCAGCCTTCCGTGGAGCGACCCCAAGGCGCGCTACGGCAAACCGGCGCTATGCCTGATCGGCCCGCGCGGCACGCCGCTTCCGGAGATGGGCGATATGCGCGTGGCCGTCTGCGCGAAATACGGCAACCTCGCGCGGCGCTTCCTCAAGACGCTCGAGCGGCCCGGTCGCACGATCGATCCGATTCTGATCTCCGGCACGGTCGAAGCCGCGCTTCTGCACGACGCGGCCGATTTCATGATCGACATCGTGGTCAGCGGCTCGACGATCGATGCCCTGGGACTCGACGTACGCGAAATCATCCAGACCAGCGACCTCGCCGTGCTAGAGGCCAACCGATGAGCGTTCGACTTTGCCCCGCACTGGCCGCGCTGCCGGACTACGATCCGCGCGATCTCACCGACGACGGCATTCGCATCCGCCTGCACCGCAACGAATCGGCCCTCCCGCCGCCGGCGTTCGTGGTCGACGCGGTGCGCGCGATCGGCCCCGAAACGCTGCGCACCTATCCCACCGCGATGCAGCGCGAGGTCGGCGAACGGCTGGCGGCGCGATTCTCGCGTGACGCGGCCAATCTGGTGCTCGCCAACGGCGCCGACGAGATCCTTGCCGCTTGCGCGCGTGCCGTGCTCGACGCCGGCGACAACGCGATCACGCTCGCACCGACGTTCGGAATGTACGCGCGCGTCGTCGCACTCGCGGCGCGCATCGCTGCGGCGCGTGCCGTACCTCACCCGCTGGCGCATGGATGCAAGCGCGGTCATCGCCGCGGCCGACGAACGCACGCGGCTGGTCATTCTCGGACACCCCAACAATCCCACCGGCGACGCCCTGCGCGCGAGCGATCTGGAAGCGATCGCACGCGCGTTGCCCAGCGCGCTGATCCTCGTCGACGAAGTCTATCTCGCGCTTTCGGAACGCTCGCTCGCGCGCACGTCGGTAGCGCGGTTCGAGAACGTCGTCATCGTCGGCTCGTTTTCGAAATGCGCATCGCTGGCCGGCACGCGCCTGGGATATCTGCTCGGCACGCCCGAGTTTGCAGCCGCATTGCGCCGTTCGCTTGGGCCGTATCCGGTCAGCGCGCTCACGCTGGTCGCCGCGCAAGCGTATCTGCGCGACCCGGCGGCGGCGCGCGGATTCGAAACGCAACTCGAAGCGCAAGTGGCGCGCAGCCTCGACGCGCTCGAAGCCGCCTTCCTTCCGTTCGCCGGCGAGACGTGGCGTGGGCCGGCCAACTTCATCCTTGCCGACTGCGGGACCCGGGCTGCGCAGGTACGCGACGGGCTGGCGGAACGCGGGATCGCGGTGCGCACCTTCGACGACCCGATGCTCGCCGGCATGGTTCGGCTCTGTGCGGCCGACGACGAAACCACGGCCGAGGTTACCGGCGCGCTTCGCGCCATCGCTGCCAAGGAGAACGCCTATGCGTAGTGCCACGCGCTCGCGTCAAACGCAGGAAACCAGCATCCGCCTCGCGCTCGCGCTCGATTCCACGCCGCGCGTGCGCATCGAGACCGGCATCGTGATGCTCGATCACCTGCTCTCGCAATTCGCCTTCCACTCGCGCCTCACGCTCGACCTCGAAGCCCGCTCGCTCGACGCGATTCGTCACCACGTGATCGAAGACGTTGCGATCGTGCTCGGCGCCGCGATCGACGACGCGCTGGGCGATCGCACGCGCATCACCCGCTACGGCGAAGTCACGCTACCGATGGACGACGCGCTGGTGCGCGTCGCGATCGATCTTGGCGGACGCGTCTACGCGCGCACCTCACTCGATCTGCGCGTCGAGCGGATCGAAGATTTCGAAACGGTGATGATTCCGCATATCATCAGCAGCATCGCGGCCCACGCGCGAGCGACGATCCACATCGATCGCCTCGCGGGCGAGGATCCGCACCACGTCACCGAAGCCGCTTTCAAGGCGCTGGGCCGGGCATGCGCGCAGGCGTGGACCTTCGATCAGCGCTTCGACGGCGTCGCATCGACCAAAGGTATGCTGGTTTGATGCCGACGATCGGAATCGTCGCGCTGGGTGCGTGCAACAAACGCAGCATCGAGAGCGGCCTTCTACGCGCCGGTGCGACCACGCGCACGGTGACGCAGCCCGCGCACATCGCGGGCTGCGATGCGCTGGTCATTCCCGGCGTCGCGCACTTCGGCTACGTCGCCTCCGAACTCGACCGCTCGGGCTTGCGCGACGCCTTGCTCGCGGCGTACGCGGCGAGCGTTCCGATGCTTGGCATTTGCGTCGGCTTTCAACTCCTCTTCGAGCGCAGCGATGAAGCAGACGGCGCACGCGGCTTGGGTATCTTTGCCGGCAACGTGCGGCGTCTGTGCACGCCGCGTGTGCCGCACATGGGATGGAACCAGATCGAACCCACCGGCGACGCGATCGACGGCGGCTGGGCGTACTTTGCCAATGCCTACGCGCCCGATGCCGGGTGCGCCGACGTCGTTGCGGTTACGCGCGACGGCGACGACGTCTTTGCCAGCGCCGCGCGGCGCGGTAGCGCTATTGGCGTGCAATTCCACCCCGAACGCAGCGGCGCATACGGCGCCGCGCTGCTGGAACGCTTTGTCGCCGCCACGGCGGTCGTCTATGCTCGCTAAGCGGATCATCGCGTGCTTGGACGTGCGCGACGGGCGCGTGGTGAAGGGGCTGCAATTCGAAGGTCTGCGCGACGCCGGCGATCCGGTCGAACGCGCGGGCGCGTACCGCGACGGCGGTGTCGACGAACTGGTCGTGCTCGACGTCTCTGCCACATTGGAATCGCGCCTCGCCAACCTGCGCACGATCGAAGCGATCGCGATCGCACTCGACGTTCCACTCACCGTCGGCGGCGGCGTGCGCGCGCTCGACGACGTTGCGCGTCTGCTCGACGCGGGCGCCGATAAAGTCGCCATCAACAGTGCCGCGCTCGCCGACCCATCACTGCTCGAAGCCGCGGCCGCGCGCTTCGGATCCCAGTGCATCGTGCTTTCGGTCGACGCGCGGCGCGGTGAAAACGGCTACACGATCGCCACACATAGCGCCAGCCGCCCCAGCGTGCTCGATCCCGTTGCGCTGGGCGCGCCAAGGCGCTGCACTTGGTGCGGGTGAGATTTTGCTGACCTCGATCGATCGCGACGGCAGCCGCGACGGCTTCGATCTAGAACTGGTGCGCGCCGTCAGCGATGCGGTCACCGTGCCGGTCGTCGCATCGGGCGGTGCTTCGACAGCGCAGAGTTTTGCGCAGGTGCTGCTGGCCGGCGCCGATGCGGCGTTGGGAGCATCGATCTTTCACGACGGCGATGCAACGCCGCGCGACGTCAAAGACGTTTGCGCGCGCGCAGGCGTGACGGTGCGCCCATGATCGTCGCCAGCATCGATTTGCGCGGCGGAAAAGCCGTGCAGTTGCAGCAAGGCGAACGGCACGTGCTCGAACGCCACGACGTCGCCGAGCTTGCGGTTCGATTTGGACGGCTCGGTGAAATCGCCGTCATCGACCTCGATGCCGCATTCGGCGAAGGCGACAACCTCGATCTGATCCTGGAGCTGTGCCGCTTGGCGCGCTGCCGCGTCGGCGGAGGCATTCGTACGGTCGAGCGTGCGCGGCGTTTATTGCGCGGCGGCGCCGCGTCGGTCATCGTCGGCACGGCGGCCACGCCGGAGTTCCTGACGCAATTGCCGCGCGAGCGTGTGCTGGTGGCGCTCGACGAGCGCAACGGTCGCGTCGCGGTCGATGGATGGCGTTCGACGACTTCCGAAACGCCGGTCGAGCGCGCGATGCGCCTGGCTCCATACTGCGCGGGGTTTCTTGCCACGCAGATCGAGCGCGAAGGCATGCTCGGCGGGATCGATATCGATCGCGCCGCAGCGTTGCGCGCGGCCGTTCCTGGTTCGCTCACCGTCGCAGGCGGCATCACGACCGCCGACGAGGTCGTCGCGCTCGACAAGCTCGGAATCGACGCCCAGGTGGGCATGGCAATCTATACCGGCGCACTGGATCCCGTCGAAGCGTTCTGCGCGACGATCGATTGGTCGCAAGGGACTGGTGCCGACGATCGTGTGCGACCGCGAGCGACCGCGCGGTGCGCATGCTGGCCTATTCGTCGCGCGCGTCGCTCGCGATCGCGCTACGTGAAGGGGTCGGCGCCTTCTGGAGCCGCCGCCGCGAAGCGATCTGGCGCAAGGGCGAAACGTCCGGGGCCACGCAGCAATTGCAACGCGTCGAGGTCGATTGCGATCGCGACGCGCTGACGTTTTACGTCGATCAGTCCGGGCCCACATGCCATAGCGGCGCAGACCGTTGCTTCGGTGAGCCCGCGTTTTCGTGGAGTACGCTGCTGGACCGCATCGACGATCGCGCCGCGTCGGGCGGCGTGCGCTCGTACACGCGCAAACTGCTCGACGATCCCGACCTCCTGCGCAGCAAGCTGCTCGAAGAAGCGCAGGAAGTGGCCGAGGCGGTAACCCCCGATCACGTCGCCTGGGAGTGCGCGGACTTGCTGTACTTTCTTTCCGTTCGCATGCGAGCCGCCGGCGTCGGCATCGACGACGTGATGGCGCAGCTCGCCTCGAGGGCGACATGATCGAACGCACCCTCGACGAGATTCTGGTACGCGATGACGCCGTCGACCTGGTCGATGTTTCCGCGGTGTTGAACGGCGTGCGCACGCGCGGCGACGCGGCCGTTGCGCAATACGCGCGCGCGTTCGGCGATCCCGAGCCGCGCCGGGTCGGCGCCGGCCAATGGGCCGCCGCGTACGCCTCGCTCGACGTACCGCTGCGCGACGCGCTCAATGCGGCGGCCGAACGAATCGCGTCTTTTGCGCAAGCGCAGCGCGAATGCGATCACGGACGTGACCGTACGCGCCGGCGAGCTGGAACTCGGACACCGCGCAATGCCGATCGAGCGCGCGGGGATTTACGTGCCGGCCGGACGCCATCCCTTACCCTCGTCGCTGCTGATGGGCGCGATCCCCGCGCGCGTCGCGGGCGTGCGCGAACGAATCGTCTGCACGCCGCGTGCGGGGCGCGAAGTTCTCGCTGCGGCCCATGTTGCCGGCATCGACGCGTTGTTCGAAATCGGCGGCGCGCAGGCGATTGCGGCGCTAGCCTACGGAACGCAGAGCGTGCCGCGCGTCGACGTGATCGTTGGGCCAGGCAACGCCTACGTGACGGCCGCCAAGCGCGCCGTGTTCGGAGCGTGCGGGATCGACGCGCTGGCCGGCCCGTCCGAGATCGTGATCGTCGCGAGTGCCGATGCCCAGTGCGATTTGGTGGCGGCCGATCTGCTCGCGCAGGCCGAACACGACGATGATGCGCGGGCGTTGCTGATCACCGACGACCGCGCGTTCGCAGGCGACGTCGCTGCACGCGTGGCCGCACGTCTCAAGACGCTCCCTACGGCCCAGACCGCGCGCGCGTCGCTGGCACGGCGCGGCGGATTCATCGTCGTTGACCTCGATCGAGCGCCATCGTTGTGCGATGCGCTCGCGCCCGAACATCTCTCGCTGCAAGGAGCGAAGGCGGAGGCGCTCGCCGACCAGTTCACGGCCTACGGCACGCTCTTCGTGGGCGGCGGCGCGGCCGAGGTCCTGGGCGACTACGGGAGCGGTCCCAATCACGTGCTCCCGACGGGCGGGAGCGCGCGTTATTCGTCGGGCCTGTCGGTTATGACGTTTCTCACGCTGCGAACCTACGAACGCTGCACCGGGAAAAGCGATCGCCGCATCGCGAACGATGCGGCGATTCTGGCGCAGGCCGAAGGCCTCGCGGCGCACCGCGAGGCCGCCTTAGCCCGCCTCTAGCGTCCCGGCCCGTGTGACGGGCGTGCATGCGGTGCCGCATGCGCGGGTGCCGCGTGCGCGGGTGCCGCGTGCGCGGGTGCCGCCCGAGGAGCCGCGTGCGGGACCGCGCGAGGAGCCGCCGGGTGATACGCCGGACGCGCCGGGGCCGCGTGATGCGCCGGTCGTGCCGGCGCTGCGTGGTGGACCGGACGTGCCGGAGCCGCATGATGCACGGCCGCCGGAGCCGCATGATGCACCGGCCGCCGGAGCCGCATGATGCACGCACTGCCGGAGCTGCATGATGCACGGCTGCCGGAGCCGCATGATGCACGGCTGCCGGAGCCGCATGATGCACGGCTGCCGGAGCCGCATGATGCACCGCTGCCGGAGCCGCATGATGCACCGCTGCCGGAGCCGCATGATGCACCGCTGCCGGAGCCGCCGCGTGCGGCGCAGCTATGGCGCGATCCTTCGCCGGTACCGACGTGGGATGGTAGGTACGCGAGAACGGGCGAGGCGCAACGGCGATCGCGGGCTTGCCGTGATTGACGTTATAGCGCAGGTTCGTATCCTGGCGCGCATACGTTGCGTGTTGCTGCTGCTGCGCGGTCATCGCGAAGCGGCGCTGCGTATAGGCTTGCCGCTGCGACGTCGTCGCGCGTGCGGCGATACCATGCGGGCCGCCGTTGTAGCTGATCCGGCTACCGCCGTACCGGTTGACGATCTCCCGGTTGTCGATCGTGGCGTGGCTGTAGTAGACGTTGCGGATCACCGAACGGTTGACGTTGCTGTACGCGGTGTTGTATCGGAAGTTGCGTCCATTCCAACGACCGCCGTCGTACCCGTTGCCGAAATAGCCGTAGCCGTAGTTGACGCCGCCGTAGAAGCCGACTTGCGGGCCCCAGTAACCGCCATTCCACTGGTATTGACCGTCATCGTACGCCCAGTATCCGGGCGTCCAATACATGCCGGGTTGCGGTGCGGCGACCCACGTGCCCGGGCACCCAGTAATAGCCGTACGGGCCCCACGCCCAATAGCCGGGCTGCCAAATCAAGTTCGGCGCCGGTGCGGGAGGCTGATCGTAGTACGGGAGTGCGGGCGGACCGAAAGAAACGGTCAAACCCACGAAAACCGCCGCATTGCTGCGGGCGGGCATGCCCATCGCCATCGTGCAGGCGAGGGTGAGTAGTGCGATGATCTTGGATAGTCGAGCCATACGTTCGTCCTCTTGGTTGGCCGGTGCTTGTTTGCCCTATACCACGATAACGACTGTTACATTCCTACCCTTACCAAACTCACCCGATTCTCACGCGCGAGCCCAAAGGAAATCAAGGGGGCGAGCCCTCGTAAAAGCAGCGTGCGCACATCGGCCGGTACTCCACATCACCTTCGATGGCGACCTGATCGCCGGTAAAGACGCGCCGGCCGCCGGCGAACCGCGGATTCATCGTCGCCTTGCGCCCACACGAGCACACGTTCTTGAGCTCTTCGACGCTGTCGGCGAGGGTAAGCAAGTAGGCCGAGCCGGGAAACGGCTCGCCGAGAAAGTCGCTGCGTATGCCGTAGCAGATCACCGGAATGTCCAGCAGGTGCGCGCCGCGATGAAGCTGGCGCACTTGCTCGGGGCGCAGAAACTGCGCTTCGTCGAGCAGCACGCACGAGACGCCATCCATCGCCGACATCTCGACGAAAAAGTCCGTGTCGGCATCGAAGACGCGCGCTGTACGCTGCGGCCCGATGCGCGATGTGATCGTGCCGGCGCCGAACCGGTGATCGATCGCCGCCGTGTAGAGCACGACCGTTCGCCCGTGTTCTTCGTAGTTGTGTGCGACTTGAATGAGCGCCGTCGACTTGCCGGCATTCATGGCCGAGTACCTAAAGTAGAGCTTTGACATGCGCGAACGCGGCGAGCGCGCGATCCATTTCTTCCCTGGAGAGCTTGGAAGAGAGTTGCGTGCGAATGCGCGCCGTGCCCTCGGGCACGACCGGGAAGCCGAAGCCGGTCACGAAGATGCCTTGTTTGAGCAGCGCGTCGCTCATCGAGATCGCTTTGGCGGTCTCGCCGACGATGATCGGCACGATCGCGCTCGGGCCGTCGAGCGGCTTGAATCCGCGCTCGAGGAGTCCGGCGCGAAAGTAGGCGACGTTGTCACGCAAACGGTCGACCAAGTTCGGGATGGGCGTCGAGATACTCGATCGCCGCAAGCGAGCTGCATGCCACCGTCGCAGGCAGCGCGTTGGAGAACAGTTGCGGGCGCGAGCGCTGGATCAGCATGTCGACCAGCGCGGAACTACCCGCCACGAAGCCGCCTGCCGCGCCGCCCAGCGCCTTGCCGAGCGTGCCGGTAATGATGTCAACCTGACCCGTCAAATCGAAATGCTCGATCGTTCCGCGGCCGGTCTTTCCCATCACGCCGGTGCCGTGCGAATCGTCCACCACGCTGACCGCGCCGTACTTCTTACACAGCGCAACGATCTCGGGCAGCTTCGCGATCGATCCCTCCATCGAAAACACGCCGTCGGTAACCACCAAAATCGGATCCACCGCCGCGTCACCCTGAGCTTGTCGAAGGGCGATCAGCTTGGCTTCAAGGTCGGCCATGTCGGAGTGTTTGTAGACCGCGCGCTTGGCTTTGCTCGCTAGACGCACGCCGTCGATGATCGAGGCATGGTTGAGCTCGTCGGAGATGATCGCCGAGCCTTCGCCGCAGATCGTGGCGAACAGCCCGGTATTCGCGTTCCAGCACGAAACGTACGTCAGCGAGGCCTGCGTTCCCAAGAACGACGCGATCCGCTCTTCGAGCGTGCGATGGATATCGAACGTCCCGCAAATGAAACGCACCGATGCCGTGCCGGCGCCGTACTTGCGCAAACCATCGATGCCCGCCTCGACGACTTCGGCCTGATCGGAGAGCCCCAGATAATTGTTGCTCGAGAGCACGATGACATCGCCGGCTTCTTCCATGTGCACTTCGGGCGCCATCGGCGTAGTGAGATGCCGCAAATGTTTGTAGGTTCCGGCGCTCTTGAGCGCGTCGAGTTCGGTTTGCAAGCGTTGATTGAACGTCGCGTTCACTTGGCGATATCCCCTTTGATGTCGAGCACGATTTTGGCGGCTTCGCCGCTGCGCATCAATTCGAAGGCGCGGTCGAACTCGTGGAACGGAAGCACGTGCGTGATGATCGGACGAAGATCGACGCGCCCACTCTTGACGAGCGCCTGCGTCTGGTACCATGTCTCGAACATCGTGCGGCCGTTGATACCAAGAACCGTCAATCCCTTGAAAATGATGCGCTCGGCGAGGTTGAGGTTGACCTTGTCGCTCGGAATGCCCAGCAGCGCGGCAGTGCCTCCGTTGCGCACCATCTGCAAACCGAGGTCGATTGCGCTGCCGCTGCCCGACATTTCCAGCAGCACCTCGACGCCATCGCCGCCGGTGCGGGCTTTGATTTCCTCGACCAGCCCGGGCGTGCGCGGATCGAACGTCGCGTCGGCGCCCAGCCGTTTGGCGAGCTCGAGTTTGGCCGGATTGACGTCGATCGCGTACACCGACGACGCACCCGCCGCGCGCGCGACCGGAATCGCCATCAGTCCGATCGACCCCACGCCGGTGATCACAACGCTCTTGGTGCTCACGCCTGCGGCCATCACGGTGTGCACCGCGTTGCCGAGCGGATCGAAGACGGCCGCGAACTCGTCGGGAATCGCCGGATCGAGCTTCCATACGTTGTACTCGGGCATCGCGATGAATTCGGCAAACGCACCGTCGCAGTCGACGCCGATGATCTTGACGTGCTCGCAAATGTGCGCTTTTCCGGTGCGACACAGCACGCAGGTCAGATCCGCGATGTGGCCTTCGGCCGAAACGCGATCGCCGGGTTCGACCGCGCGTACCGCCTCACCGACCGCTTCGACCGTTCCCATGAACTCGTGCCCGATCACCAGCGGCGGATGCACGCGCGCCTGGGCCCACGGATCCCATGTGTAGATGTGGTGATCGGTCCCGCAGACGCCGGCCTTCTCCACCCGGATCAGCACGTCGGTCGGGCCGATCTGCGGAATCGGAACGTCGGTCAGCGTAAAGCCCGGCCTCGGGCCGCAATTTCGAGAGCGCTTTCATCGTCGATGCCATGACGGCCCCGTATATTGCACGAAAAAGGGGCCCGCGCCTTGCGCGAGCCCCCTTGTGCTTCGTAGTCTTCGAGTACGACTTAGAAGTCGTATTCGGCTTGGAAGCGGCTGTACTTGAAGAGTCCGACCGCCGAGGCTCCCGGGAAGGTCGTTCCGAACGGCTGAAGAGGCGCGTGCGGAGCGAGAATCCCTTATACGGGCCCTTCTTCGGGACTTTGTTGAAGAAGTACTGAGCGTCGAAGTCGGTACCGCTCGTCCCCTGCGCGTAGGCCGCGTTGTTGTAGTCGTACCACGTTTGGCCGACGCTCGCGACGAACTGTCCATTGTCGGATTTGAACGATGCGGCGATCTTGAACGCCGAGCCCGGGCTGCGGCGGTCCGGCATGCTCTGCGTGCCGCTAGCAGTGAAGAGCGGGTCGATCGCATACGAGTCCGTATACGGGCTGGCCCAGCCGCCGTAGTAGATGTTCGTCATGCCGTTTGCGGCCGGCGAACAGTTTCCGGTACCGCCGGTCGGTAGGAAGTAGGGCAGATTGCCCGCGTAGTTCGACGGATTCTTGATCGTATGCGTCGACGTGCACGAGAAGCCGCCGGGCAGCGTGACCGTGTCGGTCTTGATCGGAATCGTGTCGAATCCGCCCGTCAGCGTCACGGCTTTGAGCGGATTGAATCCGGCCTGCAGACCGAAGATCGTCGAGCTGATCTTGCCGAGCAGCGCGGTGCCGGCGTTGGCTTCACTGCCGCCCTGTGCGGCGATAAAGCCCTTGTAGCGGCCGGTTGCCGCGAGGGGGAACTTCGCGTCGAACCACAACGCGTTGGCGAGGTTCTGGAAACCGTAGTAATACGCGTTCGCCGTCAGCGGGAACGCTTTGTCGCCCGCGTAGCCGATGTGGCCGTAGGTGAAGCCGTTGTTGGTGTACGTTTCGAAGGCCGGGTCGTAATAGTTTCCCGGATATGCGCCCGCGCCCGAATAGCCATTGAACGCCACACCGGTGTCGCCGATCGCCGGAACCGGCGAGAGCGTGGTGAGCAGCGTGCCGTGATCGAAATTCGAACACGTGCGGCATTCCCACTGCCAGAAGTCGCCTGCTTCGAGCGTCCAATTCGAGGTCAGCTTGTACGAAAGGTCGACGCCTTGGAACGCGATGGGCTTGAGGCGCGAATCGCCCGCGTTGGCCCACGGCGTGTTGATGACCTGATCGCCGCCTTTGAAGTACACGCCGTGCATGTTCGTACTGCAAGTAGGCTTCGTACAGCGTGCTCAGCTCGAAACTAGGCAGCGTGTTGTCGGGATTGGTCAGCGTCGCGTATGCCGGCGCGCCGTTCTTACCCGGCGCCTTGCTCTGATAACACGTGTTGGAATTGAGTGCCGGGTAGACGTTTGACGACGCCGATGAACAGTTCGCCAAACGGCGTTGCATAGACGTAGGACGCGCCGACGCTCAGGCCGGTGTCCTCGAAGCGATAGTTACCGCTCAGGCTGATCGCGTTGTTCTCAGACTGCTGATTGGCGGCACTATGTCCGTGGTAGGCGTTATCGCGATAAAAGTCATACGCGCGGACGTAACCGTGATAGGTGAAGGGATTGGTGGTCGCCTGCGGCGCGGCCGTAGCCTGCGCAACCGTCTTGGCCGCTGGTGTTGCCGATGTTTCCGCCAGCGAAAAAGCCGTGGCCCCCAACGCCAACACCGCCGCGGTCAGACCGATGCGTGCAAGTTTGGTTAGCACGTGAAAAACTCTCCCATGTGAAAGCAAGTATGGGTACGGCAACATGCTACCTGACGAGCGATTAAGGGGCGTTTAAGAAAGGGCTCTACGTCATTTTTTTTGCGGTTTCGCCCGCTTTTTTAGCCGTACCGGCCCGTGATGTAGTCTTCGGTGCGCTTATCGCGAGGTTTGGTGAAGATCGTGGACGTCGCGCCCGATTCGATCAAATCGCCCATCAAGAAAAATGTCGTCGAGTCGCTGATGCGGGCGGCCTGCTGCATCGAATGCGTGACGATCACGACGGTGTATTCTTTTTTCAGCTCTTCGATCAAATCTTCGATCTTGCTCGTCGCGATCGGATCGAGCGCCGACGCCGGTTCGTCCATCAAAATCACTTCGGGATCGACGGCCAGACAACGCGCGATGCAGAAGCGCTGCTGCTGTCCGCCCGAGAGGTCGAGCGCGGAGCGGTCGAGACGATCTTTGACTTCTTCCCACAGCGCGGCGCCGCGCAGGCTCTTCTCGCAGATCTCCATCAGCTTCCTGCGATCGCGTTCGCCATGGATGTTCGGTCCGAATACGACGTTCTCGAAGATCGTCTTGGGGAACGGGTTGGGCCGCTGAAACACCATGCCGATGCGATGCCGGACGGTGACCGGGTCGACGTTTCCGCGCGTAGATGTCGTCGCCGTCGAGCAGATACGTTTCCCTCGACGCGCGCGCCCGGCGTGAGATCGTGCATCCGGTTGAGCGCGCGGATGAACGTCGACTTGCCGCAACCCGACGGTCCGATCAGCGCCATGACGCAATGCTCGGGCACGCTCGAGATTCGCTTCTTTAATCGCGTGAAAGTTGCCGTAATACACGTTGAGGTCGCGCGCTTCGAGCTTGGTCGAAGCGGGCACGCTCGTAAAATCAGGATTCGGTGCGATCATGCGCGTCCTATGGGAAACCCGTGAGGTGACAGTGCTGCTCATTACCTTTGAGCCGAACGGGTACCGGCTCCTACGTGAATCCGGGGCCTCGCACTTAAGGTGATATTAAGAGGCATTAAGACAAACGCCCTCGGCACAGGCGGCCGGGGGCGCGGATTCGGGAAACGCGTCGACGTACCACTCGCGCACGTCCTGCAGCGTCAGCGAGCGGCCGTGTTCGTCGAGGAACGCCAGGACCTGACGCCGCATCGTGCGCTCGTCAGCCAAAGACCCCTTCGATCGCGCCATTAGGGCTCTAGCGTAGACCACGCAGATTACGCCCGCGTTATCCCCGCTTTAAGAAATCACGCCCCACGCGGGCCGATACGCATGATCGGCAGGTGGATCGTAAAGAGCGTGCCGCTGCCCAGCATCGACTCGGTGGTTACCGTGCCGCCGTGGGCGTCGATGATGCCCTTGACGATGGCCAGCCCAAGGCCCGCCCCGCCGCTTTCGCGCGTGCGCGAGCGATCGACCACGTAAAAGCGCTCGAAGACGTGCGGTATGTCGCGATACGGGATGCCCACGCCGGTGTCGCGCACGCGCATGATCGCGTCGTTTCCGTTGGCGTCGAGCTCCACGCTGACCGATCCGCCGGCGGGCGTGTGACGCAGCGCGTTGTCGATGAGGTTGACGAATACTTGCGCGAGCCGGTCCGGGATCGGCCTCGACGCGCACCGGCCGCATCGCTTGCAGTTCCAGATGGACGCCCTTGTTGGCCGCCTGGGGTTCGAACGACGCGACGATCGGATGCGCAACCTCTTCGAGATCGACATCGCGCAAGTTCAGGCGGAGCTGTCCCGACTCGGCGCGCGCTTGATCGAGCAATTGCTGCACCAGCGCGGCAAGACGGTCGACCTGCGCGAGCGCCTGCGGCAAGAAGAGATCGCCGGCTTCGTCGTCGGGCGACTCGATGACGGTCTCGAGCATCAGCTTGATCGACGACAGCGGCGTGCGCAACTCGTGCGAGACGCTGGTGATGAACTCTTTGCTGGCGCGCTCGAGCCGCGAAATCTCCGTCTGATCGTCGGCAAAGCACGACGACGCCGCCGTCGTCGCCGTCGTCGAGCGGATAGACCGAGACGCCGTAGACTCGGCGCTCGACGCCCGAGATCAGCGTAAGCGGTGCGACCGACGCCTCGCCGCGCAGCGCGTCGTCGATACGCCGTTCCAGTTCGAGGTTGGGAATCGACGTGATGACGTGCGAGCCGATCGCGCGCTGCCGGTCGAAATCGAAGATCGTCGCGGCGGCCGGGTTGGCAAAACGCACGCGCGCACCGCGGTCGACGAACAGCACTCCCAGCGGAAGCGCCGCCGACCAGGCGCGCAAAGTCCGCCTCGTTCTGCGCCGGCGGAGCGCTCTTCGGTATCGGTTGAAGGCGGCCGGGCCGGCCGGCGAGCGCCGCGGCGCAGCAGCAACCCGGCGACCAGTCCCGCCAGAGCTGCCGCGATCAGCGGCCACGCATGCATCATCGCTTAGGCTTTGAACATGTATCCGCGCGAGCGCACCGTGATGATGTGGCGCGGATTTCGCGAGTCTTCTTCGATCTTCTCGCGCAGCCAGCGGATGTGCACGCTGACCGTTTGCTGCTCGCCTTCGAAATCGTATCCCCACACTTTGTCGAGCAGCGTCTGCCGCGTGACGACACGGCCGTTGTTCTCCATCAGCACGCGCAGCAGCGCAAACTCTTTGGGCGCGAGCGCAACGTCGTTCCCGCGTACGGTCAGTTGCTGACGCGAAGGATCGAGCACGATCGCTCCGAGCGAAATCGCTTCCTCGTGTCCGCCTTGAATCGGTGCCTGGCGGCGCAAACGCGCTTTGACGCGCGCGAGAAACTCGTGCAGCGCGAACGGCTTGGTGACGTAGTCGTCGGCACCGAGCTCGAGCGCGAGCACCTTGTCGATCTCCTGATCCTTGGCGGTGAGCATGATGATCGGCACCGAGGAGAACTTGCGAATCTCCTTACACGCTTCGATGCCGTCGAGCACGGGAAGCATGATATCGAGCACGACCAGATCGGGCGTCTCGCGCTGCGCCATCGCAACCGCGCTGCGACCGTCGCTCGCCGTGACGACCGTATAGCCGCTGCGCTCGAGATTGAATCGCAGCGTTTGCAAGATCGCCGACTCGTCGTCGACGACGAGGATCTTTTTGTTGAAGTCCGGGCTCTTGACGAACGTACCCCGGGAAGGCTTACTCTCCAGACCGTTCATATGCTTTGGCGATCGCGCTGTAATCCAACGCGCCGTCCCCTTCTGCCGATCGTGCGGTGTAAAGCTGGTACGCAAGTCCCGTGAGCGGCATCGCGTATCCCGTCGCGCGCGCCGCATCCAGTGCCGCCGCGACGTCTTTTCGCAGCAGATCCATGGCAAAGCCGCCCTCGAAGGTGCCGCCCAGCCACGTCTTGGGGAGCCATTGGTCGAGCAGGTAGTTCGAACCCGTCGCCGTCAAGATAACTTTCCGCACAGCGTCGAGATCGGCCCCCGCGCGCCGCGCGAAAACCAACGCTTCGGCATTGGCGATCATGACGCTGGAGATAATGACCTGATTGACCAGCTTGACGGTCTCGCCCATCCCGATGTCGCCCAGGCGCGTCGGGCTACCCATCGCTTTGAGCACCGGCTCGACGCGCGCGAACACGTCTTCGTGTGCGCCCACCATGATCGTGAGCGTGCCGGTCGCCGCACGGGCGGGGCCGCCACTCACCGGTGCGTCGACGAAATCGACGCCGTTGGCGGCGAGCTTCTCGGCAAAGCGCTTGGAAGCCACCGGCGAGATCGTCGACATGTCGATGACCGTCGCGCCACGTTTGCAGCCTTTGGCCGCGCCGCGCTCGCCGAAGAGCACCTCTTCGACCTGGGGCGCATCGGGGACGCAGGTGATCACCACATCGCTGGCCGCGGCCACGGCCGCGGGATCAGCCGCTTCGGTGGCGCCGTCGGCGAGCAGGCGTTCGAGCGCTTCACGCTTTTTATACGCCGTCACCGTGACGGGGAAACCGGCGCGCAGCAGGGAGCGCGTCATCGGCTCACCCATCGCGCCCAGACCTAAAAATCCAACCTTTATCGTAGCACTCACGCGTCGCCCATTTCCTACAGGCACCGCCCCGCTCCTGGCCGAAGGCGCGTGCTCATGAGCAGTACAATCAGCGCCGTCCGGCGCCCGACGTTCGACGACCTCAATCTCTCGACCGGCAAGCGCACGCGCCTGCACCGTTTGATGTACGAACACGGGCCGGCCAACGGCACGCTGATGATTCTACCGATCGACCAGGGTCTCGAACACGGCCCGATCGACTTTTTCGACAATCCCGAATCGATCGACACCGACTGGATCTACCGCCTGGCGGTCGAGGGCAACTTCTCAGGCATCGCGCTGCATATCGGCTTGGCCGAAAAATACCACAAGCACTATGCCGGCCGCGTGCCGCTCGTGCTCAAGGTCAACGGCAAGACCAACGTCCCGCCCGACGACGAAGCGTTTTCGTCGCTGACGTCATCGGTCGAAGACGCCGTGCGATTAGGCGCCGACGCGGTCGGTTACACGCTGTTCGTCGGCAGCCCGTCGCAAGACGTCGACATCGCGCAGTGCAATGAGGTGCGGCGCGAATGCGAGCGTTACGGCATGCCGCTGATCATTTGGGCGTACCCGCGCGGCTCGGGGATGAAGGCCAAAGGCGGAATCGACACCCTGTATGCCGTCGACTACGCCGCGCGCGTTGCGTGCGAAGTCGGCTGCGACATCGTCAAACTCAACGAACCCAAATGGGACGCGGCAAGCGCCGACAAGATGCCCAAGCCGTACAACACCCTGCAGCTTTCCGATGTGGACGGCCTACGCAAGGTCGTCAAATCCGCCGGACGCACGCTGGTGCTCGTCTCGGGCGGAAGCAAGATGGGCGACGACGCCACGATCCACAAAGCGAAAATCGCGATGGAGGCGGGATGCGTCGGCTTGATCTTCGGGCGGAATATGTGGCAGCGGAAGTGGGATGATGCGGTCGCTATGACGGGGCGCATGCATGAAGTTATGAAAGGGTTTGGGCAGGAGGCGTAGGCTTTAGAACGGCGCTGAAGGTTCCTAAAGACCCCAAATTTTCGGCTTTTCTTTGTTTAATCGCCGGAAATTTGGGGTCTTTAGGAACCTTCAGCGCCTTGCTGGCTGTCATACACTTTTGGATATGAGCATTTCTGGGCAGACGGGGAGTCGCTCCGCATCATTTGAGGGTGGGGATGGTGTTGGTGGCGGGCTTATGGATGGGGTTGAGGCGCGCGTTGAGGCGGCGCTTGATAAGGTGCGTCCCTTGATTCAGGGGGACGGCGGGGATGTTTGGTTGGTTCGGGTTGAGGGTGCGACGGCGTACGTGCAGATGCTTGGAGCGTGCGGGGGCTGTGCGGCTTCCAACATGACGCTCAAGGGAGCGATCGAAGCCGTCGTCTGTAGCGACGTCCCCGAAATCAAAGAAGTCCTACAAGTCTAAGCTTCCACACACGTGTCACCCTGAGCTTCCACACACGTGTCACCCTGAGCTTCCACACACGTGTCACCCTGAGCTTCCACACACGTGTCACCCTGAGCTTGTCGAAGGGCCGCTATCCTACCATGCCCGCCCTTCGACAGGCTCAGGGTGACACAAGGGTAGTGACAGCGGGTAGGCTCGGTTGTGGGGGGCGCGGCTACGCGCAGTGGCTGCAGTAGTAGCTGACGGCGCCTTCGTGGGTTTGTGGGACCATGTGCTCGCGGGAACCGCGGCGGCCGCATTTCGCGCAGGCGTAGGTTGCCCCGAGCGTGGCCGGAGCGGTGACGCCCTCATGCCGTTTCGCCATCCAGGCGACGAAATAAATAGCGACCCCGAGCACTAACGGAGCCCAGGCAAAGAACCGGCCCAGATCTTGGGCTGAAACAACACCATCCATATCTCGTTCTCTCTTTCGCACGCGGCACGCAAGAGCCCTCGGTGCGGGGGCGAAGGGCGCACGATGGCGGACGCGAGGGCCTTGCGCGAGGCCCTGGTCGCACACCTGGAAGCCACCGGAGTCGTACGCACGCCGGCCGTGGCGTCGGCAATGCGTGCCGTTGCGCGCGACCGCTTCGCGCCGGGGACGTCGCTCGAAGACGCCTACGACGACAAGGCGCTCGCGCTCAAAGAGGCCGGCGGCGTTACGATATCGTCGATCTCGCAACCGTCAATGATCGCGCAGATGCTTGAGCTGCTCGACGTTCGCGAGGGGGATCACGTGCTCGAAATCGGCACGGGAAGCGGCTACAACGCGGCTCTGCTCGCGACGTTGGCCGGAGCGAACGGCAGCGCGACAAGCGTCGAACTCGAACGCGACTTGCTCGAACAAGCGCGCGCGGCGCTCGGCCGCGAAGCCTTCGAGCGCGTGATCCTTCTGCACGCCGATGCCCTCGCCGCGTGCACCCAGACGTTCGACCGAATCGTCGTGACCGCGCGCGCAAACGACATCGATGCGCAATGGTGGCGTCTGCTCGCCGATGGCGGACGACTGGTCGTACCGCTCGACATCGGATATGGCGGCGAACGCGCGGTCGGGTTTCTGCGCCGCGGCGCACGGTTGGAAAGCTTCGGCTCGTACGCCTGCGCCTTTGTCGCGCTGCGCGAGCACGAGACGCAGGTTCCACCGGGCATCTTCTTCCGCTCGGCGTTCGAACGTTACCGCCGCGAACCCCCGCCAACGCTGCCGCTGCGCATCGTAGCGGTTCAGAGCGCCGACGCACTTCCGTCGCTACTCCAAGAGAGCGACACGGTGGTCGCCCGCGAGCACACGCTATTCTCGCTGCGCCGCTCGCTAGAGGCGTAAGACGCCGGCGTAGCCGGTTAGTTCCACATACCCCACGCCGAGCGAAGCGCCGGTCCGCGGATCGCGCACGTCCACCGCGCCTTCCCAATAACTGGTGCCGCCGACATTTGCCAACTCCTGGTCGCGCATCACCGGAACCAGCGCGAGGTTTGCGACGCCGGCGACGCGCACGATCCACCCGCTGGGGTACACGGCACCGGTATGCGGACTGCGCCACGAACCCGTTGCGCGGATCGCAAACGCCGATAGCGGGAGATGCGCGACCGCGCCGCTGCGCGCGATGAGACTGCCCGACGATTGCGGCGTGGTCGAACCGTTCCGCTGCCGTAACCGGTATAGCATGATCTCGCGGCCGTCGTCGAGCTGAATCGAAAACCAATCCCACCCGACTTGTCCGGAGGCAAGTTCGTCAGAACCGTACTCGTGATCCATCCACGCAATCCCGTCGACGGCGTAGCGCACGCCGCCACGCAGCAACGTACCGTGCGTTTGCAAACGCGTAAACGAATAGTAATGCGACGCGCACGACGAGCACGGGCCTTTGCGCGAGATGCCGCCGCGACCGTGGATTGCCGGCGGCTTACGCGACTGCAGCGTCAAATCCAATCCGTTTTCCGCGTCCCGCGCTTGCAGATGCATCCGTGGGCGAAGCGCGCTCGTCCCGGTCAGCGTCCAGCCGTTGGCGCGCACGTCGAGCGCGCGCTCCGACGCGAACCCCGCGCCGAGCGCATCGCGCGCGAACGTTTGCGCATATACGAACGTGTGCGTTCGTTCGTCGGTGATCGCCATATGCGCGGGGTAGAGCTGATACGCATACCATTTGCTTTCGCCCTTGCGCCACGACGAGGCGCGCGGTTCCAGGCCGATGCGAAAGAATGTCAGTTCAAATCCGAATCGCCTGCCTTCGCGCGTATGCAGATGCCCCGTGAAGTACCACCACTCGGTGCGGTACCGGTCGTGCGCGAAGTGATCGCGCGGAAAATGAAACGTGTACGGTGCGACCGCCGCCTGAAAGGACATCAACACCGCTAGGAGCAGGTGCAGGCCGCTATTCCACACGCAGCACCTCGCTCGTGGCGATGCGCGCGGCCACCCGCGCCGGATAGATCGCGGCCACGACTGCGGCGACGACCACGATGGCAAAGGCCTCTAGGTAGAACAATCCGGGCGAATGCCACGCGATCAGCCAGCCGAAGCTTTGGCGGTTGATCACGAAGATCAAATCCGCGGCTAGTCCGATTCCCAGCGCCAGACCCAGCAGACCCGAGAGGATGCCGATCGCCAGCGCCTGCACGAAGACCACGCCCTGCACGCCGATGCGCGAGAGTCCCAAATAGCGCAGCAGTGCGATGTCGATGCGTCGTTCCAGGACCAGTGCAAATAACGTGCTCACCACGCCCAACACCGCGATCACGATGCTGACCAGATAGAGGGCATTGGTGATTGCGAAGGTGCGATCGAACACGGCGAGCGCAAAGCCGCGCAAGTCCGCGTTGGTATTGATCTCGACGTGCAGCGGCGCGAGCGCACGCTCGATCGCCGTACGCACGATTCCCGCGCGCGCATGCGGCGCCAGATAGACGGCAATCGAGTCATAGGTGGAGTCGCCGAACAGGCGCCGGAACGTCCCCTCGTCGATGAAGAACGTTCCGCCGCTGGTCGAATAGTCGTTGTACTCGCCGACGATCTTCAATTTCACGTTTCCGCCCGGCGTGTCGAGCGGAATCACGTCGCCCGGCCCGAGATGAAAGTGCGTCTCGAACGGCACGCTGACGATGGCCGCATTGTGGCCGATTAACTCGCGCGCCACGGTCGCCGCGCCAAAGCCCGGCAGCAGGCGCAACGTGTCGCGCGTCGCGAGCAGGGCCATGTCGGTCGCGCCGAGTTGCGCGAATTTTCCGTCGATCGGCACGTCCAGGCCGCGAAAGGTATCGACCGCCGCGACGCCGGCGACGCCGTCGACACGCGCGAGATCGGCGGGCGTGAAGCCGCCGCGTACGCTCGCGTCAACCGCGCCCGGCGTCGTGATGTAAAGATCGGCCTTGAGCGTGTCGTTGGTCCAGGCGACGATCGTGGTGCGAAACGACCCGACCAGCACCGCGATGGCCACCATCATCGCGACCGCGACGGTGAGCGACGCGACCGCGACGGAGATACGGCGCGGTGAGGCGCGCAAAAAGGCGCTCGCCATCGTGACGTACGTGCTGCGCGAGAGCGATCGCAACGGCACGGTGAACGCTACGAGCACCAGCGGTGTTGCAAGCGAAACACCAGCGATCGCCAGAATGCCCGCGACGTAGCCGAAGAGCGGCACGCCGTCACCGACGGCGGGCAGGCGCGCCGCGCCGTACCCGAGCAGCAGGAGCGCCGCACCAGCCAGTGCAGCGCGACGTGCAAAGCCGCCGACGCGCCGTTCGGCCGCGCCGGTGTTGCGCATCGTTCGTGCGGGCACCGTCGCGGCGGCGGCGGCCGCCGGCTGCGCTGCGGCGAGCATCGAAAGCACGGTGCCCAGCGCGAAGGCTTTTAGCGTAGGCATCCACCCGACGAGTACGGTGTCGGCATGCGAGCCGACGTACAGCGACGATACCGTCGTCTCCACAGCGCCGAGCGCGACGTGCGCAAGCGCCAAGCCCAACAGGAGTCCAAGGACCGAGCCGGCGACGCCGTAGAGCGCGCCCTCGGCGACGAACGTCAGAAAGATCTGCCGTCGCGTTGCGCCCAGCGCGCGCAACGTTCCGATCTCCGACGTCCGCTGTACGACCGAGATCGCGACCGCGTTGTAGATCAGATACATGCCGACCAGCAGCGCGACATACGCGAGCGCCGAAAGATTGATCGTGAAACTGGCCAGCATGCGAGCGATCTCGTCGATGCGGGTTTTCGGCGTGAGCACGCGCGCGCCGGGCGGCGCGAGCTTTTGCACGGCATCTCGCACGGCCGCGAGCCGCGCCGGATCGGCAACGATGTCGATGCGATCGAGCCGCCCGACCGCGTGGAACAACGCCTGCGCGGTCGCGATATCGACGAACGCCACGCTGGAATCGACGCCGACGGTGCCCGGCGCAATGACGCCCATCACCGGCAACGCCACCGCGCGCGCGCCGGCGGCGCCACGCAGATACTGCCCTTGCGGCGCATGATAGGTTCGCGCGATCCGGCGGCTCACGAAGATTCCGTCGCCGTCGATGAAGCGATGCAGATCGAATGCAGGCGCACCGGCTTGCGCGGCGTGCACGCCGGGCGGCAACGTCGCGCGCGTGATATCGACGCCGATGCACGCGCACGATCTCGCCGCTCAGCGGGCCGCCGTTACCGCCGACGACCAAGCTCTCCCTCGACGGCCGGGCTAGCGGAACGAACGCCGCGCAGGCGTTCGATCGCGTAACAACGCGCGCTCGTCGAACCCGTCGCCCGTCGCCACGACCTGCAGGTTGACGCGGTTTGCGATCACGTTGACGCTGCCGGCGAAGGACGCGATTGCGGTCGAATCGGCCAGATCGATCGCGTAGGCGCTGGCGACTCCGAGCGCGACGGCGAACAGCGTGACCGCCGCGCGCAACGCATGCCTACGGACGTAGCCGCTGACCAGCGCGCGGAACAGCGTCGCCGCCGGGCTCATACGATCGCTTCGATACGGCCGTCGCGCATGAGGATACGGCGGTCGGCGCGCTGACGCCGCCTCCGTGCTGTGCGTCGCCATCAGAATCGCTTGACCGCGCATCGCAAGGTCACGCAGAATGCCCAGCACGATCTCGCCGTTGTGCGAGTCGAGATTCCCCGTCGGTTCATCGGCTAGGACGATCGCAGGCTCGTGGACGACCGCGCGCGCGATCGCCGCGCGCTGCAATTGACCGCCGGAAACCTGACGCGGCAACGCGCCGGCCTTCTCGGCGATACCGACGGAGAGCAGCACGGCATGCACGCGCGGCGCGATTTCCGCCTGCGGGCGATTTTGCAATCGCAGCGGCAGCGCGACGTTCTCCTCGATCGTCAGCGTCGGAAGCAAGTTGAAGAATTGAAAGACCGTACCGATGCGATCGCGACGCAGTGTGGTCAGTTCGTCGTCGCGAAAGCGCATGCGTTAGCGCGCCCGCGACGCGCACGTCACCTTCGTCGGGTAGATCGATGCAGCCGATCAAGTTGAGCAGCGTGCTCTTGCCGCAACCGCTCGGGTCCGAGCAGCGCAACCAGTTCGCCAGGAGCGACATCGAACGAGACGCCGTCAAGCGCCTGAACGCCGTTTTCGTACGATTTACGAACGCCGGAAAGAGAAACGGGCTGCATCGCCTGATGCAACCCGTTCCTCCAAACCGCAGTTTCGCGCGCTACGCGGGGGTTTTGAAATACGTCCGCGTTGATTGCGATGAAGTTTTTCCACTTCTCCGGTACGTCGGAGTCGGCGAAAATCGCCTCGACCGGGCACGCGGAGACGCACGCTCCGCAATCGATGCACACCTCCGGATCGATGAAGAGCTGATCCTCGTCGTCCTTGCCGTGGATACAATCGACGGGACACACGTCCACGCACGATTTATCCTTGGTACCAATACACGGTTCGGTGATGATGTACGCCATAGTGGCACTCCGTATTGGCAACGGCCGGCGCCGACGCCTCCCTGCGACTATTGTCTCTAGACGGCCGAGCGCCGGCCCGAGAAAGCGCGGATGATCCAGAGCAAGACGATCGCGCCGATAACGGCACAAACGAAGCTCCCCAAGTTGAACCCGGTCACGCCGACGTGCCCGAAGAACGAGAAAATCCAACCGCCCAGGAACGCCCCGATGATGCCGACGATGAGGTCGCCGATGATGCCGCCGGGCTCTCACCGGGAACGATCCAGCGGGCAACCGCGCCCACGATGATTCCGAAGACAATCCATAACAAAATTCCCATGTGCAAACCTCCTAATGACGCTCGTTCCCTTTCTTGGGGCGCTGCTAAACGCCGGGCGAAACCGGCGGGGGCGCGCTGCGGTAGGAGAGGGCATGACCACCACCTGCGAGTCCTGCGGGCACCGGCCTGCAACCACGACCGTCGGACGGGCACACTTGTGCGCCGCCTGCGCCCAACGCCGGGCGGCAACCGGCGCCCTGCCGTTCCTGGGCGCCGCCCTGGCGGCGGCCGGATTGATCGCCGGCGGCGCGATGCTGATCGAAAACCGCGACGAGATCACCCGCCGGCTGCCGATCGGCGGCGGAACCCCAACGCTCGCGCAATTCTCCCGCGATCTCACCGACTTGGCGCGCAGCGGAAAGCTCGACCCCGTCGTGGGCCGCGACGACGAGATCGAACGTTTGATCTCGATCCTGGCGCGGCGCAGCAAGAACAACCCGGTGCTGGTCGGCGAACCGGGCGTCGGAAAGACCGCAATCGTCGAGGGGCTCGCGCAACGGATCGCCGCCGGCAGCGTTCCGATCTCCCTGCGCAACAAACGCGTGCTGGCACTTTCGCTCGGGCCGCTGGTCGCGGGGACGAAATACCGCGGTGAGTTCGAGAGCCGGGTCAAGCGCATTTTAGATGAGGTCAAACGCAGCGCGCGCGACGTGATCCTGTTCATCGACGAACTGCACACCCTGGTCGGCGCGGGCGCTGCCGAAGGCGCACTCGATCTCTCGTCGATGATCAAGCCCGAGCTGGCCCGCGGCGAGTTGCAGTGCATCGGCGCGACGACGTTCGACGAGTACCGTAAATACATCGAGTCCGACGCCGCGCTGGAACGGCGCTTTCAACCGGTAATGGTCGAAGAGCCCTCGATCGAGGCGACGATCGGCATTTTGCGCGGCTTGCGGACGCGGTACGCGCAGCACCACAACGTTACGATCGATGACGAGGCGATCGCGGCTGCCGCCAATCTTTCCGCGCGCTATATCGCCGACCGTTTCTTGCCCGACAAAGCAATCGATCTGATCGACGAAGCTGCCGCGAACGTTGCGCTGGCCAACAAGGGCACGGTCGCGCTGCCCCACGTCACCGCCGAACACGTCGCCGCGGTCGTCACCAAGTGGACCGGCATCCCGCAGCACAATCTGACCGAATCGCAGACCAACGCACTGCTCGAACTAGAAGGCGTGCTTTCACGGCGCGTCATCGGCCAGCCGCAGGCCATCGCGTCGGTCTCCTCGGCGATTCGCCGCGCGCGAGCCGGATTGCAAGATCCGCGCAAGCCGTTGGGAAGCTTTCTCTTCGCGGGGCCGAGCGGCGTCGGAAAAACCGAGCTCGCCAAAGCGCTCGCGCAAGCCCTGTTCGGCACCGAGGAAGCGCTGGTGCGTATCGATCTATCGGAGTTTACCGAAGCGCACACGGTCTCGCGTTTGCTTGGCGCACCTCCGGGATACGCGGGACACGATGAGCCGGGCCAACTGACCGAACCCGTGCGGCGCCGGCCCTATTGCGTCATCCTCTTCGACGAACTGGAAAAAGCGCACCCCGATGTTGCCAACGTGCTGCTGCAGATTCTCGACGACGGCCGCGTCACCGACGCCAAGGGGCGCACGATCGATTTTCGCCACGCGCTGATCGTGCTGACCACCAATCTCGAAGCCGATCAGTTCAGCGAGTATCTGCGCCCGGAGCTGCTCAACCGCATCGACGACCAAGTCGCATTCAACGAACTAGGACTCGCAGACATCGAGGCAATCGTAGAGATTCACGTCGACTCGCTCGCGCAGCGAATGGGAGCACGCAATTTGCACCTGCATCTCTCGGACGAGGCGAAGGCGTATCTCGCGCGGGTCGCGATCGGCGCGGGCAGCGGCGCGCGCTACGTTCAGCGCACCGTTTCGCATTATGTGAGCACGCCGCTCTCGACCGCGATCCTACGCGGCGAACTCAAAAACGGCGGCACTGCCAGCGTCACCCTCGACGGCGACACCCTCATCGTCAAAGCCGCCTAAGGATCATGCGCGAGGCGCCCGGATTGGGCATTCCCGAGGTCAAACGTCATGGGCGATCGTGGCGAGGCCGGGACGGAATGGCGCTTCTACCTGTTTCCCACGCGCGAAAAGCCGACGATATCGCGCCCGATATCGCCGTGGAAGTCGCACTCCTACCTCGCGAACGGCGCGCAGCTTGTCGTGGTGCTCGATCCAATCGAGCGCACGATCGTGTTCATGACGCTGACGGAACCGCGACGTACGCGCAAAGCGACGGCATCGTCACCAAACTCTAGCACCGTGTCGAAGCGGCGCCTTAGAGGATGGCTTGGATGTCGGCGTTGATTTGGGCGGCGGAGAGTTGGCCGATTTCAATTTTGCGGACGACGCCGGTTTTGTCGATGAAGACGCTGACGGGCATGCCGTTGATACGGTATTCGTCGCTGAGCGTACCGCTATCGACGACCGCCGGATACGTGAGTTGATGCTGCTTTATGAACTGCATCGCTTTAGCTCGGTTCTCTTGCACGTCGACGCCGACGACCTGTAGTCCCTTGGACGCATAGGCGCGATAGGCCGCGTTGACTTCGGGCGCTTCGGCGTTGCACGGTCCGCACCACGTCGCGAAGAAATCCAAGAACACGGGTTTGCCGCGCAGTTGATCCATCGAAAGCGTCCCGCCGCTCGCGAGCGGATCGGTAAACGCCGGGGCCGCCGCGCCGATCGATGCCGTCGCGTTCGCACCGTTCGTGCCGCTGCACGCCGCCAGGGCGAGAACCAGGGTAATCGCTGCGTATCTAGCCATAACTCGGGTACGCCACCGCCTCCAAATCGGATCGCATTTGCGTGATGAGTTCGTCGACCGACGAAAAGACCCGCTGCTCGCGGACGTAGCGGAAATCGCGCAGCAGCAATTCGTGACCGTAGATGGTTTTATGAAAATCGCGAAGCCACGCTTCGACCGTGCGCTTCGTGCCGTCGAACTGCGGATTGGTGCCGATCGAGACCAGCGCCGCGTGATCGCGCCCGTCGTAGCGTGCGACGGCGGCATACACGCCGTCCTTAGGTAAAAGCTTGACCGGCGGCTGCAAATTGGCCGTTGGAAACTCCAGATCGTGACCGCGCCCAAAGCCAAGTTCGACCGGTCCGCGCAACTCGTAGGCGTGGCCGAGCAGATGATCGGCGAGTTCGAGGTTGCCGTCGGCAACCAACGTGCGGATGCGCGTGCTCGAAATGCGCTCGCCGCCTTCGCCGACGTTCTCGATCGCCGTAAAACGCAGTCCGCGCTCCTCGAGATACGTGCCCATCATCGCCGCGTCGCCCGCACGTTTATGGCCGAAGCGAAACGTCGTCCCGACCGCGATTCCGCGCACGCCGAGTGCGGCCGTGAGGCGATCGAGGAACGCCTGCGGGGACATCGACGCGACCGACGCGTCGAACGGTATCACGAAACACTCTTCGAAGCCGGCCTTGGCAAACAAGTCGATGCGCTCGCCCAACGTTGTGAGCATCGGCGGCTCGGTTCCGGGACGCAAAAATGACGCCGGATGATTGGCGAACGTCAACACGCCGCTGCGATATCCCGGCTTACGCATCCGCAACGCCGCCTTGGCGATCTCCTGATGCCCGCGATGCATCCCGTCAAAGAACCCAATCGCCATCACGAGCGGGCGATCGTTCTCGCGAAAAAGCTGATGATAGATCTTCATGTTTGAAGGCGCTCCGCCCCGGGCTGCGCGCCCCCCACGTTGTGGGGCCCCCGGGCTCGGGGGTGCATGTTTTCTGGTTGGAAAGCTGGAGATTCCCCTAGGGCACCCCCATTGATCGCTTTCGCGAAAGCGCTACCCGGGACGTCCGGCCTCAAGCGCGCTTTAAATCCGCTCATGCCTAAACAAACACTTTTCGCGGGGCGAGCATGGCGCCGTGGGCTTCGCCGACGCCGACGAGCGTGCGGGAGTGGTCGCGGACGAAGACGTGTTGGGCGGGTGCACCTTGCGGAAGCGGGACGACGCGGCCGGCGCGGAAATCGGCCGAAGCGCGCAAGTCGAGCACGATCGTGGGAAACGGAATGATGTGTTCGGGCGGCGTGATCGCACCTTGCGGATCGTCAGCGATCTGTTCGAGCGTGCGCGCCTCGTAAAGAACGAATGGTCCGGACGCTTCGCGAATCAGCGCGCCCATGTGCGCGGGCACGCCGATCGCCGTGCCGATGTCTTCGCACAGCGTACGGATGTAGGTTCCTTCGCTGCAGGCGACGCGAATGCGGGCATGGCCCGCAGCTTCGGTACCAAGCAAGGACAGCCCGTAGATCGTTACGCCGCGCGGCTTGCGCTCGACGGTCTTGCCGTCGCGCGCGAGTTCGTAGAGGCGCTTGCCTTCATGGTGAAGGGCGGAGAACATCGGCGGAATTTGTGCGATCCGCCCGATGAAGTGCGGCAGCGCGTCGGCGAGCTTGCGCTCCCACTGCGCCGGCAAATCGCCCGTCGCGACCGTCTCGCCGTGCGCATCCTGCGTTGTCGTCGAGCGCCCCAAAACCAAGAGCGCCGCGTAGGCCTTGCGCTGATCTTCGAGGAGCGGAATCAAGCGCGTTGCTTTACCGACGGCGACGGGAAGCACGCCGGCGGCTTGCGGGTCGAGCGTGCCGAGATGGCCCGCGGCGATCTTGCGATCCCGGCTGTACACGCCGTAGATACGGCGCACGCGCGCGACGATCTGCGCCGAACTGTAACCGGCGGGCTTGAAGACGTTGACGAAACCGATCTCGAGCGGCCGGCTCACAGACCTTCGGCTGACAGCGCGGCGTCGACCGCCGCGAACGCCTCCTCGCGACTTCCGTAGAACGTGAGGCCCGAGGCGCGGAAATGTCCGCCGCCGCCCAAGCGCGCGGCCGCCGCCTGCACGTTGACGCGTCCGTTGGAGCGCAGGCTCACGCGAATCTCGCCGTCATAGGCTTTGAACAGCGCGGCGACTTCGACGTTCTCTTGTCCACGCAGCACGTTGACGACATCTTCGGTGTCCTCGCCGTCGCCGCCGGTCTGCGCGAACATCGCGTCGTCGACGTACGAGTAGCAGTAGCGCCCGTCGTGTCCGAACTGCATCTCGTCGATGATCCGGCCGAGCAGACGGGTCGCGGCGACACGCTTGTTGGCGAAGATCTCTTCGGTGATCTGCTCTTTGTCGGCGCCCGCGCGCATCAGTTCGGCCGAGAGCTCGAGCACTTGCGGCGTAGTATTCGAATGCATAAAGCCGCCGGTGTCGGTCATGATCGTCGTCAGCAAACAGGTCGCGATCTGGGGATCGATCTCGGTCTTCATCTCACGGAAGAGGCGCATCACGGCGGTTCCGGTCGAACACTCGGTCGGAATCACGAAGTTGAAGGCGCCGAAGTGCGAGTTGCCCAGATGGTGGTCGATGTCGAGCATGTTGGCGCGGTCGATCGCCGGCAGAAATTCGCCCGCGCGCGCGTAATCGCTCATGTCGCAGAACACCCACAGCGCGTCGGCCGGAAGATCGGGCGGCACCTCACGCGCGACGAACTGCGCGTCGGGAAGGAAACGCAGATTACGCGGCACGGGATCCTGTTGGAAATAGTGCACGCGCTTGCCGATGCGCTTGAGCGCGATGCCGAGCGCGAGTCCGGCGCCCAGCGTATCGCCGTCGGGTTTGACGTGACTGACCATGACGAAGGCCGAGCGGCGGTGCAATTCCGCGACGACCTCGGCCTCGGTTTGACTGCGAACGTCGTTCTCGATCATCCCTCACCTCCCGCAGCGTGTCGCTCCGCGTCTTCGCGCAGCGTCTTGGCAAGCGCAATCGCGCGCTCGGTCGAGCGGTCTTCCACGAAGATCAGCTCGGGGGTATGTCGCAAGTCGATCTTATGACCCAGTTCGCCGCGCAGAAAACGCGCGGCCGATTCCAACGCATCCAGCGACTGGCGCGCTTGATGGCGGTCGCCAATGACCGACACGAACACCTTGCAATGGCGCAGATCGTCGGTCACTTCGACGTGCGTCACCGTGACGAATCCCAAGGCGCGGATCTTTGAGTTCTTGCGTGATCAACGTACCGAGGATCCGCTGAATCTCATGATCGATCCGCGCCAACCGCTGGCTCTTCACTAGGCGGTCACGAGTTCAGCCGCCACCTGTTCGGTGACGTAGGCTTCGATGATGTCGCCGACTTTGAGATCTTGGAATCGGGCGACTTGGATACCGCACTCGAAGCCCTCGGCGACTTCGCGGACGTCGTCCTTGAAGCGACGCAGGTTCTCGAGTTCGCCGGTGAAGACCACCGCCGAGTCGCGCACCACGCGGACCTTGGCGTTGCGCGTAATCTTGCCGTCCTTGACGTAGCAACCCACGATCGTACCGACCTTGCTGACCTTGAAGACTTCGCGCACTTCGGCATGTCCGAGCGTGACCTCGCGCTCGACCGGCGAGAGCATTCCCGTCATGGCCTTGCGCAGGTCGTCTTCGATTTCGTAGATGACCTGATAGAAGCGCAGATCGACGCCTTCGTTGTCCGCCAAACGTTTCGCGGTCTCGTCCGGACGGATGTTGAAGCCGATGAGCACGGCACCCGACGCGCTCGCGAGATTGACGTCGTTGGGCGAGATCGCACCGACGCCGCCGTGGATGACACGCACGTCGACTTCTTCGGTCGAGAGCGACTCCATCCGCGCGCGCAGCGCTTCGAGCGAACCTTGACCGTCGGCTTTGATGATCAGGTTGAGCGTCTTCTTGCCTTCGGCCGGCATCGACATGAACGTCTCGAGCGAGACGCGTTGCGAAGCCGAACCCGCGATGCGAACGTCGCGACGGCGAACCGCGCGCTTCTGCGCGGTTTCGCGCGCGACGCGTTCGTCCGAGACGACCATCAGCGTGTCGCCGGCGGCGGGCACGTCTTGAAGACCCATGACTTCGACCGGAATCGAAGGCCCGGCTTTCTTGACCTGTTTGCCCTTGTCGTCGATCAGCGCGCGCACCTTACCGAAGGTGCCGCCGACGACGACGATGTCGCCGACGCGCAACGTGCCGTTTTGTACCAGCACGGTTGCGACCGCACCGCGGCCACGCGAGAGCTGCGATTCGATGACGACGCCAGTGGCGCGGCGGGTCTTGTTTGCCCGCAATTCCTTGATGTCGGCTTCGAGCAGCACGGTGTCGAGCAGCGCTTCGATGCCCTCGCCGGTCTTGGCCGAGACGGGCACCATTTCGATGTTGCCGCCCCAGTCGACGGGCTGGAGGCCCTGTTCGACCAGTTGCTGCTTGACGCGATCGGGCTGCGCATCGGGTTTGTCCATCTTGTTGACCGCGACGACGATCGGCACGCCGGCCGCTTTGACGTGCGCGATCGCTTCGCGCGTTTGCGGCATGACGCCGTCATCGGCTGCGACCACCAGGATCGCGACGTCGGTGACTTTGGCACCGCGCGCGCGCATTGCGGTGAACGCTTCGTGACCGGGCGTGTCGATGAACGTGATCTTGCGATCGTTGCGCTCGACGGTGTACGCGCCGATCTTCTGCGTGATGCCGCCCGCTTCGCCCGCTGCCACGTTGGCTTTGCGGATCCGGTCGAGCAGCGAGGTCTTACCGTGATCGACGTGACCGAGCACCGTGACGACCGGCGGACGCGCCGAGAGCATCTCGGGTTTATCTTCTTCTTGCTCGACCGTGACTTCTTCGCCCGCCTCTTTGACGACCGCGTTGAAGCCGAACTTCTTGGCGACCGTGATCGCCACGTCGCTTGGAATGTTCTGGTTGATCGTCGCCATCGTTCCGGTCTTGATCAGTTCGGTGATGACGTCTTTGACCGGCACGATCATCGAGGTGGCGAGTTCCTGAACCGTCAGCAAGTCGGGAATCTCAATCGTCTCGAGCGCGCGAGCCGGAGAAGCGGCCGGCATGTCGCCGCCCTTCTTCTTGCGCTGACGCTCTTTCTCGAGCAGCAGATCCTTTTCGCGATCTTTTTTCGCCGCCGCTTTGTCTTCGTGACTGCGCGTGCGGTCGCCGGGGCGGCCGCCGCCGGTCGAAGGCGCGGGGCCGTCGGTCGGGGACGGGTTGACACCCGGACGCGGGGTGAGCGGACGCTGACCCGGGGCGAGCGGGCGGAAGGGACCGTTGCCGGCCGGACGGCGTTGGCTAGCCGGCGTCAGCGGGCCGTTGCCGCGGGCAGCCGGTGCGACGGGGCCTTTTCCGCCTTGGCCGGGCAGTGCCTGGCCTGGGCGCGGCGCGACACCGGGACGGCCGGGGACACCGGTCGACGGTCCGGGCGACGCCGACGCTGTGGTCGTGGGCGGCGGTGGCCGGCGAATCGACGCTTGGCCGTGCGGTACCGGTTGCAGACGCGGGATCGGGACATCCGGAGCCGGGGGACGCGGTGCCGGGCGCGGCGTGGCGGCCGGACGCGGAGCTTCCTCCGCGACGTCAGGCGACGGAGCCTGTTCGACGATCGGTGGGGCGGCGGCAGCGACGGCATCGGGCTCGACGGCTTCAACGACCGGCGCAGCAACGTCGGCAACGACCGGCGCTTTCGCGGCGGGCGTGGCCTTGGGCGCGCGCGGCGTGGCAGCACCGGTTACCGGTTTGAGGCGCTGCACCGGCGCTTCGGAGACAACGGGTTTGGGAGCGGCCGGCGCAGGCGGAGCAGGGGCAACGGCGACGACCGGCGCTTCCGGCACGGCGACGGCTTTGACCGCCTTCGGGGCGGCAGCTTTGGGCGCAGCCTTCGGCGGGGCAGCCGGCTTGAGCACGCTGCGCACGAGGTCCGCGATGTTCTCCGGGACGACGCTAAGCTGATTCTTCGCTTCGAAGACGCCGCCGAGGCGGTCGTTGAAGAGCGCGATCAGCTCTTTTGACGTGAGGCCCACCTCTTTGGCGAGCTCGAAAATTCGTACCTTACCGGTGCTAGTAGCCATTTATCCCCATTGTGGGCGGAGCCCACAATGGGTCCCCCACGGTTGGAAGGGCACTACCGCCGGCTCCGCCGGCGTCCGCGCCCCCCGCGCAGTTATGCGCGGGGCCCCCCAACCCACATCTGAACTGGGTGGCCCCGCTATCTGATCAAAGTGCCGTCCTCATCGGACCGGACGCTCGTTACCGTTCATCGTTGTCACTTCCATAGTGTACCGAACTACTTATTAAACCATATTCTGCCGCAGCCGATGCAAGACCCGGGTAGCGCCGGTTCTTTGCGGACCGCTGCGCGCACGGGCCCGAACAGAGGTAGACACCTCGACCCGGCCGGCGCGGCGCGTTCGCCGGATCTCCCGACCAGCCCGCCGCCCCGCGGACGAACCGGACTAGCTGTCCCTGCGGGAAGGCCTTGCGGCATCCCACGCAGGTTCGCAGTGGAACGTGTCCGCGCTTACTCTCCGAGCCGTTCGCGACGGAATTCCTCGAGTTTGCGGATCAGCTCTTCGTCCACCGTCGCTTCGGTCGTGACTTCGATGTCCTCGCCCTCTTCGCCGGTTTCCGCTTGCGTGGTTGCCGTTTCGTCGCCGCCTTCGCGCGCGACGCGTTCGGCGAGATAGCGCTCGCGCGCCTCGTCGGCCTCGGCTTCGCTCGCGATATCCAAGCGCCAGCCGGTCAGGTGCGCGGCCAGCCGCACGTTCTGCCCGTCGCGTCCGATCGCAAGCGAGAGTTGATAGTCGGGCACCACCACCAAGGCGACGCCGTCGTCCTCGAAAAGTTCGACGCTAATGACCTTGGCCGGCGCGAGCGCGTTCATGATGAACGTCTCCGAATCGACGTCGTGGCGGATCACGTCGATCTTCTCTCCGCGCAAGTTATCCGAGACGTTGGCGATACGACTGGACTTGGGGCCCAGACATGCGCCGATCGGATCGACCTCGGGGCGCAGGCTGCGCACGGCGACCTTCGACCGGCTGCCGGCCTCGCGCGCAATCGCCATGATCTCGACGATACCGTCGGCGATCTCGGGAACTTCGAGCTCGAGCAAGCGCTGCACGAGCCCTTCGGCCGAGCGCGAGAGCACGACTTGCGGACCCTTGGGCGACTTGCGAACGTCGAGCACGTAGGCGCGAATGAAATCGTTGATGCGGAACGCTTCGCCCTGCACTTGTTCGGAGAGCGGGAGAATCGCTTCGTCGCGGCCTTCGAGCAGCACGTACATGTTACGCTGCTCGTAGCGTTGCACCGTCCCGGTCACCAGGTCGTTGAGCTTACGGGCGTACTTGTTGAACACGGTGTCGCGCTCGGCTTCACGGATACGCTGCACGATGACTTGCTTGGCGGTCTGCGCCGCGATGCGTCCGAAATCTTTGGGCGTGACGAGTTCGTCGAAGAAGTCGCCGGGCTGATACGGTCCGCCCGCCTTTTTCATCGAAACCTCGAGCTTGGAATCTTCGGGCTCGCCCTCGACGACCGTGCGGCGATGGAAGACGCGGTATTCACCGGTCTGCCGGTCGACCATCACGATGGCGTTGGCTTCACTGCCGTAATGCCGCTTGTATGCGGTAAGCAATGCCGCTTCGAGCGCCTCGAGCAACATCTCGAACGGAATGTTGCGTTCCTTTGAGATGAAGTGGAGGACGTCGATGAGTTTCTCTTCAGCTACCGGTTCTGCCATGTGCTTTCCGTTCACGTTTGTCGCGTTGTAGATCGGCGCGCGGATCGTATTCCAAATTCGCCGACTTGATGGTTGCTACCGGAATCGGCAATTCGCCGGTCTCGGTCGCGAGGATCACCGTTTCGCCTCGCAGCCCGAGAAGCGTGCCGCGATGCGTTTTGTTGCCGCCGATCGCGAGCGAGGTTACGACCCGCGCACGCTTGCCGGCAAACCGTTGGTAGTCGTTCGGTCGCACCAGCGGCCGCTCGAGTCCCGCCGACTCGACTTCTAGCGAGTACGGTGCTTCGATCGATTCGAGCGCGTCGTTGATCCGCGCCGCGATCCGTTCGCAGGTTGCTAGATCCACGCCGCCGACCTTGTCGATGGTTACGGTCAGCGCCGTCGTCTTGCCGCGCGCCCGCGCAGCATGCGTCACGACTTCCACCTCGCTCGAACCGCGCTCGTGCACAATCGCGTCGACCGTCCGCTCGAAGAGGTCGGTTAACTCCGACACCTGGACCGCCCCCCTGACAACAACGAAGCGCGGGACCTGCCCACGCTTTTATCGATCAAACCAAGGAGTATCGTACTCGAAAGGACCGCCGGCCGCAACCCCACGTGGGTGCGGCCGGTTGCCCTGCATCGCTGTCGTATGCGAACCACTGCGCGGTGCCGGGTACGTCCGGCGGGCGTCGGCGCCATTGGGCGCCGCGGTTCGTGCGCGAGTTCGCTAGGCTAAATAGCCCGGTGGATCCAGTGACTCCAAGCCACTCCTCCCGTGGATTCAGCTTCGCCGAATCCTTAACGTTTTGGGGCTGTGCCCCAAAGCCATACCTTTTTCACTGCGCGGTGATATGGATATCGTAGTCCGATAAAAGTCGGGGTTCAAGTGGGAATCGGGGGAGTTACGGCGACGCGGCGGGGGAGGGGGCGAACGGTGCGAGACGGCGCTGCGAGCACGGCGTGCTGGCGTGTTCTTCGATAATCGGCGGAAGCGTACCGGTCGCAGCCGTCGCGCTGGAAATGGTGATGCCGCCTGCAACGGGGTGGGTGAAGGTCCCGGTCGCAAACGCGGGCTGACCGCTCTGGGGATAGCGCAGCATCCAGCCGTCGCAGTACAGCGTGGGGCCGACCCGGCGCGTGCTCGTGACCCACATCTTGATCCGCGCGTCACTGCCGGTGCCCAATTCTTCGTAGAGGTATTTCGTGTGCGCGAGCACGTCGGGCGGCGGGGTCGGGTCCAAATGCCCGGCTAGCGATGGATGTTCGATTTGCTCGTACTGCGATGGGTTCACGGCGTTGTGAGGCAGCAGCGCGCGCAGCTTGGCGTTGATGTCCCGTCCGCCGCCGGCGTGCGAGGCGGCCGCCGGCGGCTCGGGGCTCGGCGTCGGGCGAACGGCGACCGGCCGTTGGGGGCCCGCTTTGGGCGCTCCATGCGAGCCGGCGCGCGGGCCTGGCGAGCTCTGGCCCTTGGGTCCGGGCGAGGGCGCGGTTCCAGCCGTGACTTTGGCGAGCCTGGGCCCTTGGGTCGGGCTCGGGCTGGGAATGCCGGCCTTGGGTGCGGGCACCTGGCTCGCCCGCGGAACGGGCTGCGGCGATGCGGTCGGCGCGGTGGTCGGCTTGGCCGCGACGGCGACGGCCGTCGGCGCAGCACTGGGTTTGACCGGCGCGGGCGTTGCCGGTTTCGCGCTGGGCGCGGCGGTTGGGACCGGCGGACGGGGTGACGGCGCGGCGCTTGGGCGAGCCGACGGCGCCGGGCTAGGCGCGGCGGTGGGCGGAATCTTGAGCGCGATGCTCTGGATCGAGACCGACGGGACCGACGTCGGTACGGCCGGCAGCTCGTTTGCCGGACGCGGTTCGTAAACCGGCGTGGTCGGCTGCGGATTGGGTTCGCGCGACGCCTGCGGAAGTGGCGAGGGGTTGGGCGGCGCCGTCGGTTCGAACTTCGAGAGTTCGTGGTGCTGAGGGGGACTGGGCTGTCGGGCGGGATGCACGAGCGGTGCATGTTGAACGCGCGGAGCGATACGCGCTGCGTGCGGAACCGGAGCCGCTTGCTGCGCGGGCACCGGAACCGTTGCGACGGCCGGTGCGCGCTGCTCGATCGTCACCATCATCGCACCGGTTACCGATTCGCTCGCGCCTTCTTGCGCCGTGTTCAGAACAACCGAAAATAGTAGCGCTGCGATGAGCACATGCAAGAGCAGCGAGGCGAGGGTGCTTCCCGCCAGTCGCTCGCGCCGCCGCGGGTCTCGCTCATCGCGCCTCAGCATGCGCGCTCTTTATGCGCTTAACCGAGCGCAGGAGCCTGCAGGCGTCAACGCGCAAGGGGTTGCCGATCATGGAACACGTATTGCATAAGCGCACCAAAATCGTCGCCACGATCGGCCCCGCGTCGCGCGACCCGGCCGTGATGCGCTCGCTGTTCGTCGCCGGCGCCAACGTCATTCGGCTCAACTTCTCGCACGGGACGCCCGACGAACACGCCGAGGTCATTGCGAACGCGCGCCGTATCGCCGAGGAACTGGACATCCACATCGCCGTGCTGCAGGATCTGCCCGGCCCCAAGGTTCGCACCGGAAAACTCCGCGAGGATCTGCCCACCATCCGGCTCGAGCGCGGCACGCGCTTCGTCCTGACGACCGACGACGTTCTCGGCGACGAGACGCGGATCGGCGTGCAGTACAAGGATCTGCCGGCCGACGTGGCCGTCGGCAATCGGATCTATCTGCAAGACGGACAGATCACGCTGCGCATCCTGAGCAAGACGGCGACCGAGATCGAGACGACGGTCGAATTCGGCGGCGACCTGCGCTCGCAGCAAGGGATCAATTATCCCGACGGCTCGCTGAACATTCCGTCGGTCACCGAGCGCGACTTCGAGTATCTGGCGTTCGGGATCGAACAGGACGTCGACTACGTTGCCGTCTCGTTCGTTCGCTCGGCCGAAGACATCCATCGCGTCAAAGCGTTCATGCGCGAGCGTGGGAAGTCGATTCCGGTCATCGCCAAAATCGAGAAGCACGAGGCACTCGAGGATCTCGACAGCATCATCGACGCCGCCGACGGCATCATGGTGGCGCGCGGCGACCTCGGCATCGAGATTCCGCTCGAACAGGTGCCGCTGGTGCAAAAAGCGCTGATCGCAAAATGCAATCGCGCGAGCAAGCCCGTGGTCACCGCGACGCAGATGCTCGAGTCCATGACCTTCAACTCCAAGCCGACGCGCGCGGAAGTAACCGACGTTGCCAACGCGATCCTCGACGGCACCGACGCCGTGATGCTCTCGGGTGAAACCGCGCGCGGTCAGTTCCCCACCGAGACCGTGCGCACGATGGGCGACATCGCGCGCGAAGTGGAGAAAAGCTACCCCCACGCAACGCTGCGCGACCGGCGCTTGGCCGGCGTGAGCCCGATCATCGCGACCTCGATCGCCGAAGCCGCGACGCGCGCGGCCGACGAGTTGTTCATCCCGTTCATCGTCACCGGCACGACGACCGGCAACACGGCGCATCACATCGCGGCGTTTCGCCCGCGAGCGCGCATCGTCGCGCTGACCCCGAGTCCCGCCGTCGCGCGCCGGCTCGCGCTGCTGTGGGGTACCGAGCCGCTGCTGATCGAACGCTACGCGTCGATCGACGTGTTATTGTACATGACCGAACAGCGCATGATGCAGGCCGGACTCGTGCGCTCCAAGGAGCTCATCGCGTTCACCACCGGCATGCCGGTCGGCTCGGGTGGAACCAATCTCCTGAAAATTCACGAAATTCCGTAGGTTCACAAGCGGCGTTCGAAGCGGCCGGTCTTTTCTTCGAGGACGATGCGATAGGTTAGCGCGGGCGTCGTGTCGCTGCGCGGATGAGCCGAGGCTCCGGCCGGTCCGTCCAGGCGCGGCTCGAGAGTCTCAATGAGCATCTCGAGGGCGCTTTGCGCGCGCTCGCCGTGGAGTTCTTCGAATCGGCCGTGAGCGATGACGCTCTCCCAGTTGGCCACGCCGTCCATACGATCGACTTCGAAGCAGACATGCGGGTTCTCGCGCATCATGTGCATCTTCATGCCTTCGCGCGAGTGGGCGTAGATCGCATTGCCGTCGTAGACGTAGGTGATCGGAACGACATACGTCCGTCCAAAGGCGTGGACGCCGACGCGCCCGATCACATTCTCCCGCAGGACACGCTCGATTTCCGGCGCGTGCAGTTCTCCAAGCATGCGCTCAGCGTAACGCACAAAGGTGAAGGACTCGGGAACGCGTCGTGAATGGGTCGCCTACTTGGGATAGTTGGGTGTGGCCCAAACGGTGAGCGTGTTGCCGTCTTCCCAATGCATGTGACACTTGGCGTGGTCTTCGACGATCTGTACGTGCCAGCGCGTCGTCTTGAAGGGGCTGGCGTTACGCTCGATGTGCAACTCGCAGCCGACGGTATGCCCGGTCATTCGCAGGTACACGGTGGCGCGGCTTCCGATGCCGTCGCCGCAGCGCGCCCCGTGGCCGTAACTTCCGCAGCGGTCCGAGCCGCTGTGGAATTCAAGCGTATACGGTGACTTGGGGCTTTTACCGTTGATGTAGAGATCCGCGCGCGCCGCGATCGGCGCGAGCACCAGTGCCGCAGCGAGCGCGGCGGCAACGTTTCGAACCATCATGGTCGATCAATGTTGCCGGAGGGCGGTCGCTTCCCTGCTTGGCGCTACGTACAGCCGTTGCCGCCCGTGGTCAGGACATAGGCGTCGTCGGAATTCACGGTCAGCGGATTGCTTACCGAGCGGCCTTCGAGGTCCTGATAGACATGATCGGTCGGCAGTTTGGCTTGTTCGCTCGCCGACGAGCCTGAATTGACGATCACCAGTCCGTATTCGAAGCGTCGATAATAGATCTGCGGATTGCTGGCGTCGTAGCTCGAGCCCCCGTACATCGCCGAACACGGCGGCCCGATCTGCATCGCATATTCTTGATGGTATTGTTCGGTCCCGTATCCCGAGGTCGATGAGTTGTTGGCATCGACGAAGAGTTCTTCGTTCCCCTCGTTGGCCATCAGGTAGGTCGCAATCGAGTATTCGATCTGATCGCTGGTCGGACTGGTCTGGGCGCCCAGCGTATAGCGATCGATGACCACGGCGGCGACGCCCTGCTGCTCGACCCATTCCAAATAGCGGTACGTCGCGCCGAACAACGATGTCGAACTCTGATAGTTTCCGTAGTCCGAGAATCCCGACTCGTCGACCGTTGCATCGACGTTGCGTATCAACGCCTGTTCGTTCGGATCGCTGATGCTGCCGACGGGGTGGTTGACGATCAGCGCGAGGCCCGCACCCGACGCGCTCTGTCGCGCCGACGCGACCCAGTTGAGCACGTCCTGCGTCCACGTCGGATCGGTTGGACTCGCGTAGATCTTGGTAAACGTGCCGTCGGCGTTCCAAATCCCGCAACCGAATTCACCGGATTTTTCCGTCTGGCCCAGTTCGGGGTTTCCACCGAGCATGACGTCTTTGAACAGCACGTTGTCCAGCGCGATCGCATTGTAGTTGTTCGCTTGCGCATACGAGATCAGGCTGCCGACCTGGTAGGAAACGACGGCGGGATTGTGCAGATCGAGCGGAACGTCCGGGAATCCGTCGCCCGGTGTGTAGGCGTAGTCGTGCGTCGGGTTTCCACTTGAATCGCAGGCGTAGAGAATCCAATCCGGGTGATTCTGCTGGAACCACGCAAGGTTGTGACCCGAAACCAGTTCGTTGTCTTCTTCCATGATGTAATAGCGCGAGACCAGCATTTGGCCGTTCGCGCCGCGCCAGGCCTGCGGCTGGAACGCGCCCCAGACGAAATCGTACCGGCCCGCGTCGGATTGAATTTGTCCGGCACTCATCTGCGCGTTGGTGCTGGGGAACTGATCGAAGATTTGCGCGAGCGCGATTCGGCCGTAGCTGCTGCGCAGCTTCGACGGCGTATCGGCCGGATAATAGGTGGCAAACGGCGACGGCGTGGGTGTCGGGGGTGCGGTCCGGATCGGCGTCGGCGTCGCGTGCGGCGTCGGCGTCGCGATCGGCGTAGGGCTGGAGGTTGCCTTCCCGGTGGGGGTAGCCACGGGTGTCGGCGTCGAGCCCGGCGAGGTCGATGCATGCGGCGAGGTCGATGCGCCCGGCGATGGTGACGTTCCCGGCGATGCGGACGCGTGCGGTGACGTCGACGCATGCGGCGATGCCGTCGTCGGCCCGGGGGGCAGCGCGGCCGAACCGCCGCCACCACCACCTCCGCCACCGCAAGCAATCAGTGAAAGCGTCAATGACGCGAACAGCGCGCTGAGCGCGAGGCGAGCCGACTTCAACACGTTCCCAGCGTAGCAGGGAGAACGCTGAGAAAAAGACGGTCGAATAGGACCGCGCTACCGGGCTAAGAGTCCTAATATTCCAAGGTTTGAAAATCAAAACGCCCGCGTTTTGCCGCGAGCGGCTTCCAAAGGTCGCCGACGGCGTCGATACGCGCGCTCATCGTATCGATCCGAAAGTCGTCGATCTCCACACCGCGCTCGATCTCTTCCCACGTGACCGGCGCGGATACGCTGGCATGCGGTGTGGGGCGAACGGAATAGACGCTTGCCAGCGTCGCGCCCCAGCGATTCTGATTGTAGTCGACGAGCACGCGGCCCGGCGGACGTTTTTCTTTGCGGTACTCCGATGTCATCAACGCGGGTTCGGCGCGCGCGATGGCAACCGCGAATGCTTTGGCAAACGCCCACACCTCCTTTTGCAGCGGCCCGCGCACGATCGGCACGTACACGTGAATGCCTTTGGAACCCGAGGTCTTCGCATAGGCCTTCATGCCGAGCGCCTGCAAGCCCGCGTTGACCAGTAATGCGGTCTCGCGCACGCAAGCAAACGATGCGGCGCCGGGATCCAGATCGAAGTGCAGGTAATCGGGGCGGTCGACATCGTCGCAGGTCGCATACCACTGGTTGAGATCGATGCAGCCCAGATTGACGATCCACAGGAGCGCTGCGAGGTCGCTTGCCATCGGGAAGTCGATCACGTTTCCCGAGCCGTGCGAAATGCGGCAGGTTTTCAGCCAGTCGGGGTGCGGCGACGGGGTTCGCTTCATGAAAAAGAAGTCTCCGCTCGCGCCGTGGGGATAGCGCTTCATCACCATCGCGCGATCTTTGACGTGCGGCAGCAGCAGCGGCGCGATGTCGGCGTAGTATTGCAACAGATCGCCCTTGGTCGCGCCGATTTCCGGAAAGAAGACCTTGCGCAGGTTGGTGAGCGTAACGCGTTTGCCGGCGATGGCGAGCGTGGCGTCGTCGCGGTCGCGCGGAACGTTCATCGAACGCGCAGGAGCATCCGCGCGTGTTCGAGCGCGATCTCGTGCGATTCTCCCGATAGCATGCGCGCGAGTTCCGCTGCGCGCGCTTCGTCGCCCGTGATTTCGCGCACACCGATCGTCGTAACGCCGTCGCGTTCGCTCTTTTCCAGCGTGTAATGCCGGTCCGACCAACTCGCGAGCTGCGCCAAATGCGTCACGCAGACGACCTGACCGCCCTCCGCGAGCCGGCCGATGCGCGCACCGACCGCCGTTGCGGTCGCGCCGCCGATGCCGGTGTCGATCTCGTCGAAGATCAGCGCGGTACGCTCGCGCGCGCCGGCCAACGCGACGACCAGCGCCAGGAGCACGCGCGAGAGTTCGCCTCCCGATGCAACGCGCGCAAGGGGCCGCAGCGGCTCGCCGGCGTTGGCGGCGAACACGAACTCGATCGCATCACCGCCTTCGGGCCCAACGCGTTCGAGCGGCGTGAACGCGACATCGAAGCGCGCCGACGCAAGCGCGAGATCGGCCAACTCGCCTTCGACGGCCACTCGCAAACGCGCGGCAGCCGCTTCGCGCTCCGCGTGCAGTTGCGCCGCTGCCGAAACGAGCGCGGCGCGCGCTTCGCGCGCGTTCGCCTCGAGGGCGACGAGCCGCTGGTCGCGCGTCTCGAATCCGTCGACGACGGCGCGCGCGGTAGCGGCCGTTTCGAGCACCTGCGCAATCGTGGGTCCATACTTTCGTTTGAGCCGATCGAGATGATCCAGACGCGCGTTGATCGCTTCCAATTCGGCGGGATCGAATTCGGTGGAATCGGCTTGCCGGGCGATCGTCGTCGCGAGATCGGCGGCTTCGCTCTGCAGTGCCGCGGCCCGCTGCGCCATCGCCCGCAAATCGGCGCCGATCTCGGCGATCGATCCGAGCGCCGCGGCCGCGCTCCCGAGCGACCCGCTAGCACCGCCCTCCTCGCCGCCCAACGCCACGTGCGCGGCCTGCAGCACGACCGCGATCCGCTCGACGTTGTCGAGATAGCGGCGTCGCTGCGTGAGGCGATCGTCTTCGTCGACGACCGGCGCAGCCACTTCGATGTCTTCCAGCGCCGCGCGCGCGTCGTCGTAACGCTGTTGCGCGCGGCGTTCGTCGCCGGCAAATTCCGCAAGCGCGTCTTCGGCTTCGACGAGGCGTCCGTGGGCACGCCGCACGCCGCCGCGCGGCACGTCCACCGCGTCGCCCGCGAACCGGTCGAGGAGCTCGACATGATAGGCCGGCGCGAGTAAGCGCTGCGCGTCGTGCTGGCCGACGATTTCCGCCAGTTCGCTTGCCAACTCGCGTACGTATGCGGCGGTCGAAAGTCGGCCGTTGACGCGCACGCTCGACTTTCCCGCGTCGTTCATCTCGCGCACGATCGTCGCGTCCTCGCCGGGATCCAGCTCGAATCCATCCGCGGCGAGCTTCTCGCGCAGCGTCTGCGACGGTTCGAAGGCCAACGTGACGCTCGCGCGCGTCGCGCCGCGGCGAACGACGTCGGCACTTGCGCGAGTGCCCAGCACGAATCCGATCGCGCCGAGGATCATCGTCTTACCCGAACCCGTTTCGCCGGTGAAAATCGTCGCGCCGGGGCTAAAGTCGATCGCCGCGCGGGCGATCAAGCCGTAGTTCTCGATCTCCAGGCGGCCAAGCATACGTTACTCTTTACCGCGTCACGGCTCGAATGGAAACACCCCAGCGCATTTTCTGCTCGAGCCGTTCGAAGAACCGAAACGGCGACACGCGCGCGAAACGGACGGCCTTGGGGTGGCGCCGCACGTTGACGACCGTATTGGGGCCAAGTTCAGCCAGCACGTCGCCGTCGCACTCCAGATGCGCGTGCGCGACCTGTGAATCGCAGCCGATCTCGATCGACGAGTGCCCCGAAACGATCAGCGGACGCGAGAACAGCGTGTGCGGAAGTAACGGTACGATCCCGAACGCGTCGACACGCGGCGAGATGATCGAGCCGCCCGCCGAGAGGAAGTAGGCCGTCGAACCGGTCGGCGTCGAGACGCAGATTCCGTCGGCGGGAATGTCGGCGATATGCTCGTTGTCCAGACTCAAACCAAATGGTACGATCCGCGACACGTCGCCCTTGCGCACCACCACGTCGTTGAGCGCAAAGAAGGTACGGCCGCCATACTCGGCTTCCAGCGCCGTGCGCTCGTCGATCAACAGCCCGCTTTCGACCAAGGCGGGCAGCGCGGCGATGCGCGGATCGCCGGCGTCGAGCTCGGTGAGAAATCCCAAACGTCCGGCGTTGATGCCCAGCAGCGGCGCGCCGAGTTGCGTTGCGACCCGCGCCGCGCGCAGCAGCGTTCCGTCGCCGCCGACCGTGATGAAGAGCGCTGCGTCTTCCGCGCGCGCGCCGTTGCTGGCGAGCGATGCAATGCCTTCCTGGCCTTTCCAGGTCGCGACCTCGTAGCCGCCGTCGCGAAAGTCCGAGGCGATGCGGGATGCCAGCTCCCGTGCCGACTCGCGCGCGACGTCGACATACAGTGCGATCAATTTGCGGGCAACGGCAAGCCGGTTCATGTCAGGTAGGCCCTTCGCCGACGACGCGGTCGATCCGCTCGTCGTCGATCGGCTCTCCGTCGCGGCGCAACTCGATCAGAAATTCCCGATTTCCCGCCGGCCCGACGAGCGGCGACGCGATCAGCGCCACGGCGATCAGCCCGAGTGCCCCCGCCGCATCGCGGACCTCGCGCACCACAGCGCGATGGACCTGCGGATCGCGCACGACGCCGCCGCGCCCGAGCCGTTCGCGGCCAGCCTCGAATTGGGGTTTAAGCAGCGCAACGATACGGCCGCCCGGAGCGAGAAACGCGATCGCCCGCGCCAGGATCGTACGCAGCGAGATGAACGACGCGTCGATCACGATCGGATCGAACGGCCGAGCGAACGCGTCGTCGGGTAGATTGCGAAAATTCGTCCGTTCCATGACGGTCACGCGCTCGTCGTTGCGCAATCGCCAGTCGAGCTGTCCGTACCCCACGTCGACGGCCGTGACGTGCGCCGCGCCGCGTTGGACCAGACAGTCGGTAAAGCCGCCGGTCGAGGCGCCGACGTCGAGCGCCGACGCGTCGCGGACGTCGATAGCGAACGCTTCGAGCGCCGCTTCGAGTTTCTCACCGCCCCGGCTAACGAACCGGCGCGGCGCCTCGACCGTAATCTCGTCGTCGTCGCGCACGCGCTGTCCGGCTTTGGTAGCCGGCCTCTCGCCGACGCGAACCCGGCCCTCCATGATCAAACTGCGCGCCTGCGAACGCGTTACCCCGGCACGGGCCGCCACCGCCTCATCGAGCCGCTGCATCGTCACCGTGGCGACCTCGCACCGTCACCCTGAGCTTGTCGAAGGGTTGCCCATGGCGGCGTCGATGTGCTCTTGCGAGGACTTGAGCAGCGCCTCGCATTCCGAGGCCAGCGTCTTGCCTTCTTTGAACAGCTTGACGGCGTCGTCGAGCGACGGATCGCCGGTTTCGAGCTGCTTGACGATCGCTTCGAGCCGCGCGAGCTTGGCGTCGAAGGCGCTGGGTTCACTCATCGCGTTGTCCTTCGACGCGCCCGAGCAGCGTTCCGCGCTGGACGCGCGCTTCGATCTGCGCCCCGACCGGCACCGACTTCGCATCGCGCACCAGCACGCCGTCGTGGAAAATCATCGCATATCCGCGCTGTAGCGGCCGCTGCGGATCGTAGCCATCCAAACGCTCCGCGATAATCTGCATCCGCGACGCGCGACGCTGCAAGAACGTGCGTGAAGCAGCCTGCAGGCGGCCGCGCACGTCGGCAAGTTGGCGGTCGCGCGCGGCGAGCCGCGCGACCGGCGTCTGAAGATTCAAGCGACGTTCCGCCATCAGCAACCGCGTGCGGCGCTTGCCCGCGAAATCTCCGGCAATCCGTTTGAGCGACGCGGCGGCCGAATCCAGCCGCTGCATGCGCTGACGTTGTTTGTCGAGCAGCGCGCGATCGAGCCGCGCCAGCAGCGCTTCCAAACGGCGCATGTAGCCGTCGCGCAATTCACCGAAATACTGCGCCGCGTTGGAAGGCGTCTCGACGACGAAATCGGCGGCCTCGTCGGCCAAATGACGGTCGCCGGTATGACCGATCGCGGTGAGCACCGGATGTTTGGCGCGCACGATGGCGCGCACGACCGGTTCTTCGTTGAACGCAAAGAGATCTTCGTACGATCCGCCTCCGCGCGCGAGGACGATCGCGTCGACCGCGAGTTGCGAGGCTTTGTCGAGCGCTTCGGCGATGTCGATCTGCGCGCCGTCGCCTTGGACGCGCGTCTCGATGAACACCAGGGTTACGTGCGGCGCGCGCCGCGCCATCGTCGTCAAAAAGTCTTCCGCGCCTTTGCCGCGCGCGGACACGACCGCAACGCGCTGCGGAAAACGCGGCATCGGCCGCTTGCGCGCGGCGTCGAACAGCCCTTCGGCCGCAAGCCGTTTGCGCAGCGCTTCCACGCGCGCGTAGAGCTTGCCGATGCCGGTGAGTTCGAGCCCGGCAACCGAGAGCTGATACGAGCTGCGCGCGGTGTAGGTGCCGAAGTCGCCGGTCACGATCACTTCGTCACCACTGTTGAACGGCGGCAGCTTCGCCGCCGCGTTCGACCACACGACGCAATTGAGCACGTCGCTGCCTTCTTTGAGATCGAAATACAGCCGGCCGTTGCGGCTCGAGAGTCCCGACACTTCGCCGCGCACGGCAATGCCCTTGAGCTGGCGGTTCTCGGCGATCACGCGCGCGATGTACGTGACGACCCGGCTGACGCCCTCGACGCGGCGCGGCGTTTCGTCGATCATCGTCGCGGCGGCGCCGTGGCGGTCGCGCCCGGCGCAGGCGTCGATAACGGCGGCGCCGATCCGAGCGGAACGTAGTGCGTTCCGTCACCGACGGTGTTGGGCGGCTGCGTGCCGCCCGGCGCGACCGTCAAAACCGGCGCCGGCGATGCGGAAGGCGCATCGGTTGCGGGATCGGTGTAGGGCACGGTTCCGCAGCCCGACGACGGCTGGGTGCCGAGCAAATAGTAGTCGGTGCTACCCGAACAGGACGCCATTCGTACGACTTGATCGACCGGCATCGTGAAGTCGTGCTTAGGCGTGCCCTTGAGTGCGGCTTTCATGAAGCGCGCCCAAATACTCGCCGGCACGCCTCCGCCGTAGGCTTCGTCCATCGGCGTGTAGTTGTCGTTGCCCATCCACACCGCGGTTACGAGGTCCGGCGTGAAACCGACGAACCACGCGTCGCGGAAATCCGACGTGGTGCCGGTCTTGCCGGCCGCCGGACGTCCGATGATGGCATTGGGGTACCCCGTGCCGTGATTGATCACGTCTTCAAGCATCGTCGTCACGATGAACGCGGTACCCGCGCTCACCACTTCGGTCGCTTGCGGATATTGGTCGTCGAGCACGGTGTTGCCCAACGAATCTTTCACCAAGCGAATGGCCGACGGCGTGATGTGGATGCCTTGATCGGCAATGGTCGCATAGCCGGTTGCCTGATCGAGCGGCGTCACCACCGACGATCCCAGCGCAAGCGATAGATTCGGCTCGAGCGGCTCGTTGACGCCCATCCGATGCGCGTAGTCGATGACTTTGTCGAGCCCAACGCGGTCGGCAAGCTTGACCGCAGCGACGTTGCGCGAAAGTTCCAGTGCGGTTCGCAGGGTGATCTCGCCCATGTAACGATCGTCGTCGTCTTTGGGCGACCACATCGTGCCGTCGCCCATCGGATAGCTGACCGGCGAGTCGTCGACCAGCGTGTTGGGAGGCAAACCCGAATCGATTGCTGCGGTGTACACGTAGAGTTTGAACGACGAGCCGGGCTGCCGGCGCGCTTGCCACGCGCGGTTGAATTGATTGCCGAGCGAGAAGCCGTCTCCGCCGACCATCGCGACGATCTCGCCGGTCGAGGGGCGAATCGAGACCAGCGCGGCCTCGTGCGCGTTGATGCCCTGCGCCTTTGCGCGCGCGATGCCCCAATCGACGGCGTCCTGCGCTTCGCGCTGCATGCTCGGATCGAGCGCGGTGTACACCTGCAGGCCGCCTTCTTCCACCGCTTGTTTGCCGAACAGCTTTTCGAGCTGCGCGATCACGTACGTCGTGTAGTACGGATAGAGATAGCCTTGCAGTCCCGGCGTGCGTTGCTTGGCCAGCCCCAGCGGCACGGTCTTGGCGTCTTCCGCCTGCGCGCGCGTGATGTAGCCGCTGTCGGCCATGCGGTCGAGCACGTGATGCTGACGGTCGCGCGCGAGCGAGAGGTTGACGAATGGCGAGTAGTCCGACGGCGCAGCGATCACACCCGCGATCATCGCCGCTTGCTGCAGATCGAGGTCGGTGACGTTCTTGCCGAAGTACGTGTGCGCCGCGGCGTCGACGCCATAGGCACCCGAGCCCAGATACACGATGTTGAGGTAGCGTTCGAGAATTTCGTCCTTGGTGTAGTAGCGCTCGATCTCCATCGCGAGCAGCGCTTCTTGGATCTTGCGCGTGATCGAGACTTCGTCGTTGAGGAAGAGCTTGCGCGCGAGTTGCTGCGTGATCGTCGAGGCGCCCTGGAACTGCTGATGGGTCAGATCGGCGAACGCCGCGCGCACGATGCCGCCGAAGTCGACCCCGTGGTGGTGGTAGAAGTTGTGGTCTTCGTTGGCGATGACCGCGTGCTGCATGACCAGCGGAATCCGCGACAGCGGAACGTACGTCCGGTTCTCTTTGTAGACCGACGCGAGCAGCGTGCCGTCGCGCGCGAAGATCCGTGTCGATGTCTCGGGCTGGTAGTCGGCTAAGCGGCTGATGTCGGGCAGGTTGCGCGAGTATGCCGCAATGATGCCGCCGACCAATCCGGCGGCAAACAGCACGCACAACAGCACGAAGACCAAAAACCCGCGTACCCAGCTGCGCCGGGCCGGATTACGCTTGCGTCGTTTCTTTCGCGACAGCATTTAGGACGCCGTTGACAAACCGGTTCGATTCATCGGTTGAAAATTTCTTGGCAAGCTCCACCGCTTCGTTGATGACCACCGCCGCCGGCGTCTGCGGCCGATGACGCAATTCGAACGTTCCCATCTCGAGCAACAAACGATCGATCGTGGGCAAACGTTCGATCGTCCATCCCTCCAAAAGCGGCCCCAACAAGAGGTCGGCCTCGCTCGTATGGTCCAGCGTTCCGAGCACGAGGTCTTTGACGAACGCACGGTACTCGGTTTCGCTGCCGGTGCCGATGAGCTCGGTCAACGCATCGCCCGGGTCGCGATGACCCACGACGACGGCATAGAGTGCCTGCAATGCGGCCTCACGCCCCTGCCTTCGCGTCGGCATGCGCTAGCGCGCTCCCGTCGGCGCGGAAGCCAGGAGGCGGGGCAAAAATCCAATGTCGTAGCGGCCTTCGCGAAATTGCGGCGTTGCCAGGATTTCCAGGCAGTAGCCGATCGTCGTGTGCACGCCGTCGACGACGGTCTCGCGCAGCGCGCGCTCCATCCGCGCGATCGCGGCCTCGCGCGTCGCACCGAAAGCGACGATCTTAGCGATCATCGAGTCGTAGTACGGCGGCACCATGGCGCCCGAATATACGTGCGTGTCGACGCGCACGCCGGGACCGCCCGGGAAGACGACGCGCGAGAGCGTGCCGGCCTGAGGCGCGAAGTTGTTGGCCGGATCCTCGGCGTTGATGCGGCACTCGATCGCATGGCCGCGCAGCGCGAGGTCGGACTGAATGTACCCCAGCGGCTCACCCGCGGCGATCCGAATCTGCTCTTTGACCAAATCGACGCTATACACCATCTCGGTGACCGGATGCTCGACTTGGATGCGCGTGTTCATCTCCATGAAATACACGTTCTCGTCGCTGACCAGGAACTCGAGCGTGCCCGCGTTGCTGTACCCGACGTGCTTGCATGCCCGGACCGCCATGTCGAGCAGCGAGGCGCGCACCTTGTCGGGCAAATGCGGCGCGGGGGACTCCTCGATCAACTTTTGGTGCGAGGGTTTTTGCACCGAGCAGTCGCGTTCGCCCAAGTGCACGACGTTGCCGAACTCGTCGGCGAGGACTTGCACTTCAATGTGGCGCGGGTCGATGATCAGCTTTTCCATGTAGACGCGACCGTCTTTGAAGCTGGCTTCGGCTTCCGCGGTCGCGCTCGCGTACGCGCGCTCGAGTTCGCTTGGGTGCTCGACCACACGCATGCCCTTGCCGCCGCCACCGGCCGTCGCCTTGAGCAAGACGGGATAGCCGATCTCGCCCGCGGCCTTGCGCGCATCCTCCACCGAGGCGAGGATGTCGGTGCCCGGGGTCGTCGCGACGCCGGCCTCCTTCATCACCCGCTTGGCGGTGGCTTTGTCGCCCATCGCGGCGATCACATCGGGCTTGGGCCCGATGAACGTCAAGCCGTGGTCGGCACAGATCTGCGCGAAGCGCGCGTTCTCGGCCAAAAAGCCGTAGCCGGGATGGATCGCGTCGCAGCCGGTGATCAGCGCGGTTGAAATGATGTTGGGGATATTGAGGTAGGAACGCGGCACCACGCCCGGCCCGACGCAGAAGGCTTCGTCGGCCTGGCGCACGTGCAGCGACTCACGATCGGCTTCGGAAAAGATCGCGACGGTTCGCACGCCCAATTCTTGGCAGGCGCGGTTGATACGCAGCGCGATCTCGCCGCGGTTGGCAATGAGCACCTTGGTGAAAATGACAGACGTCCTTTATGGCGGCGCGAGCGCTTACCCGCGGTCGATCTCGAAGAGTACGCAACCGTATTCGACGGGGTCGCCGTCGGCTCGTTTGATCGAGACGATGCGACCGGGCCCCAGGCTACGAACGGGGTTGCGAATGCCGAGCGCCTCGATGAAGGCCAGTTCGCGATCGTTCTCGAGCAGATCGCCCTCCGACGGCGCCGGGCGGCTGAGGTGAAAGACCCCGACGAGATCGGCCTTGATCTGATCGGCGTGAACCGGCGCGCTCTCAAATGCGCGCAGGTCGGCCGGGATCTCGGGGACGAGATCGGGGTGCAGGGCGCGACGGCCCAGCTCGAACGTCTCGTTATCGCGCTCGATCCGCAGCCGCAGCAGGTCGGTCTCCACGAACAGCTCGGCCAAGGCGCGAACGCGCCCGGCCACGGCCAGGGAGGGATGCTCGTCGGACATGAGCGCTACCGTTTCGCCTTCGGGCCGGGGGGCTCCGGCTCTGGCGCATTTTCGAATTTGGGCCGATGATAGTAACGTGGCCACGCTGGTCCTCTATCCGCACGACCTAGACCTCGGCGAGTTGCCCCTGCTTTTGGGGAACGTCGGGGTGTCGGTGCGCGCCGTCGATTTCAAGCGCTTACGCGAAGGCGGGGGGCTCAAATCCTTGGGCGTCCCCCCTGCCAACGCGATCGTCGTGCTGCCACCGCAGCATGCCGCGCTTGCTTGGCTTGGCGACGACCCCGACGTCATCGCGATCATGCATCCGCCGGTGACCGGCGCCGCGCTGCTCGCATCGCTGCGGACCGCAGCCCGGATCGAGACGGCACGCAATCTGACTCGCACGGCACGCGAAGGTGAAGAACTGCTCGAGATCGGGCGAATGCTTTCGTCCGAGCGCGACCTTCCGACGCTGCAACGCCTGATCGTGCGCAAGGCGCGCGAACTGACCGCGTCAGATGCCGGCAGCCTTTTCGTGATCGAAGAACACGACGGGACCAAGCGCCTGCGCTTCGCAGTCGCGCAGACCGGCCCCGCGGACGACGGCGTGCTGATGAACGCGCTGCTCCCGCTTTCGACGACGTCGATCGTCGGCTACGTCTGCGTGACCGGCGACTCGCTGGAGATCGCGGACGCCTACATGATTCCCGAGTCCGCGCCATACCAGTTCAACCGCGGCTTCGACGATAAGAACAACTATCGTACCAAGTCCATCCTCTGCGTGCCGATGCGCAATCTGAGCGGCGATGTGATCGGTGCGATTCAATTGATCAATCACAAGCCGACGTTCGCAACCGAACTGCAGTCGCCGCAGCATACCGAAGAAATCGTGCAGGCCTACGACACGCACGATGAACGGCTGCTGACCGCGCTTGCATCGCAAGCCGCCGTGGCAATGGAGAACGCGCGCCTCGTCGACGCGATCCAAAACTTGTTCGAGCGTTTCGTGCACGCGTCGGTCAAGGCGATCGAAGTGCGGGACAAGTCGACGCAAGGTCACTCCGAGCGGGTCGCGCTGCTGACCGTGGCGCAAGCCGAGGCAATCAATACGATCGAGTCCGGGCCGCTGGCCGGCCTGCACTTTTCGCCCGAGCAGATCCGCGAAGTTCGTTACGCGTCGCTACTGCACGATTTCGGCAAGGTTGCCGTACCCGAATACATCTTCGCCAAGGCCAAGAAACTGCCCGACGGCCGGCTCGACACGATCCGTCTGCGCTTTCTGCTCGCGCTCGAGCAAGCGCGCGATCCGCAAGATCAATCGATCCTGCGCGAACTGCTGACCAAAATCGAAAACGCAAACGAGCCCAACGTCGTCGCCGACGCGGCCGACGACGTGCTCTTGCGCGCCATGGACCGGCGCTATCGCGACACCGACGGGCCGCGCGCATTGCTCGAACCCTTCGAGTATGATTATCTTACGATCCCGCGCGGCTCGCTCTCGGACGACGAGCGCAACCGAATGCAAGAACATGTCACGCAGTCGTTTCTCTTCTTACGCGAGATTCCGTGGCAAGAGACGCCCTGGCGCGACGTGGCCGACCTCGCCTATGGCCATCACGAGCACCTCGACGGCACCGGATATCCGCGCAAGCTCAAGGGCGAAGCGATCAAACCCCAAGTACGCATGATGACGATCAGCGATGTCTTCGACGCGCTCACCGCAAGCGACCGTCCTTACAAAAAAGGCATGTCGACCGAACGCGCGCTCGACATCCTCTCGAAGGAATTCGCCCAGCGCGGCAAGGTCGACCCGATGCTCTTGGATGTCTTCATCCATAAGCGCCTCTACGATGTCACCAACAAAGAAGAAAACAACCCCCTGATCAAGCACGTCTCGTAGTCCACCGTACCCCTTGTTGTCGCAGGTGGCAGAACGTGGGATACTACGGCCATGTTGGGCGTGATTTTGCTGGTGGCCGTTGCGGTACAGCCATCGCCCTCCCCACCGCTAAAGACGATCGACGAACTCCATTCGTCGCCATTTTGCTCGGCGATTCACAACGACGTGGCTCCGGCGGTCTTGAATCTCATCCTCAACAAGCCCGTCGTCGACCGGGGCCAAGATACGTTCATGGCCATGGCTCGCGACACCGTTCAAGGCGCGATCATCGACGTCAAGATGGAGCGCGTAAATCAAGCGATCGGCCCGATGGTACAGCACCTCAAGGCCACGGACGTCGCGCTTGCGCGCCTCGATGCCGACGCGCGCCGAACGCATGGCGAGGAAGCCCAGCTTCTCGTTTCGTTCCATGCGAAACTCGAGCGCATCGCCGACCAGCAGCGGAACATGCTCAATGTCTTTAGCGGCACGTATAATTCCTACACGTCCAACGAGCTCAACAACTCGGGTACCGACATGAATAATGTGATCCACGGTACACCGCCCCCGGACGACGCCGAGGTGAGGTCCGAGAATATCGCGTCCATTGACGCCGTCGTGCCGATCATCAGCTCCGCATCGAAAGCCACGCCCGCGCCGGCATCGGTTGCGCCGCCTCCGATCGCGGTGCGAAACATCGATATGGGGCTCGCGAATGTAACCGCATTCGCACAGCTGTACAACGCCGTTACCAGATACAAGATCGACGAGATCATTTTGGAATCGCAGGTATCCGGGGCGCTTGTGCAAGCAGGCACTACCTGCCATTAGGCGCCCGCCGCTCAAAGGCCTTATAGTCCAAAGAGCCCATGTCGTCCACTTGAGCGCACGTGACGGTGCTAGAATGAAAGCCGGCGTTTTCTACCGGGGGCAGACGCATGAATGAGTTCGATCTTTCTTCGGCGGCTGTTTTGGATGCGACATCGCTCGAACAACTGCACGACATCGTAGAACGAGCCTGCGAAAGGCTTCGCGTCCGATGCGGTGCAACGGCGATGATGCTTCTGCTATGTCCCGACGAACTCACGTTGACCCCCTGGATCGTGCTGGCCGAAAACGCGGACGCCGAACGCGTCTTGAGCACCCTCGAGCCCACGCTCCAGCACGGCGGCGTCTGGGAAATGCGTCTCGAGCTTCCCGGGCTCATCAGCGCGAGCGACCCGCTGATCGGCGGCGAACTTCGCTCGGTCGGGGTTGGCGCGCTTCACGTCGTTCGTGTCTGCAGCGGCGACAAAACAACCGGCCTGCTTGCGATCGGGTACGACGACTCACCGCCCGTCGACACGGAAGCGCTCGCGCGAATCTCGCGTCAGTTGGCGACGGCGCTGGAACGGCGTGGAGAGTTACAGCGCGAAACCGGGGCCGATATCCCAACGAACACCATGCAAGACGGCACGGCTCTGTTCTTCGAAGTATTGGACGACATCTTGCTCCACATCGGCGAACTCGTGCGACCCGATCTTGCCTCGCTGCTCTACATCGTCGGCGGCGAGATCCGAGTGGGGGCGCGGCGAGGTCTCACCGATGAGGTTGCCAATCGAAATTACCGAGGATCGCGCCCGGCAATGGTCGTCGAGACGGGCAAGCCGATCATCGTCGACGACACAGATCGATCCTCGACCTTCGTTCGCCGCGACGAGGCACGCGTACGGGAGGTACGCAGCCTAGCATACCTTCCGATCCTCAACGGTGAGAACGTCATTTGCGTGGTCATCATCGGCATGGCCAAGCGTTTTGCATACACGAACAACACCGTTAAAAAGCTGCGCGAGATTCTCGACCGGTATACCATCCGCGCGCTCGATGCGCTCGCCGAGGCGGAGCTCGCGCAACAGCGCACGCTCGAAGCCGTAACACTTCGAGTCGGTCAACTTGCGGTGAGCTTGGCGACACTCGACGATTTCTGTAGCGACGCCGCACACATCGTCGGCGAAGCTCTCGGTGCCACGGTAATCATCGCGAGCAAACATGACGCGGCGCTGATGATCGACTGCGCGGCTGAGATCGGGAACGAAGGCTTCCTCGAGAAAAGCGGCCTTGGCGTTCGTTCCGTTTTACCGGTTGGCCCCGGCGGCGATCCGGAAACCGGACGAATCATCCTCGACGGCGGCAGGCCGATTGGCGAAGGCGAACGTCCGAGTCTGGAGTTCGTTTCGCCGCTGGGCTATGGCCCGACGATCTCCGTGCCATTGCTAGCCGAAGGCGATGCATTCGGCATCCTGCACGCGTCGCGGCGGCGCGAGGATCGCGCGTTCGATCGTGGCGAGGTGCGGTTCATCCGCGGAATTGCCAATCAGATCGCGACGGTCTACCGGCGTGAAAGCTATCGCACGCTCTACCATGCCGAAGCCACGTCGGCGCGGCTGTTGATGCAAGCCTCCGAAGCCATGCTGTCCCTCCAAGAGATCGAAAGCGTCCTTGGCCACGTCGAGGCGATCGCCCAGTCCGCACTCTTGCATTGCATCGTAACGGTCGTTTCCGGGCCCGCCATTTCTCACGCCGCCGGTGTCACCGCGCCGATCCTCATCGACGGGCACCCGGTCGGACATCTGCTCGTGCTTCCTAAGCCCAATGTGCGGATATCGGGACAGGACCGCTGGTTCGTCGAGGCCCTGGTGCGGCAAGCCTCCGCGTCACTCCATAACCAAAAGCTGGTGCGCGACCTTCGTGCGGCATTTGCCACCTCGGCCCAGGTGCTCGTCGACGCGGTCGAAGCCAAGGATCCCTATACCGCCGGACACTCGCATCGCGTTGCGCGACACGCACTCGATATCGCCATAGAGTTGGATTTGGAGCGAGGACTGACCGAGACTGTCACACTCGCCGGAATGATCCACGACATTGGTAAGCTCGGCGTTCCGGACGCCATTCTCTCGAAAACGTCGCGTCTAGATCCCGCGGAACGCACCATCATGATGAGCCACCCCGTCATCGGCTCATCGATCCTCGAGGGCTCGGGGGCGCTGGCGAATCTTCTACCGGCGGTGCGGTATCACCACGAGTTCTGGAGCGGTGAAGGATATCCCGATCACCTGACCGGAACCGACATTCCGCTGACCGCGCGCATCGTCCAGATCGCCGACACGTTCGACGCGATCACTTCTGCCCGGTCGTACAAGAAGGTTCAAAGGGTCGAGGTCGCAATCGACGAGTTCAAAAAGTATCGTGAGCGGCAATTTTGTCCCGACTGCGTCGACGCATTCGTTGCCGTGCTCGAGCGTGATACCGCCGCCGAGGCGCCGTACCTCGCCGCAATCGACAATCACGCGGACCGGCAGGTCACGACCTCGTTGCCGCTGGCGTTTCAGTGAAGCGTCAGCGCGCCGCGATTCTGGTGATCGCAGCGCGATCGTCCTCACCGATACCGTCCAGATCGGCCCGATATTCCGGCGCAATCTCCGCAAGCGGGATCAGCGCGAACGCGCGCTCGCGAAGGTGCGCGTGCGGGATCGTCAGGTCCGCTTCGTCAACGCGCTCGTTGCCGTAGACCAGGATGTCGAAGTCGATAACGCGCGCCCCCCAGCGTTCGCCTTCGATGCGGCCGAGTTCGCGTTCGAGCGACTTGAGCGCGCGCAGCAGATCGCGCGGGCTTCGCGAGGTATTGAGCGCAACGGCGGCGTTGATGAAATCCGGTTGATTGGTTTTTCCCCAGGCCGGCGTGCGATAGAGCGACGAGACGGCGACGACCTCGCCGACCGCGCGCAGCGCGGCGATGCCGGCGCGAACGCGACGGACGGGATCGTCGAGATTGGAACCGACGCCGATGTAGGTCCGAATCACGGCCAGGCTTGGCGCTCCCGCACCAACGTCACCGACGGCGTCGCACCGTCGAGCAATCCGGGCTTGGCGATCATCACTTCCGCGCGCGCGATCCGATCGTCGGCCATGATCGCATCGAGCATATCGCTGCCGAGACGTTCGAGCAGCGCATAGGAGCGCTGCTCGACGATCGTCATGATGCGCTCGTAGATCGCGGCGTAGTCGACCGTGTCCTCGAGCGCGTCGCTCTCGCCCGCGCGGGAGAGATCCAGATCGAATGCCACGTCGATATGCAACGGCTGCGGCCGATCGCGTTCGCCTGGGTTCGCACCGTGGCGCCCGTGGGCGACGATACGATGCAGCGTTATGCGGTCCATCCGCTGGGCCTCCAATCGCGCACGATCGCGTCCGAGACGCTGATCACGTCGCGGTTCTGCGCGACGTCGTGGACGCGAACGATATCGATACCGGCCGCAATGCCCAGCGCCGTCGTCGCGGCCGTGCCGTAGATGCGCTCGTGCGCCTCGCGGCCCGTGAGCTTGCCGATCGTCGATTTCCGCGAGGTTCCCAGCAGCGTCGGGAAGCCGATCTCGCAGATCCGCTCGAGATTGCGCAAAATGCGAATGTTGTGATTGGGCGATTTTCCAAAACCGATGCCCGGATCGAGCATGATGCGCTCGCGCGGGATTCCTCGCGCCAGCGCACGCGCGGCGCAGTCACGCAAAAACTCCACCACCGCATCGACGACGTCTTCCTCGTAATGCGTACCGCTTTGATTGTGCATCGCGGCGACAGGCATCTGCAGTTCGGCGGCGACGTCGAGCAGCGCGTTCGAGACGCCGAGGACGGAGTTGACGATATCGGCACCGGCGGCGTGAGCCGCGCGGACGACCGATGGTTTGTAGGTATCGACCGACACGATCGCCGCCGGCAACCGTTCGCGTACGCCCGCAATGACGGGCAGCACGCGCGCGAGTTCGGTCGCCTCGTCGATCGGTTCGTGGCCCGGCCGCGTCGATTCACCGCCGATGTCCAGCATGTCGGCACCGGCTTGCCATTGGCGCACCGCATGATCGATCGCCGCCTCGGTCTGTTCGCGGCCGTCGCCGGAAAACGAGTCGGGCGTCACGTTGACGATTGCCATCAAGTACGTTCGCTCACCCCACGCGACGCTTCGGCCGCGCAGGTGCATCACGCCGCGACCAGCCACCATTCCCGCAATTCAGCCACCAGGAACGTGGAGCCCGTCACGACGATGACCGCGTTCGCATCGGAGTTGCGGCGCGCGACCGAAAGCGCTTCGACCGGCTCCTGCACCACCCGCCCCCACGAACCGATCGATTCGGCAACCCGCATCAGCCGCATCGGGCTCATCGCCTCGCGGCCGGCGGTCGCGAACGTCGTGAACACGAACGAGCCGGGCAGCGTCGCGAACGTGCGCAGAATCTCCGGCGCATCTTTGCTGGCACCGATCGCGACGACGAAGGTGAAGCGGCGATCCGGATAACGTTCGCGCAGCGAGGCGACCAAATGCTCGGCCTTCTCCGCGTTGTGCGCGATGTCGAAGACGACGGTCGGATGTCCGGTGTAGACCTCCATGCGTCCGGGAATCATAAGGTCGCCGAGCGCCGACTCGACCTGCTCGATCGACGGACGCAAGTCCTCGCCGAGCGCTTCGAGTGCGGTGATGGCGGTCGCAGCGTTCGTGCGCTGAAATTCACCGAGCATCCGCGTACGCAGCGCATAATCGCCGCGCGGTGTCGTCACGCGGAACGACTGCAATTCGCGCTCGATGCCGATCTCGTCGATCCGCGTCACCGCGCGCACGTCGATCAGCGGCGCACCGGCGCGCTGCGCTTGTTCGGCGACCACGTCGAACGCAACGGCTTGTTCGACGTTGACGACCAGCGGAACGCCGGGCTTGGCGATGCCGGCTTTTTCCAGCGCGATCGCCTCCAAGGTGTCGCCGAGCACGTCCATGTGATCGAATCCAACCGAGGTGATGGCCGCGACCTGCGGCACGATGACATTCGTCCCGTCGAGCCGTCCCCCTAGGCCGACCTCGATCACCGCGACGTCGACGCGTTCGTGCGCGAAGTACAGCAGCGTAAGCGCAAGCAGCGTTTCATAATAGGTCGGGCGTCCGTGTTCGTGCGCCGTGCGCTCGATCGCGGGCATCATCTCTTCGAGCAACTCGCCGAACCGCGCTTGCGAAATCGCGACACCGTCGATGCGCGCGCGCTCGGTCATCGAGCGCAAGTGCGGCTTGGTGTGCAGGCCTGTGCGTTTCCCGCCGCCGGCAAGCGCGGCGGCGATCATCGTCGAGGTCGAGCCTTTGCCGCTCGTGCCGCCGACGTGCACGGTCGGATAGCGCTCCTGCGGATCGCCCAACTCGTGCATGAAAGCACGCATCCGTTCCAGCCGATACGGCAGGCGGCGCGACACGGTTTCGTTGATCGTAGCCAGCAGATACGCGGTGGCGGCTTCGTAGTCCATTCCTGACGTCTTACCCGTCGATCACGTGATCGGACAATAATTCCAATGCATGAGGCAAAACCGCCGCGATGACGTCGAGCGATTCGGCGACCGCCTTGGGGCTGCCGGGAAGGTTGACGATCAAGGTGCGGTGCCGCACGCCGGCGAGCGCACGCGAAAGCATCGCGGTGCGCACGATCTGGATCGAGGCGGCGCGGATGGCCTCAGCGATGCCGGGCACTTCGTAGTCCAGCACGGCGGCGGTGGCTTGCGGGGTGCGATCCCGCGGCCCGAGCCCCGTCCCGCCGCTGGTGAGGATCAGCGCGGCGGCGCCCGAGTCGGAAAGGTCGATCAGTTCGGCCTGGAGCGCGCCGGCATCGTCGGGCAGCACGACTTCGCGTACGATATCGAACCCCGGCCCCAAGCGCTCCCGCATGACGGGCAGACAGCCGTCGGCGCGGCGGCCGTCGGCGGCACGGTCCGAGAGTACGATGAGCGCCGTCTTAAACGTCACGGGAAATCGACCAATCGCCGCTCTTGCCGCCGGTTTTGCTGATCAGGCGCACGCTCTCGATCGTGATCCCCTTGTCGACCGCCTTGGTCATATCATAGATCGTGAGCGCGGCGACCGTCGCTGCCACCATCGCCTCCATCTCGACACCGGTTTGCGCGGTGGTCCCGGCAACGGTCTCGATACGCAGCACGTCGTCCCCGGCCCATGCGAAGCTGACGTCGACGTAGGCGAGCGGGAGGGGATGCGCAAGCGGAATCAGCGTCCCGGTCGCCTTGGCCGCCATCACGCCGGCAAGCTGCGCGGCAACGAACGCATCGCCTTTCGGCAACGTCGCGTCACGCAGCGCTTGGGCTGCGGGCAGGCTCATACGAACCAGTGCCTCGGCACGCGCGGTTCGCGCGGTCACCGGCTTGCTGGATACATCGACCATGGAAATGCGGCCATCGGCCAAGATATGTGAGGGTTTCTGCACGGCAATAGATAATCGGCGATAGGAGATGACGCTATTCCAGGATACCGGCGACGATCCTCGGGCGGCTAGCTCGGTCGTGGCCGATGTTCTCACGTGGTATGGCGCGGTAGGCGATTGCGTTCTCGGCAATCCGCCAGGTTTTGCGTTGCACAAAGCGTCGATTGCCGTGTCGCTTGCGCGCAATGGCGGTGTCGCCGAGGAAGAGATACCCGCGCTCTACTTCGCCGCCGTTCTGCACGCTGCCGGAGCCATCGGCAACCGGGCGTTCCGTAAGGGCGAACGGCTGCCCGAACGTATCGCGCGCATGGAGAGCTGGGACGTTCCCGCGCAAGGCGCGCAGCTCTGCGCGCAGATCGCGGCACTTCCGCAAGAGACGCCCGATCTCGTGCGCTGGCAGTCCGAAGCATGGGACGGCACGGGGTATCCCGACCAATTGCGCTGGTTCGGCATTCCGCGCAACGCGCAGTTATTGGGACTGGCGGATCGATTCGCGCATGCGTCCGATCCCGAAGAAGCGCTCGGCGCGATCGGGATGGAGAGCGGCCGCAGCTTCGGGCCCGATCACGTTCGCGCGTTCACGATGTGGTTTCACACCTTTGGCGGCCAGGCCGATCCCATCCAGGCGCCGCTCCATGGTTTACGCGAGGTCGCACTCGATCCGGCAGCACTGCTCGATCTCTTCGCCGATCGTATCGATGCGCACAACGGCGCGGACGGCCGCTGGCGGCGCGTTGACGCCATCGCGCGAGCGACCGCGTCGGCGCTGACACTCGACCAGGCGCAGCGCCGGACGCTGGCGCTCGCGTGCCGGATCTTCGGCGCGGGCGAGATTCCGCTCGATCACCTCGAAGACGAGGCCTTCGATCCGCTCGCGCGCATGGGAATCGATGAACGCGCGCGCGATGCCGCGATCGCGGCGGCATTGGCGCACCCGCTCGCCGCGCTATCCGACGCCGCGGCCGTCGTCGCGGCCCGGGGGCAATGGTACGACGGTTCGGGAAAACCCGCGGCGCGCGACCGCGGCGCCTCCGCGCTGCCGGCCAGCATTTTGGGCGCCGCAATCGCCTACGAACGCCTCGATCGCAGCGAACGGCTCGATACTGCAGCGGGAACGCAATTCGATCCAGCCGTCGTACGCGCCATGATGCTGACCAAGAGCCGCGCATGATCGAACTTCCCGAGCGTACGCGGCGCATCTCGCCCTCGCGCCTGCACGAGATCCTTCTCGCACACGAGTGCAAGAGCATCGTCGATCCGTTTATGGGTTTGCCCACCCATCTCAACTATCTCAAACGCCACGGAATCGCCGTGCACGGCGGCGACCTGCTCGAATGGTTCGTGCGCGTCGGCGAAGGTCTGATCGTCAACGACCAGACGTTTCTGCGCGACGCCGAGGTAGCCGAGATCGTCGAAATGCTGCCGGGCCGCATCTACACCCTCGACCTGTTCAAAGCGTGGGAAGGCGTCTTCTTTAGCGAGGAACAGTGCGTGTATCTGGGCGTATGGCACGATAATGTGCGCAACCTGCGCAGCGATCAGCAAACGGGCCTTGCGATCCTGGGGCTATGGCGCGCATTTTGTTACTGGCTTCAGAAAACGCAGGCCCATGACGACATGCAGGACATCCCGCCGAGCGAACTTGCGTGGTCGTACATCCGTCAGACCGAACAATGGGTGGTCTCGAACATGCGACGCAATACGGTTCGTCGAGGCGACGTGCTCGCAACGATGAGTGCCCAGAACGCCGACGCACTATTTCTGGCGCCGCCCGCGCGTAACTCGTTCCGCAGCGCCGACGCCCGCATCTGGATGTGGGAAGCGTGGTGGCAGGGTAATCCGTATTTCACGATCGAGCACGCGTACCGCGACTCGTTGCTCGGCGCGCGTGCCGCCGATGCCCCCGCCTACTCGCGCGCCGTCTCATCGATCCTCTCCAACGCCGATTCCTATCCAGTGGTCATCATGCAGACCACCGAACAACGGCTCGCGGAACTCGAACCGCTGATCCGTAACGCCCGCGCGCACGTCGAGGTGATCGCGCCGCACCCGTACGAGATCTACCTCGTCGGCACCAAGTAGCTTCTAGTACTCTTCCCAGAAGTGGATGTCGGGTAGCGAGGCCGGGTAGTTAGGCCCGACCAGAAACCAGATCACTTCGTGCGAGTACAGCGGAATCTGATTGGGATCGCCCTGCCACACCGTCAGATCGCTTTCGGCGATCGTCGAGGCCGGGCCGCCCCCGCGATAGACTTGTCCTGAGGTCAGCACTTCGACCGGGCCGCTGAACTGGCCGAACTGCATCGCGTTGACGGTAATGCCCCAAATCGAGAGCCACTGTCCGAGCACGAACTTGGAGTCGTTGGGCGGCGATTCATCGATACCGCCGTTGTCGCTCTCGATGTGCACCACACCGGTCGAATCGTGCGTGTGCGTGAAGTAGAAACAACTGGTGCCGTTCGGCGAATCGCCGTATTGGTCGATGGCGGGCTGGATGACGCCGGTTCCGGTTGGAATCGCGACTTCTTGCCCGTTGACGTAGAGCCCGACGAACACGTGGATGTGGTAGTTGTTCGACATATACTCTTCGCAGGGAATATTGTCGAACGAGGTATTGATCGGGCCCTGACCGCCGCTGGACGTGTCGCCAATCGCCGGATTGAACATATTGGGCGTGCCGTTGATCACGGCGGCCGAACCCGACCCGCCGCTCCCGGGAGCGGGCGTCAGCTCCGGCGTCGTCAGGAGCGTCTGGCCGTTCCAACTCGGCACGGCCAAACCCGGTGTCGGCGTGGGGACCGGCGTCGGAGTGGCGGTCGGCACCGGTGTCGGCTTCGCGGTAGGAATGGGCGTCGGCGTGGCGGTCGGCACCGGCGTCGGCGTTGCAGTGGGCGCCGCTGACGGTGTGGGTGTGGTTCCCGGACTCGGCGTGGCCGTGGTATGGCCGACCGGCGTCGGTGTGGAGCCCGGCGAGGCCGATGCCGTGGGCAGGCCAGTCGGTGATGGCGTCGGGGAATGGACCGGCGACGTGCTCGCCGACGCGCTCGGGGCGGGCGAGGGGTGGGAGCTCGAGGTGGGCGCGGCCGTCGGAAGAACCGGCGTGCCCGAAGAGCCGCCCCCGCCGCCGCAGGCGGCCAGGAGCGACAAGGCGGTGACTACGAAAAACCATCGACGCATGTCCATCGATGGTACCGAGGCGAGCGCAACCGCTCGCGGTGCGAACGGTTACCGCGCCGGCAGTCTTTCGACCTAACGCCGCGAGGTTTGAGGACCGGACTGGAACCTGTACCAAATGAGCGCTAGCAGTGCGATCACCCAACAGACGACAAGATGCGATACGTGATGCGAATGCTCCGTGCCGGACTTGGTCAAGACGTTGATCTTGCCCAAACCGTACAGCACGCCGAGCACGAAGAATACGAGCGCGAGCAATAGGGCTAATGGTTTCATGAAATCACTCCTGTAAGGCTAAGGACGATACACGCCGCGCCGGCGATCAGACAATACCAGCCGAACGGCCGTAAATCGTTCGACTTGAAATAACGCATGAGAAAAGCGACGGAAACGTACGCAGCGATGGCGGCCGCGACACCTCCGCCGATCGCTTGCAAGGCGACGACGTGCGTGCCCGGCCCGAAGAGGTAGTGCGTCTCGAGCAGTGCCGCGGCGAAGATCACCGGCGTGGCCAGGAGAAACGAGAACTCCGCAGCGTCTTCGTGATCGAGGTCGCACAGCAACCCGGCGACCATCGACGCACCCGACCGCGAAATGCCCGGGAGCAGCGCGAAGCTCTGCGCGAATCCGATCAGCACGCTCTGCAGGTAGGTGAGCCGCTCGATCGGACGATCGGCGCGCGCGCTCGCACGCATCTGACGGCGGCGCAGACCTTCGCCCGCAAACATCACCAGGCCGTTGAGCGCCAAAAAGATCGCCACCGGAAGCGGCGTACCGAAAAGTGCGCGCACCGGCTCCTGGAACAGCACGCCGAGAATACCGACCGGGAGCGTGCCGATCACGAGCAGCCAGCCTGTGCGTTCGTCGCGCTCGCCGGTTAGGCTGCCTCGAACGACGCTGCCGACCAGCGCGCGGACGATCGCCCACCAGCGCTCGCGGTAGTAGACGATCAGCGCGAGCGCCGTCCCCAAATGAAGCACGACGACGAACGCCAAGAAGGTCGGATCGGCACGATCGATATTCTTCCAGTGAAGCACCGCCGGTAGTAGGATCGTGTGCCCGAGGCTCGAGACGGGAAAGAGTTCGCTGACGCCCTGCAGGAGCGCGAGCACGAGCGCTTGGAGATCGGTCACGGAGCACTCTGGTACGCCCTGCGGCCAAGGCGCGCCTTCCGCGGGCCATTGGAGGATTGCCTGCGCAAGCAGCCTAAGGCGCCATTGTCGTGGAGCATTTCGAATCCGACGCCTCGGAGCCGCACGAGAGACAATTTGCGCGTGTCGGAGACACGCTGCTCGTTTCGTACAGCATCGGCGATGAATTCGCGCCCGAATTCACTGAAACGTACGATATTGCGCTCGGCGGTATGGCGATGCTCACCAACGCCGAACTGGTTCGCGAAGAGCCGATCAACGTGCAAATCGAGCTGCGCGGCGACGATACGCCGGTGTTGCGCGTGCTCGGCATCGTCCGCTGGTCGCGCTACGATCCCCTGATGCAGCGCTACAGAACCGGCATCGCCTTCCTCGACACCGACGAGGCGACCAAATCCCACCTCCAACGCTACATCGACACCCTCCACCTCCTCCGCGACATGGGAATGCTCTAACCGCCCCTTCTGCGAGCCCCCGTGTGAGCGAAGCGACGTTGTTCGGCAAAGCTTTAGCTTTGCCAAACAAAGTCTACCATGCTAGGAATCTGACGGCGAAGGTGTAGATACCGGAGACCGGTTTGCAGGCGTGGGTTGCGGGGGTGTAGGCGGCGGCTTTGGCCATCGCTAGCGCGATGCTATCCAGTGCCGGCGCTCCACTGCTTTGCGCGATCGTTTCCCCCGTCGCGGCGCCGGCAGCGCTCACGTCGACTTGGATGCGGGCCGTGCCGCTTTTGGCAGCGCCGCGCACGCCGGGCGGAATATCGGGTGGGGGTGGGCTGACCGCCACGAGTACGGGCGTATCGTGATTCGCGCAGTCGGGCGTAGCGCTGGCCCGTGGACTCGGTGACGGCGCCGCCGGTGTAACGACCGGACCGGCCGTCGCAAGCGGATGGATGCCATGCGCGCCGATCCGGTGGGGACGCGCATGGATGACCTTGGGAGCGACCGTCGGCGCCGCAGTGGGCGCGGGTGCGGGCGTGGGAGGCCGTGGCGTCGGAACACGCGCGATGCGAATTCGGCGGATGTGGACCACGCGCACGACCTGCATCGTCTCGTCCTTGGGGTTGAACGGCCAGCGCACGAACGTGACCGCAACGACGTGAATCAGCAACGAAAGCGCAAACGCGACGATGAACAATCGCCGCGTTTGCTTTTCATTCACAGGAGTACGATCCCACTAGCGAACGGACCGCTGGCTAGCTTGGTTCGAAGTCCATCTTGAACAAGTACGTACCTTGCGTCGGCTGGCAATTGCTGTATTTCGGTGCGTACTGAGACTGACGCGCGGCGCGCAACGCCGCCTGGTCGATCGCCATGTTGTTCGATGACTGGTAGATCTTGGCGTCCACCAAGCTGCCGTTGGCCGCGATGGTCACCTGGACGGAAACCGTCACTGGCCCAAGTCCAAGATCCCGCGCGGAGTCGGGGTAGTCCGGTGACATCGCGTTGGTCACGGTCGCTTCCGAGTTGGGATTAGAGCACTGTGCCGGCGTCGCCGTCGGCGCGGTGGTCGGTGCCGGTGTCCCGGTGCCTTGGCCTTGCGGAACGCCGTTCTCACTGCCCTTGGGCGGTGCGACGTACTTTTGCTCGGTTGCCGGTCCCTGGGCATTGGTCGTCTTGGGGATATTCAACTTGAGCTTGGGCTGCACGGCCTGCTGCTTTTTCGGAGGCGGTGTCGAGGGTGGCGGCGTCGGCGTCGGCGGCGGGGTTGGGGTCGGCGGCGGCGGGGTCGGAACTTTGACCTGCACCTTCTTGGTGACGCTGACTTTTTCCACGCTCTCGTCTTCGTGCTGCTTCTTGAGGTTCGGATAGAACGGCGCGAAGATCAAGTTGATGAGCACCGACAACAAAAACCCCGTGACGAGGTAGTTGCGAATGCGCTCGCCCGTTGTGATAAACGTTCTTTTAGCCATTCGCTACGAATTCTGCCCCTCTGGAGTTCCCTCGACATGGTTGGCAAGGCCGAAATCGACCAGTCCGGCCGATTTGGCCGCATCCATGACTTGAAGAATGACACCGTAGCTGGCCATCGGATTCGCCTTGATGATCACGCTCTTGAAGCTGTGACCGGTCGCGTCTTGCAGTTGCGAAAACAACGTATGCGCGTCGCCGACCGTGACTTCCGTCGATCCGATCTGGATATTGTTCTTATCGTCGATGATCACGACGATCTGCGAGGGCTGCACCTTTTCCTTGTTATGGGCGTCGGGCAGCTTCGGCTCTTTCGTTACCGAGGCAAGAATGATGAAGATGATCAACAGCACCAACAGCACGTCCGTGAACGGCGTGATGTTGATGGTCGCCATCACCTCATCTTCTCCCCCACCTGTCGAAACGGCCACGAATTACTTAACCTCCACCTAGGACGTGACGAAACCGACATCTTCGAGTCCGGCTTCCTTAGCAGCATCGAGAATCCGGATGATCACGCCGTAAGGCGCTTTGGCATCCGCGACGATCGAGACGTGTTTGTGCGGCTTCTTGATCGCCGTGAGAATCATCACGCGGTAGATCCCGACCGAGTCCGTCTTCGTCCCGTCGACGAAGATGACGCCCTTACTCGTTGACGTCGACCTCGATGTCGTTCTTCTGCTTGATGTTCGTCGAGTTGTTGTTGCTGTGGTTCGGAAGCTCTTTTTCGAAGCCCGGCGGTACCACAATGGCAGCCAGGATGATGAAAATGATGAGCAACACCAAGAGGACGTCCGTGAACGGCGTGATGTTGATCTCCGCCATGACGTCGGCATCTTGTTTTGCCGAGAGCAAGCTCACGCTAGCGCCCCGCGGTTACTTTGCAGCCGTCTTGGACGGTTGATAGAGCTCGGTCGGAATCGGCGCGCCGGTGTTGTGGAAGTGGAGCATTTCGGCGAGTTGGTTGGCCGCGACGATCATGTCTTGGTTATACGCCTTGATGCGCGACTTGAAGTAGTTGAAGAAGATCACGGCCACGATTGCGACGATAAGGCCGGCGAACGTGGTGATCAGTGCTTCGGAAACACCGCGCAGCCACGACGGCCGGTGAGGTGTTGCCCTTGAGCGCGATGTCGCCGAAGGCCCGGATGATACCGAGCACCGTACCGGAGAGACCGATGAACGGCGCGATGACCGCGATCGTACCGATGATGCCCAAAAAGCGTTCGAGCGAATTGAGGTGCTCCATCAACGCAATCGAGAGCGCGTCGGTGATATCGGCGCGGTTCTTTTCACCGCGGCGAAGGCCGAACTCGAGAATGCGCGGCAGCATGCCTTTGTTGCTCTGGCAAATTTTGATTGCGCCGTCGAGGTCGTCCGCTGCGATCTTCGCACCGATTTGGCGCAGCAAACCCTTGGTGTCGCTGTGCTGCGACGAGAAGAAAATCAATCGTTCGATGACGATGGCAACCACGATGACTGACGCAATGAGCAGCATCCACATAACGGGACCGCCACGCTGCATCACGCTGATAAATCCGTCAAACACGAGTTTCCGACCCCTCCAGGGAAAAAGTGTAGAGTGCACTAGACAAAGGGAAATACGGGCGGTTCGCCGCCCCCCGCGAGGCCGAACCATTGGCCCACTCCCGCGGAAAGTCCTGGTACAAAAAGCTCACTGACGCCATGAAAGCGCTCGAGCGCTAGTGAGGTATCGCCTTAATCTGCGCTTCGATTTGCAGGGCGAGGCCGATATTTCCGGCAGCCTTTGCGTATTGATCCGCTTTATTAAGGTAATCGAGTGCCTGCGTACGGTCGCTGCTATTGTGAGTGGACCCGAAGATGCCTGCCGAAGCGACGCCCGCGGCGTAGTTTGCGTTGGCATCCTGCGGCGCGATGGCGAGCGCCTTGGCGGCGTATGCCTTCGCTTTGGCGTAGTCCGGTTTCTCCATTCTTAACACAGCAAACGCAGCATAGGTGTTCGCCGTGACGGTGTCGGCGGAATTCCCCGCCCCGGCCGCTTGGTCGAACGCTTGGATCGCGTCGTCGAACTTCTTGGCCTGCATATCATCGGCCCCAATGCTCAGATAATACTGAGCGATCGCGTTCGAAGCCGAACTGCCGTTCGGGTCGAGCGCCTTCATCTTGGCAGCCAGAGCATTGGCATCAGCCGTGTCGCCGGCCGCTAGGTAGGCCCGCAGCAATTCCTGATCGACGTTAATTTTCGACTTATCGGAGTCGGCCATTCCAGCGTCGACGGTTTTGAGCGAAGCCACCGCATCCGCGTACTGCTTGTTCGAGAGCTGAGCGGCGCCAAGGGCGAACCGCGAGTTCGAATCGCGGAGAGAGCGACATTGCCCTCTGCGCCAGCGCGAGCGAATTGGCCGGATCGCTCTGTACGGTCCGGACCGCTTCGTTGGCCAATGCGCGAGCGGCCAGCGGCGCGAACGTCTTGTTCACGGTCGTGGACTTTGGAGAACGACGTCGCCGAGCCGGAAATGTCGCCGTCAAAATACTGCGCCGCGCCAAGAAGCTCGAGCACCGTTTGATTGTTGGGATCGCCGGCGAGTTGCTGGTTGGCTTTAGCGATCGCCTCTTTGTATTTGCCGGCGCGAATCAGTCCGTCGATCTGTGCCGCAGCCGCGCCGCCCCCGACGCTCCCGACGACCGGTGTATGCGAGACCAACTTGCCGTTGAACTTGAGGATGAAATCATAAAACGAGACGACGGGCGTCTTACCGCGGCGCGCCGGCGTATAGGTCGAGGTCGCAGCGATATCCTTCGCCGCGTCGTTGTCGCCGGAATTCGACGAGCTGAGGACGCTAATGACCTTGTGCGAGCCGTCCGCGTTGACCAGCACTTTCACTTTGACCGTGCCGCTGCCGGCAATGTCGTGCGTGGTCGTGCCCTCGTGCTTGACTTTGGCAGGCGTGAACTCGGTGGCGTACTGCGCAAGCGCCGGCACGGCGGCGGCCGCACAGGCAATAGCGCACGTTCCGGCGACGATCCGGGAAATTCGATTCATGAAATACCTCGAGCGGACTAGATTGTTGACGATGATACCCGCGGGTTCTCGTTTCCACCGCGGCCGGGCCGGCGCCCGCTCGCTATTCCCCGTCCTGCGCGCCCACGCGACGCAGCGCGGAAAGCTCCTTGGGGGTGAGGGAACGGGTGTGGCCGATCGGCAGATCACCCAGGGCGATCGGGCCGAAGCGCAGGCGCACGAGATCGCGCACGGGATGGCCGAGCGCCTCGAACATCCGCCGGACTTGCCGGTTGCGCCCCTCGTGGATGGTGATGTCGACGACCGAAAATCCTGCGCGCACCGAGACGACGCGCAGCTTGGCCCCAGCCGCACGTTCACCGGCCTCGAGTTCCATCCCGCCGTGCAGGCGCTTGACATCGTCGGGGGAGAGCCGGCCGCCGATCGTGGCGCGGTATACCTTCTCGACGCCGTAGCGCGGATGCAGCAGCCGATTGGCAAGTTCGCCGTCGTTGGTCATCAGCAACACGCCGGCCGTGTCGTAATCGAGGCGCCCGACCGGAACGACGCGCGGCATGCGCTTGGGAATCAAGTCGGCGATCGTGCGCCGTCCTTGCGGATCGCGCATCGTCGTCATCACGCCCGACGGTTTGTGAACGACCACGTAGGCAACGTCGTCCACCGGCGCGATCGGTGTGCCGCTCACGTCGACCTTGTCGCCGGGCTGCACCATCGTTCCGAGCTCGCGCACGACCTTGCCGTTGATGCGAACTTTGCCGTAGGCGATCAGCTCGTCGGCGCGCCGGCGCGACGCGATGCCGGCCTGCGCGATGTATTTGTTGAGCCGGATAGCGTCACCCACGATCGCGCAGACGCTCCACGACCAAACGCGCCGCTTCTTCTTCGGTCAATGCGCGCCGTCCGCCACGCCACGTGATAGGACCCGATTCGCGCACGCTTTTGCGAACCGGGTCCTTTCTACGCAGATACACGATGAGTGCGAGGCAGACTGCGGCTACGGCAATCAGAACGATCATCGCAGAGCCGTTAGTATCGGCTGCCGCCGTTGCCGTTCGAGTCGTCGTATCCGCGGGACATCGAGAGCGCTTCCTTGGTCACCGAGGCGAGGAACTCTTCGTTGTTGCGCGTCTGCGCCATCTTCTCGAGAATCATCTCGGTGATGTCGCCGGTGTTGAGCGCGGCGCTGACACGCCGTAGCATCCACACTTTGCGCATCTCTTCGTTGGTGAGCAACAGCTCTTCGCGGCGCGTACCCGAGCGTTTGATGTCGACGGCCGGGAAGACGCGCGATTCGGCGAGCTTGCGGGTGAGGTTGAGTTCCATGTTGCCCGTGCCTTTGAACTCTTCAAAGATCACGTCGTCCATCTTCGAACCGGTCTCGACCAGTGCCGTACCGATGATCGTGAGCGATCCGCCGCCTTCGATCTTACGGGCCGCACCGAAGAACCGTTTGGGCTTGTGCAGTGACGCGGTATCCAAACCACCCGAGAGCGTACGGCCCGAACTCGCGACCACTTGGTTGTACGCACGCGCCAGACGCGTGATCGAGTCGAGCAAAATCACGACGTCCTTGCCCAGCTCCACCAGACGCTTTGCGCGTTCCATCGCGAGTTCTGCGACGGCCGTGTGGTTTTCGGGATGCTCGTCGAAGGTCGAGGCGACGACCTCGCCGTCGATCGTGCGCTGCATGTCGGTCACTTCTTCCGGGCGCTCGTCGACGAGCAGCGCAATGATGTGCGCATCGGGATGATTGATCGAGATGCCTTGGGCGATGTTTTTGAGCAGCGTCGTCTTTCCGGCCTTGGGCGGCGAGACGATCAGCGCGCGCTGTCCCTTGCCAATCGGACAGAAGAGATCGATGACGCGCGTCGAGAGCTGCGTCGAGCGGTTCTCAAGCTTGAAGCGCTCTTCGGGAAAGATGGGCGTGCCCTTTTCGAAGAGCGCACGACCGCTGGCGGCCGACGGGTCGAGATCGTTGACGCGATCGACACGGATCAGCCCGTAGTATTTTTCGCTCTCTTTGGGGCGACGGACTTGGCCTTCGACCAAATCGCCGCGTCGCAGTTCGAAGCGGCGGATCTGCGACTGGCTGACGTAGATGTCGTCGTTGCCGATCACGTAGCCGGCCCGGCGTAAGAAGCCGTAGCCCTCGGGAAGGATGTCGAGGATACCGCTGGCCATCTCCATGCCCGAGCGCTGTTGCTGCGCGGCGAGGATGACGGCGATGATCTCGTCCTTCTTCATCGTGGTCGGATTGCCGAGCGGGATCTCATTGATCTCGGCGATCTCGACGAGTTCAGCCTTCTTCTTGCTTTCGAGATCGGCCGCAGTTAAAAGCGGCGGCCCAGCTTCCGTCTGAGGAAACTGCTCGTTGTTGGGCTGATATTGTTGATTGAAATTGTGCCTGCGACGAGCGCGGCGGCGACGGCCGCCGGCCTGTGGCGGCCGACCATTATCGTTGGGGCGATGTTCCGTTTGCAGAGGAGTGTCTCTCTCGTAGAGCCGTACGCGTGAAACTACCGACGCTATCACGGGCGAGGCTGCCACGCGAGCATCGAATCACGAATACGAGGGGACTAAACGCTGTCACTATAGCACGAAGCCTCCCTGGCTACAAGCACGACGCTCGGGTCGAAAGACCGGCGCCCGCTTCCCTCGCCTTAGGCGGCCGTGTGGATGAACAATTCCGCCCGCGCACGCGCGGTGAGATCGGGGTCGTCGCCGCCGGTCAATTCAAACGAGGCAAAGCGGTTGAGAACGCATCCGAGATTGACGTACGGAATCACCAGCGGCGGCGGTACAGCGCGGTGGTTTACGCGGTCCGCGACGAGTTCGGCATCGGGTACCACGAATTGAACGCGGTCGATACCGCGCTCGCGCAGCACGCCGGCGACGGCTGCCAGGGCCGCATAGGCGACTTCACGACCGGCCAGCCCTTCGAAACGCCGAGTGCGGAAGGCGACTCGCACAAGCCGCTCTCCCGCCCGCGTCGTAAGGCGCGCATAGGTGATCCCGTTTCCGAGACCGTCGGCCGCATACCCGAGCTGCGCGTGAACCATGATATGAGTATAGCGAACATACGTTCGCAACGTCAAGCGGTGCGTTCGTCGACCCCGGGCCGAGGGGTGGGTTCGAGGAGGCTCGTGTACAGGTCGATGATGCGGTCGACCTGCGCCGTGGCGGCGAACGGCCGTGCCGCCACCTTCGACCGCGCGGAACGCTCGAGATCGGGCACAGCCGGTATCTCGCGCAACGCCTGGCAAAAGGCCTCACGGCGGGGGGCCACGACCCGAGCGGCGCCACCGAGCACATCGCGATTGGACTGGGTATCGGCCGCGATCACGTACGCGCCCGCAGCCAGCGCTTCGGCCTGCACCAAGCCTTGAGTCTCGGAGGTACTGGGGAAGACGAACGCGTCGGCGCTGGCGTAGAGATCGGGCAGCGACGCCTGCGCGACGGCCCCCAGGAAGACCACGCGTTGGCTGATCCCCAGCTCAACGGCCAGCTCTTCGAGCTCGGCGCGGGCCGGGCCATCGCCGGCGATGACCATCGTTAGCGCGGGATCATCGGCATCGGCGAACGCATGGAGCAGCATGTCGACGTTTTTTTCCCTCGCCAAGCGCGAGACGAAGAGCACCAGGCGCCCGCCGGGGCGCACGTTCATCCGGGCGCGAAGCGACTCGTCGCGCCGGCCGGCATTGAAGCGTTCGACGTCGATGCCGCTGGGAATCACGTCGATGCGCGCCTCGACGCCGATCTCGCGCAGATGATCGGCAACCGCCGGCGTCGGCGCGACGACGGCATCGACGAGGTTGCAGAACGCACGCGTGAGCTGCGACGCCGCGAAGCGCGTCGCGTTGGGTTCGAATGGAACGTAATGCGCGTACGCTTCGAGTTGCGTGTGATACGTGTATACGACGGGCATACCGTAACGGCGCGCGTAGCGCAGTCCCGCCCAGCCCGTGACGAACAGCGAATGCACGTGGATCAACGAAAGGCGTTTGATAACGTTGTTGACGTTGCGCCGGCTCACCAGCGGCAGCGTGAGCCGGTACGGTGTGTTGGTCGGCAACGGAATCGACGGCATGCGAACCACGTCGCCATCGCTGCGCGCACCACCGGGCATGCTGGGCGCAAAACAATAGACCTCGTGCCCGCGCGAACGCAGTCCTTGCGCGAGCGTGTCGACCGAGGCGACGACCCCGTTGACCACCGGGCGGTAGATTTCGGTGAAGAAACCGGCCCGCAAATGCTTCACCGCTCCCCGGTTCGGCACACCGCGAAAGCCGGGCCTGCATAGGGCAGGTCGGTCCTGCGGAATCCAGACTTATGGCATATTCCCGGTTTGCGGTATCCGTGTTATAGTGCCCGGGTTAGCTACGGTCGCCCGCCCAACAGGCGGCCGCTTGCGAACCCTCATTGCCGGCTCGATGTCACAACGAGCCTCCGGGTTCGCCACCCTGGCGTTTCCATCTGGATCCGTCAACACTGACACCCCTACTGTTGGTTCAGCCTGGAGCCTTCGTGCGCCACTAGCGGAGTGTGCGGCGCGCCGATGCGATAGCTGAGACAGAAAGGACCTCGGGTTGATAGGACGCAGCCCCCTGCGACGCAGCCACCTGCTCGTCGTCAGCGTCTTGACCGCCGGCCTGATTTGGGCCGGGTTCCTCACCTCTCCGTCGCCGGCATATGCCGGCAGCAGCGGGAGCGTACCGGCCGTTTCGCATGCGGTGATCTTCACCGATGGGAGCGCGACGACCCAGACCGCTTCCACCGCCGCGACGGTCGGTGATTTCCTGCGCGATCGCGGTATCGCACCGGGCGAAAACGACATGGTTTCCCCCGGCGTCGAAACACCGCTTTCCGACAAGATGACGATCGAATATCGTCAAGCCATACCGGTGACGATCGCGATGGAAAACCGTCGCGAGACGCTGCTTACTTCCGCGACCGATGTCGCGTCGTTGATTGCGGCGCAAAACATCCATCTCGGAAGCAACGACACCGTCGATCCTTCGCTCACGTCGCCCGTTCCCACCAACGGAACCGTGCGTATCACGCGCGTCATCGCATGGCAGCGTACGATTCGTAAGACGATCGCGCCGAAAACGATCCATCGTTTTGATTACGGCATGCGCGCCGGGAAACAGCGACTAGCCGCCAAGGGCCACGCCGGTATTAGCATCGAGACCGTAGCGTTCGTGCAACGCGATGGCGGCCCAATCGATGCACGCATTCTGCATTTGCGCGTGCTGCACAAAGCACGCCCGCGTATCATCGTGCAGGGCGTCACCGAAATGCAAGCGTACGATCATTTCCTGTCGGTCGGCGTCATGCATAAGCGCCCCGGAGCGGCGGTAACGCTCAACATGGTTGCAACGGCGTATACGCGCTGGTGCAGCGGCTGCAGCGGCATTACCGCCAGCGGACGTCCCGCCGGGCACGGCATCGTCGCCGTCGACCCGCGCGTCATTCCGCTGGGAACGCGTCTCTATATTCCCGGATACGGCTTTGCCGTCGCCGGCGATACGGGCGGAGCAATCAAGGGCGATCGCATCGACTTGGGGTTCAACTCGTATCGAGATGCGGTGATCTTCGGACGCCGTGAGGTAACCGTATACCGTCTGAAATAAATCCGCGCGCCCTGCTCTCGCAGTGGGGCGCGCACCCAAAAAAGAAGTTCGGACAAAACTTTCTGATGGACGGCGGTGCGCTACACCGTATCGCCAAACTCGTCTGCGAGGACCAGCCCGGCGCGCGCGTCCTGGAAATCGGCGCCGGAACCGGCGCGCTCACCCTCGCGCTGCTCGAAGAAGGCGCGGCACTGACGGCGCTGGAGATCGATCCCGATCTGGTCTCGATTCTCGGCAATCGCGGCGACCTGGCCGCGGCCGCGATCGTGCATGCCGACGCGCTTACCTACGACTACGCGGCGTTCGCGCGCGGCGGCGACTGGAAAGCCGCCGGCAATCTGCCCTACAACGTCGCAACGCCGCTGATCGTACGCCTCGTGGAGATGGATCACGGCCCGCAGACGATCGTGGTCATGATTCAAAAGGACGTCGCCGAGCGGCTCGCCGCGGCGCCGGGGACGGCGGCCTACGGCAGCCTGTCGGTTGCAGTCCAGTACGCGATGCTCGTCGAACGCGCGTTCACGCTCGGACCGCGCGCGTTCTACCCGCCCCCAAACGTTGACTCGACCGTCGTTCGCCTGCGCCGCCGAGCGCAGCCCGCGGTGCAACCGCGCGACCTCGCGCTCTTCCGGAAGGTCGTGCGCGGCGCGTTCGCGTACCGGCGCAAGACGCTTGCCAATAGCTTGATGCTCGCGCTCGCTCTCGATCGCGAAACGGTTTCGCGTGCAATTTCCGAAAGCGGCTTACCTGCGGAGTCACGTGGTGAACAACTCGACCTCCAAGCCTTCTGCGCACTGGCCGACAGTCTGGCCGCCGGGTAGCTTCCGCGCCGGTCCGACAGCACTGCTCGTGGCGGGACTCGTGATCGCGTCCGTCGCGATCGTCGGCGTCGGCTTTGCGGTCCTGCGTTCGCAGATACAGACCGGCGCCGTGCCCGTGATGGGCGCAATCCTCTTGCAGTTCGTACTCGAGGCCGTGATCGTCGCGATCATTCTCGTCACCCTACCGCGAATCTCCGGCTTTTCGCTACACGAACTGGGGTTCAAAAAGCTGCGCGCAACCGACGTGCTCTACGGTCTGGGCGGCGCCGTGGCCATGCTGATCATCGTTCAGGGAAGTTCGGCGCTCGTCGACGCACTGGTGCACACGCAGCATCAGCAGCAAGTGGTCCAGGACTTCGAGCAGTTGCGCACGCCGGCAAAGATCGTGTTCTTCGGTTTCTTCGCCGCCGTCATTGCACCGATTGCCGAAGAGACGATCTTCCGGATCTTCTTGTTCAACGCGGTGATGCGCTACGGCGGCTTTTGGACCGGCGCAATCGTTAGCGGCATATGCTTCGGTGCAGTCCACGGCGATCGCTTCGCATTTGTGCCGTTGGCGCTGGGCGGCATCCTGCTCTGCTATATCTACTACCGTTCGGGCAACGCGTTCGCGTCGATGATCTCGCACGGACTGTTCAATGCGGCCACGCTGGTCGCGCTCTTATTCGCGCCGCAGCTAACCCATTAGCGCCAGCGCCTCGAGCACGTCGCCGGCGCTCGGAACGCGGTCGGGAAACGCGATCGTACGCGCGCGCAGCGCCGGCGGCAACGTCGTCGTCGCCCTCTTGCGCTCGTAACCTCTTCGCGCCACCAGCGGACCCGTAAGATGGATCGCGCGATCGTTCGGTTCGTCGTACCAGTCGGGATGGTGGCGTAGCCATATTCCGGCCACCGCGCAGTTGCGCATCGCGAGCGCGGCATGCAGCGGCCCCGCCGGCACACCGACCAGCGCGGTCGCAGCGGCAATCAACGTAACGAGCAGATGCGCGAACGGTACCTCCAAGTCGCCGAAGGCGGCGCGCAATGTCGGCTCGTCGACGAGCAGCACGCGCGCGCGGGGATCGAAGCGCGGCAACCCGTCGATCAATTCGCGAATGTTCTCCTGCGGCCACATCTTGGCCGGGTACGTATGGCCTCCGGGCGCGACGAGATACAAGGCTCGGCCGGGTGGCACGAGATCGCGTAAGCGGGCCTCGACACGGGCGCGCATCGACGGCGGGGCTTGAAACGAAAGTGCGTTGCGCAGCGGCGCCGACAGGTCTGCGGCGCGTAAGCGCTGCGGATCTGTGAGTTGCTCGATCAACGCACGCGCCTTGGTCTGAAACGGGAACGCGTGCTCGCCCTCGTGTTCGGGGTAATCCGTATACAGCAGCGCGCTGATTCGTCTTTCGCGTACGCGCGAGGCCAGCGGCTCGGGGAAGGTCACGTCGGCCGGACGGTTGCCGATACGCTTCCAGTCGATCCCCAGATGACGCGCGCCTTGCGCCGCGCCGTCGCCAATCACGCTCACGCCCGAAAGAAGCGGCTCGATGCCTTCCGCGCCATCGTAGAGATGCACGAAATCGTCTCCGAATCGCGCGATCGCATACGTATTGCTCGGATCGAGAAACGGAACGACGTAACCGAAATGCACGTAGTCGCCCAGGCCGTGCGGCCAATAGATCAGCACGCGCTCGCCGCGTACGCGCGCAAATGCGTGCCGCCGTTCGTCGTAGACCGGCAAACGAACGATCATCGTTCGAGCGTGTCCTGAACGATCGCGCGTAAACCTGCGATAAAGCGTTCGGGCGAGAATCGTTCGGCGTGCGCGCGTAAACGATCGGACCGGTAGCGTGCCGGATCGAATCCGCGCAGCACTGCCGCCAACGACTGGGCGCTCGGCGCGTCGAAAAACCGTCCGGTCTCCCCATCGATCACGGTCTCGAGCGCGCCGCCGCCGCGATAGGCGATCGTCGGCCGCCCTGCGGCTGCAGCCTCGATCGGAACCAGGCCCAAATCTTCTTCGCCGGGCACGATGGCCGCGATCGCATTTCCGAGCAGGCCGTTGACCTCGGCGTCGTCGATGAAGCCCAGAAGCGTCGTCGTGGTCCCGCGCGCGCGTTCGCGCAGGCCGGCCATCGCCGGCCCGTCGCCGGCGACCAGCAGCCTCACACCGGCCAACGCCGCTGCGTCGATGGCAAGATCGATCCGCTTGTACGGCAGCAGGCGAGACGCAATGAAAAAATAGTCGCCGGCGCCGTTTCCCGGCGTGAAGCGGTCGATGTCGGCCGGCGAATGAAGCACGTCCGCGTCGCGTCCGTAATACCGGCGCACGCGCTGCGCGACCGTCGCGCTATTGGCGACGAAACGCGTCGGCCGCGTGGCCGCCTCAAGATCCCATCGGCACAGCGATTCCACCATCGCCCGCGCCGCGGCTCGGCCTACCGGCGAACGTAGCGGATTCGGCAACGCAGAATCCACATAGCGCTCGTAGTCAAAGAGAAACCGGCTGACGGTGTGGATGAAGCATACGTGGACGGCGCCCGCGCGGAAGCGCACGCCCTTCGCCCAAGCGCTCGTCGAACTGAGAATCAGATCGTACGCGCGCAGGTCGAAGGCTTCGAAAGCGCGCGGATAGAGCGGTGCGAGGTAGCGAAAGCGGCGATTGGCTCCCGGAACACGAGCCAAGAACGACGTGTGCACGCGCTCGCGCGCAACCAAGTCGCCGACGACCGCTTCGTCATAGAGCGCGGTGTAGACCGGGGCGTCGGGCCAGGCACGGGCCATGTGCGCAAAGACACGTTCCGCACCGCCGCGCTGGTTCAGGTAGTCGTGAACGAGTGCGACGCGAATCGGTTTAGGAGTCTTCTCGCGGAATCACGAGTGCAATCGTGGGGCTGCCCAGATAGCTGCGCGCCACGCGCTGAAGATCGGCAGCGCTCGTCTGCGAGATCGCCTCGAGCGTGCGCACCATATAATCGGGTTGCTGGCCGTTCTCGTCGTACAGCACCGCTAACCACGCCCGCGACTCCAGCGTCGTGGTACCGGTGATGAAGTCGCCCTTGGCCATCGCCTTGAACTCGTCGATCGAGCCCTCGAGTTTAGTGGTCGAGAGGATGCTCGCAATCGATAGCGCGGTCATGAACGAGCGATTCGGGTCGCCGATACCGCCGTTGACGTAGAGCACGAGATTCGGCTCGGCGTTGTCGTACTGATACACCGCGCCAATCGCGCGCGACGCGAACGTCGGTGACACGACGCCGGGCATCTGCACCATATCGGCGAGCGTACGTTGCATGAACGCCGACAGCACGAGCATCGGACCGAAGTCCTTGCTCGAGATCGCCGGCGCCGGATACTGCGCGATCAGCCAGGGTGCAGCAACACTGCGCTGCGCGACCAAATGACGCGAGGTGCCTTCAAGTTTAGGAATCGACACAACGACCGCCGTCGTCGAGCCCGCGGGCATCGTATGGCCCAGCTGCGCGAGCGCCCCCGAACCCAGTGCGTCCACGCGACCCGCGGCGCTGACATACGAACCGCCTTGCACGTAGTACGTATCGAAGAACGATTTGACGTCGTCGGGACCGAGTTGCGCAAGCGATGCGGGCAGACCCAATTCCGGCAACCCGGCGTTGGCCGAAGGTGCGAGCGTCGCGTTAAGCATGGTCAATCCGACCTGAAGCGCAACTTGCTCGTTCTCGGCGATGCGCGTGATCAGCCGGTCGCGCGCTTCGCGCACTGTCTGCGGATCGAAACCGGGCGTGGCGAGCGCGGCTGCGCACGAGAGCGAGTACCCGGTCGCCGTCTTCGGGCAACGCTTCGATCTGAAACCGGACGTCGGAAGGATCGACGACGAATGCGATGGATCCGCCGGCTGCGGCAATCGCGTCTTCGAGCGCTACACCCTTGACGGGCGTGCGCAGCAATGTCTGCGCGGTAAGCGCCGCGATACCGTTTTGCGTGAGACGCTGGCGATCGAGGCCCGCACGCACGACGAATTCAACGTGCACGAGCGGTGCGGCGCCGTCCTGCTGCACGATCGTCGTCACGCCGCCCGCGCGGGTGACGACCGGCGCAGCCGCCGGAGGCGCGGCCGCGCGAGCGACAGCCGGAACCGTCAGCAGCGCAGCGAGCGCGAAGAGGGCGTAACGAACCTTCACGATGCCGAGTCCTTCGCTGTCGCCGCAATGAGATGCACGACGACGGGGTGTTCTAGATATTTCTTGACGACCGACGCGACGAACGCGGGATCGAGCGAACGCGCGGCTTTCCAATAGTCGCTCTGCTCGCTGCTGGGCGCATAGGCGCCGTTTCCTTCGCTGGTGTACCAGCCGAGGTTTGCGGCTTGCTGCGACGGCGTCTGAGCGTCGGCTGCCAAATGATAGAGAAAGGCTTCGCGCGCCGCGGCAAACGCCGCCGGATCGAGCGGCTGCTCGAGTTTGGCGATCGCCGCGAGCACCTGCGTCTGCACGGCGGCGCTCTTGGAGCCGCCGATCGTCACCAGCATCACGCCCGGATCGTGCAGCGTGATGAATTGGCCGCTGGCGTAGTCGTCACTGGTCGGATCGATCGCTTTGCTGATCACGCCGGTGCGCTCGCGGAAGAGATAGTCGGCGATAAAGTCCATCGCGGTTGCGGCGCGCTCGTCGCGGATCGGCGGCCCCACCCAGGCCAAGCCTTCGCCCGGAACTTCGGCCGTGATCGTGCGGTCGGCTGGCGCGGAGGCCAGCGTCGAAGCGACCGGTCCATCCGGCGACCCGGGTGTACCGGCGGTCACCGCGTCGAGCAGCGACGGGTCGACATCGCCGGCCAGCGCGAACGTCGCGTTCGCGGAACGAAATGCCCGCTTGGCGTAGCCGTCGACCTGATCGAGCGAGACGCTCTTGATTTCGGCCAGCGTGTTCGGAATGGGCGGATAGTGCGCGGGACCCGCGGTGAAGATCTGTGCGAACAACGCATTGTGCACGAGATCGTCGGAAAAGAAGCGTTGCTGCGCGCCCAGCACGGCGACGTCGGTCCGCGCGATTTTGAGCGCGTCGTCGCTGATCGACGGCGCGAAATAGGCGGCGCTCAGGGCCGCAACGACTTGGCGCGCCCCCGACGCGGGAATCGCGACGCTCACCCCGACCATGTCTGGATACACGTCGATCGCGATACGCCCGCCCAGCGAACGCACCAGCGCGACGAGCGACTCGCCGCTCGCCAGTGTCGACGAGGCGGCAGCGGTCGCCGCCAAACGTGCAATTCCCGGCGTCGCGTTGTCGTAACCGGCGCCCGGCGCGCGAAACCACAGATCGATTGCCGCGGCGGCCAGCGACGGATCGCGATCCATCGTATACGTTCCGCCGTGCGGCAACGTGCCGGACGACGCGACCGGAGCGCCTGAAGCGGCGAGCGGCGCGAGCATTGCTGCCAGCGCCGCCGCGAGAAGGATGCCGGACCGCACTACGCGGGCTCCGGACGGATCGTCGGCGGAATCCTCGTAGGTTTCTCGCGCTGCGGTTCTTCCACGGGCCGCTCGGGCGGCACGTCAGCCGCGACGGCCGATCCACCGGACGAATTGCGGTCGTACGGTTTGCTTTCGAGAATCGCGCGGACTTCTTCGGCGTCGACGGTCTCGAACTCGAGAAGGGACTTGACCATGCGTTCGACTTTATCCCAATTTTCTGTGAGAATCGTGCGACCGCGTTCGTAGCTGCTCTCGATGATCCGGCGGACCTCGCCGTCGATCTTGCTCGCAACCTCCTCGGAGTAGTTGCGTTCCTCACCGAAGTCGCGGCCCAGGAACACCTGGTGATTGCCGCGTCCGAACTGGATCGGGCCCAGTTCGCTCATGCCGTATTGCGTGACCATACGGCGCGCGAGCTCGGTTGCTTTCTGAAAGTCGTTGCTCGCGCCGGTGGTGACGTCGCCGAACTGGACTTCCTCGGCTAGGCGTCCGCCCAGCGCCATCGTGATCTGCGCGAGGATCTCTTCGCGCGTCATCTGGTGCCGGTCGTCCTCGGGCAGCGACCACGTTAGACCCAGCGCCATGCCGCGCGGAATGATCGTGACCTTGTGCACCGGATCGGCCTTGTCGAGCATGCCGCCGAGAATGGCGTGGCCGGACTCGTGGTAGGCCGTCAGCTCTTTTTCTTTTGCACTCATGACCGTCGACTTACGTTCGGGACCGACCATAACGCGGTCGATCGCTTCGTCGCAGTCGTTCATTTCGATGATGTTCTTGTTCTTACGCGCAGCAAGCAACGCGGCTTCGTTGAGCAAGTTCTCCAAATCGGCGCCGGAAAATCCGGGCGTGCGCTTGGCGAGCGTCTCGAGCGAAACCTCTTTGGAGAGCGGCTTGTTACGCGCATGCACTTCGAGGATCTTCTGGCGGCCGCGGAAATCGGCGCGGTCGACGACGATCTGGCGATCGAAGCGGCCGGGCCGCAGCAGCGCCGGATCCAGCACGTCGGGCCGGTTGGTCGCGGCGATCAAGATCACGCCGGTGTTCTGATCGAACCCATCCATCTCGACCAGCAGTTGGTTGAGCGTCTGCTCGCGCTCGTCGTGTCCGCCGCCCAGGCCCGCGCCGCGTTGGCGCCCGACCGCGTCGATCTCGTCGATGAAGACGATACACGGCGCGCTCTTCTTGGCTTGGTCGAACAGATCGCGCACGCGCGACGCGCCCACGCCGACGAACATCTCGACGAAGTCCGAACCCGAGATCGAGAAGAACGGCACACCGGCTTCGCCCGCGATCGCGCGCGCCAGCAGCGTCTTACCTGAGCCCGGCGGTCCGAGCAGCAGCACACCCTTGGGGATGCGCGCGCCCAGCGCCTGATACTTCTTGGGATATTTGAGGAAGTCGACGATCTCGCCGAGCTCTTCTTTGGCCTCATCAACACCCGCGACATCGGCAAAGGTCACCTTCGGGCGGTTCTCGCTCATCATCTTGGCGCGCGACCGTCCGAACGAGAGCGCTTGGCTTCCCCCGCTCTGCGCCTGCCGCAAGATAATGAAGAATAACGCGGCGAGCAGCAGCATCGGTACGATGCTGAAGAGATTCGAGAGCAGCCCGCTATTGGTGGGCTGTTCGAATCCGTATTCGCCGTTCTTGATGTGTTTGGCAAGTTCGCGGGAGAAACTGCTGTCGGTATTGGGCAGCGTGACCGCATACTTCGAGCCGTCGGCCAGATCGCCGGTCGCTTCCATTCCGACGGCGTGGAACGAACGTATCTGGTTGGCTTCGAGCTTCTGATAGAAGACGCCATAATCCAGATGCGACACGCCTTCGGCGGGCTGCACGACCTTCTCGACCACGAAGATGACGAGAATAACGGCAAGGACGATGAGGAGAAATGAACGGAGGTGCTTAGTCACTACTACTTACGACCACGGTCTTTCTAAGGATTCCAATACCTTAAACCATGCTACCCCGGGCAACGTTTCCTCACCCGGCGGCTCTCATACGGCCTTAACGGTCGCCAAAGGCCTCCGGACGCAGTTGCGCCAGGTAGGGTAGGTTCCGGAACAGTTCCTGGTAGTCCAATCCGTAACCTACGACGAACGTGTCGGGGACCTGGAGCCCGACGTACTCCACGGGCACGTCGACGAGGCGATGGTAGGGTTTATCGAAGAGCACGCACGAGCGCAGGCTCGCCGGATTTCGCCCCCCCAGTAACGAGCGAAGATACCCGAGCGTGAGCCCGTTGTCAATGATGTCTTCGACCACCAGCACATTTCGGCCGGTAATCGGTTCGCTCGCGTCCTTAAGCAGGCGAACCTCGCCTGAGGAGCGCGCTGCGTTGCCGTAGCTCGAGACGCACAGGTAGTCGACCGCAGATCTCGCTGGGCCCATCGGGGATCGCGGCGACCGCGCGAGCCAGGTCGGCTGCGACATAAAGCGCACCCTTGAGCACGCCCACGATCAGCAGCGGCCGGCGCCGGTAGTCGCGAGCGACCTCGCTCGCAAGACGGCCGATTGCCGCCGCGATCTCGATCGGCTGAAAAAGATTTCGCGCTCGACGGCGCCCTCGTACGATTCCGTGACCTTCATGGCTTTGCGCGGACGATAACCCCACGATCGATCTGCAATTCGACGCCCGTCTTCATATGAAAGCGTCCCGACCGGCCGCGCTCGATCGCGCGCACGGCGGCTTCCACGTGTTCGAAATCGACATCGCGCAACCCGTCTTGCGCGCGCAACGTCTCGCGCACGTGACGCCGCAGATCGGCGCGCTGCGTGCCGGCGGTCTCTTCGGCCAGCACGTCGGCCGTGCGCGCGACCGCCGCGTCGAGGCCTGGAAAGAGCGGCCGCAGCGCATCGAGCGCTTCGCGCACGGCGTTGCGGCGCAATTCGCCCGACGCGTTGGTGGGATCGACCGCATAGGGCAGCGCGTGCGCGTGACACGCGGACCGCAATTCGGCATGTCCGAAGCGCAGCAACGGCCGTGCGAGGTCGATACCCGGTTCCAGCGCGCGGCGCGCGCGCATTCCGGCAAGTCCGCCGGGACCCGCGCCACGGAAGAGCGCGAGCAGCACGGTCTCGGTTTGATCTTCTCGATGGTGCGCGGTGGCGACGACGCTGCAGCCTTCCTCGCGCGCGATCGCGGCGAGCGCCGCATAGCGCGCGTCGCGCAGCGTCGCTTCGTCGCGCGGGCCGGCGTCGAGGGCGGCGATCCGCACTCGTAGGCCGAACGCGGCGCCGATCCGCAGCACCACGCATTCGTCCTGCCACGCGGATGCGCGCGTCGCATGATTGACATGCACGAGCACGAGGTCGAGTTCCATCGGGACGCGCACGGCCGCGAGCGCCGCGGTGAGCGCGACGGAATCGGCTCCGCCGCTGCATGCGATCGCCACGCGTTCGCCGTGCTCGAATGACACCGTCGCGTTCGATGGCCCGTTCGATCGTCGCTTCCGGTTTGGCGCCGCGCATCAGCGCACGTGTCGGGCGATTTCGCGTTCGACGTCGCGTTTGGCGACGTCCTCGCGTTTGTCCCAGGTCTTCTTGCCGCGCGCAAGGCCCAACTGCACTTTGACTTTGCCGCGCGTGAAATACATCCGCAGCGGCACGATCGTGAGGCCCTTCTCCTTGACGCGCGACTCCAGATCGGCGATCTGTTCTCTGTGCAGCAGCAGTTTGCGCGGCCGGTTGGGATCGACGTTCGAGAAACTGCCTTGTTTGTAGGGCGGAATGTGCACGCTCATCAACCACGCTTCGCCGTCGCGAAAACGCGCGTAGGCCTCGCTGATGCTCACGCCGCCGGCGCGAATCGATTTGACCTCGGTCCCGGTCAGCGCAAGCCCCGCCTCCATCGACTCGAGAATATGAAAATCGTGCCGCGCCCGACGGTTGTCAATCGTCGGCTCGTTACGCCGCTTAGCTTCGGCAGCGGTCGCGGCTCGCTGCTGCTTCATCTTAGCCATGGTGCGACGAACCCTTCGACACGCTCAGGGTGACAACTTGGAGACGCGGTGGTCGTCGATGGCGTCGATGGGGCCCATGGAGACGAATTTCCCTTCGCCGTCCGCGAGGACGGTGCCGGTACGGTCGTGGATCGAACCTTCGAGGTGCATCACGTTGCGGCGCTGCCAGGCGATGCGGCCGCTGATCGTGATCGGCTCGCCGATGGGCACGGGCTTGCGAAAACGCACGCTGATACTGGCGGTGACGCCGCGGTGGCCGGCAGCGGCGGCCGCGTGCGCCATCGCTTCGTCGAGCAGCGACATCGCGATGCCGCCGTGCGCGATTGCTTTCCACCCTTGAAATTGGGGTGCGAGCGTGGTTTGCGCACGGACGCCGTCATCGATGCGCTCGAAGTGCAAGTGCAGGCCGATTGGATTTTCCGGACCGCACGCAAAACAATTCCCGTCGTCGATCGGCACGCTCACCGCCCCGACTCCAAGCGCATCGCTAGGTATTCGGGCAGATGCGCTTCGTGGATCTTGTGCTGCACCTCGCCGATCGGATAGGGATAGCGCACCCACTCGACCACGCGATTTCGCGCGTCGTAGAAGGCGAACGACGCTTCTGGATTGAGATCGCGCGGCTGGCCAATGCTGCCGACGTCGATGATGTAGCGTCGCCCCTCTTCGAGTTTGAGCTCGCCGCCGTGTTGCATGTGGCGATGGCCGACCGATCCGTCCGGCTCCTGCACCCAATACTCGGCGATATGCGTGTGACCGATGAAAACGAGCGGCGCATCGGTCAGCGCGAATGCCTTGGCCGCAGTGCGTTTATCCAAGATGTATTCGAAATAGTCGACCGGCGCTCCGTGCACCATCAGGAAATCGGGATAGCGAATTTCGTACGACAGGGCATTGAGCCAGGCGCGGTTCTCTTCGCTGAGCACACCTTGCGTCCAGGTGATCGCGGCGCGCGCGGCGTCGTTGAAATATTCCACGCCGAAGTTTTCGAGCGCCGCAAGGTCGTGATTTCCCAGGACGGCCTGCTCCACGCGCGAGCGCAGCAATTCGACGCACTCGTTGGGATTGGGGCCGTAGCCGACGACGTCGCCCAAACACAACACGCGATCGTCGTCGCTCATCAGCGCGAAGGCACGCTGGAGCGACTCGATGTTGCTGTGGATGTCCGAAACGATCGCGTATCTCACGCGGTCACGCTGGGCACGGCGCCCACCACGTCGGTGAACGCCGCGGCAAAGAGCGCGCGCATCTCGGGCGTACCCGCGCTGACGCGCACGTAGCGATCCAGCGGCGGCAAGCCGGGCTTACGAATCCAGACGCCCCGGCTAAGCAACTCGTTCATCACCCGCACGGCGCGCGTCGCGTCGCCTAGATCGATGCAGACGAAGTTGGTTTTTGACTCGATGACGCCCAAACCGAGCGAGTGCGCCAACGCGCCGTAGTCCGCTCGTGCTTGCGCGACCGCATCGACGACGTAGCGCCGAAACGGCTCGTCGCGCAGCGACGCGAGCGCACCGACCTGGGCGTTGCGATTCACGCCATAGTGCAGGCGGATCTTCTGGAGAATACCCAGCACGCGCTCGGACGCGATCGCATAGCCGATCCGCGCGCCCGCCATACCGTACGCCTTGGAAAACGTGCGGGTACGGATCAGGCGGTCTTCGATATGCATCGGCAAGAGCTCGTGATCTTCGACGAAGTCGGCGTACGCTTCGTCGAGCAGAAAGATCGCGTCGCGCGGCAGTGCGTCGAACAAGCGGAGCATCTCGTCCTTGCCGACGAACGTACCGCTGGGATTGTCGGGGTTGGCCAGATAGACGACGCTGACGCGTTCGCGCGCTGCGACTGCGGCTAGCTCGTCGAGATCGATGCGGCCGTCGGGGCGGTAGTGCGCGTACACCAGCCGTCCGCCGTACCCGTTGACATGATAGTTGAAGGTGGGATACGAGCCGCGGGTCGTCAGTGCCGCGCCGCCGGGCGGAACAAACGCGCGCACGACCACGCCCATGATTTCGTCGATGCCCGCTCCGACGACCAATTCTTCGACGCGCACGCCATGCTTGCGCGCCAGCGCTTCGCGCAGGTCGTAGGATTCGGGGTCACCGTACCACCACAGGCGTTCAAGCTCGGCGGCCATCGCTTGCACCGCGAGCGGAGACGCGCCGAACGGGGACTCGTTGGCGCCGAGGCGCACGAGCGAGGAACGGCCGGATTCACGCATCAGTTGCTCGGGACCGATGAACGGCGTCATGGGCTCGATCGCGTCAATTGCGGGCGCAGGTCGAATCACCGGCGTCTCTACCTCCATGGCCAACAAGCCAGTCCTTTAAATGAATCGGTGGACGACGGCACGCGATCCAGCTTCCAAGCGCTCAACTTCTTCAGGGACGACCACGTACCCATCGGCCTGGGCTGTAAGACTCACGACCGACGAGCGCAGTGGCAGTGGCTGGGCCATCCAGCCCTCGGCGGCGTGTTCGAGACGAACCGGCACATACCAGGTCCACCCTACGCGGCTGTTTGCCGGCGCGCTCAAACGCGCGTCGACCGTCGTCGGAACCATCGGGGCACCCGCGAGCGCAGCAATAATCGGCGCGGCCACCGCCTCCAAGATCACCAAGGCCGAGGTCGGGTTGCCGGGAAGCCCGATGACCGGCTTGTGCCCGATCGCCGCGAGCACCGTCGGCTTGCCCGGTTTGACCCGCAGCCCATGCACGATGACGCCGGGATGACCGAGCGCGTCGATGGCCGACGGGGTGAGATCCCGCTCGCCGACCGACGAGCCGCCGGTCAAAATCGCCGCGTCGGCCTCGGCCAACGCCTTGCGTAGCGCGCGCTCAAGCGCGCCAGGAACGTCGGAGACCGTGGCGCCGTGAAAAGGCTGCGCGCCCATCGCCTGGAGCGCCCCGGCGATGGCGTAGCGGTTGGAGTCGCGGATCTGGCCCGCGGCCGGTTTCATGCCCGGCGGGACCAACTCGTCGCCGCTGGAGATCACGGCGATTCGCGGGCGCGGATAGACCGGCACCATCGTCACGCCGAGCGTCGCCAGCACGCCGAGCTGCGGGCCGCCGATGCGCGTCCCGGCCTCGAGGACGAGCGTCCCGGCGCGCATGTCGCCCGCCTGTGGATTGACGTTCTCGCCCGCTTGGAGCGTGCCGTCGACCGAAAGCGTCGCATCGGAGAGCCGGACGTCCTCGACCGGCACGACCGCGTCGGCGCCGTCGGGCACGATACCGCCCGTCGGGATGCGCACCGCCTCGCCCGGACGCAGCGGGAGCAGCCAGGGGCGTCCCATCGCGATCTCACCGACCACGCTAAAGCGTCCCGGCGCGGCGCCGGACTCGATCGCAAAACCGTCCATCGCCGAACGCGGGGCGCTGGGATAATCGGCGTCGGCGACGATGCGTTCGGCCAAGATCCGTCCGCACGCGTCCTCGAGCCGCACGCGCTCGAACGCGCGCGGCGCGACCGCGACCCGCGCGAGAAACGTCGCAATTGCCGCATCCGGCGACGAAAGGTTTTCTTGGTGAAAAACGAAGCCGCGTTGTTCCATGCTCGATATCGCTCTTGTTCGACGCGATCCCGATTGCGTGCGCCGCTCGGCGCAACGTCGTGGGATCGACACGTCATTCGTTGATGAGATTCTGCAACTCGACGCGCAGTACCGCTCCGCGCTGGCCGAGACCGAGCGCCTGAAAGCTGAAAAGAACCGCTTGTCGGCCCAGATTGGGAAAGCAGCCGACAAGGCCGCTGCCGCGCGTGAATTGCGCCCGCGGCTCGATGAGATCGCCGCGTCCACCGCGGTGTACGAAGAACGCGCAAAGGCGCTCGCGCCCGATGGCGCCGGCTCGCCGCTGCGCCAATTGCTGGAAAACACGCCCAACGTCCTCGACGATTCCGTGCCCGACGGCCGCGACGAGACCGCCAACGTCCAGGTCCGCGCGTGGGGCTCGCCGCGCGCGTTCGACTTCACGCCGAAAGCGCATTACGAGTTGGGCGAAGCACTGGGGATTCTCGACTTCGACCGCGCCGCCAAGCTCTCGGGCAGCCGCTTCTCCGTCTTGCGCGGCAAAGGTGCGCGGCTGCAGCGCGCGATCGCGCAGTTTTTCCTGGACCGCGCCGCCGCCAACGGCTATGAGGAAATCGCACCGCCGGTGCTGGTGACTCGCGAGACGATGTGGAGCACCGGCCAACTCACCAAGTTTTCCGACGCGATGTTCGTCGATCAAGACGCCGACCTGTTCATGATCCCAACCGCCGAAGTGCCGCTCACCGCCCTGTACGCAGGCGAGATGCTTGCCGCCGACACGCTGCCGCGCAAGATGGCGGCGCACACGCTGTGCTTTCGCAAAGAAGCCGGCGCGGCTGGGCGCGACACGCGCGGCCTGATGCGCCAGCATCAATTCGAAAAAGTCGAAATGGTGTGGCTGACGCTGTCCGAGGAGTCGTTCGACGCGCTCGAAACGCTGACGGCCAACGCGCAGGAACTGCTGGAAGCGCTGCAGTTACCGTATCGCACGATGGCGCTGTGCGCGGGCGACATCAGTTTCAACAGCGCCAAAACGTACGATTTGGAAGTGTGGCTCCCAAGTGCCGGCGCGTACCGCGAGATCAGTTCGTGTTCGAACTGCACGGACTTTCAGGCGCGCCGCGCGTCGATTCGCGTGCGGCGCGAAGCAACCGCAAAACCGGAGTTGGTGCACACGCTCAACGGCTCGGGCCTGGCGATCGGGCGCACGTTGCTCGCGATCATGGAAAATTATCAGCAGCCCGACGGTTCGATTCTCGTGCCCGAGGTGCTACGTCCGTATACGGGATTCGAGCGTATCGGCTAGCACGTCGACGGCCTGCGAACGCGCGGGCCGCTGAAGGCCGGCCGGATAGAAAGCCTCCACGACGACGTGCGTGCGCTGCGCGTCGAGCGCTTCGAGCGTGACGATGAGGCGTTCGTGATTGACCAACCCGAACGCGGCCTCGATCGTGCCGCGTTGCACGTCGGCATACGAGACGTTCGCGCCGAGGGTGTGTTCGATCACGTCGTGCGCTTGTGCGAACACCGTCGCAAGGGCGACGCCAACCTCGAACTCGCGATGCGGGCGCAGAGCGAGGCCCGCGCGCTCGGGACGCAAGAACCGCCGCAGGAGCCGCAGGACCGTCATCGGATGAGCAGCGCGGCAAACACGCCCAGAACGGCGAGGCCGCCGAGCGCCGCAGCCGGCACCGCACTTTCCTTACGCCGAGCGAACACGATCGTATAGATGGCCTTTAGCACACTGTTCGACGACGACGCGATCACGATCGCCGTCGCGGCCGTTGCGACACCGATGCTCTGCGCACCACCCTGCGCTAGGCTTAGCACGAACGGATCGATGTCGGTCACGCCCACCACAGCGGCCAGTGCGAACACTCCGTGCGCGCCCGCGTGCACCTGCACCCATTTCGAAAGCACCGAGATCGCGATCAACAGCACGGCGAAGATCATCGCCGTTCCCAGGCGCAATGGATTTTCGCGCGCCACGTCCGGCGGGGGCGCGCCCGATCCACGCCGGACGAACACCGCCGCGACAATCGCGGCGATCGCTCCGAGCGCGAGCAACGGCAGCGTCAGCCGCATCGCGAGCGTTCGATCGAAGATCGCGACGACGACCAGAATGCGCACGTACATCATCGCGGTCGCAGCGATGATGCCGGCGGTAACCTCGGGCGTCACGCCGCCGTCGCGTGCCGCTCGCGCGAGTACGACGGTCGTTGCCGTCGAGGAATACATTCCGCCCAGCGCGGCAGCAACCAGCACGCCGCTCTTGGGCAGCACGTAGCGCTGCAACAGATAGCTCATATAAGAGAGCGTCGAGACGGCGACGACCGCGAGCCATACGCTAAACGGCGTGATCTGCGTGTACGGAATTCGCGGCGCGTGATAGAGCAGCGGCAGCACGACGCCGACGAGCAGCAAAAACTGCCCGAGCGTGAGCATTTCCTTCTCGGGAACGCGCGCGACCAGCGCATGCAGCGCTTTGCGCGACCCAAGGAGCAGCACCGTGCCGACCACCATCGCCGCAGGCATCCAGAGCGGCAAAACGAGTGCCGCCGGCCCGAGCGCGTAGGCGAGCAGGACGCTCACCGGCACGATCAGCGGCCCGTCGATCGGTGTTGCGTCAGGCGCCGCCGCATTGCGAACGTAGGCGTAGAGCCACGCGCCAAGGACGAACAGGCCCGCGATGAACGCGAAGCCGTGTGCCGGATCGATCAGCCAGAGAACGGCACCCGCGAACGCCAGCAGCGGAAAGGTGCGCACGCCGCCGGGCCGGTTCTCGAGCTCGCGGCCGTAGAAATCTTCGAAGGCAAATCCGTAAAAGAGCGCGAGCCCCAGGAGCACGAGGTAATTCAAGAGGGGTGAGCGCCTAGCTCATACCGCGCCAGATCTCGCGAACGGTCGTGCTGCGCTCGACCGTCTCGTGATCGCGGTAGGTGCCCCACACATAGTCCATCGACGGATTGGTGACGCCGTACCAAAACTTCTCGTTCTTGAAGTGGTGCCACAGGTGATATTTCTTGATGTAACGCCCAAAGGCGGTGCGCGGCGTAAACGGCACGTGCGCGACATAATGCACCCATTCATAGTAGAACAGCGCACAGATGCTGCCGAACGTCAACGACGCGGCGAGCGCCGTGTTTCGCGTGAGCGCGACATAGACTCCGAAATACACCAGCGCCGTCGGTACGACGAACCACACCGGAAGAAACAACAGTTCGAGTTTGGGCGGATCGATGTGGTGATCGTAGTGCAGACGGTGCTGGAGCTTGCGCACCCAGGCGATCCGCGAGGGGGCCGCGTGGAAGAGAAACCGGTGCGTGGTGTATTCCGAGGCGAAAAATGCCGCCGCGCCGACGATCGCGCCGAGCAGCGAAAACCCGAGCGTTCCGGCGGCAAAGAGCACAACGGCCGCCACGATGGCGGCCGCGAGCAGTGCGTTACTTCCGTGACGGAAGAACGTGGGAATCATCCCGCTTCCTTGATCAGATCCAAGAGCCGCTGACGATCGAGGTAGCGGATGTGTCCGCGTTCGCGTTTGAGCAAGCCGCGCAGTTCCAACTCACCGATCGCACGCGCCGCGACTTCTTTGACCGTGCCGGCGGCGGCCGCGATCTGCGCTTGTGTCATGTTCGGCAGGGGAGCAATCGCACTGCTTAGCCCTTGCTCGGGCATCGCGAACGGGACGAGCACCTGGGCGATGCGCGCGATGATCGGCATCGTGCCTTGCGTCGCAAGCGCCTGCATCAGGTCACGCGTGTGCTGCGCCGACGAACGTCCCAGCGCAAGTAGAACGTCGGGATAGGCGATGCCGGCGCCGATCACGGACTGACGCGGGATACGCAGATACCGCGCAACTTTGGAAAGCGCGATCACGCGGCCCGAGGCCGGCGCGCCGTCGAAGAGTTCGAGCTCGCCGAACACTTCGTACGGGAAGACTTCGTAAAAAATACGCGCGCGGGAGTGCCCGTTGCCGCTGCCCACCGCCAGCACGCCGTCGAACGGGATGCCGAGGTATGGCCAGTCCGTCCCTTCGCCGACCAGCGTGTGACCGCGACGAATCGTGTGCAACGTCGCCTCGGCAGCCAGGTGTGCGCGCGCCTCCTCATTCATCGTGTTGAACGCGGGCGTTCGCTTGAGGATGCCCAGGGGCGACGGAGCGTCGGTTTCCACATGCGCTCGCGTAATGTGGATGACCCATTCGCGGTCGCCGACCCGGCGCGGATCGAGAATCAGTTGGTGTTTGCGGCCCTGTTCGATTCGGCTCGCCAAACCGCGAGGCTCGTGATCGGTGACCAGGGTTAACGAACCGCCCGGCGGCAGGGCGTCGAAGACATCGAATACTTTGGCGGGACGCTCCCAAACGGGAAGCTTGCGAAGATCGAGACGAGACGCATCTACCATCATGACAAAGCTTTGATTTCTCCCTAGCGGCTCGAACTACTCCCCGGTAGTGTCGAGGCTGGGGCAAGCGCGACAGGGCTTTTTAAGGCCTGCCAGAGTTTTTTGGGTCCGGGCGGCAACGAGTCCATGTGCTTTAGAAATAACGTTACCGCCCACATTTGTGTCTCACTGAGCGTCGCCGTAAATGCCGGCATGCCGGTCAGGCGAATGCCGTGCTGAATCTTCCAATAGGTTTCGCCGGGCGGATCGTCCTCGACGCCGTGCTTGCCGAGCGCGGGGGCGTGCTGGTAGAGGCCGACGGCAATAGTCGTCGGTTTTCCGTTGGCTACGCCGTGGCAGGCCGCGCAATTGGCACCGTAGAGCTTGATGCCCTCGGCGTAATTCGCGTCGGTCGCCGCGACCGGGTTGGGCTGGGTCGTCATCTCACGCCTGATCGTCGCGTTGAGCGACGTCTTGGCAGCCCAGGTTTCCAGTTTCGAGGGCTTGGCATCGGCATTTGCCGGAACCAAGCCGAATTTGACGCTGATAAGGCCGATCAGCACGGCAACGACGATCGTGGCAATAACGCCGGAAACGAAGCCTTTGGTCACGCGCCCTCCGAAGCAAGTGGAAGCAACCTTCCAGGCAGTGTACCCGATCCTGGGCGTCATGGAAACGCCAACCAAAGCTCAATTTCCCGACGAGCAATCCGACGACGGACGGTTCGTTCGTCAGGAGGATGCGTTTCGCAGTTGGGTCAGCGCCGACGGCCGTTCGGGTTTCCCCGCCGTTGCCGGGCGCTACCAGTTATTCGTGTCGCTCGCATGTCCGTGGGCGCATCGCACGATCATCATGCGCAAGCTCAAGGGGCTCGAATCCGCGATTCCAATGACGATCGTCGACCCGATCCGCGACGAACGCGGCTGGCGTTACGGCACGCATTTTCTAAGCGAACTCTATCTCGCAAGCGATCCGCGCTATCGCGGACGCGTCACCGTTCCGGTGCTCTGGGATACGCAGACAAAACGGATCGTCAGCAACTCCGACGACGACATCCTGCGCATGTTTGAGACCGACTTCGAAGCGCTCGCGGTGCCCGGGCCGGACTTCTATCCAAGCGAACATCGCGCCGAGATCGATGCACTCAACGAAGAGATCTTTCGCACGGTCAACGACGGCGTCTATCAGGCCGGTTTCGCGACGTCGCAATCGGCATACGAAGAGGCGGCATATCACGTGTTTGCAACGCTCGACCGCTTGGAAGAGCGGCTCTCGACGCGGCGCTATCTGTTCGGCAAACAGCCGGTGGAGACCGACTGGCGTCTCTTCGTAACGTTGATCCGCTTCGATCCCGTCTACTTCGGCCACTTCAAATGCAACCTGCGCCGGATCGTGGACTACCCGAACCTGTATGGCTACCTACGCGATCTGTATCAATATCCCGGCGTCGCGCAGACGGTCGACTTCGATCACATCAAGCGGCATTATTACTACACGCACGACGACATCAATCCGACCCGGATCGTGCCGATCGGACCACTGCAGTATCTCGAGACGCCGCACGGCCGGGAGCGTCTTTAGCCGGCTTTGCCGCGTACGACTCGGCGTCGCGCGCACGCAGCTCGCGGATTTTTTGCAGACGGCAATTGGAGTCTACCAACAAGCCGGGAGCCGTACCGAGGGCTCGAATCATCTCACGCGCAACGTCGCTCATGCACTGTTGGGTACCCGCGACGCGTACCGTAAAACGGGTTAGCGTGAAGGCTTTAGTAGTAGGAGAGAACGCGCCTGCTCGCTATTCATACCGTCAATTGCGAACACTTTCTTTCGCCCGCGCCGTCCGCGAACCAGGGCAACCCGTGTCGGCGCGACGCCGAGTGCGCCTGCCAGCGCGCGAACGCACGCATCATTGGCCGCACCCTCGATCGCGCGCTCTCGGACGCGCAGCACGATCGCACCGTCCTCAACCGAAAAGCCCGGCTTCGCCGAGCCGGGTTTTACGATTACGTCGATCGTCGCGAATCCCGGCTTACAGTCGGGACAATCGATACGTCAACTCGTTGGGGGACATCCGCAGTCGCGAGGTTTGCCGGGCTTCGTCGTACTCATCAAACATCTCCTCGCTCTCGAGGCCGTCCCGCAGTAGAAAACTCTAGGAGAGGGAGAGATTCGAACTCTCGGAACGCTTTCACGTTCTGCGGTTTTCAAGACCGCTGCATTAAACCGCTCTGCCACCTCTCCAAGATACGCCAAGCGACCCCGGTCGAGCGTTCCTCTCAGTCACAGGCTGTTCCGGCAGGCGTGCTTCGAGGTCAGCAACCAATACGTTCGCCAATCCAGCAGAGAGTCTAATTTGTGCTGCCTTCTTCTGACCCGTTGTGAGAGATTTATGTAACGCAACGTAATCACTCGCAGCTTCGATATAATCGGCCAGTTCACAGGGCTGCTTTGAAGCCAGAGCGTCGATCGACGGCACACTCGTCGGGATAGCGATTTTTTCTTTCCCGGCCGCGCCCTTAGCCACGTTGATCTGTAAGCCGCCGGAAGGCTTCGTCGAGCGCTGCGCCTTGTTCTGATGAGCTTGGTTTCTGGCCTTTAGAAAGGTTATAGATGACGTTCCTCGTTAGACCGGACTTGCGCTGGAATTCGGTAATCGTAAGGCCGGTCGCCTTCAGGCGACGTGCGAAGTCAGCAGCTCGAAGGATTTTCTCATCGGGCGGGTTGCTAGACATCCGCCTTCTTACTCCGGCGTGAATCCAGCTTGAGTGTTGCATGGGTGGCACCGAAAAACCGGCCGCGTGACACGCTCTCCTTTAGACGCCGCTTTGCGATTTCCAGATAGGTCGGCTCGATATCGTTCCCAATCGAATTGCGCCCCGACTCAATAGCAGCAAGCATGGTCGACCCCGTACCTACGAACGGGTCCAGTATGGTATCACCAGCGAACGAAAAAAGTTTAATCAGGCGCTCCGGAACGGTAACGGGATAGGGCGCTGGGTGCTCTCGAGTTGAGGCGCCCGGGACGTCGTTCCAGGGGGAACGCAGCCAACCTTGCATTTCCTCCTTGGTCAGCATCGAAAGAGCCTTTTGCAGTGGTGCTGGTGAACGATATTCGCCGCCTTTTCGCATGAACAAAATGTATTCGATATCGTTCTTTACCACGGCACCAGGCTGGTACGGCTTGCCGTAAAACCCAGCGCCATTACCCTCGGCTTCGTTGGCGCCGTTGGCGATCTTGTGCCACAAAATGGGGGTTAGAACGTCAAGCTTATTCGCTCGCGCGCGCACCTGAATATTGCCTGCAGGCGCTAATGACGTCGATCCGCTCGGCGTGGCGCGCACCGAGATATTTGTGGTCGAAATAGACTCTTACGAGTTGGTCCCGATGAAGGTCGCCGCCAAACTTCGCTGAGGCGAAGCGGCCGTTGCAAATACGAGCACTGTGACCGCCATCGACCCATTTGCCGATACGCGCGCGCCCTGCCGCTGCGTAGTCATTAGGGCCCAAATGGGCGGAAAGTCGGAAGGGCGGGTTTTGACGGGGCGGAACGGGGCCGCACGACAACATGGCGTTGTCGTTTTGGAACTCACATGCGGGTGTGTGTTGCGAATCGGTCCTCGGTCTTTGCGCGTTTTTTCAGAACGCGCGGTCACGATAACGATTCGCGAATCCGACGCACCGGCTCTCATCTTGCAGCGGGCGTCGTCGATTCCGAGATCCACAAACCTGATCCGGGCCTCGACGCAAGCATTACAGCTACACGTGAAAGGTCCGGTCATGGCAAGTAAACTCACCGACGCGCAAAAAGGCGCCCTCGACACGCTCATCGCGCTAGCCCAGGAAGATCTCTCGTTCATCGACGACATCGTGCATGCGGTCGAGTCCGTGGCGCACATCGCCGAAGTCGCCCACGCGGTGGTCGAAGCAACCGAGGCCGCGGGCCATGCGGTCGCCGAAGCAACCGCCAATACCGCCGAGGTTACGGAAGTTACCGAGGCTGCCGCAGCAGCGGGGGCAATCACCCTTCGCGGGGTGACCAAAGAGTTACGTCGCAGCAAAGGGCTTCCGCTACAAGTCCTCATCGACTATCGAAACAGCCAGGACTGATACGCGGTCATGGCTAGCAAATTGACCGACGCGCAGAAAGCGGCGCTCGACACCGTCATCGCTCTTGCGAAGGAGGACGGCTCGTTCATCGAAGCCATCACCCACGCGCTCGATACGGCAACGCTCACAACGGAAACCGTCAGAACCGTCGGCTCGGACGGGATTCCAATGGCCGTTACGACGTTCAACGATGCGACGGTCACGAACGTTGCAATGATGGAAGCAACCGCGCAAACCGTCATCGCGGCGGCCGGAGGCATCACGGCCCGGGGGCTCAGTTCGCGGCTTCGTCGCGGCAAGGGCCTCGCGCTACGGGCCCTGATCGACTACCGCAACAGCATGAGCTGAACGGAGAGCATTTACCATGCCATTTCCTGTGACTCCGGCGCTCTTCGTTCATCTCGTCGCGATTGCCGTTGCCGGCGCATTCGCGTTTTGGTTCCTTCTCTCGACGCTCAACCAATTCAACGGTATGTCACAGGCGGTTCGGCGCATCGACGGGCTCCACGTGGTTCCACGTTGGACCTTCTTTGCGCCCAACCCGGGCACCAGTGACTATCACTTGCTCTATCGCCCGCTCGACGAGGACCGCAAGCCCGGCGCCTGGGTCGAGCACGAACTTGCGACGCGCACGCTCGCATCGATCTTGTGGAATCCGCACAAGCGGCTGCGTAAAGGCGTCTTCGACATGCAGCAAGCGCTGATGAGCCTCTCGCGCAAACACGAGATCGACGTGCTCCAGCTCACCGTTCCCTATCTCGCACTGCTCAACGTGTCGTCGCTCGAACTGGCGAAGGCGTCGCCACAAGCCGCTTACCATCAGTTTGCGATTGCCGAGACGAAAGGGCCCGACGGTAATTGCGACTGCCGTTTGCTCTTCCGCTCGAGTCCCCATCAGGCGAATTAGGAGAATCTTCGCATGAACATCGACCTCGATACCGTCTTGCGCATCGCTTCGTTCCTTGCAGCCGTTGGCATCGTGCAAAACACGATCGAATTCCTGGTCGTTCAGCCGGCATTCGATTCGGGCGGCCTCTACGACTGGATGGTCTTCCGCACGGCGCATCGCAAGCCGCGCTGGGCGCCGCTCGCGAAAGCGCGCGAACTTCTGTGCACGACCTGGTTCAAACCCGTGCTTTGGATACGGCTGCTCCTCGCCTTTGCGCTCGTGGCACCGCACGTTCCGCAGTGGGGCTATGGCGTCATTTGCAGCGTGCTGCTCATCTCGGGTTTATTGATCACCCATCGCACGACGTTTGGCAATGACGGCTCGGATCAAATGCTCACGATCGTGCTGGCGGGCCTGGCGGTATCGTACTTACTCCCGCCGAGCGAGCCTCTGCGTCCAATCGGCGTATGGTTCGTCGGCCTGCAGAGCACGCTTTCGTACGTGGTCGCGGGCGTTGCCAAACTCTACGGCCCGACGTGGCGTGGCGGCACGGCGATGAAGGCCATCCTCAACACCAGCACCTACGGAAATTACGCCGCGGCTGCAGCCTATCAACGGCTTTCCGCGATCGGGTTTTTCACCTGCTGGTCGGTGATGATCTTCGAGACGACGTTCCCCGTTGCGCTGGTCGCGCCGCCGCCCGTGCTCTTCGCGTACCTCGCGATGGGGTTTGCCTTCCACTTCGGAACGGCCGTATTGATGGGCCTCAACACGTTTCTCTGGGCCTTCTTGGCGACGTATCCTGCAGTCATCTACTGCGCGTACCAGATCACCACGCACCTGCACGTGGCACGGTGATGGCGATGGCTCGCGCGGACGTCATCTACGATGGGCAGTGCACGTTCTGCATCCGCTCGCTGCACGCGATCAAGCGCTTCGACGCAGCCGGCCGGCTCCGTCTCGTCGACGGAAGCGACCGCGCGTCGATGGCACGACGGTATCCGGGCCTCGACATCGGCGGCCTCGATACCGCCATGTACACCGCATGCGAGGGACGGTACGAACGAGGCTACGACGCCTTCGTGCGGATCTTTCTGGTGGTCCCGGAACTTCGGCCCCTGGGGTATCTCATGCGCGTCCGGCCGGTGTCGTCGATCGGCCAGCGCATCTATGCTCTCGTCGCCCGTAATCGGCGCACGTTCGGCTGTGCGTCGGGCATCTGCGCGATTCCCGAAAACAAGAACTACTCGTAGAAGGCTACTTTTCCACCAGCGGATAGATTCGCGATCGCCGCAGTGCGTTTGTGCGATGAACGAGCGCCTCGCGGTAGTAATCGAACGAGAGCATGCGAAGAAATGCCTCGCGGCTGGGGTAACGGACGATGAGCACCTCGTCCCACGTGTCGTCCTGTGGTCCGATGAACGGCGCGGCCGCCGCGCCCATGAGTACCAGCGAGCCGCCAACTTCGGCTACCGCACGTTGCGCTACCGCCATGTAGCGCCTGTAGTGCGCGCGGCCGTCTTCGCGAAACGCCAGCAGGTTGAGCATCAGCACGGGACCCTCGTCCGCGGCAGCCGCCAACGCCGCCAATTGCTCGTGCGTGGGATCGATCACGCCATCGCTCATGACTAGTTACGGAACGAGGGATCGATGCGGTCGAGTTTACGCAACAGCGCCGGCCATGCGAGCATACCGCCTGCACCGCGCGTGACTTGTTTGGCCTGCGCCTGCGCACCGCCGATGATACGCGGATCGATCGAGATCAGTTCGTCGCCGCAGCTTTGCGCCCGAACCTGAATCGTGCACGTCGCCTCGAAGAGATACAAGAACAGGAACGCATCGGCAATGCTGTCGGCTACCGTCAACAAGCCGTGGTTGCGCAACATCAGGAAATTCTTCTCGCCCAGGTCGTGTACCAGACGCGGCTTCTCTTCATCGCGCAGAGCCACGCCCTCGTAGTCGTGGTACGCCAGCGATGCGAGCACGAAGATCGACTGCTGCGAGATCGGGATCACGCCGCCCTTTTGTGCCGACACGGCAATACCGTTGAGGCTATGCACGTGGAGTACGGCCTTGGCATCCTCTCGCGCTTCGTGGATTGCGCTGTGGATCGTGAAGCCGGCCGGGTTGATCTCGTAGGGAGAGTCCATCACCTTGTTTCCGGCCAGATCGACTTTGATCAAGCTCGACGCGGTGATCTCGTCGAACAGCATGCCGTAGGGATTGATCAGAAAATGATGATCGGGTCCGGGTACGCGCGCCGAAAGATGCGTGAATACCAAGTCGTCCCAATGAAAATGCGCGACCAGCCGGTAGGCTGCGGCAAGCGCGACGCGCTGATCCCACTCTTGCGGAGAAACGCGCTCGCGAACGGTGCCTTCAAGAACGTCCATAATACGATGAGGCTTTCGCGGCGCCGCAGAATAGCCCCGTCTATGAGCCGCTTGGTCAACGTTGCCGTCCTCGATGATTATCAGCACGCCGCGCTTGCCTGCGCCGACTGGTCCCGGCTGGACGGATTGGCCGACGTGACCGTTTTTAGCGATCACCTCGCCGACGAAGCGGCACTGGTGGAGCGACTGCGGCCGTTCCACGCGGTGTGCGCCATGCGCGAACGCACGCCGTTTCCGCGGCGCGTGCTCGAAGCACTCCCCAACCTCGAACTGCTCGCCTCGACCGGGCCTAGGAACGCCGCGATCGACGTGACGGCGGCAAGCGAACTTGGCATCGCGGTCGCGCATACGCGATACATCTCGACGCCGACCATCGAGTTCACGTGGGCGCTGATTCTGGCTGCGGCGCGTCAGATTCCGGCTCAGACGGCTGCGGTCCGCAGCGGCGGATGGCAAGTCGCGGTCGGCGAGGATCTCGAAGGCAAGACGTTAGGTATCGTGGGCTTGGGCCGCATCGGTTCGGGCGTTGCGCGCATCGCATGGGCCTTCGGGATGGAGCTGATCGCCTGGAGCCAAAATATGACCGACGCCCAGGCGCAAGCGTGCGGCGCAAAGCTCGTGACCAAAGACGAGCTCTTTGAACGAGCCGATTTCGTGACGATTCACCTGGTGCTCAGCGAACGCACGCGGGGGTTGATCGCTGCCCGGGAACTCGCGTTGATGAAAACGTCGGCGTATTTGATCAACTCATCGCGTGGGCCGATCGTCGACGACGACGCCTTGATCGCCGCGCTGACCAACGGACGCATCGCCGGTGCCGCGCTCGACGCCTTCGCAATCGAGCCGCTTCCGGCGACGCATCCCTATCGTTCCCTGCCCAGCGTTGTCGCGACGCCGCACCTCGGCTACGTCACGCGCCGCGAATACGGGCTGTTCTACGAAGATACCGTCGCGAACATCGCCGCCTGGATCGCGACGCGCAAAGGCTAGCCTACAGCCACCAGTGCGCGCCCAGCGCCATGTTGAACGTGGCGGCATACGCGCAGTACATCAGCCAAATGCCGGTGATCACGTGAAAGAAACCGATCAATTTGGGGGTGGTGATGATGCCGAAGTTCTTGAGGATATCGGCGAGGTACACTAGCACGAGGCCCAAGAAGATCAGCGCCACCGGAATGTCGCCTGCCGTCCAAAAGACCAGAAGCCCCAGCAGCGAGATCAGCGTGTAGGCAATCGCCATCCATCCTTCGGGAGCCGGATCCGAGCCGATGAAGCGCCGGTGGGCGAGCGCGAACCAATGCACGCCGTAGGCCGTAAACGCAAGACCCGCCATGTATAACGGCGCGCCTTTGAAAACTTGGAACCAGGTTAAGCCGACGAAAATGTACGTGCCGGCAAGTAATTGCATGAAGCCGGGCATCCAAAAGCCCCACATGCCCATCGTCTTGTCGAGTGTTGGACTGGGTTTGGGCCAGGCGAAGAGTTCTTGACCGCCCCAAATAAAATATCCGGTCGCTAGTCCGAAAAATCCGATTGCAAGCGGAACGTACTCCGAGGGTTGCAGCGCAAAAGTGGTAGCCATATGGAAATAGTGCCCGCCGAGCAAGCTTTCAAAACGAAGTGACCGCGGTCAACTTCACGGTGTTGTCGATGGTACGGGCGACGGGATTGCAGCGAATTGCACGTTTGCTTCGACAGCAGCGGTGCGCTTATCCGGCGGCTGAAGCGTGTAGGAGATAGCCATCGTTTCATGTTGCCATCGCGGCTGATAGACCGTCGGCGCCTGCGCGACGAACGTCCACGAGCCGTCCGCGTCGGGCACGCCGTCGCCGAACGTCACGCCCGTGCGTACCAGTGTGACGTTATCGATGTACTTCAGCCCCGTTCCGCGCAGCACCAAGGTGCCGCGCGGTAGATATGCGATGGCACTGGAGACTATCGGCATCGGCGGCAGTACGTCGAACACCAGAGCCGCGCTCGGATGCAGCGTCGACTCGTTGACGACGGCGCTTCCCGCCGGACCGAGGGCATTCGAGGCGTCGATCGTGGCGGTGACACGATCGCGCTCACGCTCGATCTTCGTCACAGAAAGCGTGCGCCCAAGTGCGTCGTGAACGTCAATCGACGCAACGCAGCTTCCCATGCCCGCCGTGCCGTCGGTAAACGTCAGTTGAGCCGACGCACCGCCGGAAACGATTTGCGGTGCGCCGGCCAGCGACCACGTTGCCGCATGCGGCTCGACGATGCCGACCGCAGGCGAAAGCAGTGACGAGAATCCCCACGTGCTCGCGATCTTCACCGAACCACCGCCCGCGAGCGCGGCGTGCTGCGCGCCGGTCAATTCGGCGCCGTAGCCCAGCAGCGGATCGTAGGTTGCCGGCAGCGTGAACGTATCGCGCGATGCCGTAACCACCAGGTGATGGGCGCGGAAATAGACCGGAAGCGTATTGAAGGGCATCGGGACGTCGAGTGTGGTGCCGGTCACGCAGAGCGGCTGCGGCTGCGCCGGACCGTAGGCCGGCGTTTTGGCGCTGGTCGCCTTCGAGCCGATACCGAAGTACACGATTGTCGACGGCTTAGCAGCCGTCGCATCGTACGACAGTCGCTGCGCGACGTAGACGTCCGTGTTCGCGGCGCCCGGACGAATCACGCCGGGAACGAAGATGTAGTGCGCGTTGACGCGGCGCTTGGCCAGCAGTTGATAGAGCGCGCCGATGAGCATGCCGTAGGTCGCGGTGTTGACCGAAAGCTGCGTCCCAACAGCCGCGATGGCGTTGGCCTTGGGCTGCGCATCATACCCTTGAGCGACGGCTTGCGCGGTGCATGCGTATTGCGTGCTCTGCGCGACATCGGCCGAAAAGCACGCCGAGTCACCGAGATCGTATCCGAACAGTGACTGCGTGGCTGCCGCGACGCGCGCGCGCCCGTCGGCGAGTTGCCCGGGTTGAATCGACGCGAGCGACCGCAAAAACTCATCCATCGTCGAAGCTTTGGCTTGCGCGCCCGCCGAGAGATCGGCGGTGCGCAACAGTAACGAGCGGTTTCCCAGTTCTTCAATTGCCGCGCGGGCATCAGGCATGCCGCGTCCGCGGCGGCTTCCGTCTTCAGGCACCAGAAAGATCAGGGGCGTCGCCTTCCCGTCGTAGGACACGCGCCACACGTGTCCCGCGGGCGCGCGGCTCAGATCCGCATCGGCGATCGGGAAGGTCGGTGCGTGCTGCAAATAATCGTCGTACATGTCGGCGACGATCAGGTGCCAGCGCGGTGCGCGACTGAACTGAACTCCGCGCGGGAACGAGATCTCAAGCTCGTCGCCGGGTTGGAGTTTTGGCACGAACGTCGCCGGAAGCGTGATGCCGTCGCGCTCGACGTCGATCGTCACGCTCGCCCCGAGAATATCGAATTTCCGCGATTGCGGGCTTCTTTTCGGGCCGCGCGCTCAGCCCAAGGAGCATGACGCATCCAAGCGTCGCCGCCATCCATCGTTGCCACATTGTTTGGGTCTTCCTCGCCGATGTCCGCCGCGATCTCCTGCCGACCGGAAACAGAAACGTGGCGGCCACGCTGTTGGGTGAAGGGGAATACGACCGAGCGCAACTAATGACAGCAGTTAACAGGCGATAAGCATTTTGGCCTACTGCTGGAGGCAGGGTGGAATTTTCCAGCGTTGACTTTTCGCCGGCGTACGATCGCGCCGCCGGAGCCCTTCTTGGAAGGCTCGGCCCGGTCATCGCTGCGTCGGCACCTGTCTTTACCGAGCGTTTTTACGCCGACATTTCGCGCGCAAGTCCGATCGCCGAAGTGCTCGCCCGGCTCGAGCCGCAAGAGTTTGTCGCGCTCAAAGCGCGCCAGACCGACTATCTGCTGATGATGACCTCGCCGGAGCTGACCATGGCTACCCATCAGATCAGCGCGCTGCGCGCCGGACGCATTCATGCGCTCGTCGGCGTCGACATCGCGTGGCTGGTCGAATCGCTGGCTTTCTACCAGCAAGGCGTGGCCACACTGGCCAAGGACACGATGCCGCTTTCGGACGCCCGCGAGTCGGTGCTGGGAGTCTTTGGTTTGCGCGTCCTCTTCGATCTGCGCGAACAGGCGATCGGGTTCAAGTCGGTCAGCCGCGATGTTTCGATCGTTCAATCGACGATCGATCGCTGATCGCATCGACGGCAAATCTCTCCGATCTGATCCACGGGGTGCTCGATGCGCTCGGGACGCTGCCGGGCGACGTCTCGGGCTTCTTCGCCCGCGCCGATCGCGACGGACGCCTGCAGATCGAAGCGTCGTTGGGCGTCGCTGATCGCTACCATCACGCGATGGAGACCGGCCTCATCCCCAGGATCAGCATCGATGCATCGAGTCCCGACGGGCGAGGTCCGACGGGGCGTTCGTGGCGCAGCGGCAGCGTGGTCGATCTCCGATGCGTGGACGCTCGAACCCGATCGCGCGCCGTGGCGCAGGTCGGACGAAGAACTCGGGTTTCGCTCCAGCGCGGCCGTGCCGCTGCTCGACGAAGCCGGCAAGCACGACGAGCGACGATCTCGCTGTACAGCAGCGTATCCCGGATATTTCTCCACCAACCGTGTCGACAAGCTGCTCACGCATCTGCGCGAAGTGCTCAGCCATGCCGCTGCGCAGCGCCTGACCGCGCCGGTCATTCCGCTGCCGAGCGTATGCATTACCGTCAAATCTGCTCGATCGCCATCGCAGTCACGGTGCATCTACCAACCGATCGTCGATCTGCGCACCGGCTCGCTCGACCGGCTCGAAGCGCTCGCGCGTCTCCAGCGTCACGACGGCACGATCGTTGCGCCCAACGATTTCTCCACGCCCTGGGAGACACCGAACTCTTCACGTTGTTCGCGCGCGTGGTGCACCAGGCGTGCAGCCGACTGGCACCTCTTTGCGCAGCCGGCGTGTCGACGCGCATCGCCGATCAATATCCCCGCGCAGGCCCTGGGCGACATGCGTTATCTCGACACGATCTGTTTGCGAATCTGGAAGAACATTGGCGTTCCGGCCGACCGCTTCGTGCTCGAGATCCTCGAAACGCAAGGCGACGGTCCCGACGTGGCGCGCGCACGAAGGGTTCATCGAGGAGTTGCGGCGCAACGGCATCGAGATCGAACAGGACGATTTCGGCAGCGGACATAGTTCGCTCGTGCGGATGGATCGCTACCCATTCGACGCGGTGAAGATCGACCAGGAACTCGTACGCGGTGCGTTGCGCAATCCGCAGCGAGCGCTCGAGTTCATCCTCTACCTCACGCGTCTGGCGCACGCGCTGCAGACGCCGGTCACCGTTGAAGGGCTCGAAAACCTCGCCATCATCGAAGCCGCAGCGGTGCTGGGCGCGGACCGCGGTCAGGGCTTCGGCATCTCGCCGCCGCTGCCCGCGCGCGACGTGCCGGAATGGCATGCCGCAACTACTGACTACGCGGTCGACGTCCGGAAACCGCATCCGGCCGCGCTCGGCGCGATGGCCGCCTACGATCGCCGGATTCGCTCCGAAGCCGCCACATCGCCCAGCACTTCGTCACCTCGAACGCGCTGCAAGGCAGCGATCTCGACGACTTGATGCAACGCAGCCGCGGGGTGACGCGCGAAGGCGCTCACAGCCACGCGTACCACGAAATGCGTACGCGCATTATCGGCCAGTTGCACGCGCACTGGACGCGGGAGCGTTAGGCCTCGATGAACTCGTCGATCGCGGCCAGCGATGCCGGGTCGACCGCAATGCCGAAGTGATTGGCGTCGATCTCGACGCCGCGGGCGTCCGGCGCATTGTGTAAAAACGCGTCGTAATCGGCACGCGTCACGATGAACCCGTCATTTCCGCCCAAGCGGTACGGTTGCGCGCAGCAGCAGCGTCGGCACCGAGATCAGCGGGCCACAACTTGCGAACGTCGTGCGTGCCGCCGTAGGTCGCATCTTCGGTCGACCGCCGCGAGATCGGTGCGCGGACGCACGCCGGCATCGGTATCGATCAGATCGTAGCGGTAGTGCCGCTCCCAATACTCATTCCACGGCACAACCATGCCCGTCGACGAGACGGCTTCGACGTACGCGTCGCGCGTGGGGAACGGATTTTCAAGACGACCGATTCCGGCGACGATCGCGGTGAGCGCCGTCTGCGTGGGATCCCCAGCGCCGTCGATCAGCACCAGACGCGCCGAATGCGATGATCGCGATCGAGCGACGACGGCCGTCATGCCGACGAACGCGCCCATCGAGTGCCCGACCAGATCGAAGTGCTCGATCGCCCATCGCATCGGCCGCCTCGAAGAGATCTTGCGCGTGATGTTCCCAACCGTAGGTCCCCGGCGGCGGTGATGTCGCTCAATCCGCGCCCGCGCAGATCGAAGGCCACGATACCGCGCGCCGCGCGCTTGACGGTACTCGCCGAGCGCGTCGAACACGCGCGAGTTCGAGGAGAGACCGGGAACACAGAACACCGGCACGTCGGGCGGGTCGCCGAATTGGTGCGCGCGCAGACGTCCGCGCAGGAGCTCTAGGTCGAAGTCTTCCGCCATGTAAGTGATAGTAATCCTCCGGCGATGCCGCCGACGAAACGCCAAGACGCAGGCCGCAAAGATCAACCCCATCACGAGGTCGGTCTGTTGGCCGATCGGCGTTTTTGACACAAAGTAATTGAGGCTTTCATAGACCGCTGCGCCGATGATCGGTCCGATTAGCGTGCCGCTCCCGCCGAGCACGGCCATCATCACCACGCTGCCCGACGTATGCCAGTCGAGCATCTCCAGGCCGGCGAGACGGTTGGCCAACGCAAAGAGCGCCCCCGCCAGGCCCGAGAGCGCGCCCGCCATCACGAAGATCGCAAGCTTGTAGCGATGCACCCGGTAGCCGAGCGCAACCGCGCGCTGCTCGTTTTGCGAAATCGCCGAGAGCACGATGCCGAACGGCGAGTTGACGACCCGAAAGAGCAGCGCCACAGCAGATCGCGACGATCGCGAGCACGACGAAGTAGAAGACGACGATCGTTTTCCATCGGAAGACCGAAGAACGCGACCGCGCGTCGCCAGCGGAAGGCCGTTCTCGCCGCCGGTGAGATTCGGGGAGCTGTACGGCGATGAAATATTCGATCTGCGCGATGCCCAGCGTGATCATCGCGAAATAGATGCCGGAGCGGCGCACGACAAATCGTGCCGACGATCAGCGCGAGCAATGAGGCGTAGACAATCGCTGCCGCGACGGCCAGCGTGGCATCCGCGTGCATGCGTTCCACCAGGATGGCGGCGACGTATCCCGCGCCGCCCCAGAACATCGCCTGGCCGAACGAAAGCAACCCGACGAACCCGAAGAGCAGATCGAGCGCCACGGCAAACAGGCCGAAGCATAGCATGTCGATCGCGACCAGCGGAAACATGAATTTGGGTGCCGCCACCGCCGCGAGCGCGACGACGGTCACCAGGATTACGATCGGCCGTATCAACGCAGCGACTCCGGACGACCAAACAATCCGGCGGGGCGAAGCGCGATAACCACGACCATCACGATGAAGATCAGCGTGGTCGCGATCGGGGGATAGTAGACCGCGCCGATCGACTGCAGCACGCCGAGCACGAAGCCGGCGACGATCGATCCGGTGATCGAGCCCAGACCACCGATCACGACGATCGCGAAGGTGTAGATCACGATGTCGTCGCCCATCGTCGGGAGGACGTTGGTGGTCGGTGCAGCGAGCACGCCGGCAAGCGCGGCGAGCATCACGCCCGCACCGAACGTGAGCGTGACCAGCAGCGGCGTGTTGATGCCCAGCGCGCGAACCAGCGTCGGGATTCTCCGTCGCCGCGCGGATGCGCGCGCCGACCATGCTGCGGTCGACCAGCCACCACACGATCGCACAGATCACCAGCGACACGACGATGACGAAAAGCTTATAGGTCGGATAGAGCGTGAAGCCCAAGTTTGTCGCGCCTGAAAGCAGCGGCCGGAATGTTATATGGCGATCCCAGCGATCCCGCGAGAATATCCATGATGTTGACGAGCACCAGCGTCGCCGCAAAGGTCAAGAGCAGTCCGTAGATCGGATCGCTTCCCGTGAGCCGGCGCAGCACGAGCCACTCGAAGAGAATACCGAGCAGCGCGACCACAATCGGCACGACGATCAGCGCGGCGAAAAAGGGCAGTCCCAATAACTGCGCGCCGTAATATGCACCGAACGCTCCGAGCATATACATCGCGCCGTGCGCGAAGTTGATGACGCGAAGCGTTCCGAAAATAACCGACAGCCCTAGGGCGAGCAGCGCGTAGAACGCGCCGCTCGCCAGGCCGTTGAAGAGCTGGGCCGCGATGTAATCGGGGCTCATCGAAAAAACGCGGCCTTTCCGGCTACCACGTCTTGTCGCAGTGCTCCGTGGCGGGGTTGGGGAACGCTTCGCTGCCCGGAACCGTGCTCAGCAACTTCAGCCATGCGTTCTTTTCCTTATATTGCGACGGCGGCAGCACCTCGTACAGGTAGAAGTCGTGCACGACTTGGTGGTCGGCCGTGCGGAACTGCGCGTCCGTGGCGTACATGTCGTTGAACTTGCGTCCGTCCAGATAGGCAACGACCTTGTCGGAATTGGTGGTGCCGACGGCCTTGACCGCTTTGAGCCACTGCATCGTCGCCGAATAGTCGGCTGCCTGAATCGAGTCCGGCGCCTCGCCACCCATCTTCGATCCGACCAGCGTTTGGCCCACGCCGCCGCTTGCGGCGTCTGATCCCAGTACCACGAATCCGCGAACTTCAGGCCGGTCCACAGGCTCGGATCGGTGTTGACCTGCGAGCTGAAGAAAAGGCCCGCGATGATCTTCATCGATTTGTCCAGACCGAACTCTTTGGCGGCTTTCATCGAGTTGACCGTATCGGCGCCGGCATTGAGCAGCGCGAGCACTTTCGCGCCCGAGTTCTTGGCAGCCAGCATGTACGACGAGAAGTCGGTCGTGCCCAGCGGCATGAAGTCGATCTTATCGAACTTGCCGCCGTAGGGCTTGATCGCGCCCGTGAATTCCTCGGCCATCGAGTGACCGAACGCGTAGTCCGGCGCGATGCCGTACCACGACTTGTCGCCCGCTTTCACGATCGGAATCGCTTCGGTGTGTGCCAGCGCATAGGTGTCGTACGCGTACATGTAGGTGTACTTGCTGCAGAATTTCCCGGTGATGTCTTTGTCGGCAGCGCCGGTAACGAACACCAGCTTGTGCATGTCCTTGCCGACCGACGATACCGCAAGGGCCGTCGCCGAGTTGGTCAAGTCGACCGCCATCTCGGCGCCGTTGCCGAATTCCTCACGCGCCTTGGCTTCGGCGACGCTGGCGGAATCGCGATGATCGACCGCGTCGACGACGATGTCGCGCCCGAGTACTTTTCCGCCGAAATCCTTGACGGCCATCTGCACGGCGACCACGGAGCCCTTGCCCGCGAGACCCGAGTAGACGCCGCTCATGTCGGTGATGACGGCGATGTGAATCGGTCCGTTATCGGCCGCGGCGACCGGTGCCGCCGATCCGAACGCGCTTGCCAACATGGCGCCGGCGCAGAGCGAGGATATGAATCGTGTGAAACGCATGAATGCGGGTCCTCCTACGAAGTAGTGCGCGGTCTCGTGAGCCGGCGTATGGCTCCCGCGAGACCACCGGGTACGAACAGAACGAGGATGACGAAGAGCACGCCTAGGATGAACAACGGTTGTGATAACGGGATGCGCAGCGCGGGAGGCAGCGACTGCAATCCGCTTGCGCTCGACAGCGTGACGAGACGGAAATCCAGGTACTCGTAGACGACACCGCCCAGAACCGCGCCCCACAGCGTGCCGACGCCGCCGAGGACGACCATCACGAGCAGTGCCAGCGTGAAATTGGCGGTAGTGATGTCCGGTGTTGCTCCGCCTTCGATGAAAAGGTAGACGATCCCGGCGAGCGAGGCCAGCACCGACGAGCAGACAAACGCGCCGAGCTTGAACAGGTACGGATTGAGGCCGATGGTGGCGACGCGACGCTCGTTTTCGCGAATCGCCTGCCAGACGCGCCCAGCACGGGACGAGACGAGCCAAGCGGCAACGGCGTAGGTCACGATCAGCAACAGCAGCGCCAGCCAGTACACATTGCGCGAATTCACCACGCCGGCGAACATGGCGGGCAGCACGCTGCTCGAAAGTGCCAGCCCTTCTTCTCCGCCGGTCAGACCGAACGGATTCTGCAGTACGACGATCGAGCCGGCTTGCGCGAACGCCAGCGTCACCATCGCAAAGGCAATGTCGTGCGTGCGCAAACAAATCGCGCCCACGATCGTCGGCAAGATCACCGCCACGACCAGCACGAAGCCGATCGCGGCCGCCAGGCCCCAGTGCCAACGGCCAAGCGCAATCGCCGTTACGTAGACGCCGGTGGCAAAATACAGCGCGTGACCGAACGAAAGCAGTCCGGTGTATCCGAAGAGCATGTCGTACGACAGCGCGAGCGCGCCGAAGACAAAACAGCCGGCCAGCAGCGTCAGCGTGCCCGGCGAACGTAGCGGTTCGCCGAAGATCGGCGGCAACGGAATCCCGATCCAGGGCACGGCGATCAACACAAGAACCAGCGCGACGACGAGCGCTGGGCGCAGACGGTGGATCATGCGGCTCGCGCTCCCTGCGGACGCAGCAGCAGCGCGAGCGCAAGCAGCAGCACGACCGAAAAGTCGCCCACGCCGGGCGCGGCGTAAAAGTTCAGGAACTGCTGCACGAGCGCGACCACGGCCGCGGCGATCGCGCAGCCCGTCATCGAACCCAAGCGGCCGACGACGACGACGATGAACGCGAAGATCAGCATCGACGTACCGCGTTCGGGGTCCACAAAGCCGAAATACGTACCCGCGAGATAGCCGGCCAACCCCGCCGCCATGCCGCCGATCGTGAAGATCAGCGTGAACGCGCGACCGACGTCGATGCCGAGCGCTTGCACCATCGCGCGATTTTCCACGCCCGCGCGAACGACCAATCCGTACCGCGTGCGCCGCAAAAGTACGAGCAACAGCACCAGAACGACTGCGGCAAATGCGATCACGAGCAACCGCGTATTGGGAATCGACGCTCCGCCGATCGTGGAATTCGCGGACATCCACGCCGGCATGATCATGCCCTTGGAATCGCCGCCGAAGATGCCCTCGATCAAGGCGACACCCGCCAACGCCGCACCCACGGTCACCAACACTTGCCCAATCGGACGCGCGTACAGTGGACGGATCAGCACGACCTCGAGCAGATATGCAGCCAGCGCACCGCACGCCACCGCAGCGATCAATCCGTACGTCCACGCCTGCGCGGGACCGGCCTTGGCAAAGGCCGTTGCGACGCTCCATCCGGCGTACGCTGCGATGGTGAACAACGCGCCGTGCGCGAAGTTGAGCACCCGCATCAACCCCCAAATCAACGAGAGGCCGGACGCGATCAGAAAATACAGCGCGCCAAGCCCCAGGCCGGTGATGACGAGCAAGACGATCGTACTCACGCGCCATGTCCTTTGGCGACCAGGCCGAGGTGCGTGCGTGCCAGTTGCGGATTCTCGATGAGTTCGGCGACGGTACCGCGGTAGCCGACCCGTCCTTGATCGAGCACGATCGCATCCTTAGCGAGCCGATGCGCGACCGGCAAGTTCTGCTCGACCAACAGCATCGTCACCAGCGACGCCGCGCGTTCGAGCGCATCGACGACGTTGCGCACCATCAGCGGCGAGAGGCCCTTGGTCGGCTCGTCGACCAGTAGGATCCTGTTGCTCTTGTTGAGCAGTGCGCGCGCGATCGCGACCATCTGCTGCTGGCCGCCCGAGAGCGTGCCCGCGCGCTGACGCGCCCGCGTTTTAAGTTCGGGAAAGAGATCGTATACCACGTCGTATTGCAGTTGCTCGGCCCCGCGCTCGGCAAGCCGCAGGTTTTCCTCGACCGTCAAGTCGCTGAACACCTCGCGATCTTCGGGCACATACGCGACGCCTTGGCGCACGATGCGATCGGTGGAGAGCCGGCCGAGCGGCACGCTGCCCAACTGCACGTCGCCCGTGCGCCGCAACATGCCGAGGATTCCCTTGAGCGTGGTCGTCTTGCCCGCACCGTTGCGCCCCAGCAGCGCGGTGACCGCGCCTTCACGCACGCTGCACGAGATGCCGTGAAGTACGTGCGACTCGCCGATCCATACGTTGAGATCGCTCACCTCGAGCAGCGCGCTCACAACGGATCTCCCAGATATGCGGACTGCACCACGTCGTTTGCAATGACGCGCTCGGGCGTATCGACCGCCAGCATCGCACCGTGATGCATGACGGCCATGCGGTCGGCCAAACCTTCGATCAAGTCCAAGCGGTGCTCGACCATCACGACCGTCGAGCCGCGTTCGCGGTGCATCCGGCGCAGCAGGTTCACGATGTCGGGAATATCTTCGACCGCCATACCGGCCGTGGGTTCGTCCAGCAGGACGACGCTCGCATCGGTCGCGATCAGAATCGCAAGATCGAGCTTACGCTTCTCGCCGTGCGAAAGTGCACCGGCAATCGCGTTCGCGCGCGTCGCGAGCCCTACTTCATCGAGCGCGGCCCGCGCGCGCGCGATTGCTTCGCGATCGCCGGACGTCAGCCGCCAGACTTGGCCCGAGCCGCCCAGATGCGCCTGCGCGGCGAGACGCACGTTCTCGAGCACGGGCAAATTGGTAAAGATGCTCGAGGTCTGAAACGTGCGACCCAACCCCAGCCGCGCGCGGCGGTAGCTGGGCACATTGGTGACGTCCTGCCCGCGAAACGCGATCTTCCCCGACGTCGCACGTGCGACGCCGGAAAGCAGATTGAGCAGTGTGGTTTTACCCGCACCGTTTGGTCCGATCACGACGAGAAACTCGCCCTCCACAACGGAGAGCGAGACCTCGTCGACGATGGGAACCGAACCGATGCGCAGCGTCAGACGCTGCGTTTCGATCGCGTGGTTCGCGTGCAACCCGGGCGACCGTTTAGTGGAACGGATGCACGGGGGGCGCGACCGTGGACGGCGAGAGCGTCCGGAGCACGTGCGGATGTGTATCCTTGCCGCTGCCGACGAGTTGCACGATGAACATCGGTTGCAGCATCGCATGATCGGCGGCACGGATGTGCATCGGTCCCTTGGGTCCGGTGAACGACCAGCCTTCGAGCGAGGAGATCATCTTGCCGACGTCGTCACCGCCGGTCTTTTCGACCGCGTGCACGATCATCTGCGCGGCGACGAACCCGTCGTTGTCGAACAGATCGGGGACTTTGCCTTGCTTCTTGAGCGTGTCGATCATGTAGTCGTTGGGCGCGTTGTGACAGCACTCGGCCAGATAGAGCGAGAGGAAAAACACCTTGGACGCATCGGCACCGAAATACGGATATGTTGCCCGCTGCGCAAGTCCGGTCACGACCTTGGTGTGGCTGACGACGCCGCTGTCTTCGAGCGTCTTGAACAGCGCCGCGCCGGTCGTGCCGGCCCATGCGACGAACAGCAGGTCGGGCTTGGCGTCGAGCACCTTTTGCGCGAACGGCGAGAAGTCGTTGGCGCTCAAGGGAATCAACAGCGAATCGACCGTCGCCCCTTCCGACCCGAGCACCGTACGCGCCGCTGCGACGTTGGCTTGTCCGAAGGCGCTATCTTGCGCGAGTACCAGCACGTGCTTGCCGCGCAGATTGGTACCGAGCACCGTGCCGACCGTAAGTACGTCCTGATACGTCTGGCGCCCCGAGCGGAACGTATTGCGGTTCGCGCCGGTCACACCGTCGACTGCGGCGGGTCCCGAGATGTAGAGGATGTTGTTCTCTTTGGCCAACGGCGCCATCTGAAGCGCGATTCCGGACCAAACGGTGCCGGCGATGATCTTGGTGCCTTGGCCGATCAGATCTTTGGCCGTCGCAACCGCCTTGGCGGGATCGCCGGCATCATCGTAGGTCGAGACGACGATCTTATGGCCGTTGACTTCGCCCGTGCCGTGCGTGGCGTAGGCCAGACCCAGCTTGAACCCTTGAAGGTATTCGTTTCCGTACTCGCCGAGCAAGCCGCTCGTCGACGTGATGATTCCGACGTTGACGGGCGATGCGGCGACGGCGACACCGCTCGTGCACGTCAGTGACAGAGCGAACGCGCAGCATGCTGCCGCCCGCGCAATGCGATGAAGATTCATGGCTCCAAGTATCGCACGGGAGCGGCAAAAACGGTTACACCCAAAAGGACATACTTTCGTCGGAAAGAACGGCACAACGCGAATGCTTCTATGACACGAGTCAATCGCGGGACTCATTCCCGCATCCGCCTCGCCGCGGACGAACTCGCCCATCTAGAGCGCGAAGTAGCCAAGCTGGTCTCCTTTCTCGATCGCGAGGCCGTCTTGCGCGAAGCCACGCGCCTTCTGACGTCGGATTTTGGTTTCGATTGCGCTTGGCTCGCGGAGCATCTGGATGGTGACTCAGTCATCATCCGGCACGAGAGCGGCATGATCTCAACGGCTTTTCACGACGTCGCGCTACACCGCGGCTGGGGTTTGGGCGGCAAGGTTTTCGCCCTCGGCAAGGTCGAGTGGGTCGATGAATATCTCTCGTCACGCAGCATCACGCACCACTACGACGACAAGATCCAAGCCGAGCAACTGCAGCGCCTGATCGGCGCGCCAATCACCGTGAGCGGCGAGCTGATCGGCGTGGTTCTCGGCGGCGCACGTGACGGCGCTACGTTCGGCGCGCGCGCCGCCACGATCGTCGAAACGGTTGCCGACCGCACGGCGCAGGCGTTGCTGGTCGCCGAGCAGGCGCAGCGCAAGGCCGCCGCGGCGATTCAGGAAGAACGCGCGCGGATGGCCTTAGATCTGCACGACTCCGTCGGCGCGATGCTTTTTGCGATCACCGCCGGCGTACGCAGTGTCGCCGAATCGACGTCGGATATTTCGTTGCAGTCGCGTCTCAGCGCGATCGAGCATCAAGCGCGCGAGGCAGCCACGACGCTACGCGAATCGCTGCGCGCACTGCAATCGCCCACCGAACAGCTCGCGCTGGGCGCCGCACTCCAGGCAACGATCCGCGCCTTCGAAGCGCGCAGTGGCATCAACGCCCGGCTCGTCATGCTCGACGTGCTGCCGCCGCTGGGCGATCGCACGGTACGCACGTTGATCGCGACGGCCAAAGAAGGCTTGCTCAATGTCGAAAAGCACGCGCAGGCGACCGACGTCGTCGTCACCGTCGGTTGCGCCAAGGACGGGATCGCGATGGCAATCACCGACAACGGCAGCGGCATCGACGAACGCGCCGCCGACGATGCGCGCAATAAACCCGATCGCGGCTTCGGACTCGCCGCAGTCGACAAAGCACTCGGCGATATCGGAGGCTGGCTTGCGGTGACGAACAATCCCGATGGCGGAACGACGTTCCGGGCATGGGTACACGGATGAGCGACGTGATTCGCGTCTTCGTCGTCGACGATCATCCGGTCGTGCGCGACGGCGTTGCGCTGCTAGCCAACACGTCACGCAAGATCGAGGTCGTCGGGTACGCCGCGACGGGTAAGTCGTCGCTCGAAATGGTCGCCGATGCGCGCCCGCACGTCATTCTACTGGATTTGCGCCTGCCCGACATGCTTGCCCCCGAGTTGATTACCGCGTTGCGCGCGATCGTTCCCGACGCACGGATCGTCGTCTTCACGGCCTATCCGGATCACCCCGCAGTTCGCGCCGCACTCGATGCCGGCGCCTGCGGCGTCGTGCCCAAAGACGCGGCCCGCACCGACTTGGTCTCGGTGATCACCGGAGCGTCGCTCGGCGATGAAGCGCTGATGATCTATCAGTCCACGCAGCGCCCGCAGGCGCTGGTCGGACGACGCGAATACGACGTGCTACGCCGCGTCGCCATCGGCGAAACCAATCAGGAGATCGCCGAGGCCATGTGCCTGAGCCCCAACACCGTCAAGGCCTATCTGCGCAACCTGATGCAAAAATTAGACGCGCGAAACCGCGTTGAAGCGATCTCGCGCGCCCGAGAAGTCGGCCTACTCTAGCGCTTCGCCCTTCGACAGGCTCAGGGTGACAGGGGCAGGACCATCGTTGAACATCGCTCTGTCATTGAACATCCCTCTGTCATTGAACATCCCTCTGTCATTGAACATCCCTGTGTCATTGAACATCCCTCTGTCATACTGAGCCTGTCGAAGTATGTCGAAGTATTCCCTAAGGTTTGAACGAGTAGCTCAACGAGGTGATGATGTCGCTGAAGTTGACGTTGTCCGGCGGCGGCACCGTGTCCGAGCACAGGCAGCCGTTGAAGTGGGTGTCGACCATAGCGAACGTGAGGTTCGGACGAATGATCTTGACGAAGCCGAATTCCACGACGTTGAAGGCTTCCGGCGTCGATTCAGCGTGCCAGAGCACCGCTTCGCGCTTATAGTCGACAAACGGAATAATACCAGCCGTATTCGGAATCGGAATATTCATCGTGATGCCGTAAGGGAAGAGCATTTGCGATCCCTTATAGGCCAGCAAGCCCTCGAGCGCGGCGCTCGGATTGCTCGACGGACGCGGCACGTACTGTGCGTCGAAGTTGAGCGTGAGAAGTGGTCCCGTATATCGCGAGACCGGACCAAATGCGTATTTGAAGCCCACGCCGTACGCATTCATATTAATGCTCTCGATGTTCGATTGCGCAGCACCCGTTACCGCATTGGGGCAGTCGATCTGGTTGAGGCAAAGTCCCGCAACGTCCGAACGCTGGTGCGACAGGTAGTACGCGCTTCCGCTAAGTCCGTGTCCAAACCCGTAGTTGTAGCTGATCGTGTCGATGCGGTCGACGATATCGCCGGTTTCCAGCGTAGCGCCCGGTGCGGCCGTTACCAACCGTCCGAGTGCAAAAGAGACGTTCGCGTGTGAGTACGAAAGCGAACTCTTCTTGTTGATTGCGTAGGAGAGGCCATAGTTCAGCCGCGCTTCGCTGGTATTGCGCGGAGGGAACGGCGAGTTTCCGGGAACGGTCCCGGGCAGCGGCGGCGATACCGCATCGCTGGTGGTGCCCAAGAAAAACACCGGTGTGAGGGTGATCGTCAGCGGATCTTTTTGATCGGCCATCGCACCGGTTGCGTTGAGCATGAAGAACCAAGCAAAAGCTAAGGCAGCCATTGCTATGGTGATAGAGCGTTTCATCAAAATGATGTCTCCCTAGTGTGGAGCGCTTATGATTTGTAAGATTATCACATCTTAAACAAATGCGGCTATCACCCGAAGTGATGTATTACTTTTTATTCCATGCACCAGCCGTGGCTGACCACGATCGATTGTCCAGTTAGCGCGTTGGTGGGAAACGCAGCAAGGAACACTGCCAACTCCGCGACATCTTGCGTTGTGGTGAATTCGCCGTCCACGGTCTCTTTGAGCATGACGTTTTTGATGACGTCACTCTCCGAAATGCCAAGCGCCTGCGCTTGCTCGGGTATTTGACGTTCGACCAGCGGCGTGCGCACGAATCCGGGGCAAATGACGTTGGACCGGACGCCGAACGCGGCGCCCTCTTTCGCCACGGTGCGGCACAGACCCAAGATGCCGTGCTTGGCGGACACATACGGGGCCTTGAGCGGCGAAGCTTCCTTGGAATGGACCGAGCCGATGTAGATGATGCTGCCGCCCACGTGGTGCGCGTACATGTGGCGCAGCGCCGCACGCGTGGTCAGGAACGCACCGTCGAGGTGGACGGCGATCAGGCGGCGCCAGTCGGCGAAACTCAATTCATGAATCGGCGCGATGTGCTGGACGCCCGCGTTGCTGACCAAAATATCCAGACCGCCGAGCGACGCCACCGTACGCTCGACACCCGCATCAACGCTAGCTTCACTCGGTCACGTCCATCTCGATCGCGCTCGCGCGCCCGCCGTCCGCTTCGATCGCGGAGGCCGCGGCGCGCGCACCGTCGACGGCGATATCGGCGATCGAAACCGCCGCGCCCTCGCGCGCCAGTGCGCGTGCGATCTCGAGGCCAATGCCGCTTGCGGCGCCGGTCACGAGCGCAACTTTCCCAGACAACCTCACGCGTGTGATCCTCCGTATGGTAGTGTCGCAGATTGTAGTAAAAAGGTGCTACACCATTTCGGACGTATTGGCCAAACGATGATCGAGACCGGCTCTATCGCAATGGAAGCGAACGACATCGTCAAGTCGTTCTCCGGATTCATCGCGCTCGACAACCTTTCGCTTCGAATCGAACGCGCGACGATCCACGCCGTCATCGGCCCCAACGGTGCCGGTAAATCCACGCTGCTCGGCGTGCTCTCCGGCTTCGTCAAGCCGACATCCGGCCGCGTATATTTCGACGGTCGCGATATCACGACGCTTGCAGCCTGCTGATGTCGCGCGCTTGGGCATCGTGCGCAGCTTCCAGATCAATAGCATCTTCGCCCACATGAGCTCGCTCGAGAACGTAAAAGTTGCGCTGCAGGCGCGCACGTCGCTTTCCCGGCACGTCCTCGCCGGCCGCCGCGCGACCGCCGTGCTCGACGATCCCGCGCGTGAGGCACTGGCATTCGCCGGCCTCGATGCCGATCGCGATACGATCGCATCCGCGCTTCCCTACGGAAAGAAGCGCGCGCTCGAGCTGGCGATCGCCGATTTCGCAAGATCCGTCGGTGATGCTGCTCGACGAACCCACCGCCGGCATGGGCGCCGAGGACGTCGAGCCGACGATGGCCTTGATCCGGCGCGTCTCCGAAGGGCGCACGATCGTGCTGGTCGAGCACAATCTGCGCGTGGTCGAGCATCTCTGCGATCGCGTCAGCGTGCTCGAACGCGGCAAAGTTCTCACCGAAGGAACGTACGCGGAGGTGCGCGCCGATCAGCGCGTCGATCGACGCCTATCTCGGAGGCGCGAGACACTGATGCTGCAGCTCAACGACGTCCACGGCTACTACGACGAGTCGCACATCCTCCACGGCATGTCGTTCGAACTGCGCGACGGCGAGGTCGCGACGCTCATCGGCCGCAACGGCGTGGGCAAGACGACCACACTGCGGACGATCATGGGCATCGTACGCGCGCGCAGCGGCACGATAACGTTCGACGGTACCGCGCTGCAAGCGCTGGCTTCCGATCGCATCGCCAAGCTCGGCATCGCCTACGTTCCCGAAGAGCGCGGCATCTTCTCCACGCTGAGCGTGCGCGAGAATCTGCTCTTCGCGCCGGTCATCGCACCGGGCGGATGGGACATCGCGCGCATCTTCGACGCATTTCCCAATCTCAAGGAACGCGCGCACGCCGTCGGCACGACGCTCTCGGGCGGCGAACAGCAGATGCTCGCAATCGCACGCGCACTGCGATCGGGTGCGCGCACGATTCTACTCGACGAGCCGACCGAGGGGCTCGCACCCGTGATCGTCGAGCGCATCGGCGAAATCATTCTCGAAATGAAAGCCGCGGGGCTGAGCGTGCTGCTGGTCGAGCAAAACGTACGCTTCGCGCGCGACGTCGCCGATCGCCATCACATCGTCGCCCACGGCCGCGTCGAACAAGTTCTCGACAGCGCCGACCTCGCCGCCCGCGAAAGCGACCTCTTGGAGTTCCTCGGCGTCTAAACCCGCCAGCCGCCCTTCGATACGGGTTCGCAAAGCGAACCCTACTCAGGGTGACACAGAGGGTGTCATGCTGAGCAGGGTTCGCTTCGCGAACCCGTGTCGAAGCACGGCCTAGCGGGACATGAACTTCATGAAGGCGGCGCGGGCTTCGTCGGATTGGAGTGCGGCGAAGAATGCGGTGAGCTCTCGCTCCATCGCTTCGTCGACGGCTCGAGCGAACGCGCTTTGAGCAGGCGTTTGGTCGTGCGCAAGCGCGTTCGGCGGCAGTTCCGCTAGGATCCCGCACATCATGCGCGACCGCGCCGTCGACGTCCTTGTCCTCGGTGACGCGCGTGATCAGGCCCATCTCTTTGGCTTCGTCGAGCCGAAAACTGCTCGCCCGAAAGCATCAGCCACGATGCGCGCATGCGACCCGCGATCAGCGGAAACAGCACGCTCGACGCCGCTTCGGGAACCAGGCCGAGTTTGACGAACGGCAACGAGAAGCGCGCCGAATGCCCGCGACGACCGCATCGCAATGCATCAGCAGCGTCGTGCCGATCCCGATCGCCGACGCCCTTGACGCCGGCGACCAGCGGTTTGGGAAACGCGATCAGCGCGCGCAACATCTTGACGACCGGAAGATCGCTTGCTCGCGCGCCGCCTGCCGCGATGAAATCACCGATATCGTTTCCCGCCGTAAACGCGTCACCGCCGAGGATCGCGACGGCGCGCACGTCGGCATCGGCCGCCGCGTCGGCAAGCGCATCGACGATCGCCTGATACATCGCGCCGGTGATCGCGTTCTTCTTCTCCGGACGATTGAACCGGATCGACGCAATCGCGCCGTCTTTGCGTATAGACGATGTGTTCGCTCATACTCTCCTACCAGGGTAGCGGAAGCAGCGGCGTGGACGATCGCGCGAGGACCGCCTCGGGAACGAAGAAATCCGGCACCAGCGGCGCGTTCGGATCGTACGCGTACGAAGCGAAATCGGTGACGCCTTCGGCGAGCAGCACTTCTTCATCGATGAAGAAGTTGCCGGTGCATTCGCGCGACGGGCGGTGGAGGATGGCGATGGCGGCATCGGCCACGATCTCTGGTTTGCGTGACGATTTGGCCATCGTGTCGCCGCCTAGGACGTTGCGCACCGCGGCGGTATCGATCGCGGTCAGCGGCCACAGCGAGTTCACGGCGATCCCTGCGTCGCGCAATTCTTCCGACATGCCGAGCGTACACATCGACATCCCGAACTTCGCCATCGTATACGCAACGTGATTCTTGAACCAGCGCGCTTGCATATCTAGCGGCGGCGCCATGTTGAGAATATGCGGATTCTCCGCCTTGCTCAAATGCGGAATCGTCGCCTTCGAGCACACGAAGGTACCGCGCGTGTTGATCTGATGCATCAGATCGTAGCGCTTCATGTCGGTCTGCGTGGTCGGCGTAAGCGAGATCGCACTCGCGTTGTTGATGCAGACGTCGATGCCGCCGAAGCGCTCTACCGTTTTGGCAACCGCGTCCACGACTTGCTCTTCGAAACGGATGTCGCACTGCAGCGCGAGCGCCTTTCCGCCGGCCGCTTCGATTTCCGCGGCAGCGGTAAAGATCGTACCCGGCAGCTTGGGATTGGGCTCGGCGGTCTTAGCGGCGATCGCGACGTTCGCGCCTTCGCGCGCCGCTCGAAGCGCGATTGCCAGGCCAATGCCGCGGCTTGCGCCGGTGATGAAAAGCGTTTTCCCGTTCAATGACATAATGCCCATATCGTATGCCCGGTGAACTGATCCTGCCCACGCCCTTCGGCGCGGCGCTCTGCCTTCGCGCGGTCGGACGATGCGATCGTCGCCTGCGACTTCGTCGCGCGGGCGCAGCCGAGCGCGGGTCGTGTCGGCGATCCGCTCTTGCGGGAGGCCAAGGCCCAGATCAACGCCTATCTTCGCAAACGATTGCGGCGTTTCGACCTTCCGCTCGCGCTGCACGGGACGCCGTTTCAGTTGGACGTTTGGCATCTGGTAGCGCAACTCGAAACCGGCGAGCTGATTTCCTACGGCGATGTCGCGCGCGCGATCGGAGCGCCGCGCGCGCACCGCGGCGTTGCGATGGCGATGGGACGCACGCCGCTCGATCTGCTGATCCCCGCGCACCGCGTCGTCGGGTCGGACGGCCGGGTCAAAGGCGCGGGGCCAAACTCGATGCGCCGCCGGCTACTGCGATTCGAAAACATTCGCCTCACGTGATCAGCGCAAGAGGTCGCGCCATTCGATGATCGGACCGAGGCCCACGTTGCGGTCGGCGGCCAGACCTGTCACCGGATAGCGCGCGGTAAAGTTGAGGGTACGCACGCCCACGAGCCATTGTGAGTGATGGTGCGTGATGCCGAACTCCGCCGAGGCGTCGATCTCGGACGCGCGTTCGGGCTTGACGACCGGCGGCGCGATATTTCCGGTGAAGACGTAGACGTCCGAGCCGCCGAGGTATGGCGCCGCGCCTACCGTCGCTTCGATGAAGTGCGCGTGCGGCAGCGCGCGGCGATACCGCACGACGTAGCGAATGCCCGCGAGCCTTGACGATACGACCTGCGCTTGCGCGGGTAGCGGCGTGCGCTGGTTGTAGATCGTTTCGCCGAGGCCGACCCACCAGTGCGAACGGCGGTCGAGCGCGTACTCGACGTCGCCGTTGAAGATCCCGATCGCGGGCGTCGCCTGACCGTACGCGGCGCTGGGGCGGGTGCCCGGAATACTCACCACCGGTATGCCTTCGAGATGCAGCGCGAGACGCGGACCGCCGACGTGCACCTGCAGCAGCGGGCCGGCGCCCACGCCGTATTGACTGCCCGACACGTCGCGATGCACGCCGACCAGGAGCAGGCCTTGCACCCCGATATACGATGGGTCGGGCGTTGCCGCGAGCGTGAATAACGTAGCGAGCGCCGCGAGAACGCGGCGCTTACTTCTTGACGGCATCGATGAGTACCAAACCTCGTTGTCCGGAGTTTCGCAATGTTCGTGCCGCCGCCAGCGCCGCACCGATCGGCGTCGACACGTCGAGGGCTTGGCTCACGGTAAAGCCCGTGCGGTCTTTAGCCTGCGCGTCGATCGGCTCGCGGAAGCTCTTGGGCAACATCTCGTATTTGTCGATCCAGCCGAGCACCGGTCCCGCTTTGGTTTCGAACTCCGCGGGATCGAGCGCAACGACGATCAATGCGTGCGTCTTCCCGTCGACGTCGTGTGTGAAGACTTGAAAGTCGACGCCGAGTTCTTGCGCGTGGCGCCGCGCGGTCTCCATACCCGACCCGCTCGCACTGACGATGTAACCGGACGGGGGATTTGCGCTCAAGCCGTGGATCCAGTCGGTCAGTTGATCGAGCGTCGCGGGGGACTCGGCGATCACTTCCTGGCCGCGGGCCGCATCGCCGCCGACGCGCTGGAGCCAGGAGCGCGACGAGATCAGCGTGCTGGGCGAATAGAGCGGGAACGCGATGGGGTTGGTCGCCTGCGCCGTAGGGGAGGCCGACGGCGCGGAGGAGGCCGACGATCCACCCGCCTGCGAGCAGGCCGTCAGACAGAGTGCGACCACGGCCGCCGTCATGGCTCGGTACATAGAGCGCGCCCTTCGAGGAGAAGCCGCCCAAGCCCCGGTATCCTTCGACAAGCTCAGGATGACAGGATAGGTACATGAAGAGTTTTGAGGAGTTTTGGCCGCGGTATCTGCGTGCGCATAGCGATCCGCGTACGCGTGCGCTGCACGTGGCGGGGACGATCGCGGCGACGACGCTGGTTTTTGGCGGGATCGCGATGCGCAAACCTTGGCTGATCGGCGCGGGCCTGGTTGCCGGCTACGGTCCCGCGTGGTTCTCGCACGCGTTCATCGAACACAACCGGCCCGAAACCTTCAGCGCGCCGCTAGCCTCGCTGCGCGCCGACTATCTGATGGCCTGGCATGTCTTACGCGGATCGATCGACGACGAGATACGCGCACTTCAAGGAGTACAAGCATGAAACGCACGGTTCTGATGCTCGCCGCCGTCGCTGCACTGGCCTTCGCGGCGCCCGCCTACGCATCGATCAATCCGCATTCACCGGTCTTTACCGATGCCGACGCAGCAACCGGCATCACCGTCAACTCTGGCGAAGACTTCTTCATCGCGCTTCCGTCCAATCCGTCAACCGGCTATGCGTGGACGCAGACCACCGCCGACGGCAAGATCTTGGCCTACGAAGGCAACGTGCGCGAGCCCTCACCGCAAAACGTGCCGGGCGCGCCCGGCCAACAGATCTTCATCTTCCATGCCAACCGCACCGGCGCAACGACGATCGTCCTGAACTACGCGCGTTCGTTCGAACCCGACGCACCGCCGGCAAAATCGCTGACGTACAACGTCACGGTCCAATAGCTTGGACGATCCGCGCCTCTCCTACGGCTCGTACCTCAAGGTCGACGAGCTTCTCGCGCTGCAGCGGCCGCTCTCGCAGCCGCCGCATCACGACGAGATGCTCTTCATCATCATCCATCAAGTGTACGAGCTGTGGTTCAAGCAGTTGCTGCACGAGCTCGACGCGACGATCGAAGCGATCGACGCCGACCGGCTGCTGCACGTCTCGAAGTATTTCCGCCGCGTGCACACGATTCAACGCTTGATCGAAACGCAGATCGACGTGCTCGAGACGATGACGCCGCACGAGTTCAACGCCTTCCGCGAACATCTCAACCCCGCTAGCGGCTTTCAATCGATCCAGTTCCGCGAGATGGAGTTCTTGTGCGGCGTGCGGCGGACGGAAACGCTGGCGCACATTCAGATGGACGACGCACAGCGTGCGCGTCTCGAGCGGCGCTTAGCGCAACCGTCTCTCTACGATAAAGTCAAAGCACTGCTCGCACGGCGGGGCTTCGCGGCCGACTCGCACGATGCGCTCATCGAGAGCTTGCGCGTGATCTACTCGAACGCAACCGAACATTACGACCTGTATCTGCTGATGGAAGACCTGATCGAGTTCGACGAACGCTTTCTGCTTTGGCGAGGACGTCACGTACGCATGGTCGAGCGCATGATCGGTCAGCGCATCGGTACCGGCGGCTCGTCGGGCGCACAATACCTCAATAGCACGCTCTCGCACCGCTTCTTCCCCGAGTTGTGGGAGGTGCGGACGTATCTGGGCAAAGGAGCCTACGTGTGAGCACCACGATCACGCACGCCGTGCATCGCGAGCAGTTTCCGATTCTCGAAAACGCGACCTATCTGGTCAGTCATTCGATGGGCGCGGCGCCGCTGGGCGCCAAGGCCGCGCTCGATGCGTATTGGGAAGATTGGGCCGCGGACGGTCCCGAGGCGTGGGAGCGCTGGCTGCCGCGCATCGGCGAGATCGCCGACGGCATCGGTTCGTTGATCGGTGCGCCGGCGGGGAGCGTCTTTCTGGGCGCCAACGTGTCGGTGTTACAAGCGGCGCTTGCGACCTGTTTCGATTTTCGCGGCGAGCGCAACGAGATCGTCTACGAATCGCTCCAGTTCCCGTCGCTGACGTACGTGTGGCGCGAATGGGAACGCTACGGCGCAAAGGTGTGCGTCGTCGGCTCAGACGACGGGCGCACGATTCCGACCGAGCGCATCGTCGCATCGATCACCGAGCGCACCGCGATCGCGGTGCTGTCGCACGCCTATTACGTGTCGGGCGCAATCGCCGACGTGCGCGCCATTCAAGAGCACTGCCGGCGCGTGGGCGCGATCCTGTGCGTGGACGCCTATCAAACGACCGGCGTCTATCCGTACGACGTGACGGCGTGGGACCTCGACGTCGTCACCGGCGGTTCACACAAGTGGCTGATGGGCGGACCCGGCTGCGGTTGGATCTACGTCAAGCCGTCGCTGCGCGCGTCGCTGCGTCCCGCGGTCACCGGGTGGATGGCGCACGCCCAACCGTTCGCGTTCGAAGACGCGCCGATGCGCTTTGCCGAGTCGATGTATCGCTTCGGTCATGGAACGCCGACGATTCCGGGCTTCGTCGTCGCGCAGCCGGGCCACGGTTTGATCGCGAGCGTGGGCGTGGCTCGTATTCGCGAACACAACGTGCGTTTAACAAGCAAACTTGCCGAGATGGCGCTCGAACGCGGGCTACGCGTGAACACGCCGCTCGACCCGCAGCGGCGCACCGGATGGATCGGCATCGACTTCGACGGCGCAGACCGTGCCTGCAAGGGACTGATCGAGCGCCGTGTCTTCATCGATTACCGGCCCGGCTGCGGGCTGCGCGTCAGCCCCCACTTTTACACCACCGACGAAGAGATCGACCACTTCTTCCGCGAACTCGACGTGCTGCGCGCGTAGCGCAGCACCATGATCGTCGACCACACGAACGTCGGCGCCGCCATCCGGCGCCTCTCGCTTCCGCTTGCCGTGCAAATGCTCGGCGATCAGCTTCTGGGCGTGGTCGACACGATCGCCATCGGCTATCTTGGGGCGGCCGCGCTTGCGGGCGTCACCGCCGCAACGACGGTCTTCTTCACGTTGATCATGACGCTGGGCGGCCTGTGGAGCGGCCTGGGCATCATCGCGGCACAGCGCATCGGCGCGCACGATGTGGACGGGTTCGCGCGCACCGTGCGCGCCGGCTTCGTGATTCCGGCTTTGGCTGCTGTCGCGATCACGCTCGCGAGCTTGATCGGCGCAGGGCCGTTAATCCACGGCATGGTGGGCGCGCTGCCGAGCGCGCATGCCAGCGCGATGTATTTGATCCTGCGCTGCGTTTCGCTCATTCCGATCAACATATCGGCAACGCTGATCGTCGGCCTCGGCGCGGCGGGAAACCGTAAACTCGGCGTCTATCTACTCGGCGTCATCAACCTGATCCACGTGCCGCTGCTAGCCGTGCTCGCGCTAGGGTGGTTGAGCCATCACCCGTTCGGTATCGTGGGCGCGGGCATCTCCACGCTCGCATCGGAAACGTGCGCGGCGATCTTCGCGTTGATCTACGTCGCACGCAAGCCCGTCTATCGCATCTTCGCCCAGCGCGACTTCAACCGCGCGCTTGCGCTGCGGTGCGCGTGGCTCGGCTTGCCGGAAAGTGTGTTCGGCTTCGCGCTGGTCGCGCCCGACATGGCCATCGTCACGATGCTCGCGCCGTTCGGGGCAACGCTGGTGGCCGCGTTTCGCGCACTCAACGTCGTCTCCGACTTGACGTTCGTCGTTCCGGGCCCGTTGCAAAGTGCCACGCAAACGGTCATCGGCCAGCGCTTGGGTGCCGGCGATCCGTCCGGTGCGGAGCAATTTCTCCGGCGCGCCTTGCGCACGACGCTGGTCGTAACAACGATTGCCGGCGGCCTGGTCGCGCTGGGCGCATGGCCGCTCTCATTTCTCTTCACGATGAACGCCGCCGTCGCAAGCGTCGCGGCACTTCCGCTCGCACTGCACATGATCACGATGCCCATCAAGGGCTACGCGATGGTCGCACTCTCGCCGATTCGCGCTGCAGGCGACACGCAATTCTCAATGATGGTCGGGATCGTGTGCGGCATCATCGTTCTCCCGATCGCGTGGTTCTGCATCGAGCGCCTACACCTGGGCCTCTACGCCGTCCCGATCGCCTGGATTCTCGCCTGGACCGCCCGCGCCACCCTCACCGCCCTAAAACTCCGCCGAGCCCAATGGCAAACCCACACCCCCCTCGCCGCGTAGACCACCCCACTGTCACCCTGAGCTTGTCGAAGGGCCACGGCTTTGCGCGAAGCGCAAAACGTAAAGGGGGAACGCGCAGCGTTCCCCCACCTGAGCTTGTCAAAGGGCGCTGTCACCCTGAGCTTGTCGAAGGGCCACGGCTTTGCGCGAAGCGCAAAACGTAAAGGGGAACGCGCGGCGTTCCCCCACCTGAGCTTGTCAAAGGGCGCTGTCACCCTGAGCTTGTCGAAGGGCCACGGCTTTGCGCGAAGCGCAAAACGTAAAGGGGAACGCGCGGCGTTCCCCCACCTGAGCTTGTCAAAGGGCGCTGTCACCCTGAGCTTGTCGAAGGGTCCTGTCACCCTGAGCTTGTCGAAGGGCCACGGCTTTGCGCGAAGCGCAAAACGTAAAGGGGAACGCGCGGCGTTCCCCCACCTGAGCGTGTCGAAGGGTTGCCACTAACCGTCGCGCGCGCAGAAGTCTTCGCGTGAACTACTTTGTATATATGCTGCGCTGCAACGACGGGTCGTTCTACGTCGGTGTCACTAACGATCTTGAGCGACGCGTCGGCCAGCACAATTTCGGTTGGGATCCAAAATCATACACGCACGAACGGCGCCCGGTACGGTTGGTATATTGTGCTGACTTTCAACGTATCGAACAAGCAATCGCGTGGGAGAAACAATTGAAAGGGTGGAGTCGCGCAAAGAAAATTGCTCTAATCGAAGGCAATTGGGATCGTGTCGTTAGCCTGTCGCGAGGGCGCCCTTCGACAGGCTCAGGGTGACAGTACCCTTCGACAAGCTCAGGGTGACAGGACCCCTTCGACAAGCTCGGGGTGACAGTACCCTTCGACAAGCTCAGGGTGACAGGACCCTTCGACAAGCTCAGGGTGACAGGACCCTTCGACAAGCTCAGGGTGACAGGACCCTTCGACAGGCTCAGGGTGACAGGACCCTTCGACAAGCTCAGGGTGACAGGTAGAATTACGTGGGTTGCTCTTCGAGTTGGGGGGGGATGGAGCCGCGGCCGAAGCCGCCGTAGGCGGCGAGGAGCGCGATGATGGCGTGGAGTGCGATGTCCCAGCCGTAGATAGGCGCAACGCCCAGCAGCGTGTTGAGTAGCGGAAGCGCACCGAAGATTACCAGGATCAAATACACGATCGTGACGACGCGGCAATAGAGCACGGCAGCGCCAAAGCCGGCACCGGCGGCGATGCCCCAAAGACCGAAGAGGATGTGCACCGCATCGTGCGCCGCGTTGACGGGAAAGATTCCAAAGAGCATGCGGTACTGCGCCGTTATCGAGATCACGGGCGCGGTGAACGGCGCAACCGGCGCCACCCACGGCACGAATCCGGCCGCACCCGCAATGATAAACAGCAGCCCGAGAACACGAGCGATGACCGGTGCGTTCATACGGCCACCATTTCAGCCTTGCGAAAGGACGCCCTGCAACTGCGCGTGGATGCGGCCGTTGGTGGCGAGAATGCTGCGCGCGTCGACGGCCGTCAGGCCGCCGTCAACGCGGGTAACGTGGCCGCCGGCCTCGGTGATGATCAGCATGCCTGCCGCAACGTCCCACGGGCTAAGGTCAAACTCCCAAAAGCCGTCGAACCGGCCGCACGCCGTAAACGCGAGATCCAGCGCCGCCGAGCCGTCCCGCCGGACCGCCTGCGCGCGGTTTGACGCACGTTCGAAGTAGGCCGCGTTGCGCGCAAAGTCGGCCGGGTGAAACCCCGTGCAGACCATCGCGTCGGCAACGTCGTCGATCACGGAAACCGCAATGGCGCGCTCGCCGAGCTGCGCACCGCTGCCGCGCTGGGCGGTGTAGCATTCGCCGATCGCGGGCGCGTAGATCACACCGGCGATCAGCTCCCCGGCGCGTTCGTACGCGATCGAAATACAGTAGAGCGGATACCCGTGGGCATAGTTGGTCGTGCCGTCGAGCGGATCGATGATCCACCGCTCGTCGCTGGTCCCGGTAACGCTGCCGCTCTCCTCGGCAAGGATCGACGCGCTGCGGAAATCGGCGCGCAGGCGCGCGATGACCGCGGCCTCGCTCGCGCGGTCGGCCACGGTTACGATATCGGCGCGGCGGCCCTTCTCGCGAATTTCCAGCGGCCGATGCGCGTGCTCGAGGAGCTGCTGGGCGCCTGCACGCGCGGCATCCAGGGCCACGGTTAACGGATCGGGAGCGCGCACGGTTGAATCGGACCTCTCATGTGGTTTAGCGTTCGGATCGTTCTTCTGGGGCTGTGGGTTGGCGCGATGGCGGGCTTTGCCTTCGTTTTCGCGCCGATCGCGTTCACGCACATCGGGCCGACACCGGCGTTCGCCGCAATGATCGCCGCCGAGGTCGCCGCAATCGTGCGTACCGGCGACTGGATCGCCCTCGCAACCGTAGCAATCACCGTATTCGCCGGGCTCGAATCGCGCCGTACGGCCGCTGCCATCATCGGCTGTCTCGCTCTCACCGTGCTTTGCGGCGCATTCGAACTCGGCGCGATCGTCCCGCAGATGCAGCAAACGCCGCTGCTCACCCCGGCCTACGAATCCTTACACCGGGAAAGCAGCGGCGTTTACGGCGTCGCCTTCTTAGCGGCTCTCGCCGCTCTGATCGTAGGCTCCAGAACTAAAGCGGTGCGATCCCCGTGAAGTTGCCGGGCGAATAGAGTGCAAAGTGCTGTAAGAGAGCTTCGCTTCCAACGTCGAGCGTCACGCTCAACGTTCCCGAAGCCGAGACCCAATTGATCGGATCACAAATATAGAGATTTCCGGTTCCCGTCACTCCATAAACGTATCCACTGTCATCTAGTGCAATGTCGTGAAGGCCAACGCTCGTCGTCATCTCATGGCTCGAAACGTAACCGCCGAGCGGTACGTAGGCCCATGTGTTAGATCCATCTTGAACGAACATGTTTCGACTGGTATCGAAAGAAAAATCGTTGTCAACTTGTCACTGAACGCTACGGTATTCGGATTCGATGTCGCTGTCTTCGGGAAGGTAGCGGAGCGCGAGCGCAAACCATCGTCGCGCCGCAGAAGGGTCGCCGGATTCCTTTGCGTGCTTTCCGAGACTGTCGAACGCCAGTGCGTATTGGGCCGCAACGAGTAGGCCCCAACCGGTCGTCTTCGCGGGATCGGTAGAGACGGTGCCATAACCCGGCGCGCTCATCGCGGCGGCGTTTTCCCGGTAGATTGCTGACAGCTCGGCTTCGCTCGCGTGAGCGCTTAACAAACCGGTAAGCCCCATCTTGTGCACGGTGTACGACGTCGACGTCGTTATCGGTCCGAACCCCGCAACATAGATAACACGGCCAGGATTCGCGCGCGCAATCGCGTCACGCGCATCGACCCCGGTCTGCGCATCTGCGACGCCCGCGAGATCGATGCCGCGCCGCTCCAAGAGTGTCAAATAATCGGGGTTATCGTCATGAAACAGCAGGGGAAGTACGATCGTCGTCACGTCGGGGCGCATATCGTCGACAATTTGGAAATACGGGATCGACTGCATATAAAGCTGATCCCAGACAAGCAAGACGGCTCCGTGAGGCACCGTCGAAAACACATCAGTGACGAGTGTGCGCGGATCGTGCTCGTCGTGTAGCGACCGCGTCTGCGAGTACGCGAGGCCTGAGACGAGAACGATCGCGACGAGGACGGCACTGCCGATCGATGCGGCGCGCGAATTCCCCCGCAGAATTCGCGCAAGCCCAGTCAGCCCGAAGGCGGCGTACGGCGCCAGCATCACGAGCGGCTGCAGAGCAAATCTGGTAAATACCGCGGCAACGAAGTCGCCGTTTATATTGATGTTCGCCACGACGCAGAAGACGATCGCAACAAATGCGCCCCAGAGCGCCGGTACCCACAGGCGTAACTTCGAGTCATCCGTAAGGAGTCCGCCGAGTGCGACTGCGGGAAGCACCGGCCAAAGCGCGACGGCGGTTGTAAAAAGCCGCGAGCCGAACGTACCGCCCTGGAGCTCGCGGTCAGGGACGAGACTTCCGGTTCCGAACTGCTTACGCGTGATTAGGTCAACGAACTGTGCCGCGTTGTGCACCGCTCCAAAGGGCCATAGCAACTGGCGTTGCGATTCGACAAGCGTGTGGGCGTACGGCAGAAGAAACCCGATCACCAATGCCGCAACCGAGCCCAAGTAGAGAGCTAGTGCCCCATTTCCTTTCGGCAACTCGAAGCGCTTGTACCAAAGCACCCAGAGCAACAGCGGCGCTAGTGCAATAATCGTCTGTTGATTTGCAAGTCCAAGCCCGAGTAGACCACAAGCAATAGCAAAAGGCCGCCACTCTCCCACCCGCGTTACGAGCAGCAGCGTGCAAAGCACAATCGCAGAAACGAGGAGGTCGTTGAGCGCAAAGACCTCCGGTTGAATGGACCACGTAACGAAGAGCGGCGCACAAGCAAGCAGCGCTCCGGCAAAGAGGCCGGCGAAAATGTTACGCGTCAAAACGGCGCCGGTGACGGCGACGACACCGATCGCGATCGCATGGCACAGAACCGAGAAGATGCCGACGCGGAACGGAACGGAACCCAGCGGCAGCAACGTGAAGACGTGTGCGATGGCGATCCAAAGCGGATAGCCGGGCGGATGCGCTACACCGCTGGTCGCCGCGGCAAGCACTAACTCGCCGCCATCGCCGAACTGTAGACCGGTGGCCGTCAGTCGAGCGTACCAGGCTGCGAACAACGCTGCCAGCGAAAAGCTCGCGAGTAACGCATAACGCCATTCAACCAGCTTCAAGAGCGGACGAGCCACAACGGTGGATTATTCTCTGACGCGCGTTCTATGCCTGGCTTTCGAGCATGGGATCAAGAGCCTCATCGTCGTAAGCGCCGTTAGAAGTAGAGCGTATACACCGCGTTAGAGGTGTACGTGCCTCCAGCAACGGCTGCCGGCACGGTGAGCGTCAAGGTAACGCAGTAGGTAGTTGCCTTATTTCCTGTTGCAAGAACAACCCAAGCTTTACCGTCGTCCGCGTAGACGACATACGGCGTCGCCGTGGGCTTCGGCGTGGCAACGTAGGTGTTGTTGCCTAGATCCTTGCCCGGGAAATCCGTGGAGAAATCATTGGATACGCCGTGGTAAAGCGTCCAGTTTTTTGTCGTATCGACCGTAACCATGAACGCACAGGGAACCTGTACGGTCGAACCAGCAACCGCATTCACGATAACGTCGTTGTCATTGCTATAGAGCAGTGTCGCCTTGGGGTTTGGCGTTACTTCGGCCTGAACCAGTATCGGGCTCTGCTTCGCTTGCGCGACGATGAGCGGACCCGAGCGATCGAAATGCAGGCTCTGCGCCTCGAAGACGCGCTTCATCGAAGGTGTTGCGCGTTTGAGCGAAATCGAGGACCTGATGCGAGGCTCGTCGCTCGCAGCGATCACGGATTGGTTGTATGCTAACGGCGAGGGCGTAACATTTACAATGATCGTTACGGCTATCTGCGATTGAAGCGTCGAAAGCGTGGCTCGCGCGGGCTGACTCAACACCAGGCCAAGAACCAAGAGGCCTACCGCGGCCAGTAAAAGTCGGAAACGCGTCATCGTGCGACCACCGTATAGACGATCCAGACGTAGTAATTGCCGTTCGTGGCTGTATTTGGGACCTTGAACTGGTAATCGTAGTAGTAGTCGCCGTTCGCGGCGCTGGAAAGCGCGATCGGGCTCGGATAGGCCCCGTATGTGATCGAAGCAGGATCCGTGATCGAGTCAGAACCGCCGGAAACAAGTCCGCCCGTTTGAGCGAACGGGTAGCCTGGCGTAAAACCCGTATTCGAGTCGGACGTCGCACCGCTCGGAAGATAATAAAGCGCTTGCGAGACCGGATAGGTCGAACCGTCGCTATTATTGACCAGCGCGGTTGCTGCTTCACCGTAAACGTAAAATCCGGACGTATCGTTGGTGGTTACGGCAAGGTGAGCGGCGTATTTATACAGATAGTCGTCGCCGGCGATTGCCGTGCCGAAGTCGACGGTTCCAGCTCCGACGCCGGTCGCACCGGGCCCGTGCGTTGGCGCAGGCTGCGTTCCGAATGAAGCGAGGACGGCGCCGAAGCCCGTGTAGTAGTTCGGTGTGAGCGAGAAGTGGATGATCGCTTGAGCGTTCCACTTCGCGTTGACCGTAGCGCTTGCCGATGGGTTCGCTGCGATGGCCGGGGCAACAAACGCCATCGACGCCGCTGCGGCGAAGACTGCGCTTATCAATCCCAGTAGATACCGTTTCATCGCAGTGATCCTACACGCTCCATGTGCTTTGTGATCCGGTGGGTTAGTGGACTTCGAAGTTGATCTCGCCGCCGGTCTCCGTTTTGCCGCCGTAGTCGATCGTGGCGATCGCCTGATACGTACCGGGCCCCAACGCCTTGCCGTTCAGTTCGATCAATCGGTCCCCGCCGCGCTCGACCAACATATTGTCGGGCATCGGCACCTGATACACGATCGCTCCGCCCTTTTGCACGGTCAACTGGCCGCGCAGGTACTCGTGGGCGTTTCCGCTGTTCTTGAAGAGGACGCGGTAGACTTGATTGCCGTGTCCCTTCGTGCTGGTCATCTTGGTGATCGCGCCGTCGACCTTGACCGTATTGGGAATCGTGATGTAGAACTTCGACGCAATTCGGGCCGAGAAGGCAACCCCGCCTCCGCGGCGTTGCGGTCTGGTCTGGAAGAAGACGACTCCGGAATACTCCCCGGCAAGGTTCGGATCCGAAGGTATTTCGAGCGTGAGTTGCACTTGCTGCGCCGTCCCCGGGGGGATGTCGAACTCGCGCGGCCGGATCGAGGCCCATCGAAGCAAGGAGTGTGGGCTCGTTCCGACCTTTTCGAATTCATAGCTGCCGTTTTCGGAGAGGGCGAAGTCCGCCAGGGAGGCCTGAACGTGCAGCGAGTTGCCGGACGTGTTGGCCACCGTGACCGGTACGTTGTAGGTTGTTCCGAGGGGGATAGAGGCCTCGAACTTCCCTGGCGTTACCGTCAGACCGAGCCCGAAAGGGTCGGCACCGATCGTCATTGCACCGAAGAGGGTGACAGCAACGACGAGCAGCGTTTTGAGGCGTTTGACCTGAAGCATATCCCGACTCCCTTCGCCGCGAGACGTTATCGAGTCCCGCGACGAAGGGCGCTCTCCTCTTCCTTCGTTTAGTTGGTCGTGAGCGTGTAGGTAAGCGTCACGGTCTGGGCGCCGCTTTGCATCTGCGGGCCCATGTTGAGCTGCAGATCCTGATTGATGTCCGAACCTGTGGTCGCCTTGGTCAGAGCCAGAAGGGTGCGCTGCGGCGACGGTCGCGGCAGTACCGCTCGAACAAGCGGTCGTGCTGTTCATCGATACCGCGGCCACGCGAGCTGATGCGGCCCATGCCGTGTTGCCCGTGGTGTTCCACGTGTTGGCCGGCAGGATGCACAGCAGTGAGCCGTTGGTCGCAGTGTCGTACGCGCTGACGGCGCACCGGCGCTCACCGCGACGGTCAGGTTGGCACCGAGGCTGTCGTTCGTGACGATATAGGCGTCGATGGCGTTGGTTTCGAGGCAGTTCGTATAGTCGGTGCTATCGGCAACAACGTTACCGAAGTTGACGATGCCGGCCGCGTTGGCACCGTTGCCACCGTTGCCGTCGTAGCTGGCGTTGGCCGTGGCAATCGTGCCGTTGCAGCCGCTGGTCGACGCTGCCCGCGGGAGAGCTGGCCCAGTAGATGTCGTTCGCGGCGGGCGTCGTGTGGGTCTTGGACGCCGTCGTCTGCGTGTACATGTTGATCGTGGCCGTGATGGCGTAGTTCCATTCGACCTGAACGGTTCCGGTCGGGTTCGCGGCCATAGCCGGAGCCGCCGTTGAGAGGAGAGCGCCCAGTGATAGAAGCGCTGCGATGCGTTTAATGTTCATTAGCCTTTCACCATGCTCGGGAGTTGCCATCCGTGGCAAGCATTAAGAGGTACATTAGACTTATCGGCAGGGTTGAGCCCTTGGTTAGTAGTGGTCCGTGCAGGAGGCGTAAAGAAACGCCTCCCCTGGCGTAAAGACCGGCCGGAGGCCGGTCTTACGCATAAAAAAGCGCCCCCGAAGGGGCGCTTTCGCTTGTCAAACGTGGTCTATGCCGATCAATTCGAGATCAGCGTGTAGGTGATCGTCACGTTGTGGCCGGTGGTATCCGTGCCGGGCGCCGCCTGGAAGTTCTGGAGCACGTCGTAGTCGCCACTTGCCGCTTCGGTACCACAGGCGATGGTTACCGGCGTCGCGTTGGGGCTAAAGAGTGTGCCCGCGCCGGCCGCATAGACCAAGCCGCTCGTGGAGTTCGTCTCGTCAACAGAGGTCGTCAATTCACTGGTGGCGTTGGCCGAAGCCGAAACCTGGAGCTGCCAAGTATTGGTCGCCGCGCCCGCACCCGCGGGGCATGTGCCGGTCAAGGGCGAGCCCTCGTAGACCACCGTGGCGCGCACCACGTCGCTGCCAAGAACCGACGTGTTGATCGGGATCACGCCGAAGTCGAGCGTCTCGCCTGAGAACGTACACTGCGCGGGATTGCAAACCACATTGGGATGCGAGCTGCCCGGTCCGGGATTGTCCGGATCGACGCTGACCGATAAGCCCAGCGAGAACGCTACCGTAACCTCGTCGGAGCCGGTCCAGGCCAGACCCGCCGTCGCGCCGTCGATCGTCGAAGGCAGCAGATAACTATCGCTTTCGACGTCGGGCGTGTTCGCGACGAACTCGACCGCAATATTCGTGCCCGGAGAAAGCCCCGTGCATCCGCTCACCTGAATCTGTCCCGCAGCGCTGCCGGCGGTCGGATCGTAGGTGTTGCCGGCGTTGATCGCACAGCCTGCGGGCAGGCCGGTGGTCTTGAACGTACCACCGCTGATCGTGCCCAGCACCACATACTGCGTGATCGGGCTACCCACGAGCGACCAATCGACCGGGCTCGATCCACTGGTTGCCAGACCATTGATATCGTAGGCAGGCAGCGCGATATTGACGGTACTGATTTTGGTCGTCCCGGAACTCGTGTTGGAAACTTCGTAGATAAAGCAATTCGGTGACTTCGCCACCATGGCGACCGTGTTCGTGGAAACGTTGGATGTAGTCACGCAACTGGCGTCGGTCGCGCCTTGCTTGACCGAGAAGAATTTGGCGTTGGCCGTCTCCGCGGAAGACGTCACGGTCACCACTTTAGGCGCGGACCATCCGCCGCCATTGGCACCATGGGCGTAGAGGTAGAACGTCTGCGTGCCCGTCGTGGTGTTAGCCAGCGTGAAGTTGAACGTCATCGTAGCGCCCGGTGCGATCGCATCTTGCTCTTGCGCGGCCGTACACGCCGTACCAAGCGCCGTTTGCGCTGTCGTCGGATTGGTCGGATTGGGCGGTGTTTGCGGCGGCCCCGCGGACGTATGGTTCGTGTATTCGTTGGTGCACAACGCCGAACCAGTACTAGAGCGAGTTCGCACCGGGACTGTAGCCGGTTCCCGACAAGCTGGCCCAGCCGCCCGATCCTGTGCCCGCGATCGTCGGCGCGGTCAGCGTCCAACCCGTGCTCGTGGTTTGTTCGAGCACGACGGCGTCCACCGGATCGGGATTCGGAGTCCGCAGCGGTCGTCGTGTTGGTGTACGTCAGCGAATACGTGGTCGTGGTCGCGCCGGGCGAGACCGTCGACGGAGCAAACTGCGCCGCCATCAGGTTGCTGTTGAGCGAGAATCCCTGCAGCGACAAACTGTCCACGGCCGTACCCGCAACACCGCCGCCGACAACCGGCGTGGCCGTATGGCCGTCGGCCGTCAGCGTTGTGTACGTTAGCTCGTTCTGTGCCCACGCCTGGACCTGGATCTCTTGCGCAATGTAGGACGCTTCACCGGCGGGGACGTCCAGCCAAATCTGGCCCTGCGCATTTGCAGCGCTGCTGTTATATTCAGGGCCGTTGCCGGCCTCGTTCCCGTTCGTCGCGTTGTATGCGCTGCCGCCGGGGTTAAGGCAGATACCATTGGTTGGAACCGAGTCGTTGCAGGCGTTCGTGCCGGTCGTAGCTAGCACGTAGTATTTGTTGCCGTCAGGAAGGGTAGGCTCGCCGGGATCCACCGTGATCTGCGTCGCGTCGATGTACGTCGGGAACGTCACGAGCACTTCGCCCAAATCTTCGGCGCTCGCACCCGCGCATGAGGGCGCCGGGGCGCCCGCGCCTGTGCAATCCGACAGACTGATCACGAGGATGTCCTCGCGGCCCGAAGAAACCGCGAACGGCGTGCTGTCTTGATACTCGCCTTGCGCGAATTCGCTGGGATAGAAGTGCGTGTTGATCCACGGCAAGTTCGGCGGGCTCGTCGACTCGGCGACGGCGTTTCGTGACGTGTTGCCGGGGAAGGTGGCTGAACCGACATACTGCACGTCGGCAGTGCCACGAATCGTCGCACCGCTGCTGCCGTAATACACCGGCGACCACGCCGGCGACGTCGCGCTGGTATTCGACCAGCTCAAGCCATGTGACGGATAGATCGACGTCGTCGTCGCGCACGGCACGGCATAACAGGGCCAAGCCGGCGTGCCGCCTTCGGCATAGAACGTCAATGACGGCGTCGTTATGGATTGGCCTGGGAGAAGCGTGACGTTGGTTGCGGGCGTAAAATCGAGCACGCACTGGTTTTTCGTGCCGGGAGCAGCCGGATTGTTCGTGCTGCAATGGTCGGCAAGCGGTCCAACTATTGCCGCTGCTGTCCGTAACGGTTTCATAGCAACCCGTCCCCGAGTTGTATGCGCCCGTACAGCCGACCATCGTAAACGTCACGCCGTTACCGGTCGTCCCACTCGGCGGCGAGAAGCTCGTTCCAAGCGTCGAACCCGGTCCAGTCGTATACTCGATGCCGCGCAACGAGTCAGCGGCGTTGGGGAAATTGAAGTTGCCGTTGTTGGTGAACACCATGGTCGCCGCCTGATTGTAGACGGTACCGTTGGTGCAGCAGCCGAACACGATGGTGCTCTGCAAAACGCCGCCCACGTTGAACTGCGTTTCCATGCTATATCCGAGCAGTTGGAAGGCCTGCGAAGCCTCAACCGTCTGCGTGGCCGGATTGTATAGCTGCATCGTCCAGGTGTTGTTCGGGTAATTACCGGGCGAGTTGAGCGCGGGCGAAGCGCCTGCGAACGAGAACGTTCCGGTCGCCGTACAAGCGGCAGACGAGTTGTTGGTTAGGGTACAGGTGCCGGGAATGGCCGCAAGCGTCTGCACGTTGACGACTTGGCCGTCGGGATCGCTCGCGGTCAAGCGATACGTTCCGCCGACCTGGTTGGGAACCGTGGCGTAGATGCCGCCGTCGGATTGATCGTTGGCGCTGTCCCAGTCGAAGACGGTCGTTGTCGGCGTTGCCGGCGCAACCGGCGTCTGGTTAGGCCCAGGACTTGCGTAGAGCAGGAATCCGTACTGCTGGAAGCCGGTCAGCGAAACCTGAACCTGGCCTACCGTTTCGCCGGCGGTCTTGTCGTACACGACCACGGAGTATGTACCCGCGGGATATCCGTTATTCAACTGCCACTCGAGCGAGAGCTGGCCGCTCGGCGCGCTGATGCCCGGTGAATTCGCAGGATTACAAATCAGCGAGTTCGCGGCCCCCGTCGGCGCCGGGCTTGGCGCAGGCGGTGCGGGCGTCGAATTGGGTGTCACGTACACGCAATATGAATTCACCGACGTCGACATCACGTAGACGACGTAGCTGTCATTGGTGGAAACGTCGGGCAAGTAGATGTACGCGGCGGCACTCGTGTTGACGTTGAACTGATATGACGACTGCGTGTGATACGGATCTTGATACACGCCGATCTGGAACGATTGACCGGCGTTGACGTACACGATCGAGACAATCACTTTTGCGGTCGTGTCGTAGACGAAGAACGCGTAGGTTCCCGCTTGGCTCAACGTCGTGACGTGCGCCGTGGCGGCATTGTAGGCGTAGGTGCCGCTGATCAGCGTCGCGGACGTGGCGTTCGGCGGTATCTCGTAGTCTTGGTAGCTGTCGCTCGTGCTCCAGTCGCCATTATTGGTGGCCTGCCATGTTAGGCTGCAGCCGATCGAGTACAACGCGCCGCTCGATCCGCAGTTGGCACCGGAGGTCAGATCGATCGTGGCTCCCGTCGCGGCCAACGGCCGATAGTGCTTACCGCGAGAGCTGACCTTCGGTGACGCCGTGTTGACGCCGCGTTTCATCGGAAGCGCCGGCAAACAGGACAAGGCGACTCGCGTTCCGGGTTTTAGTGTCTTGATATCGATCCGTCCGCAGAAACCACCGGCGATCGGACGCCGCACTGCGGTGGTACCGCCCGGAGGGCGCGTGACCGGTCGCTCGATCGGGATACGCGAGATCGGCGCTTGTTCGGCCGGAATGGTCGGAGCCAACGGATGGAGGCTGGCCACAGCCAACGGGACCCGGGGGCCGGAAGGAGCTGAGGGCGACGGGTCGCCGAAGGCGGCGCTGGCGAGAACCAACGACACAATCGCTGCAAAACCCGCGGCTGCCCAGCCGCGCATGCGCGGCTTGTTATACACGTTGTGTCCTTGTCACCATGCGCGAAGGTGCCATCCGTTGCTAGAGTAAGGAAGCGAGTTTACAAGAGTTCTATCGGTAGAGTCCCTCGGCGAGTTAACAGTAGTCCGTGTAGCGGAAGTAAAGTTAAGTCTTTTCGGAATGTGAAGACGCGACCGCTCACGGGCTTCCCAAGCACGGTTTGCGTACCGTCCTGCCAGGTGATCTTGTCACCCGGTTGGGCGTCCACCAGGAAGCGAGCCCGAACCGTGACCGTTGCGCCCACCACCGCGCGCGGATAGATCTGGACGATGACCAGCGGCAGCTTCGGATCGACCGTCAGTTCCGCGCTCTTGGGAGCAGGTGCTCCGTGGAGGCTGGCCGTGACGGGATAGCGACCCGCGCGTTCATGCAGCGGTACCTCGATCTCGCCGATCCAAGCCTCGATTTCCTTATCATACGTGAGCGCGGTGCGCGAACCGAAGACCGTGACCGCCACGTCCGTCGCGTCCGCCGGCGCATCGATCGAGACCGCCGTCGTACCCCGCGGCGGCAACCGGCCTTCGCTCAGCCGCATGGTCGGAAGAACGGGAGCCGACGGGCTGCCCGAAAGCAGCGAGAAGACGACCTTCTTCTCGAACCTTCCGACCGAGAAGAGCATTCCTTTATAGTGCTCGCCCGGCTCCAAATGGACGCTCACGTTGTCCGGCGCGGCGCCCAGCTTCTGGGGGATCGTTTCGGGGTCGACCGAGATCGTATAGTCGCCGGCCGGCAAGTTATCGATGATGAAGCTGCCGTCGTCGTCGTCGATGGCGGCATGTTCGCCCGGCTCGGCAACGACATAGGCGTTCTGCACGCCGTAACCGGCGTCACGCCCCATATCCTTACCGTAGAGAATCTTGCCTGCGATCGAGCCCAACAGCTCGGCGTGGAAATCGAGCGTCGCGTAGCTGCCGTCGCCGACCGTGACCTTTCGTTCCAACGCCGCCGGCGTGAACGCAGCCGTCGCCGGAACGCTCTGCGGGATGATCGTCACCTCGTGCGTCCCCGGGCTCAGGCCGCCAAAGCCGTAGGCGCCGGTCGAGTCGGTCTGCGAATAGGCGCCCCCGTCGACGCGCAACTCGACGTTGGCCAGCGGAATCGGATTGCCGTCCGAATCGGCACCGTAGACGTGGCCCAAGACGCCGCCAAAGGTTCCGATGGTAAACGAGACCGCCGCGTTCTGGCCGCCCTGGACGACAACCGTTTGAACCGGGACCGTCGCCGTGTAGCCCCGCGGCATCGACGACGTATCGAGCGTGACCTGATGCTGACCGGGCTGGACGAACGAGAACTGGAACCCGCCGTTGATATCGGTACGCTCGACATACCGGTTATCCAGCGTGACCAGCACGTTGCCGACGCCCCCGCTTCCGGCGAACGTCGCGAAGTTGGACGCCGCACCACTGCCCGTCGCATTGCTCCCCGCAAGCAGCACGCGGCCGATGATCGTGGCCGGTAAACGAGGATCGATTCGCCCCGAGACGTTGGCGTTGCCGTAGCTAAACGGCGCGCTGAGCGAGATCGAGAACACCCGGCTATGTCCATCGGACGTCGGGTTGAGCCGGTCGTGCAAGGTTTGGTAGCCGACCGACGTCGTGATCGCGATCGCCGGCGAAAGCTGCCGCGTAAGATTGATCAACGGCGTTTGCTGGATGGCATCGCTCTGGGCCGAAATCGTTCGGGTGATCGTCTCGCCCAATTGGATCGTGGTCCGCTTCCACGACTGGGAAACGTCGAAGGCCAGCCCCTTTTGGAGCCCGATGATCGGCGGCAGGAGGCCCACGGGCGTGGCCAGCGCATCGGGACTCGGTGCGGCATTATCCTGTGACTGCCGTTGGATCTGACCGGAGACGCCGAAGCTCAAATGGCCGAACGACCGCCGAAGGCTCGTCAGAAATGACTCGGTCTGGTCCACATTTCCACCCGAGACCGAGTGTTGGAACTGTACACCCAGCAAGGTCGTGACGTGGAAGGGCTGCATCTGGAGCGAAGCCGAGCCGCTATCCGCCCACAATCGCTCGCCCGCGCTGCTTCCATCTTGGCGCATGAGGTTGACCGAAAACCCGCCGAATTTCAGCGATGGCGCGTACCCTAGCGTCTCGACGCTCTGCGTCGTGATGCCCAAGAGCCCATCGCCCGTCTTCTCCCAATTGGCATCAAAATACAGTGGCGTGTGCCCCGAATGGCAGTTCAAATCCCCGTACTTGTCGCCGAAGATTTCGCCGCTTGTAAAGGTAACGAAGCGATCGGGCACCGTGCGCAGGGTCGCTGCGCAGTCGTTGCCGGCCGCCGTATCGTCGACCCGAATCTGGGCCGCGAGTCCGTGGGGGTCGGCGTCGCCTCCGGACCGCGTCTGCCACGCGCCTTCGCCGATGAGGCTGAGATTGTGCCCGGCCGTGGCTCCGCCGAACTCCAGCGTCTTGGCGTTTCCGGTTAGCGCTCCGTCCGCCTGAACGAGTCCGGCCTCGAAGAGGGCTCGCCCGCGCACTTGCTGGATGAGTACGCCCTCCAGTCTGACGAGTTCCTGATCAGCGCCGTAGGCCGGCCCCTGAAAGAACGTCGCCTCGCCGTAGTGCTCGGGCACGATATACGAGAAACCCCGAAGCGTGGATCCCATCTGCAACTGCCCGAGCGAGAGTAGCGGCTGGACGCCGTAGCCGATCGAGTATTTGGGTGTCGAGTAGAGGAACTGCGGGTTGCCGAAGGCCGAGTGTCCCGAAGCGGAAAAGCCGACCGGCACTTTGAGGTCGGTCATCGTCCGGGCGGTCCGGCGCGACAGGTCGGCGGTTACGCCGGCGCCGATCTCGCTTTCGGCTTGGGTCGTCGAGGTCGTTTGCTGAAAGGGGAACGGGCCGGGCGACTGCGAGGCGCTTGGGCTGGGCGTCGGAGTGAAGATCCCGGTCTGCCCAAAGGTACTGGTGGACGAACTCCGGCCCACCGAGAGACTGCCCGAAAAATTGAATTCGAACGGCCCCCCGCGGGCGACGAGCCCAGGCTTGGGACTGGGACTTGGACTCGGTGATGCCGACGGGCTGACGGACGCCATCGGAGCCGGGCTCGCTCCGATGGCCGTATCAACGGCGACCAGGACCGCACGCTCGATGGGTGCCAAAATTTGGGCATCGGCCTTGCCATCAAAGCCCATGCCCACCGCGAGCGCGACAACCATCAGGACGCAACCTACCAATTGGAAGGCGCGACCGATCCATGCGATACGACCCATTTCTCTGATCTTGGTGTTCGGAGGGCGGGGGTCACAGGCTTAACACGGAAGCGTCCCCTTGGCCCAAACTTTTCGGCCTTTGCTGCCGATAGAGTTAGTGCAAGGAAGTTTCAGGGAGGAAACGACCTCTTTCATGGATGTGCTGGGTGGCCGCGGCCTCGCTCTTCGGAGCGGCGCTTACGCCGATGACAATCACGGATGTTTGATGTGCGCGAAAGACGGAGTCTCTCGTGCAGTTTCTCATTTCCGTGCTCCCAGCACCGTTTCGCAATCCATTTCCATCACGGCCGCACGCGTGCCCAGCATCGAGCAATGCCAGCACATCCGCTCGATCGGTGTCGCACGTCCCCACGGCCGTTGCCGATCGTCGATCCATTCACTCCATAGGATGGGAGTGCGCTTATGGACATGAAGATCGGAATGGATAGCGTGCTGCTCAACCTGGACAGCAATCAACGGCAGTTCCAGAACACGGTCACGCAGTTGTCATCGGGTCTGCGGGTTAATACCGCCGCCGACGACCCCAGCGGGAACGCGATCGCTACCAACCTGCAAAGCAAAACACAGGGGGTGCAGCAAGCCGTTCAAAACGTGCAGAACGCGAACAACGCGCTCAACGTCGCGATGGGCGCACTCACGGCCGTGCAGACCATCCTCGAGCGCATCAACAACGCTCACCGTCGAATCGAACAGCGACATCAACTCGAGCTCCGACCTCCAAGACATCCAGTCGGAGATCAATCAGCTCTTACTCGAAATCAACCGCATCTCACAAAACACCAACTTCAACGGGCTAAAACTTCTCAACGGAACCTACGACACGACCGACGCACGACGAATCCCACATTCACCCAGGTCGACGTCGCCATTCGGCGGATCGACGACCGTGTCAAATGCAACGGAGCCTCCGGCGGCGCAGCCGGCCCGGTCTAATCACGTTGCGAGCGACCTATACCGCTGATCAATGGCGATTTCACACCCGCGCTCATGGTGTTTACGGTCACTGGCTACAGTAACAATGCTCTCGACCCAGATAGCCAAACCTACGTGGGCCCTGGCGTATACTCCAATTCGACGCGTACAGCACGGCGGGGTTTAGGGGCGGCGCACCGCTCTATCAAGACGTCACGGCGATTCCTACTGGGGCCAGGCGAGCGGTCAGATCACTGGATCTCAGTACGTCGACGCCAAGACGGCAACATCGATCTTCCTGGAACTTCACTGCTCGCGAACCTCACCGCGGCGACGTCGGCGCGTCGATCGCTTTCGTCTCAATAAACGGATCGAAGCGCCGGCCGGCGGAGACTCGCACTACACGTCAACGATGGTGGCAACGAAGGTCAGACCGTCGGCATTCGCTTCCGACGGTGAGCACCAACGCGCTGGGCATTTCGCAGATTTCCGTTGGCTCGCACCGACGAGCATCGGTCCGACTTTCAACGACGCAATATCGAGCAAGGAACAATCAGCCAGCAACAACATGGCCGCGTCGAATTCTCAAATCCTGGTTAAGCAACGCGCTGACGAAGATCACCACGGCGCAAGCCCAAATCGGTGCGCAAATCGTAGCGTTGAACATCGATGCGACCAACGGCGATACCGCGGTCGTCAACTACCAGCAATCGGCAAGCGACATCACCGACCTCAACATCGGTCAAGCCACAACCGACTACACACGCCAGCAGATTTTCACCAGCGTCGGCACCGAGGTGCTCTCGCAGATGCAGAGCGACGGCAAGAGCATGACCGACCGCTCATCCAAGCCTCGATCGCGTGCGCGTAATCGCCCGCCCGGGTTGACCTAGGGCCTATACTTAAGGTGAGGAAACCTCGCTAGGTGAGGCGTCCACGCGATACACAGGCCGCTGCCCCGAAACGTCGAGAGACGCCAAGTGCGGTAGAACAGACTGCGCCGAGCCAAGGCGGTGTCTAATGCGGCTGAAGACGAGCCGTCCAGCTCATCTTCTACGGCGCGTGGTGCCAAAGCTCGGTCGCGATTGAGGTAGGGCGCGCTCCCGGCGCTCCCATGTGCCCCCGATCGCCGGCTGCCCGCGAGGCTGACGGCGTTTTCTTTTTTGCAGCCGAGCGAGAGGGGGTGAATGGCGTTTACCGAGGGCTTCATCTCCGAACTGGTCGGCCGCAAGGCGACGGTCAACGAGATTCCCATCGGCAGGGTCAGCGATTTTCTCGTCAATAAGCCCGACGACGTCTTTCCCCGGATCGACGGCCTGGTGATCAAGACCTCGCAGGGTCTGCGCTTCGCACCGATCGAGAGCGTCGCGACGATCGACGCCGACGGCAGGCCCGATCGCCCTGACGATGACGCCCAAAGAGCCGGCTCCGCCCGAGCGCGAGGCGCTGTTTCTTGATCGCCGACCTGCTCGACAAGCAGATCGTCGACGTCGACGGCCGCAAGGTCGTGCGCATCAACGACCTCGAGATCGCGCGCGCCGGCGACGCGCTGCGGGTCGTCGCGGCCGACGTCGGCGTCGCCGGACTGCTGCGCCGGCTCGGGCTCAAGTCGTTCGGGAAGCGCTTCACGCCGGGGATCTACCGGTCGGTTCCCGCGCTCGATGATCGCCTGGGATTCCGTCGCGCCGATTCGCGACGCCAATCCGACGCAAGTCAATCTTTCGGTCACCGAGAGCAAGCTCGCGCGGCTGCATCCCGCGGAACTCGCCGAGATCATCAGCGATCTCTCGGCGCGCGAAGCCGCTGCGGTCGTCAGCCAGCTCGACGACGAGACGGCAGCCGACGCGTTCGAGCACCTCGACGCCGAGACGCAGCGCTCGCTGATCGAAGACATCGGCACCGAGCGCGCCGCCGACATCATCGAAGAGATGGACTCCGACGACGCGGCCGATCTCCTCTCCGAACTGCGACGAAGAGCAGCAAGACGAGCTGCTCTCGGAGATGAACGAATACACCGCGAGCGAACTGCGCGCATTGGTGCAAGTACGCCGAGGACACGGCCGGCGGTCTGATGACCACCGACTACACCTGGATCTATCCGCATCGCACGACCGAGGCGACGATTCGCAAGATTCGCGAGATCGCGCCGACCTCGGAGTTCATCTACTATCTCTACGTGGTCGACAAAGAAGACATGCTGCTGGGCGTGCTCTCGCTGCGCACGCTGCTGCTGGCCGATCCCGCGGCCTCGATCGACACGATCATGGAGACGCGACGTCGTCGCGGTTCATCCCGACATGCCGTCGGAAGAAGTCGCGGCGACGATCGCGCGCTACGACATGCTCGCCGTGCCGGTCGTCGACGAGCGCGGAAAGATGCTCGGCATCGTGACCGTCGACGACGCGATCGACGCGATCATGCCCGAAGAGCTGGCGCGCAAACTTCCCAAATTCACCGCCGTCACCGCTCGCACCCGCTGCAGCGCGCATAGCAAGCATCGCCGAGCCGCACTAGCCGGTCGCGCTGGCGTTCGCTGCTGCTCCTGTTCGCCGTGCTCGGACCGGGCTTCGTCACGGCGTCGGCGGGCAACGACGTCGGCGGCATCGCGACCTATTCGTCGGCCGGCGCGCAGTTCGGCTACAACATCCTCTGGATGATGATTCCGCTCGCGGTCGCGCTGATCGTCGTGCAAGAGATGTCGGCGCGCATGGGCTGCGTCACCGGCAAGGGCCTCGCGGCGCTTGATTCGCGAGAACTTCGGCGTTCGGATCTCGGTCTTCGCGATGATCGTGCTGTTTCTGATCAACACGCTGATCACGTCGACCGAGTTCGCGGGCATCGCCGCGGCAGCCGAGCACTTTGACATCTCGCGATACATCGCCGTTCCCGCCGCGCTGCTCGCGGTCTTCTTCTTCGTCCTGCGCTTCAACAGCAAGATCGTCGAGCGCGTGTTCGTCACGTTCTCGCTGATCTATCTCACCTACATCGTCTCGGCCGTGCTGGCCAAACCCGACTGGCATCACGTGGTCACCGTGGCACGTTCATCCCGCACTTCGAGTTGCACCAAGCCGGTTGGCTCGGCAATGGTCGTCACCGTGATCGGCACGACGATCTCGCCGTACATGCAGTTCTTTCTGCAGTCGCAGGTCGTCGAAAAGGGCTCGCGCACCGAGGATCTGACCTTCACGCGCATCGACGTCACCAACGGTTCGGCACTCGCGATCGCGCTTGCCGGCATTCATGATCATCGCCAACGCCGCGACGATCTTCTTTGCCAACGAGCACGGCGCCAAGCTCAATCCGCAGACCGCGATGGATTTTGCGGTCGCGCTCAAACCGCTGGCCGGCGACGCGGCGGCGTTGATCTTCGCGCTCGGTATTTTGAACGCCGGTCTCTTTACCGCGACCGTGCTGCCGCTTTCGACCAGCTACATCATTTGCGAAGCGCTGGGCTTCGAAGCGGCGATCGATCGAGGCTTCAAGGAGGCACCGGCGTTTTTCGTGCTCTTCGGCGCGGGGCTACTGCTCGGCGCCGGCTTCGTGCTCTTGCCGGGCTTGCCGCTGCTGCAGCTCATTCTCTTCGCGCAGTTGCTGCAAGGCATTCTGCTGCCGTTCGAACTCGTGCTGATGCTGATCATCATCAACCGCAAGTCGGTGATGGGCGAACATACCAACTCGCCGCTCGCCAACACCATCGCCTGGACGACCGCGATCGTGATCGGATTGCTCTCGCTCCTCTACGTGGCGGGGCAGTTTATTCCGCAGCTTCTCGGCGCATGACGCGCGGTTTGTTGAGCGTACGGCGCGCCGGCTCGGCGTCAGCGAAGCACCAGCGGTTGCGGCCTTCTTTCTTCGCGCGATAGAGCGCGCGATCGGCGGCCTCCATCAACTCTTCGATCGTTGCACCGTCGCTCGGGTAGAGCGCGATACCGATGCTCAAGCGCACTTTGTGCGGCACGCCGTCGATGACGACCGGCTCCTGCATCGCGACGTTGAGCTTGCGCGCGAGATCGGCCGCGTCGCTCGGACCGTCGACGATCGGCTGTAAGATGACGAACTCGTCGCCGCCGAAACGTGAGATCGTGTCGCTCTCGCGCGTCGCCAAGCGCAGGCGGTGCGCGACTTCTTGCAGTGCCGCATCGCCGACCGCGTGACCGTACTTGTCGTTGATTGCTCTTGAAATGGTCGACGTCGAGGTACATCACCGCAAATCCGCGATCGTAGCGCCGCGCCGTCGCGATCGTGTGCTCGATGCGGTCGTTGAAGAGCACGCGGTTCGGCAAGCCGGTGAGCGCATCGTTAAAGGCCATCTGCTCGATGCGCTCGTTCTGCGCTGCGCGTTCGAGCGCCGCGGAGACGAACAGCCCGATCAGCTGCACCATGTCGCGTTCGCTGGGATCGATGGCTCGTCCCGCGGACGGCGACTCGCGAAGACCAGCGCACCATAGCAATTCGTTGAAGACCGTGAGCGGAACCCCGAAATACGAGCGCCACGGCGTGGTCGACGCGCGATCGGATCGTCACGGTGTTCCGGCGCGTCCATGTCCGGGACAAAACACGGTCCGCGACGGTCGATGACGTGATACGCGAACGAGGCGCGCGCCGGATAGATCGTGCCTTTGGTGATGATCGCCTCGCCGGACGCCGCGCGAATCAGCACGCGGTCGCGCCTGGTATTGCGTGACGTAGCCGATATCCCACCCGAAGAGTTCGACGCCCAAACTCAACGCCGCATCGATTTGATCTTCGAGCGATTCGTCGCGCGACGCGGCAACCATCAGTAGAGCGGCGCAACCGCTCGCTCTGCGCCTCGATCGCGCGCTCCGCGGCTTTTTGTGCGGCAACGTTTTTAAAGATCGCGTACGCGCCGGGGATCGCGTCCCCACGTGCAGCGGCACGAGCTTGAGCTGGACGTCGAGGCGATTGCCCAGGCGGTCGAGCAACAGCGAGTCGTCTTCGATCGCTTCGCCGCGCATCGCGCCGTCAAGAGCTCCAGCGGCGGCATCGCGCCGTTCCGGCGCGATCAGTTCGGTCCACGGTTTGCCGACGATCTGCTCGCCGAAGAAGCCGGTCTCGCCTTCGAGCGCAACGTTCACGCGCGAGATCGCGCCGGTCGCCTTGAGCTCCATGATGCCGTCGGGGTGATATTCGAAGAGCGAACGGAATTTTTCCTGGTTGATCGTCAGTGACGATTCGGCCGAGCGCAGTGCCACGATGTCGCGCGCCTGGGTGAAGACGCCGACGATCGCACGGTTGAAGCGCGCCGGAAACACGTAACATTCCAGCGGGATCACCGTTCCGTCACGGTGCTTGGCGCTGGTGTCGAAGTGATCGGTCCCGCCGGCGCGGCGCGGTGTGCATCGCGAGTTCGACGCGCGAGAGATCTTCGTCGCGCAACGTGCGAGCGGTATGAGGTACCCGACGAACTCCTGCGGGCTATAGCCGAGCAAGTTCTGGGCCGACTCATTCGCAGCGGCGGCGCAGCCCTCCAAATCGTAGAGCACGACCGCATCGGGCGTGTCCTGGTAGAGCAGCCCGAGCGCCTGCGTAATCGTTCGCGATCCATCTCCAAGAATTATCGGCGCTTTTGACGAAAAGGCCGCCGATGACCCCCGACCGGATCATCGACTTTGCCGAGGAACTCGCTCGTGTCGCCGCTGCCGGCGGGGGCCCCAAGGCGCTCGCCGCGCATCTTTCCGATGCGGGCGGTTCGGGCGTTCTGGTCGAGGACGCCGAATGGCGCCACGTCGCGACGGCCGGCAAGGGAAGCCTCCCGGCCTCGGCGCGCGGCATGAACAACGGCAATGCGCGCACCCTTCCGATCGGCACCGGCGCAGCAGCCCTGGGATGGTTCTCGGTTTTCCCGCGCGATGGCGGGGTCGACGACGATCTGGTCGCGATCGTGCGCCTGACCGCGGCAGCGATAGGCCCTCGAACTGGCCCGCGAGAGCCGACGGCGGGCGAAGCCGGCGGCGCACGTTTTGGGAACGCCTGATCGGCGGCGCTTATCACGAGCGTCAGCTCCGCACGCGAGGATGCATCGGCTCGCGGTATTACGCTCGGCTCCGCAGTACGTCTGCATCGCGCTCGAACCCGACGCCGCGAGCGACGACGATCACGCTTCGGCCTTGGGTGAATTGCGCGCGCTGGCTTCCGAAACGTTTCGCTCCGGCGAAGCCGACGTCGGCCTCATCGAACGCGGGGTGACGCTGGTCGTACTGGTGCCCGCCGCGCGCGAAGTCGACGCCGAGAACGCCAAGACCGCCGCGCTGCTGCTGCCCAAGAGCGCCGCGAAACGCAAACCGCGATTTGCGGATGGCGGGCGGCGTCTTCGCGCCGGTTCCGCCGCTCGAGGCGAGACGCGCCGTGGCCGGAGCCGAGGCGGCGCTCACGATCGCCCGCCGCATCTACGGCATCGGCCGCGTCGCCGCGTTCGACGAGCTCGGCGCGTATCCGTTGCTCTACGGCGGCGCGAACGTCGTGCAATCTGCAAGCGCTTGCGGACCGGCGTACTCGCGCCGCTGCGCGCCTACGACGAGAAGCACCAAACCGAACTCGAGCGCACGCTCGCGCTCTATTTTCGCCACGGGCCAGAACGTGAAAACGACTGCCGGCGAACTCAACGTCCACCGTCATACCGTCTTCTATCGCCTGCGCCAAATCGGCGAGATCTCGGGCCGGTCGCTCGAGAGCGCGCACGACCAACTCACTCTTCGTCTAGCGATTGCGATCGATGCACTCCACAACCAACACTAAACGCGACGTCATCAAGCTCGCCAAGGAGCGCAACGTGCGCTTCGTACGCCTGGTCTTCGCCGATATTTTCGGCGTAAGCAAGAACGTCTCGATCCCCGCCAGCGGCCTCGAGGCCGCACTCGACGGCCAGGTGACCTTCGACGGCGGCTCGATCGACGGGTTCGTGCGCGGCGAAGAGCTCGACATGGTCTTGCGTCCCGATCCCGCTTCGTTCGCGATCTATCCGTGGTCGAGCGCCGACGGCGGCGAGGCGCGCCTGCTCTGCGACATCGCGATGCCCGACGGTTCGCCGTTCGAGGGCTGCCCGCGCACCACGCTCTCGCGCGCGGTCGAAAGCGCGAAGCGCGTGCTGCCGAATCTTCAGATCGCGCCTCGAAGCCGAGTTCTATCTCTTCGAAGGCGGCACGCAGACCTCGGACGTCGGAAGCTACTTCGATTTTTCGGCCAACGATCGCGGCGAGGATGCGCGCAGCGCCATCGTCGCCGCGCTGCAGAGCATGGGCATCGCGGTTGCGTCCGCGCATCACGAACACGGGCCCGGGCAACATGAGATCGATCTCGCGTTCGACGATCCGCTTGCCGCGGCCGACAACGTGCTCACGCTGCGCACCGTCGCCAAACACGTCGCCGCGGGTTTTGGTTTGGATGCGACCTTCATGCCCAAGCCGCTCGAGGACCGCGCAGGAAGCGGCATGCACGTCGAATTTCTGCTCGCTCCCGACGCCGACGAGGAGACGATGCTCTACGTCGTCGGCGGCTTGATGGAACATGCGGGCGCGACCACGGCGATCTGCAATTCGACGGTCAACTCCTACAAACGGCTCGTGGCCGCGTGGGATGCTCCAGTCTACACCGTGTGGTCCGAGCGCAGCGTCAACGCACTGGTTCGCGTACCGCCGGCGCAGCGGCCGCGTCAAATCGAGATGCGCAGTCCCGACCCCTCGTGCAATCCATACCTGGCGCTGGCGGTGCTGCTCGGCGCCGCAACCGACGGCATCGCGCGCTCGCTGCTGCCCGGCAGCGCACTCTCGGGTTCGACCTACGATCTGAGCGAGCACGACCGGCGCGAGCGCGGCATCGGCACGCTGCCCAAATCACTGCGGCAAGCGATCGCCGAACTCGACAAAGATCCGGTCGTGCGCGCGGCGCTCGGCGATCATCTCTATCACGCCTTTCGCGATGCGAAGCTGGCGGAATACGAACAATACCGCCGCGCCGTGCATCCGTGGGAGCACCGCGCCTACCTGCGGCTCTACTGACGCGTTAGCGAACGCGCGCCGAGCAACGCGACCAAATCGCCGACGAGAAACGGTTTGGCAAGAACCGCATCCCAGCCGTCCTCGTCGCCCGATCCAACGCCGATCAATCGATGCGACGAGCCGAGCGCCGCTCGCACGGCCGCGGCATCGCCGAGATCCGCATCGACCAACATCACGTCACCGTCGCGCTGCCCTTGCGCGGCTTGGTCTAAACTCTCGAGCTCACGCACGCGAAAACCACGGGCGCGCAACTCGTAGGCGGTAAAACGGCGCAGTCGCGCATCGCCGGTCACGATGGCCACGCGTCCCGTCGACGGCTCCTTCACTGCTTCCATGCTGGGCAGCGTCACCGAGAACGTGCTGCCGGCTCCAAGGTCGCTATGGACGCCAACCGTTCCGCCATGGCGTTCGACGATCGTTTTGACGATGAACAAACCGACGCCGGTGCCGGCAACCTTGCTCTTTCGCGCATTGGACGCGCGGCCGAAACGCTGGAACAGCTTGGAAATCTCGCCGGGCGGAACACCGATACCGCGATCGATCACGCGAACGGTGAACTTCGCACCATCCTCGCAAAGCTCGACTCGCACCGGCTCGCCACCCGGTGAATATTTGATCGCGTTGCGTATCAGATTGTCGAAGACCTGACGAAGTCGCGCAGCATCGCCGCGTATATACGCCGTTTTGGCGTCGAATGCGGTTTCGATCGTTCTTTCCGGTGCCGCTTCGTCGATCGCCGCTTGCACCACGTCGCGCAGGCTGACGCGGTCGTCGGCGATCTCGAGCTCGCCGGAATCGACGCGTGAAAGCGCGAGAATATCGTTGGCCAACGCGGCGAGACGCTGCGCATTGGTGCGGATCGTGCGCGCGGCATCGGTCGCGTCTGCGCCTTCGAGAAAGCCCTCTTCCATCAATTCGGCGAAGCCGATGATCGAGGTCAGCGGGCCCTTGATGTCGTGCGCGAGCGTCGCAATTAAATCGCTCTTGAGCGTGCTGAGCGTCAGCAGCGCCGAACGCTGCTGCTCGAGTTCATCGAGCGACGCCGCAAGCGCCGCGCGCGTCTGACCGAGTTTGGCGGCATACCGCAGCGCGCGCGTAATCAGTGCGTCGTCGGCTTCGGTCGCGAGCAGCACGTCGGCTGCGCCCCCTTCGAGTGCGCGTCCGGCGGCGTAGCCGTCGGCGCAAACGGCAACGACCGGAGCGCCCGCGGCTTCAATCGCCGCGATGTCCTCGGGGCGCGTACAAAGGGCGACGTCGGGCGCCGTGCCGGACGGGCACGCGACGAATTGAGCCGGGTCCAAACGACCGACCATTTCCCGAGCCTGCGCGTCTTGCTCGAGCACGAGCACCGCCAGCGCATTCATGTGGGACCGAGTTTCGCCGCGTCCCGCACGAGAATCCCCCAAGCGGCTTGCACATCGTCTAAGCCCGTGCGAAGATTGCCGATCGCCAGGCGCAGCACGTAGACGCCGCCGAGCTTGGTATGCGAGATGAACATCTCGCCGCTTGCGTTGACGCGTTCGAGCAGCGCGGCGTTGAGCCGTTCAAGCGCGCCCTCGTCGTCCACACCGCGCGGGTGATACCGAAAGCAGACCAGCGAGAGCGGGTGCGGCGCCATGACCTCCCAAGTGGGATCGGCGTCGACCCAGCTCGCGAACTGTTGCGCGAGGGCGATGTGTCCGCGAAGCCGCTCGCGAATCTGCGCTGCGCCGAGGTGACGCATCGTGAACCACAGCTTGAGCGCGCGGAACCGGCGTCCTAGTTGCAGGCCGTAGTCCATATAGTTGCGCACGTCGCCGTCGGTGGTGGTAAGGTATTCGGGCACCAGGCTGAACGCGCGGCGCACCGTCGCTTCGTCACGCAGGAACAGCACCGAGCAGTCCATCGGCACGAAGAGCCACTTGTGCGGATTGACAACCAGCGAATCGGCGCGGTCCACGCCGTCCATGAGGTGCGCGAACTCGGGCAGCATCGCGGCAACGCCCGCATAGGCCGCATCGACGTGCAGCCACACGCCTTCGCGCCGCGCGATATCGGCGATGGCGGGTACCGGGTCGATCGACGTGGTCGAGGTCGTGCCTAGCGTCGCGACGATCGCCATCGGCACCATTCCAGCCGCGCGGTCGCGCGCGATGGCCGCTTCCAACGCTTTGGGATCCATGCGGAACGCGTCGTCGCATGCGACGGCGACGACGTTGCGCAGGCCGATGCCCAGCGCGATCGCCGCTTTCTCGATATGCGAATGGGTGTGAACCGTCGCGTAGATGCGCAGCGGCGCAAGTCCTCGGCCGCTCATTCCATCATCGCGAATCGAAAGGTCGAGCGCTTCGCGCGCGGCGGCCAGAGCCGTAAAGCCGGCGATCGAAGCGGTGTCGTAGATCACGCCGGTCCAGCTCTCGGGCAGGCCCATCAAGCCGGCGAGCCAGCGCATCACCACCGACTCGAGCTCCGCGGCCGAGGGCGAGGTGCGCCAGAGCATCACCTTGACGTCCAGGGCAGCCGCCAGCGCTTCGGCGGCAATTGCCGCGGGGGCCGCGCTGGTCGCGAAATAGGCGAAAAAGCGCGGATGATTCCAGTGCGTGATGCCGGGCATCACGATCCGCTCGAAGTCCTCCATGATGCGCTCGAAGGACTCGGGCTCTTCGGGGGCGCGCTCGGGCAGCGCGGCCGCGACCGACCCCGGCCGGACGGTCGAGAGGACGGGGTAACGGAGCGGCTCCTCAAGGTAGCGCTCGATCCACGCGCCGACGCGTGCAAAGTCTTCTTCAAAGGCCGTGCGCTGTTTCACAATATGAGGGTTGGCCCCGGGCGTGCGAGAAGCCCGCTATACCCGCCTCTTGGAGCAATGTGAGATGAAGTACCGGACGTATCCCAATACCGACGTAACGGTGAGCGAGGTCGGTTTCGGCATGTGGACCACCTCGACCGGATGGTGGGGCGAGATGACCGATGACCAGGCCGTCGCGATGCTGCACGAAGCCCACGATTTGGGCGTCACGCTTTACGACGCGGCCGATACCTACGGCAACGGTCGCAGCGAAGAGCAACTCGCGCGCGCATTTTCCGACCGGCGCGACAAGGTCGTCCTCGCGACCAAGTTCGGCTACGACATCTACACGCACGCGGACGGACGCCGCGGACAGATGGAACTTCCGCAGGACGTTTCCCCCGCCTACATCCGCAAAGCGCTCGACGAATCGTTGCGCCGCCTCGGGACCGACTACATCGACATCTACCAACTGCACAACGCCAAGATGGACCACGTGCACGACGAAGCGATGTGGGCAACGCTCGAAGAACTCAAGCGCGAGGGCAAGATCCGGATGTACGGCATCGCCCTCGGGCCTGCGATCGGTTTTCTCTACGAGGGCGTCGACGCGGTCAAAGAACACAATGTCGCAACGCTGCAGATTATCTGGAGTCTGCTCGAACAGTATCCCGGTAACGAGCAGATCAAGGCCGCGTACGACAGTGGTGCCGACACCGGCTACATGATTCGCGTTCCGCATGCAAGCGGAATGCTCGAAGGACACTACACGCAGGACACGGTCTTCCCCGAGAACGACCATCGCCGGCACCGCCCGCGTTCGTGGCTGATCAACGGCATTGAGAAAGTCGCACAGTTGCGCTTTCTGGAACGTCCGGACCGCACGCTCGGTCAGGCGGCAATTCAGTGGCTGTTGCACGAACCGCGCGTGATGACGGTGCTGCCGAACATCTACAATAGCGAACAACTCGTCGAGTTCGCGCGGGCGACCGCATCGCCGGCCCTCACCGCCGAGGAATTGGCGCGGATCGACGCGCTCTATGCAAACAACTTCGGTATCGAGGAGCCGGCGATGAAATTCAAGGGCGTGATGACGCGCGAATCGGTGTCGGCATAAATGGGACACGAAATCGTTCATAGCGCTGGAGCGCCCGAACCGATCGGACCGTATAGCCAAGCCGTGCGCAGCGGAAAGACGCTGTTTTGCTCGGGGCAGATCGCGCTGGACCCCGCCACTGGAAACATCGTCGACGGCGACGTCGCGGCGCAGGCCGAACAGGTCATGCGCAACCTCGGGGCGGTGCTCAAAACCGCCGGGTACGATTACGACGACGTCGTCAAGACGACGATCTTCCTGGTCGACATGAGCGATTTCGCCGCGGTGAACGAGGTCTACGGACGCTACTTCGGCGCCGCTAAACCGGCTCGCTCGACCGTCGCCGTTGCAGGTTTACCACGCGGTGTCCGCGTCGAAATCGACGCCATCGCCCGCAAATAAGCGCTACTGGGGTTTGGCCGTCGCCGTGGCGGTGAGCAGGCTCACGCGCTGGGTGGCGACGGAGACGGCGTCGGGATCGGTGCCCTGTAAGCCCAGACGATATTGCGCGAGTGCATCGACCCGATCGCCCTGCGCTTGATAGGCATCACCAAGAAGCACGTGCAGGCGACCATCGTCGTGAACCGATGCCATGCCCTTGACCAAAACGGCCTGCGCGAGAACGTAGAGCTGATGACGCTCGTAATCCACGGCGAGATCGATGTAGGCTTCTCGTAAGTACGGGTACAACTCGATCGCTTTGCCGTAGTCGCCGGTCGCGCGCTGCCAATCGTTCTGTTCGTCCGCAAGGTAGCCGTAGTTCACGAACGTTTCGCCGCGCTCGGGTGCGAGGTGGAACGCGCGGTCGAGCGTGGCCTTGGCCGCAGCGAGTTGATGGCCTTCGAGCTGTGCGGCGCCCATGTTGTTCACGCACTGGTACACGGTCGGATCCACCCGCAGGCAGCGCCGAAATATCGCGACCGATTCGTCGTATTCGTGAAGATTCAAATACGCCAGGCCCAAACCGTTGAGTGCGGTGAGGTTGCTGGGGTCCTCATCGAGCGCGTGGAGATAGGCGGTTGCCGCCAGCGCCGGTTCGCGCAGCGCGTAATAGAGTTGGCCGAGCTCGGCTTGAATGTCGGGGTCGCTTCCATACGTGCGCGCCAGCGTCTGGACTTCGCCTTCGTATGCGACCAGATCGCCTTTGCGCCGGTGGAGTTCGACGAGGTCGTCGACCGAATCGGTTCCCGGCAGCGCCGAGGTGAATTGCTGGATTGCCTCGTCGATACGATTCTCTTCAGCATAAACGGTGCCCAGGCGGTTATGCGTTTCTTTGTCGCCCGGGGCGTCCCGCAGGATCGCCTCGTAGATCGTCGCGGCTCGGTCGACTTGACCGGTCCGGAAGTAGAGATCGCCCAGGAAGCGACGGGTCGGGATCGAGCCGGGATGTTCGGCAACATAGAGCTGCATGCGTTTTATCGCGCCCATCATGTTGCCCGCCGCGATCAACTCGCGAGCGGCGCGGATCGCGGCCTGCGGATCGGTGGGGAAGCCGAGGAGGATCGTCGTGGTGTCCGTATCGGCGTTCTCTTGGAGAGACGGCGGCCCGGCGGCCAGCGCCGTGAGCGGCGCGAGCGTGCTCAGCACCAGCACGATGAGGAACGAAGCGAAGCGGACACGACCGATATCCATGACCCGGCCCTCCCAGATAAAACCCATTCTACTCTGCAAAGACGAATTGGGAAGGCCCGCTGTGACGCGCGACGAGCGGTTTTAGTCGGCCCGCATGTTGTCGCTCAGGGCGTCGAGCATCCGGATCAGCGCTGCCCGCTCCCCGGCGTCAAAGCCGTGCAAAGCCCGCTCGGTCTCCTGTTCGAGCAGGGTCTCAAGCTGCTCGCGCAGTGCGCGACCACGGGGCGTGAGGTAGATGCGCACCGAGCGAGCGTCGTCGGGGTGCGCGCGGCGATCGACCAGTCCGTCGCGGATCATGCGCTGGACGGTCCGCGTCACGGTCGGCATCTCGACATCGAGGCGGGTCGCGAGTTCGCGCGGCGTGAGGCCGTCGTCGCCCCACAGGTGACGAAGCACTTGAAACTGGCCTAGGCGCAATCCGGTTTGCTGCAGCGTACGGTCGACGTGCGAGCGCACCGTGCGCATCGTCGTGCCGAGCGTGCGAAGCACATCCCGTTCCTGCGTCATTTTACGAGCGGCAAGACGTTGCTCGGAGTTAGGGGATAGAACGTCATCGCGAGCAGGATGACGAAGCACGCAACGGCGCTGATCCACGCTAACGGAACGAACGGATGCGCGTCGTGCGGATGGCCGTGCTCGGTCCGCTCGTACATCGCACGAATCACTTTGGCGTACGCGTAGAGCGAGATCGCGGTGCCGACGATCAGCACGCCGCCCAGCCATGCGTAGCCGGCGTCGACACTGGTCGAGAGAATCAAGATCTTGCCCAGAAATCCGGCGGTCGGCGGCAACCCGGCCATCGCGAGCAAAAAGAACGTCATCAGCGCGGCGGCAGCCGGGCGGCGGCGGCCCAAGCCGCGATAATTCGTCAAGCGCGATCCTTGCTCGCCGTTGTCGGAAAGCATCGCCGCTACCGCGAAGGCGCCAAGATTCATCAGCGTGTAGGCCGCGATGTAGTAGATCGCATAACGCATGCCCAGCGACGTGCCGCCGGCCAGCGCGGTAAGGATGTACCCGACCTGCGCGATACCCGAGTAGGCGATCAGCCGTTTGAGATCGTGTTGCGCGAGCATGCCGACGTTGCCGGCGATCATCGAGATCGCCGCGATGATCCAAATCGGCAACAGCAGCCGGTGATCGACGCCGGGCGGAAGCGCGGCATAGGTAAACCGTGCGAAGACCGCGAGCGTCGCCGCCTTGGTGGCCACGCTCATGAACGCGGTGATGGGCAGTGGCGCGCCTTCGTAGACATCGGGCGACCATGCATGAAACGGAACCAAACTCAGTTTGAACGCGATGCCGACGAGAAACAAGCCCGCGCCGAGCCACAGCAGCGGATTGGTCGCAAGCGCAGGGTTGGCAAGATCGGCTAGCGCCACACTTCCGCTCGCGCCGAAGAGCAATGCCATGCCGTAAAGCAAGAATCCCGACGCCATCGAGCTGAGGATCAAATATTTGAGCGCCGCCTCGCGCGCGGTCGGCCGGTCGGCCAGCGCGCACAAGCAGTAGAGCGCGAGCGAGAGCAATTCAAGACCCAGGAAGATCGTCATCAGATTGCCGGCGCCGGCCATCAACATCGCGCCGCACGTTGACCACAGCAGCAGCGCGAGCGCGCCCGCGACGCGCACCGGCGTGCCGATTGCGCTGAAGAGCGCGACCGAACCCAGCGCGCTGACGAGGATGATCTCTTGGAAGGCGACGCTGAAACCGCCAACGATGAACGCACCGCCGAACGCGGCGACATCGTGTCCGTATCCGAAGGCACAATCGACGCCCGCGACGATCAAGCCCACGATCGCTATCCCGATCGCAAGTGCGCGGTTGACGTTCTTGGGCGCAATCAGATCGAAGAGCAGCACGACCAGCGCCGTGACCGCCACGATGCTGATCGGCGCGACTGCGTACCAATCGGTGCTGGTATAGGGAAACGTCATCGATCGGTTCCTTGTACGGCGACGGCGCCGTACGCGCCGGGGTCAAAGGTCGTGAGCGGATGCGGATTGACACCCACCAGGACGAGCGCGAGCACGATCGGCGCGAGGGCAAGCCCTTCAAGCCATGTCAGGTCGGCGCGAACCGGCAGATCGCCGACCTGCGGCCCGTTCATGATGCCTTGGAAGAGACGCAACATGTACGCCGCTGCGAGCACGATCGGGATCAGCGCCGCGATCGCCGGCCAGATCAAGCCCGCTTGAAAGACGCCGGTGAGAATGATGATCTCTCCGACGAACCCGGCCAGACCCGGCAAGCCCAACGCCGCAAGCGACGCGATGCACAGCGCGCCGGCCAGGCGCGGATTAGCGGCGCCCAGTCCGCCAAGTCGCGTGAGCGAGCGCGTGTCTTCACGCGACTCGACGTAGCCCAGAATCAGGAAGAGGCCGGCCGAAAACAATCCGTGCGCGATGATGTAGATCAGCGCGCCCTGCAGCGCGATCGGATTGAACGACGCGATCGCGACCACGATCAGCCCGAGATGCGAAAGCGACGAGTACGCGACCACACGCTTCGCGTCGGTCTGGATCAACGCCGTGAACGCGCCGTAGAGCAGCGAGACCACGCCCACAATGATCAGCGGCAGCGCCGCCGCTTTGAGATAATCGGGCATCAACGCCATGCCGATCACGATCAATCCGTACAGGCCTGCTTTCGACTGCACGGCGCTGACCACCGCGACCATCGGCGCAGGCGTGTCGCTATACGTCAGCGGCATCCAGGTGTGGAGCGGAAAGACCGGGGTCTTGATCAAGAAGGCGAGCGCGAACCCGGCGAAGATCCACGGTACCCATGCGCCGACCAAATGCACGCCGGTGCGTCCGATCACGTCGGTCGACCCGTAGAGCACGCCGAACGCGGCGGTGGCGAGCAGCAGCGCAAGACCGCCGGCGAAGTTGTAGATGAAATACCGCCACGCGGTTGACGCGTGCTGCCCCCACCCGATGAGCACGAAGAAGACCGGCAGCAGCATCAGATCCCAGAACAGCGCGAATACGAGGAGATCGCGCGCGAGGAACACGCCGAGCATCGTGCCTTCGAGCAGCAAAAGCTGCGCGATGAACTGCCGCATGCGCGGTACGTTGCTTGCCAGCACGGCGCTAAACGTGCACAGCGCAAGCAGCAGCACGATCCAAAACGAGATGCCGGTCGTACCGAAGTGGAACGACGATTCGAACGGCCGCGAAAGCCAGCGGAAACTCCACTGTTGTCCTTGCGCCGCGATCGCTCCCAGGAAGGTCAACGCGGCGACGGTCGCACCGGCAGCCTTGCTGGCGACGGCGTTTTCGCCGCGCATCAGCAGCATCACCAGACCTGCGACGATCGGCAGCAGGATCAGCCCGAGAACGAGCCAGGATTGCATTTAGTGCAGACCTCCCGCGACGACCGCGTAGTAAATGACGAAACAGGCGACGCCGAAGACGAGCAACAGCGCGTATGCGCGCAGCAGGCCGGTCTGGAACGATCGCATCAGCGCGCCCAGCCACTGCGCCGAGATCGCCGTTTCTCGAACCGCTCCGTCGATCACATGCGGATCGAGCGTCCGGCCGAAGAACGTACCGAGTAGTTGCGCGCCGCGTACGAAGATCGCGTCGAGGGCCGCATCGAATCCGAAAGCGTTGGTCAAGATCGCCGGCATGTGGATCGATTCGCCGCGCAACCGCTCGACCGCGCCCGAGAGCGCCGGTCGGGTGGCGTAACGGTAGTAGGCGACGCCGATACCGACGAGCACGAACGCGAACGTGATCAACCCGGTCATCCCTTCGCTGATCGTCGTGGCCGCAAGCGCCGGATGCGGAAATTGCTCGGCGAAGAAGCGCGACCACGGCGAGTTCTCACCGCCGAACATCAGCCAACCGGCAAAAACCGTGAACGGTATGAGGATCGCGACCGGTACGATCATGAACCACTGCGCGCGCGGATCGTGATGCGCGGCGTCGGGCTCGGGGTGACCGTGCGGCGAGCCGGCAAGTTCGGGATGCCGGATGCCCAGGTTCGACGGATCGACGTCGCCGCGATATTGGCCGAAGAATGTGACGAACAGCAGGCGGCACATATAGTAGGCGGTAAGCCCCGCCGTGAAAATTCCCACCGCGTACAGCCATGGATAGCCGTGTGCCAGCGTGCCGTAGATCACGAGATCCTTACTGAAGAACCCGCTCCCGATGTACGGAACACCACAGATTGCGATCACGCCGGTCAGCATCGCGACGAACGCGAACGGCAGCTTCTTCCACAGTCCGCCCATCCGGCGCACGTCCTGTTCGTCGTGCAGCGCATGGATGATGATTCCCGAGCCCAAGAAGAGCTGGGCTTTGAAGAACGCGTGGGTGAAGAAATGCGCGACGCCGCCTTCGTAGGCGCCCACGCCGACGCCCATGATCATGTAGCCGATCTGCGACATCGTGGAGTAGGCGAGAATACGTTTTATATCCCACTGCGCGCATCCCAAGATGGCGCCGACCAGCGCGGTCAGACCGCCGATCGTGCCGACGAGCACCTGCGCATCGCTGTTCTGGCTCCAGAGCGGGGCGCAGCGCGCAATCAGATAGACACCGGCCGTGACCATCGTCGCGGCATGGATCAGCGCCGAGACCGGCGTCGGACCTTCCATCGCGTCGGGAAGCCAGGTGTGCAGCGGAATTTGCGCCGATTTCGCAGCCGCACCGATGAACAAACAGACGCAGATCGCGAGCAGCCAACCGGTCGGATACGCGCCCGCGTGGGCGAAGGCATCGCCGAATGCGAGCGAGTGCACCGACGCGAAGATCATGAAGATCGCGAGCATGATGCCGACGTCGCCCACGACGTTGATGACGAAGGCCTTGCGCGCCGCCGCAACGGCGCTGGGCTTGAAGAACCAAAAGCCGATCAAGAAGTACGACGCGAGACCAACGAGGCCCCAGCCGACGAGCAGCCCGGCGAAGTTGTCGGAAAGCACGAGCGTGAGCATCGCGAACACGAAGAAATTCATGTACGCAAAGAATCGAGCGAACGCGCGATCGCCGTCCATGTAGCCGATCGAGTAGACGTGGATCAGAAATCCGACGCCCGTGATGATCAACGCCCACAGCAGCGAGAGCGGGTCGAGCAGCAAACCGAAATCGAAGCCGGGGATCCAGCTAAACAGCGCTTGATGCGCGCCAACCAGATCCACGCCGCCGGTATTGATGCGCTGCGTCCCCGCGCCCCAGAGCATGACGGTTCCGAAGAACGACGCGCCCACGACCGCCGAACCCAGCGGCCCGGCCAGCCGTCGCAGTTGCGGGCCGAACGCCCAAATGATTATCGCACCGGCCAGCGGCAGCAACCAGAGTCCGATCAACGACGGATATGATCCGTCGACGCCCATCACGTGATGCAGCATCCTGCGCGACTACCCTTTCAACGCCGCGACGTCGTCGACGTCCACGGTCTTGGAACTGCGGAAAACGGTGACGACGATCGCAAGCCCGATTGCGGCTTCCGCTGCCGCCACGGTGATCACCAAAAACGCGAAGATGTGGCCGGCGTTGTTGAGCCACGCGCGCGCGAACGCCATGAACAGCAGGTTCGCAGCATTGAACATCAATTCGATCGACATCAGCATGATCAGCGGATTGCGGCGCACGAGCACGCCCGCGACGCCAATGAAAAAGATCACGGCCGAAAGCGCGATGTAGTTCGAGAGCGGCACGGTCATCGCCGTCATTGGTCGCCTCCCCGTACGATCGCTTCGCGCATGTCACGGCGAACCTGCGCGGCGCGCTGCGTCGAGGGCTCGTGCGCGCCCTGGTCGCCCGCGATCAGAATGACGCCGATCACCGCGACCATCAGCACCAGCGCCGTGACTTCGAACGGCAGCAGATACGTCGTGAACAGCGCGGTGCCGAAGTCGGCCACCGATCCGAACACGTTGGCCGTACCGGCCGGCCCGAGCGGCGACCCGCCCACCGCGCTCGCCGGCGTTACCAACGACGTACGGGCAAGCGCCCATGTCAAAAAGCCGAGCGCGATCAGCACCGCGGCGATAGCCGGGTACGCGATTCGAGGCAGCCGATTGGGGCCGGTGTTGAACGGCGCGACGCCGCTTGAAAGCAGCGCGATGACGAAGAGAAACAAGATCAGGATCGCACCGGAGTAAACGATCAGCTGAATCACCGCGAGGAACTCGGCGTTGAGCGTAAGGTAGGTCGCCGCCAGCGCCGCGAAGTGAAGCAAGAGCGCGACCACGCTGTACACCGGCTTCTTCGCCGTCACGCACCAGATCGCCGACGCGAGCATGATCACCGCCAAAATCCAAAACGCGATCACTTGGTGTCACCAAATCCCATGGCGCTATCGTCCTTCGGCGCTCGCAGCGAGGCCAGTCCCCGCCGCTGCGTTTTGAGAATCGTCCCGCGATGCGTCGCATCGTAGCCGGCCGTGATGTCGACCGTCGACTTGACGTCCGCCACGCGACCGAGATCTGACGGAATGCCGCCGGGCCGCTCGTCGGGCGCGATGCCAACCCCGGCATCGGCCGGAACCAGCAAACGGTCCTTACTGTAGATCAGGGCGCCGCGGCGGTAGTCGGACATTTCGAAACGCGGCGTGAGCACGATCGCATCGGTGGGGCACGCCTCTTCACACATACCGCAGAAGATGCAGCGCAGTTCGTCGATCTCGTAACGAGCGGCGTGCCGTTCGCCCGGCGACGTGGGATGCTCGGGCGAGTTCTCCGCGCCGATCACGGTGATCGCGTTGGCGGGACACGCACTCGAGCACAGCTCGCAGCCGATGCAGCGCTCCTTCCCGTCAGCGTAACGACGCAGTTCGTGCAAACCGTGAAAGCGCGGCGCATGCTGCTTCTTGACCGAAGGATATTCGATCGTCGGCCGCTTGGCGAACATGAACTTGAACGTAATGCCAAGCCCCTTGAGCACCGCCCCGACGTTATAAAGTTGTTTCCTCACTTTGAAGGCGCTCCGCCCTGGGCTCCGCGCCCCCCACGTTGTGGGGCCCCCCGCTCAGGGGGTGCAGTGTACCTGATTTGCATGCTTGAGATTCCCCTGGGGCACCCCCAAAGAACGTGTTGGCGTTGCAATGGATTAGCCATGGAAGGCCACGATGATGGCGGTGATGACGAGGTTGGCGGTGGCGATCGGGAGGAGTACTTTCCAGCCGAACGCCATCAGACGGTCGTAGCGGAAACGCGGCAGCGTCGCACGCAGCCACATATAGAAGAACATGAACGCCGCAACCTTGAGGATGAACCAGACGATACCCGGAATCGGCGCGTGACCCAGGCCAAACGGCGCGTTCCAGCCGCCCAAAAAGAGCAGCGTCGCAATGCACGAGACCGTAAGCATGTTGACGTACTCGGCGATGAAGAACAACCCGAAACGCAGACCCGAATACTCGGTGTGGAATCCCGCGACCAGCTCGGTTTCGGCTTCGACTAAGTCGAAGGGAACGCGGTTGGTCTCGGCTACCGCCGTAATCACATAGATGATGAAACCGACAAACTGCGGTCCGGCAAACCACCACGTCGCCTGCGCGTTGACGATGCCGTCGAGTGACGTCGTGCCCGCCATGATCAGCACGCCGATAAACGAGAGCGACATTCCAAGCTCGTAGCTGATCATCTGCGCGGTCGAACGCACGCTGCCCAGCAGCGGATATTTCGATCCCGAGGCCCATCCGCCCAGCGTGATACCGTAAACACCGAGCGATGTAATCGCGAGCAAAAATAGAATGCCGGCATTGACGTTGCCGATTGCCCACGCGCCCGACGAACCGGCGCCGAATGGGATGATCGCATAGACCGAAAACGCGGTCAGCAGCGAGATAAACGGCGCAAGGCGGTAGATCAGCGGATCGGCCGTCTTGGGTGTGAGATCTTCCTTGAGGATCAGCTTGGCCGCGTCGGCCGCAGGCTGCATCAACCCCCACGGACCCACCCGATTGGGACCCGGACGCAGTTGCATCCAACCCAGCACTTTACGCTCGGCAAGCATTGCGTACGCAAACGTCGTCACCACGACGAGCAACAAAACCGCCGATTTGACCAGGACGATCACCCACACAGGGATGGTCGCAAGCGCGCTCACGCGAGCACCTCTTCCGTACGCAGATGCGCGACCCGCGCATCATGAGCCGCGGTTCCTCCGCCGTCCCACAAGGTTCGTGGTTCGAGCGAATTCGCGCCGCGCGATGCACCGCTTTGATACAAGGCGTCGCCGAACGAACCGCTAAAGGCATTGGCTGCCCGCGCGATCACCGCCTCATCGAGTTCTTCGATGCTCGGCAGCGTCAAATCGAACTGTTGCGCAAGCCCGATCAGCATTTCCAGATCTGAGAGCGGACCGGCAGGCGCCGCAAGCGACGCATTGACCGGCAGCAGATCGCCGGTGAGATTCATCGTCGTCCCGCTCTTCTCGAATGCGCCTTTGGCCGGCAAAATCAGGTCGGCCAACTCGGCTGTCTGCGTCATGAACAGATCGCTGACCACCACGAAGCGCGTTGCGGCGATCGCCGCGCGCGCCGCCGCCGGGTCGGCGCCGTTGCGCACCGGATTGACACCGAACAGCGAGAGCACGCCCAGTTTTCCGCCGCGCGCCGCATCGAACATCGCCGCGGCGTCGAGCCCGCCGTCGATCGGCAGCATACCCATCGCTTCAGCCCCGCGTGCATTTCCCTGTTCGCTCGAAATATACGTCACCGCATCGAACGCCGCAACCGCATCGGCAATGGCTTTGCCGACCGCCAAATCCACGCCGTCCCACAGCACCGCGACCCGCGCGCCCTGCGGAATCTTCGCAACCGCCTCCTCAACGCCGGCCACGTCGGTGTGCGCAAACTTCGGCGCCTCGTCGCGGGGAGCAATCCGCACGAGTTGCGCGTCGTTTCGCGTCACGGCCTTGATCGCGCGCAGCCACATGACCGGCGCCAATTCCGCCGGCGACTGTCCCGCAACGATGATGATGTTGGCCCGCTCGAGCGCTTCATACGTTCCGCCGCGCTTACCCGGCGAAGCCTGCCGCTGCCGTCCGCCGCGCCAGTCCACGTTGCGCACACCGATCGACCGAAACACATGCTGCAGCAAATACGCTTCTTCGTTGAGCAACCGCCCGCCGCCGATCGCACCAACGCCGCCGCCGCTAAGTGCGGCCTTGATCTCACGCGCCCAAATCGCAAACGCGTCGTCCCACCCGATCTGAACGAACTGTCCGTCCTTCTTATAGAGCGGCTGCGTCACACGCTCGGGCGAATCATAGAACCCGATATTATACCGCCCGCGGTCGCACAACCACCCATCGGAATACCGGTCATCATCTTCGACGGACATCGTACGAAGCAACGTCCCGTAACGCACATCAGAAAACTGCTGACACCCGACCGGACACTGCGTGCACGTCGTCTGCGTCCGATTCAAATCCCAAGGACGTGACTTAAACCGGTACGTCTTCGACGTCAAAGCCCCAACGGGACACAGCTCGGTCACGTTCCCGGTAAAGTGATGCTGGTACGCATCTCCAGTCGACGTCGCAATGATGTCATGCACCCCGCGATCCTTGACCACGAGCTGTCGCTCCGCCGCAATGATATCGTCAAACCGCACGCACCGCTGACAAACGACACACCGCTCTTCATCAAGCACGATCGTCGGCCCAAGATCGACGCCCTTGGGCTTGCTCCCCTTCGGATCGACAACGTCAGACGACCCACGCCCGTACGCCATCGCATAATCCTGAAGATCGCACTCCCCACCCTTATCGCAAATCGGACAATCGAGCGGATGGTTCACGAGCAACAGCTCGACGATCACCCCACGCCCCGCATTGACCTTCTCATTCTGCGTATGCACGACCATGCCGTCGGAGACCGGCGTATTACACGCGATCTGCAACTTCGGCATGCCCTCGATCTCCACCAAACAAACCCGGCAAAGCCCCGCCGGCCCAAGCTTGGTGTGATAGCAATACACCGGAATCTCTTGCTTGATCTTCTTCGCCGCCTCAACCAAAAGCGTCCCCTTCGGAACCTCCAAAGGCACACCATCAATCGTCAGCTTAACAAGTCCAGCCTGCTCGGCCATCAATCCAATCCCATCAACAAAGAAGAAATAGAGGCATGATTCCGTTGCGCAATTTGCCTCTGGGGCGTCTCAGCATCGCGCGAAGCCACGATGGCGAGAGCGCGATGTGAGCGAGTGGCGATTTTCCACGGATGGAAAATCGCGGGCGTCCCCAGAGGCAAAATGCGCAACGGAATCATGCCGGAGTTACTTCCCGCAACACCCGAGCTTCGAACTGCTCCGGGAACCGATTCACCACAGATTTAAGAAACGGCTCGATCGAATCCCCAAGCGCGCACAGGTTCAAACCGGTAATCGTCGAGGACACGCGCCGGATCATCGCAAGATCGTCGCTCAGCCCGCGGCCTTCGACGAACCGGTGCAGCACACGTTCGAGCCAATCGCCGCCTTCGCGGCAGGGCGTGCATTGCCCGCACGACTCGTGCGCGTAGAAGCGCACCATGTTAAACGCGGCCTTGACGAAATCGGTCGAATCGTCGAATACGGTGAACGCACCCGAGCCGAGCATGGAGCCTGCCTTCGCGATTGATTCGTAGTCGTACGGATCATCGAGGTTCTCTTCGAAGATGCACGCCGACGAACCGCCACCCGGTTGAACCGCCATGAATTTCCGGCCCGGCATAAGGCCGCCCGCGATCTCGATGATCTCGCGCACCGGCGTGCCGAGCGGCACTTCGTAATTGCCTGGTTTCTGCACGTGTCCAGAGACCGATACGATCTTGTAGCCCTTGCTGCGCTCGGTACCGGCCGAAGCGAACCACTCCCAGCCGCGTTCTAGCACGGGAACCAGATACGCGAGCGTCTCGACGTTGTTGACCACGGTCGGCATGCCGTACAAGCCGGCGATCGCGGGGAAGGGCGGCTTGAGGCGCGGTTCGCCGCGCTTGCCTTCGAGCGAGTTGAGCAGTCCGGTCTCCTCGCCGCAGATATACGCGCCCGCGCCGCGATGCGCGGTGACTTCGATGTCGAGCCCGCTCCCCAGAATGTTCTTACCGAGCAGTCCGGCCGCGCGCGCGTCGGCGATCGCCTGCATGAAGATCTCGTAACCGCGCTTGAACTCACCGCGGATATAGATGTACGCGTGCGTGCAGCCGATGCCGTAGGCGCCGAGCAAGATGCCTTCGAGCACCAGATGCGGCGTCTGCTCGAGCAGCATATGATCTTTGAACGTGCCGGGCTCGGCTTCGTCGCAGTTGCAGACGAGGTAGCGCGGCTTGTCGCCCGCCGGAAGAAAGCTCCACTTGCGGCCGGTGGGAAATCCCGCGCCGCCGCGGCCGCGCAAGCCCGACTTATCGCACGCTTCCATCACGTCGGCAGGTTTGAGTTCGCGCACCGCGCGCTCCCATTGCTTGTAGCCGCCGCGTTCGCGATACACGCCGATGTCGCGGAGATTCGCCTCGCCGATGCCGGCGGTGAGCACCTTAGTGACCGGCATGGCCGTTGGTCCCTTCTTCCTGTGCGATCTCGACGATGCCGCGTGCGTCGCGGACGAGGCGTTCGCTCGAGCGGCCGGTGAACGAGATGTCCTTGGTGACGAAGCGGTCGAGCATGATGATGCCGGTTGCATCGCCGACGCCGCCCGCGTTGTTGGGCCGCGTTGCGCTGCGGGTACCCGGTGACTTGGGACCGCTACCGGCTTGCAGATCTTGCGCGATCTTCCAGCTCCGCTCGGGTTTGGCGGTCTGCGCCATCGGCTGCACCGGATAGCTTCCGGCCCGGATTTGGTCGATCATCGCGTCGATGAGCGCGGGTGTGAGATCGTAGACGAACTCCAAGTTGACCTGCATGCACGTCGCGCGGTCGCACGCCGCCAAACATTCGACTTCCTCGTACGAGAAGAGCCCGTCATCGGTCGTCTCCAGGTGCCCGATGCCCAGCTTTTCTCGGAAGTATTTCATGATCTCGTCCGCACCGCGAAGTTCGCACATCAAACCGCGGCACACCTGGAGCATGTACTTGCCGACCGGCTTGCGATAGAACAGCGTGTAGAACGAGACCGTGGATTCGACGACGGCCGGCGAGAGGTCGAGCATACGCGCGGCAAAGCGCATCGCGTCCTGCGAGACGTAGCCCTGGTGTTCTTGGAACAGATGCATCATCGGCAGCAGCGCGGAGCGCTTATGCTCGTACTGCGCGATCAGCGCTTCGCACTGCGGCCGCAAACGCTCGAACAGCGGGTCGACGCGCGGCGCGTCCTGCCCGACGCGTTCGCCCGTGTTCTCGAGCTGCGGCTGCGCCCCGCTCACAACGTTTTGCGAAGCGAGATGCTGCTGATTATCATCCCCCATCGGCGGATTAGGACTCGAATGGGTACTCGATCGTTGCATTACCTCAGCAGCGCGAGCGAAGGCGCGCGACTTTAGCGTGCAACGCTTGAGCTTTGAACGATAAAGTCTCATCGGTCGACCTCACCGAAGACCGGGTCGAGCGAGCCGATCATCACGACGAGGTCGGCGATGAAGTTGCCCGGCGCAAGACTCTTGAGAGCCTGGAGGTTGTACATGCTGGCCGGGCGGGTGCGTACGCGATAGGGACGGTTCTCGCCGTTGCTCACCAGGTAATAACCCAGTTCGCCGCGCGGTCCTTCGACCGACTGATAGACGTCGCCGGGCGGAACGCGGAAGCCCTCGCTGACGATCTTGAAGTGGTGGATCAGCGCTTCCATCGAGAGCACGATCGTTTCTTTGGGCGGCGCGACGATCTTGGTGTCGTCGATCAAAACGGGCCCGGCTTGTCGCAATTTCTTGCGCGCCTGCTCGATGATCCGCAACGACTCTTCCATCTCGTCCAGACGCACGAGGAAACGCGCGTAGGCGTCGCCTTCGGTCCGGGTCGGGACGTCGAATTCGTACTCGTCGTAGCCTGAATACGGGAACGCCTTGCGCACGTCATACGCAACGCCGCTCCCGCGCAGCGGCGGGCCCGGTCACACCCCAGTTGCATCGCGTCCTCGATGCTGAGAGATGCCGACGTCGATCGTGCGGTCCTGAAAGATCGGGTTCGCCTGCAACAGTCCGCGCAGTTCGTGATGCGGCCGGGAAACTTGGCGATGAGCGCATCGAGGCGCTCGAGAAAACCTTCGGGCAGATCGCCGTTGACGCCGCCGACGCGCAGGTAGTTCGGATGCATGCGCGCGCCGCCCGACGGACTCTGTCAGATCGAGGATGTTCTCGCGCAGATCGAAGCAGTAGAAGAACACCGAGATCGCGCCGAGGTCGATGCCGTGCGTGCCAAGCCATACGCAGTGCGACGCGATGCGGTAAGCTCCGCAATCAGCACGCGAATGCGCTTGCGCGCGATCGGAATGTCGTTCGTGATGCCGAGCAGCTTCTCGACGCCCAAGCACGTAACACAGCGCGTTGGACGAGCGGCGAGAGATAATCCATCCGCTCGATGATGGTCGCGGCCTGCGTCCAGAACAGGTTCTCGGCCGTTCTTCTCGATGCCGGTGTGCAGGTAGCCGATCTCGGGCTCGGCCTTGACGACCGTCTCGCCCTCGATTTCAGCATGATCTGCAGCACGCCGTGCGTCGAGGGATGCTGCGGCCCCATCGAGAGGACCATCGCGTTGCCTTCTTGCGAAACGATGTCCGGAGTCACGGCGTCGGACTCGGCCATGCTCATCGGATCGCGTCGTCTTCGACGGCTGACCGCGTGCGATGTCGATCTTGCGCTTGCAACGCTTCGAGCGGTACGGCCCGAGGGCGGCGTGCCGGCCTGCACGTTGCTCTTGAGCGCGAACGACGGACGCGGCGTGCGCTCGCGCGCGGGACCGCGCAGCGGATAATCCTTGCGCAACGGATGGCCTTCCCAATCGTACGGGCATCTGGATGCGGCGCAAATCCGGGTGGCCGTCGAAGCGGACGCCGAACAGATCGAAGATTTCGCGCTCGGCCCAATTCGGCGCCGGCCACAAATCGCTCGACCGTCGGCAGCGTCGCATCGCCGTCGGGCACGCCGCACAGCACGCGAACGCGCTGCGGCCTCCCGACTCGCCGCGACGTCGCGCGCGTCGCCGGCAGTTTCAACAGATGATAGACGACGTCGAAACGCGGCTCGCGGCCGGGATAATCGGCGCCGCCGACATCGGTCAGCATCGCGAAGCCCTCGGCTTTGAGCGCTTCCAGGCGCGCACGCAGCGCGGCGGGTCGACGCGCACGATCGCGCGTCGTCGATGTCCGGGCGAACGGCAGTCGGGTCGAGGGCGGTCGCCCCGACCGGCGGAGTCTGCGTGACTCGGCATGCGAGCGTGATGGCTAGGACGCTCGGGCGAGGATGCCGCCGCGGCCGCCTTGGCGAATTTGCTGTTGGATCAGGTTGACGGCGTAGAGCAGCCCGTCGGGCGTCGGCGGACAGCCGGGCACGTAGACGTCGACCGGAACGATCGTGTCGACGCCTTGCACGATGGCATAGTTGTCGAACACGCCGCCCGACCTCGCGCACGCGCCCATCGAGATCACCCATTTCGGATCGGCCATCTGATCGTAGAGCCGCTTGCACGACCGGCGCCATCTTCTGCGCGACGCGGCCGGAGACGATCATCAGATCGGCCTGGCGCGGCGACGTGCGAAACACTTCGGAACCGAAGCGCGCGATGTCGTACTCGGCCGCCGTCGCGGTCATCATCTCGATCGCGCAACACGCGAGGCCCATCGTCAGCGGCCACACGCGACGAGCTCTGCGCCCAGCGCGCGACGTCGTCGAGTCGCGCGAGCAAGAAATTGGCCCGGAGTCCTATCTCCACGCAAACCCTCCCTTCCTCCATACGTACGCGTAGCCGATCGCCAGCACGATGACGAACGACGACCATCTCGAGCAGTCCGAAGATGCGCAGCGCGTGCATCTGCACCGCCCAGGGATAAAACGAAGCCGCTTCGACGTCGAAGATCACGAACAGCATCGCGATCAGATAGAAGCGAACGGGAAATCGCCCGGATACGGCCGAGGTCGGCTCGACGCCGCACTCGTACGCCTCTTGCTTTTGCGCGTTAGGTTTCGCCGGCCCAGCAACCCGGGCAAGAACGTAAAGAGCAGTGCGGCGGCTAGCGCGACGCACAGGTAGATCGCAACCGGTCCGTAGGGATTCATGGCTTGTGATTTTTTTCACAAAGTCCACGGTTTACCTTGGGGGAAGCGCATTGGCTGGCCAAAGAGGGCGCAATGGCTGGTATCGCGGTCCTACAAGGCCCCGGCGGCGGTCGGCTGGTACTCTTGCGGTATATGCGTAGAGTGCTTTTGGGACTGGTCCTTTTGCTGACGATGGGCGACAACTGCAACAATAACGTCGTCGGCGTGCAAGACTATGGCGCCGTGACCGGACGCGTGCTCGATGCCACGACCAACCGGCCGATCGCCGACGCGATCGTCTCGGTAGGCTCCCTTTTCGTCTCGACCGCCGACGCGCAGGGCGCGTTCACGGTTCCCCACGTGCCGATCGGTCTGCAGACGGTCACCGCCCGGATGCCCGGCTTCAGCACGGTCAATATCACGCTGCGCGTGAAAAAAGACGTCGCGGCCCAGGCGGGCTATCTACGGCTGGTTCCGATAACCAAGCCCGACAGCGTGCCGACCCTCGCCCCGCCGCCTACGCCGACGCCCGAAGTGACGATCGTGCCGACCTGGACGCCGCCGGGCGCTTCCTCATCGCCCTCGGCTTCGCCGGCCGCAACCGCCGCCGCCTCAGTGCAGCCGTAAGCCCGCCAAGTCCAAATCGTACAAGATCGCGCGGTAGATATCGTCGGGAATATCGCCGGCGCCGCGCAGGCGGGCAATCTCGCGGCGCTCGGCTTCGAGCATCAATTCCGAGATGCGATGATCGGCCTGGTTCTCGAGCTGCTCGTCGCTCTGGGTTTCGCCGTCGTCCAAATGTCCGCGCAGGTGCCCGATGCGCCGCTCGTACTCACCGCGCAAACGTCCCGCCACTTCTAATTCCGCCGCGCTGCGCAGCGTCGGTTCGATCGAGTGCAGGTAGCGCACCGCTTCCTCCAGCGCCGCGATACGGATCTTGCCTTCCTGGCGTTGGCGCGCGTGCGTTTCGCCGATCCCGAGCCAGTTAATCAATGGGCCGAGGGTGAGGCCGTGCAGCAGCAGTGAGGCCACGATCGCGCAGATCGTGATGAAGATCAACTCGGCGCGTCCGTGCAAGTCGTGCCCGTGCTCATCCACATAGGGAAGGCCCAGTGCGGCCGCGAGCGATACGATCCCGCGCATGCCGCTCCATCCGATCACGATCAGCCAACGCCATGACGGCAGCGGATCGGCGGCGCGAATCGCCGGAATCAGGCGCGGCAGCCACGCGAACACGTAGACCCACGCGATGCGCAGCCCAATCATCGCGACGAATACGATCGCAGCGACCCAGAGGAAGCTTCCGATCGAACCGATCTCGCCGACGATTCCCGGCATCGTCAGGCCGATCGCCAGAAACACGAGGCCGTTGAGCAGCAACAGCATCACGCGCCAAACCGCACTGGAAATCACCCGCGCTTCGGGCGAGAAGATCAAGTGCGAACGACGGCTGGTATAGATGCCGGCCGTTACGACGGCAAGCACTCCGGAGACACCGATTGCATCGGCCGGGAGATAGGCAGCGTACGGTGCGATCAACGCCACGACGTTGGAGATCGTCGGGTCGTCCACTTCGAGCTTGAGCAGCGCCCGCAGCACGAGTTCGCCCAGCAACGCGACGATGAGGCCGACCGCAACGCCGCCGACGACGTCGATGACGAACTGCAAGGGCGCGTGCGCGAGAGAGAACGCGCCCGAGACCGCCGCGGCGAGTGCGAAACGATAGAGCACGAGCGCGGTCCCGTCGTTGACGAGCCCTTCGCCGGTCACGACGGCCACGATGCGGCGCGGGACCGCCATCCGCTCGAACACCGCTTCGGCCGCGACGGCGTCAGGCGGCGAAACGATCGCGCCCAACACGAACGACATCGGCCAGTCCAAGCCGCCGAGCGAGTGCGCGATCGCCGCGACGACAACGGTGGTCAGGACGACCAGGCCGATCGAGAGCAGCGAAATCGGACGCAGGTTCCGTTTGAACGCGTACCAGTCGGTGTTCCAGCCGCCCGCGAAGAGCAGCGGCGGAAGCACGATCAGGAAGATCAATTGCGGATCGATGTGCGGGCGCGGAATCGACGGAATGAACGCGATGCCGATACCCACCACCACGAACGCAACGGGATACGGCACGCGCGAACGAAGCGCCGCGACCGCCGCGGCGACGATCGCCACCAGCAAGCCGACCAGCAGCAGTGCTTGCGTCACGCGATCACGGTACCCAGTGCGCGCAGATCGAGTGCAATGCCGCAGACCACCAGCACAACGGCCTGCGCGCGCGCTGCCAGACGCTGCTTCATACGGCCGAGGACGTCACGGAACAACCGGGCCGACGCCTCCACGGGAACGATGTCCCACCCGACTTCTTCCGCCACGACGACCACCCGCGCGCGCGATGCGAGCATCGCGTCCTCGAGTTGCGCGGCTTCTTCTTCGATCTGCGTCTGGAAGGCCGCGGCATCGCGTTCGAACGCGTCGATGCTCGTTGCGAGACGGGCGGCCAGCCACGTGCCCAGCGCGTCGACGAGGATGCACTGCTCGGGACCGGCGGAAACGAACACGTCGCGCAGCGCATGGGGGCTAAGCGTCGCGCTCTCGATCAGTTCCCACGAAGCGGGACGATCGAGGACGTGCCGCATCATGCGCGCGTTCCATTCCTCGTCGTTCGCATCGCGCAGCGCGGTCGCGAGGTACGTAACGCGCAAACCCGTCGCCCGTGCGAGTCCAACCACATAGCGGCTCTTGCCCGAACGGACGGGACCGGTGACGAGGGTGACGGCCATGGGCGCAGATTCACCGCGCCCGCGTCAGAATCCGTGGACGCGATCGACTTTGTGGAGGAACCGCAACGCATCGTCGATCGGCAATCCGAATCCGATCGAATGTTCGTCGTCGAACCGGGACTCGGCGATGCCGATCACGCGCCCGTCGTCGACCAAAAAGATCGGGCCGCCGCTTTCGCCCGGGACGATCTGCAGCGTCACCTCGATCGCACCCTTGCGAATCGACGAGAGGCGCCCGCTGTCCAGCGAGGTGCCCGGACCCAGTTGTTCGTCTTCGAACTCGTCGGGAATCGGATAGCCCAGCAAGCCGACGTCGCGTCCGATTTCGCGGCGCAGATCGCGCCACGGGAGCACGTGGACGACGGGAAGATTCGCGCGCGGCGTGCGAACCAGGGCGACATCCACGTCGTTATTCAACGCTACGACATGGGCGGCCACCTGGTGAGTGTTGTCGATCGTCGCATGCACATCCCATGCGCCGTCAACGGCATGCGCCACGGTGAGAATGTCGCTGCCCCAGCTACCGCTCGCGATGACAAACCCGGTCGCATAGGCATCGTCATAGCCGTCGCTCTTCTTCTCGGGGGGCACCCGCATCGTCAAAAGCACGACCGACGGTTGGAGCGCGTGCACCGCGGCCACGAAGCGATCGTCGGAATATTCCGGCGCACACGCCGAGAGCGCGACGATCGCGCCGAGCACGGCCGCGATCAGGCGGGGCATGCGCGCTCCCCGATCGCCGCGCGCAGCGCTTCAAGCCCGGCGCCGGTACGTGCGCTGACCAACAATGCATCCTGCTCGGGAGGCGTCGTCGCCGCGTCGAAACCTTGTTAAAGACGATCAGCTTCTCGATTGCGTCGAGTTCCAGTTCGTGCAGCAAGTGGTCCACGGCCAGACGCTGGCGCGGCCAGTCGGGATTGGACGCATCGAGCACGTGCACCAGCAGATCCGCTTCGCGCAATTCTTCGAGCGTGGCGCGAAACGCCGCCACCAGATCCTTGGGAAGATCGGTGATGAATCCAACGGTATCGGCCAGGCGGACGTAGCGGCCGGGCGCGACGTACATGCGCCGAACGGTCGGATCGAGGGTGGCAAACGGCTGATCGGCCACGAAGACGTCGCTGCGCGCGAGCGCGTTGAGTAGCGACGACTTGCCGACGTTGGTGTAACCGACGAGCGCGACGAGCGGTTCGTGCCGCGGCGCGCTGCGCCGCGTACCGCGTTGCCGATGCACGTCGTCGAGCTGACGACGCAGCAGCGTAACGCGGCCCTGGATGCGGCGCCGGTCGACTTCGAGTTTGGTTTCGCCGGGACCGCGCGTGCCGATACCGCCGCCCAGGCGCGAGAGATCCGTACCCACGCCGATCAGATTGGATTGTCGATAGCGCAACTGCGCGAGCTCGACTTGGAGCTTGCCTTCACGGCTGCGCGCATGGCGCGCGAATACGTCGAGGATCAGCATCGTGCGATCGACGATCGGAACGGGAATTACCCGTTCGAGATTCTTACGCTGACGCGGACGCAGATCGTTGAGTACCAGCACGAGTTCCGCATCGCGCTCTTTGACCAGATCGGCGATCTCCTGCGCTTTGCCGCTCCCGACCAGCGTCGCCGGATCGACGTGATCGCGCCGCTGCACGATGCGATCGACGATAATCGCACCGGCCGCTTGCGCGAGTGCTTCGAGTTCTACGAGTTCGGGTTCGAGTGGACGCTGCGGGTCTTGGGTGTCGACAGCGACGACAATCGTTCGATGAGCCAGCGGAGTCCCTCTACATAACGCGTACCCGGGCGAAACAGCGCGCCCTCGATACGCGGATCGGTGATGGTGAAAACATGTCCTTCGCGCACGGCGCGCAAGCTCCGCCACGGTTCGCGCTTGCTCACGGCGCGCAATCGGTGCCGTAGCCCACGACGATCGCGTCGGGTTGCGCCCGCAGTAACGCTTCTTCGCTGTATTGGCCCCACGGCGCCCGCAGATCGGCTGCCGCGTCGCGGCCGCCGGCCAAGACGATCAAGCGGCCGATGTAGGACGACGGCCCGGCAGTCCAGATGGGTCCGGTTCCCAGGGCAAAAAAGACGCTTGGACGATAGCCGCGGTGCGCGACGCTCGCGTGGAGCGCCGCCGTTTCACGCTGCAGCCGCGCGATCAACGCCCGCGCTTGCGGCGCGCGGCCGAGAAGGATGCCCAATTCGCGAATGTCGGTGAAGATATCGTCGTAGCTGCCGTCGGGTATCAGCACGACGCGGATGCCCGCGCGGCGCAGCGGAGCGACAAGCAACCCTTGCGATGGAATGCCCGCGACAATATCGGGCGCCAGGGCCACGATCCGTTCGGTGTCGATGCTTCGAAAGTCGCCGACGACCGGGATTTTCGCGCCGTCGGGAACGTCGTCGGAAAAACGCGAAACGCCGACCAACTGCGCTCGCGCGCCCAGCGCCACGACATCCTGCGCGAACGACGGCACGAGTACGACGATGCGCGGCGCGTGCGACGCGCGAACCGGCGCAAGCCCGGTCAGCGCGAGCAGCACTACGAACGCAAGGAATCGACGAATCGGCACCGCCCGCAGGTTCGGGCAGGTGCAAGGCGCTGCCTCTCCAATTACGCGCGCTCGTAGGTTTGCTGCGCGGGAAGTCCGGTGAGATGCCGGCACGGTCGCGCCACTGTATGCGGGGAGCCGCACCGGAGCCACTGCTCGGTTTCGAGTGGGAAGGCCCGGTGCACGATGGCAACGATCCGCAAGTCAGGATACCGCTGCAAACCACTGCACTACCCATTCCTCGCGTAAAGGAAGGTCGTTCATGTTTTCATTTGCAGCGCTGCGCTTGCTCGCGGCCGCCGTCGTTTCCACATCCCCACCCCGTCGCCGACGCCAACGGCGATTCCTCAGATCGCGCACGTCGTCACGTCGGACCGCTCCGACGAAACGCTCCATAACACCGTACGCACGACCTACGTGGTCACTGCGGCGGACATCGCGCGCAACGGTTACCGTACCGTCGGCGACGCGCTAGCCAACGTGCCCGGCGTCGAAATCGAATCCTACGGACCGATCGGTGCCGCGTCTAACTACGGCATTCGCGGCACGAGCTCAACCCAAACGCTGGTGCTGATCGACGGCGTACCCGCTCCCGGCGGCCTGGCGGATCCGTTCCACTGGGGACGATGTCGACGGCCGGCGTCGCACGCATCGAAGTGGTCGAAGGCGGCGGTTCGACGCTGTACGGAACCGGTGCGATCGGCGGCATCATCAACGTCATCACCGACGGCTCAAAAGCGCCGGCGAGCGCGAGCGTCGCTACGGCACGTTCGACGATCGCGAACTGCGCGTCCAAGACGACGGTTTGAGTTCGAGCACATCAACGCGGACAACAGCTTCGCCGTTCCGGCGAGCGGTTCGCAGCCCACAACGCGCTCGAACAGCGACTACGCCGAGAGCGCCGTGCGGTACGGCATAGACCGAACGCTCGGCCGTTCGGCGTTTCGTTCCGCGCTTCGGCGGCTAATGACGACCTGGGCGCAGACGGGCTGTTTCCCTACGTGTCGCCGACCGGGCGCGAACACGACGTCAACGAAGGCGGCGTGCTGGATATCGCGTTGCGGCGCGCCCAATCCAACGCAACGCTCTCGCTCTTGGGCACGCGTCAGCTCGTGTCGTTCGACTGCGACGCGGCCGGCGACGTCAATTGCTATCAACCCGCACCGTCGCTCGACGTGGAAGCCCGCAGCGGGGTGAGCCTGCGCGACTCTGTCAACGGCGCGCACGAACGGCTGATCTACGGCGCGGATCTTTCGCGCGGTACGTCTTTGTCAACGACGGCAAAGGCGATCCCGCCGCTCAAGATGCCCTCGCACAATCCGCGGCGTACGCGCAAGAGACGTGGATCGGCGCCCGTAGCGAAGTGTACGCCGGCATCCGAGGCGAACGCGACGGCTCGCTCGGCGGCGAGTTCTCTCCCTCGCTCGGCGCACGCTACGACCTCTCTGCGGCGTTCGCGCTGAAAGTCAATGCTGCTTCGGCGTTTCGCGCGCCCAACGCGACCGAACTCTATTATCCGGGCTACGGCTCGGTCACGCAGGGCTTGGGCCTGCTTCGGCCCGAGCGCGCGCAGGTGGCGGATGCGACGCTGATCGACGATCGCGCCCTGGGCGGCGTTTCGCTGGGGTGGTTCGAAAATTACACGCGCGACTTGATCGAGCCGACGATCATTGGTTATCAGAACGACGTTGCGATCTACGCGCCGAAGAACATCGATCACGCGCACATCGAAGGCCTGGTATTCGATGCGAAGACCGTACCGTTTCACGGCATAAGCACGACGCTCGGCGTCACCGACCTGTATTTGGCCAATGACGTGGATACCGGCGCGCGTCTGCCCGACGACGCCGTGCTCGCCGCGAATCTTGGCTTGGTCTACCGCGGAGGCGCGACGGATCGGATCGACGCGGCGGGCATCAGCGAACGTGTCGTCGGTTCGCGCGGGTTCGTCGATCCGACGCAACCGCTCTTCGATCAGCCCGCGGCGTACGGCAATTTGACCGCGTACGTTCGCGTGCGCATCGCTCAGCGCGGGCTGCTCACACTTCGCGGCGACAACCTTGGCAACGAACGCTACGCGGAACTGAGCGGATACCCGATGCCCGGGCGTACCCTTACGGTGGAACTGAGTACGTCAGCCGCCGAGCACCGGCCGTAACGCCGCGATGAGGCGTTGATTCTCGCTTGGACCGAGCACCGCGACGCGTATGCACGAGCGGTGCTCGAGTCCTTCGAAATCGCGGCAATCGCGCACGATGATGCCGGCGCGCGCAAGTCCGGTCAGCGCGTCATCCATGCGTTCGCGCGCAACCGGAAGCTCGATCAGCAGAAAATTGGCGGCGGAGGGAAACGGCGTGATCCCGAGATCGCCGAACGCGCGCACGAGCCGGCCGCGCTCGGCGGCCGTCTGATCGCGCGCCAAACGGTCGTATGTTCGATCTTCGAGCGCAGCCTGCGCGATACGCGCGTCCAGCGTTCCGACCGGCCAGGACGGTAATGCGGCGCGGATCGCGTCGGCGGCGCGTGGGTTTGCGATCGCATATCCGACGCGCACGCCGGCAAGCGCGTAGAATTTCGTGAGCGAGCGCACCACGACCGTGCGCGGATGCTCCAACAGTTCGGGTACGAGCGACCGCTCCGGCGCGTAGTCGATGAACGCTTCGTCGACGATCAGCGGCCGGTCCAACCGCGCGCACGAAGCGGCGACCGCGCGAAGCGCCCCGCGCGGGAAAGCGCGACCCGATGGATTGTGCGGCGAGTTGAGGATTGCGCCGCCACCGGGCAACGCGTGCAATCGCTCAACGAACGACTCGGCGTCGAACTCGAACGACGGCGAAAGCGAAAACGGGATGAAGCGCGCGGCAGCCGTTTCGACGACGCGGCGGTACTCGCTGAACGCGGGAACGGGCACGATCCATGACGGCGCAGCCGCCGAACGAACGGCGCCGTCGAGCAACGCGGCGGCTCCGTGACCCACGACGATCGCCGACATCGCAACGCCCGTATGACGTGCAAGCGCCGCGCGCAGCGACGCGTAATCCGGACTTGGATACGGTGCGAGCACGCGCGGATCGGTTGCGGCCCAACGCAAGACGTCGGACACCGCGGGCGGCGGTCCGTACGGTGAGATGTTGGCGCTAAAGTCCGTCAACCCGGCGGGGTCCACCCCATACCGCAGCGCCGCAGCAGCCAAATCACCGCCGTGCATGCCGCTCACCGCAGGAGTGCCCCCAGTGCCACGGCGCCCGCATAGGCGATCGTCGCCGCTGCAAACGCAACTTCCATCGCGTCGCGCACGTCGGCCGCTCGCGGTGCGCGAAACGCCGCGCCGATCGCGGCGGCATCGTGACGCACGCCGTCGTACGACGACGGACCACCCAGGCGAACGCCGAGCGCACCGGCCATCGCCGCCTCGCTCCAGCCCGCGTTGGGGCTGCGATGACGCGCACCGTCACGCAACGCCGTTTCCAACGAGCCGCGTACACCGCGCCCGCAGACCGCCGACCCGCTCGCTATCAGCAGCATCGTCAAGCGCGCGGGCACGACGTTGGCTGCATCGTCCAAACGTGCCGCGCAGCGTCCGAACCGCGTGTACGGCGGTTCGATATGCCCGATCATCGAGTCCAGCGTATTGATCGCCTTGTATGCAAACGCGCCGCTCAGGCCCAGGCACGTGAGCGCCAGCAGCGGCGCGACGACGCCGTCGCACAAGCTCTCGGCCAGTGACTCGATCGCTCCGCGCGCAACCTCGCTCTCGTCGAGGTCTTTGGTATCGCGACCGACGATGCGTGCCAGCGCCACGCGTGCGCGTTCGAGATCGCCGCGTTCGAGCGCATCGCGCACCGCCGCGACGTGATCGAAAAGACTTCCGCAGGCAAGGCAACTGGCGGCCGCGGCGACGCGCACGAGGAACGGTGCGCGAGCGACGATCCCTCCCGCCAGCGCGGCCGCCGCCACGACGGCGACCGTCACACCGGCGCCCGCGACGACTTCATCGCCGATGCGCGCACGCGCCCGCGCTTCCAATGCCGTCACCGACATGCCGATGAAACGGACCGGATGCGGCAGCGTGGGCGGATCGCCGGCGATTGCGTCCAGCACTGCAGCACACACCACCAGTGCCGCGCGGTTCATGCGAAAAGCGCGCCCGCCGGCACGAGCCCGCGCAGATCCAAAGAAGCTTCGACGATATCGGCCAGTGCGTCCAGCCGTTCATCGCGACGCGCCTCTACGGCGATGAGCGGCATCGGAGAGGACCGGCCGCAGCGCATTCGCGCCCATCGCAGGAACGCATGGCGCGCGGCATCACCGGCAAAAAGCCCATGAACGTATGTGCCCAGCGCGCGGCCATCCCACGCAATAGCACCGTCGCGTTGCGGCGCCCCGTGCGGAGCGCGCAACTGCGCGAACGGCGCGTCGGTGCCGAACCAGGTCACGCCGGCGTGGATTTCATAGCCCGTGAACGCGACGGGGGTACCGAACGCGGTCGACTCTCCCGCGACCGGAACGGTGCGCTTTTCAGCGGCGAACGTTGACGCTGCGGCGAAAACGCCCAACCCCTCGCAGCGACCGCCGCCTTCGACCCCCAGCGGATCGTCGATCGTTCGTCCCAGCATCTGCAGGCCGCCGCAAATGCCGACGAGCAGCGCCCGTTCGCGCGTGCGCAACGCCGCGACGGCTCGATCGATACCGCGCTCGCGCAGCCAGCGAAGGTCCGCCATCGTGCTCTTGGTCCCCGGCACGATCACGACGTCGGCCTCGGCAAGCGACGCGGCGGAGCGAACGTAACGCAGATCGACCGACGGCTCCTCGAGAGCGCATCGAAGTCGGTGAAATTCGAAAGATGCGGCAGAGCAACGACCGCGATACGCAGCCGGTCCTCGGCGCCGCGCCACGGCCGTTAGCGCGGCGTTCGAGTTCGACGCCGTCCTCTTCATCCAAGCCGCTCGTGTCGAAGTACGGACACGATCCCGCGCAGCGGAACCGGTGTGTTGGTCAGCATCGCGATGCCGGGATCGAGCAGCGCAGGCGTCGCCGCGGAACTTGTTGAAGCAATACGCGGCGATACGCTCGCGATCGGCATCGTCGAGCAGCGCGAACGTTCCGGCGACCGCTGCGAACGCGCCGCCGCGATCGATATCGGCGACCAGCAGTGCGCGCGCATCGGCTAGATGCGCGACCGCCATGTTGACGATGTCGCCCGCGCGCAATTGATCTCCGCCGGCGATCCCGCGCCTTCGATCACCAGCAGTTCGTAGCGCGCGAGAGCCGCTTCGTATGCCGCGACGACATGCGGCCAGAGCCGGCGTTTAGCGCCGCCCAGAAAGTCGCTCGCGTGCAGGTCGCCGCTGCACGCGGCCGTCGAGGACGACCTGCGAGCGGCGTATCCGACGTGGGCTTGAGCAGCACGGGATTCATATCGCGACCGGCGGCAATGCCGGCAGCTTCGGCCTGAAACGCCTGCGCGCGACCGATTTCCAGTCCATCAGGCGTCGCAGCCGAATTGAGCGACATGTTCTGCGCCTTGAACGGCGCTACGCGCACGCCGCGCCGCGCGAAGATGCGGCAGAGCGCGGCAGTGATGAGTGATTTCCCGGCGTTCGACGCCGTGCCGAGCACCATGATCGACGCCGCGCGCGATCGCTACCATGCGCGCGACCAGGGCGGTCCCGGATGCGCCTCGTCGCGCAAGCGCGGATCGACGCCCGCAGCAGCGTCGCGTTCGCGCGCGCTGAGCCACAGGACGTCGGAGAGGCGATTGAGGAAACGCAGCACGTTCTTCTGTACCTCCTCGCCCGATCCGACCAGGCGCACGACCGTGCGCTCGGCGCGCCGGCAGACCGTTCGCGCGACTTCGAAGTGCGCACTGGTGCGGTGCGCGCCGGGAATCGTCCAGTCGCGAACCAACCCGGGTTGCGCCTCGAGCATGGTGACCAACGCGTCGAGATGTTCGACCATCGCGTCGGTAATGTCGGGTACCGGTTTGCGTCCGCCGGTTTGGTCGAGATCGCCGAACCGAGCGGAAAGAGCATGCGCTGGATAGCGAGCATCCGATCGGCCACGGCCGGATCGTCGCAAAACGCGCGCGCCACGCCGATCGCCGCGTTGAGTTCGTCGACGCAGCCGGAGGCTTCGACCCGCAATTCGCCTTTGGAGGTACGAGCGCCGCCGGGCGCACGAGGTCGAACCGTCGTCGCCGCGGCGCGTCGAGATCGATGCCACGGTCCTACACCGCGGTGCGCGCGCTCGAACGCTGCCGCACGAATGACATCGACAGGTGCACGAGCGCGAACCACGCCGCGTTGACGAGCAGGACGTAGATCAGAACGCAGGAGCGTAGGCGCCCCAACCGCCAAGCACCGTGCTCGAGGCGACCAGCACCAGTTCATAGGCGCCGAACGCAGCGCCGAACGCAAGAGCGGGATTGCGCGCAAAGCGCCGGGCCGCAACCAGCGCGACGAGGCAGGCCAAGCCCAAGCACCGCCCCCCACGCAATCGTCGTCGCGTCGTGCGGGTAACGATGCAGCCCAAAGCCGGTCGCCTGACCGGTGAACCAGACCGCGCCAACGACGAGCACGCTCGCACCGCGCGAGGCAGATGCATCGCGGCGGCCGCCGCGATGGCCGCAAGCGGCACCAAACAACCCAGAGCCGAACAAGCGGCGCCGAGTACGAGCAAAGAAAGCAATGGAAATAGCAAGATCATCTCGTTACCCTTTCGCGAGGTGACGACGTGTGATGTGCGCTCGCGACACATATCCTGACTTGCGGATCCTAGCGATGTCGGCGCCGTCGCCTTCCCCTTCGAGATATCGAAGAGTGGCGGCTGCCCGCTTCCCGCTTACAGTGGCGCGTCCGTGCCGGATTTTCACCGGCTTCCGTGTCGCGCGAGCGATGAGCGACTATTCCGATGGCGGCAGGCCGAATCCTCGGGCGCCGCCAAGCCGCACTGCGTCGTGTCACCCCTTCGTATGCTCGGCCTGGCGCTTCTTGCGGCGTGCGCGTGCGCATGTAGCCTTTTGGTCGGCGGGAGCGTCATCGCGCCCGCCGCGGTGTTTTCAGCGTTGCTGCATCCGCACGCACAGGGCGACGTGGCGACGATCGTCTGGCAGTTGCGGCTTCCGCGCGTCGCCATCGCCGCCACGGTCGGAGCGTCGCTCGCGATCGGCGGTGCGCTGTTGCAAGGGATGCTGCGCAATCCGCTCGTCGATCCGTATCTGACCGGCGTGAGCGCGGGAGCCGCAGCCGCGATCTCGCTCTCGATCCTCGCGGGCGTCGCGGCGCCGCTGTTTCCCGCGCTGGGATTCATCGCCGGACTCGGAACCGCGGTGTTGGTGGCCGCGCTGGCGCGACGTGGCAGCGGCATCGATTCGCAACGGCTGATCCTCGCGGGCATTTCGATTTCGGCCTTGTTTTCAGCCGTCGTGGTATTCGCGATCGCGCGCGCGAATTCGATCGACGCGGCGCAATCGATCCTGGGATGGCTCGCGGGTTCGATGGCCGGGCGCGGCTGGCACGATCTGTTCGAAGCCGCACCGTACGTGGCGGCGGGGCTCGTGCTCGCGATGTTTTCCGCGCCCGCGCTCGACGCGCTGCGCATCGGCGACATTCGCGCGCGCGCCGTCGGCTTGGACGTCGATCGCGCGCAGTGGCTGATCGTCGCTGCGACCTCGCTGCTCGCCGCAGCGGCGGTCGCGCTCGCGGGCATGGTGGGATTTTCGGGCTTGATCGTGCCGCATGTCGCTCGCCGTATCGTCGGATCGCAGGCACGGCTCTTACTGCCCGCGTGCGTTTTTTTGGGAGCGACGCTTTGCACCGCTCGCCGATGCGGTCGCTCGCACGATCGTCGCGCCCTCGGAACTACCGATCGGCGTGCTGCTCGCGTTCATCGGCGTGCCGGCGTTCCTCTATCTCTACTTGCGCAGCGAGAACGCCGGCGTGATCGCGCTCGAAGACGTGACGCTCGGCGTCCCCGGCCGCACCCTCGTGCGCGGCATCGACGCGCGCCTCGCACCCGGTGAGTTGCTGGCTGTCCTGGGGGCAAACGGCGTCGGCAAGACGACGCTGCTGCGCGCGATGTGCGGCATTGCGCCCCGTCGATCGGCGGGCCGAATCGAGATCGACGGGCGCGACGTCCACGCATTGACGGCGGCGCAACGCGCGCGCGCGATCGCGTTCGTCACTAGCGACGACGCGATGATCGAGATGCTGCGCGTGCGCGACATCGTCGCGACCGGCCGTTTTACCCACCACCGTTGGTGGGAATGGCGCTCGACCGCGCACGATGACGAAGCGATCGCGCGCGCGCTCGACGCGGTGCACTTAAGCAGCGACGCGGATCGGCTCTTCGCGACGCTTTCGAGCGGCGAGCGCCAGCGCGCATGGATCGCGATGGGTCTCGCGCAAGAGACGCCGGTGGTGCTGCTCGACGAGCCCACGAGCCATCTCGACGTGCGCGTCGCGCACGAGATTCTCGCGTTGCTGCGGAGGCTCGCCCGCGAAGGACGCACGTCGTCTGCGTGCTGCACGATCTCAATGACGCCGCCGCGTACGCGGATCGGCTGATGCTGCTGGGCTGCGAACGAATGCTGGCCTGCGACGTGCCGGCGCCGTCCTCGCGCCCGAGCTGATCGAGAGCGCGTACGGCATCGCGGTCCAACGCGTCGAGACCCCCGAGCGGACCCCGCGTCTTTGCGGCTCAGTCCGATGCTTGAGCTGGAGGCGCGAATTGCCGATCCGAGCACCCAGCCGCGCTCACCGCGCAGCGGACCCGAGGTGATGACGATGCCGATCGCGTCGTCGGGCTGCGTTTCGTACTTCGATTGCACGAAGTTCGCAGACGCAGCTCTCACCGTCGCGCGCGTGCCGGGACGCACGAGCGTCGCGTGCGGCAGCAGCGCTTTCATCTGATCGAACGTTCCGCCTTCGTAGTCGCGTAAGCGGAAACGCGAATCCCACACGAAGACGTCGGGATCGTCGGTGGTGCCGAAGAGCACGACGCGCTCGTTGACATGCACGTGGCAATCCGCCAGCGCCGCATGCGGCTCGAGAAGCAAGAGCAGCGAGGGCGCACGCAAAGCGCGCAGGTCGCACGCATCCGAACCCCCGGTATCGTGGACGCGGATCGCCAGCACCGCAAGATCGTCGCGCGTGTGATTGCCGGCCAGCGCTTTGACCTGCGCGACGAATTCGTCGGCCAGAGCTGTGGTTGCGGATTGCTCGCGGCGATCAACTCCATCGCGCCGCTCTTCCTGCAACTGTTCGCCCTGCGCGATTGCGCGCTTCGGTGAGCCCGTCGGTCGCGAGCACGAGCGTGTCGCCGTCTTCCAGATACAGCGTCTTGGTCTCGAACGGCTCCTCCATCACGCCGAGCACGGGCCCCGTCACGGAGAGTTGCTGCACGGCGTTGGCGCGGCGAACAAACGCCGAATCGTGCCCGGCGCTCGCGTAGCGTAACTGCAGCGTCTGCGTGTCGAGCACCGCCACGAACATCGAAACGAAGAGATACGGGTTCTCGACCGTCTGCGCGAACGCCGTGTTGAACTCGGCGAGCATCGCGCCGGGATCGCGGCGGCGCAGCGCGATGCCGCGAATCGTGAATTTGATGAACGCGGTCAGCACCGCCGCGTCGACGCCTTTGCCGCTAACGTCGGCGATGAAGACCATCGCCAGCGTGTCGGACAGACGATAGACGTCGAAAACGTCGCCGCCGACGGCAAGATGGCTGCTGGCCGAGAGATACGCGCTGCCGACTTCGCAGTTGGGAAGCGGGACGTGCTCGGAGCGAAAGGCGCGCTGCAAGATCTCGGTCGTCGTACGCTCTTCTTCCAACTCGCTGACCAGGCGCGAACGAAAGCCGTTGAAGAGAATCGCGAGCAACCCAAAGACTCCGAGCCAAAAGGCTCGGCTCCAGGCGTCACGATTGATCTGCTCTTGCGTCGCGCGCGCGAGCTCCGCACTGCGCGACGCCAGCGCGTTGCGGATGAAATCGGCCGTCCGGTTTTCGTAGTCGGAGAAGACCTTGTTCTCTTTGTCGATCTGGGTAATGTCGCGGCCGGGCTCGGCCAGCAGCGGCTGCGCGATCTTGCGCCGCCAGTTGCTCTGCAGTGAAGCGTAATCTTCGAGCGTCCGGCTCGCGGCGTCGAGGTTCTGCTCCCGGAGCACGCCGGCAACCGCCGCCAGTTTCTGATCGAACGTCTTGGGTCGCGTCGCGCGTACTGCTGTGCGTAGAACGGGTCGCGGGTCAGACGTGAAACCGCGGACCGAGTTTTCCTCGTCGATCTGTAGGCGTAGCATCTCTTCGAGCGCGAGCTGGGCCTGCACGATGCGGGCCTGCGCGTCGAAGGTCCTGGCGATGTGCGCCCGGGTTTGAAACGCGCCCTGAACGGCGATGATCAGGACAGCGACCAGAAAGATCGTCCACACCAGGGCTCCGGGCACACGCAGAAACGGCGTCCGGGATTTCACCGCGAACGCCCCCGAGGGGTCATCATACGCCGTTCCGAAACGAGATACTCATGCAGGTGCAAATACAATCGAGCCTTTTCAAGTCGTACGACGTTCGCGGAATTTATCCGTCAGAGATCAATGACGAGATCGCATACTGCATCGGCCGCTGTTTCGCCCCGCTCGTCGGCGCAAAACGGATCGCGGTCGGCCGCGACATGCGCCCCTCGGGAGAGCGTCTTTTCGAGGCGTTCGCGCGCGGTGCGACGCGAAGCCGGAGCCGACGTTACCTCCATTGGGATGGTATCGACCGACGCCCTCTATTTTGCGGTCGGCCACTACGGTTTCGACGGCGGTGTGATGATCACGGCTTCGCACAATCCCGCCCAGTACAACGGTATGAAATTCACCCGAGCAAAGGCTGAGGCGATTTCGCTGGATACAGGCCTGTCCCAGATTCGGGACGCGATCGTTTCGGGCAACCTGCCGCCTGCTGCCGCTGCTCCCGGACGCATTGACGAACGCTCCGTGCTGGACGATTTTGCCGAGCATTGCCTCTCGTTCGTCGATCGCCGCGCGATCAAACCGTTCAAGATCGCCATCGATGCGGGAAACGGAATGGCGGGCGAAACCGTTCCCTACGTCTTCAAGCATCTACCCTGCGAAGTCGTGCCGCTGTTCTTCGAACTCGACGGCACGTTCCCCAACCATCCCGCAAGCCCGATCGAGCCCGAGAACATGGTCGATCTGCAGGCCGCGGTGCGTAAACACGGCTGCGATCTCGGCGTCGCGTTCGACGGTGACGCGGATCGCATGTTCATCGTCGACGAACACGGCGATCTGATCGACGGCAGCACGGTCACCGCGCTCGTCGCGCTCAACACGCTCAAGAAGCATCCGGGCGCGAAGATTCTCTACAACCTGATCTGCTCGCGCAGCGTTCCCGAACTGGTAGAAAAAGCCGGTGGCGTGCCGATCCGCTCCAAAGTCGGCCACTCGATCATCAAGAAGGCGATGCGCGAAGAGGATGTCGTTTTCGGCGGCGAGCACTCGGGGCATTTCTATTTCAAAGACAATTGGTATGCCGACTCGGGCATGATCGCGCTGATGCAATGCTTGGAAGTATTCAGCGAAGCGGACAAACCGGTCAGCGAAGTGATCGCTCCGATCGATACGCGCTTCCGGTCCGGCGAGATCAACACCGAGGTCAAGGACGTTCCCGCCAAACTCACGCAGTTGCAGGCGCATTTCAAAGACGCGCAGATCGATCATCTCGACGGGGTGACGATCTCCTATCCGCACTGGTGGATGAACGTGCGTCCCTCCAACACCGAGCCGCTGTTGCGCCTCAACGTCGAGGGCGACACCAAGGCGCTGATGGAAGAGCATCGCGACGAAGCGCTGACGATCATCCGGGGATAACGCGCTTTGAGCAGAGTCGATACCGATGCCATGCGTCGCTACGAGCAGACGCGCGACGACCTCGTCGCGCGTTTGCTCGTCATCGAAGAAGCGATCGGCGAAGGGCGGCGCAAGGGCGTCACCAGCGTACGCAAGCGGCTCGAACGCGGAAAGTTCGTGCTGGCTGTGGTGGGCGAGTTCTCCAGCGGGAAATCGTTTCTGCTCAATGCACTGCTGGGAAAATTTCGCAACGAGCCGGGACCCGGCGGCGAACGGCTGGTGGGGCTGCTCGCCGTCGACATCAATCCTTCCACCGCCACGATCACCGAGCTCGAACATGGGCAAGCCGATGAAGCAACGGCCGTCTTCGAGGACGGACGCAGGGAACGAATTCCGCTCGACCGGCTCAACCGCTTCATCGCGGTCGGAAGCGGCGACGTCGGCACGATGCACGACGCAACCAAAGATCCTTCGGGTAGTCGCGACGCGCCCACGCGCGTGATCGTCAAGACCGACTCGCCGTTTCTCGAACGCGGGTTCGTCGTCGCCGACACGCCGGGTCTTGCCTCGATCAATCCGGCACATCGTCGTGCGACGCTGCATTTTCTGCCGACGGCAGATGCGGTGCTCTACCTGATCGACACGCAGCAGCCGTTCACCGAAGGCGACGCGTCGTTCTTGGGGATCATCCGCCAGCACATCGATTCGATCTTCATCGTGCAGACCAAGATCGATCTGTGGCAGCAGCCACAGAGCGACGGACGTCCGGCCTGGCAGCACGCGAACGAACGAATCGCATCCCTCGCCGCGATCCACGCGCCCGGAACGTACGTCTATGCGCTCTCGGCACGCGAGTACGCCGAAGGCGTGCTCGAACGCGATCCGGCCAAAATCGAAGCCAGCCGTTTCCCGAAATTTCTTTCAGCGCTCGATGCGTCGCTGATCCGGCGTACGGGTCGCGCGCGCCTGCGCCGCGCACGCGATCGCGTCGCCGCCGCCGTGGACGATGCGCGCGCCCAAATCGAACGCGATCTGGCGATGCTCGCACTCGACGACGACGCACTGGATGCGCGCCGCGCAGAGGTCTTCCCATTGCTCGCGCGCCTCGAGGAGCAGGCGCGGCACGAGCGCGACGCCCTGGTGCATGCGGGGATGGCGGCGCGCACGACGATGCACGCCCGCGGCGCCGATCTCGCCGCCGATCTCGAGCGCGCGCTCGAGCAGGCGTTCGACACCGCCGACGTGAGCCGGCTACGCGACCGCGAGCGGCTGCACATCGTGGTCGACCGAGTGATCGCGCAGGTAACCGATGAATTCGCGCGCACTGCGGCACGCGGCGTCGGCGACGATATCGAGGCAGCGGTCGCGCGCGCGGAGGCGATCGTTGCCGTGCGTTTCGCCGTGGGCGACGCGGCGGCACGCGCGTTCGGCGCCGAGCCGGGGACCAGTTTGTGGAGCGGCGACGTACGCAGCGCGATCGCGGCGACAATCGTGCTCGAAGCGATCGGCGGCCCGGCGATCGGCATCGTGCACGACATCGCGACGCGCTTTGCTGGCCGCCAAGCCGGCAGCTACATGAAGCGCGAACTGATCGCCGATCTGCGCACCGAGATCTTTCCGCGTTTCCGTAGCGAGGTGCTCGCCTTCACCGAAGACATCGGGACCCGTCTCCAACACGTCTACGACCAACTCGCACAGGCGATCGCAAGCGCCGTGATCGCACGACGCGACGCCGATCTGGGCAGCATCGAGCGCGCGCTCGAAGCGCGGCGCGACGGCCACGTCGACGCAACCCGCGCCACGCTCGAGACGCAGACGCGAACGCTGAGCGACGAATTGGACGCGGCGAGCGCGGTGGTTGCAAGCTTCATGGAGCGCGAGGAAGAGATCGCGCCGGCTGATCCGGGCTCGGACGTAGTGCGCCGGGCGCATGCCGAAGCATCGTTCGACCGGGAAGTCTACGATCGAGGCTTGCGCCCGTCGCGCTGGCGCGTCGCCGTGCTCGGCGCACTGCGGCGCGGGAAGAGCAGCCTGATCAACGCGTTCGCGGGGATGACGGTGCTCACCGACGACGTCGCGGGCAGCGCGCGCTTTCCGATCCACGTTCGGTACGGCCCGCAGAATCAAGCGTTTTGCCTCGACGACGCAAGTGAGTGGACCGAGATCGCATTCGATCGCGCGACCGCGCAGGCGGCCGATTCCCCGGTGCTGATTCTGGTCCCCTGGAAGCTGCCGCGCGAATTGGTGCTGGTGCACGCGCCCGCCTTCGATTCGGGCGAAGCCGATGCCGAGGACGTCAACGTCGTGGTCGCCTCGCATGCGAGCGAAATCCTCTGTTTGTTCTCGCGTCAGCTCTCCGATCGCGAACTCGCGCTCTACGAGCGCATCGCCGAATTCAACAAGCCGATGCTCTTTGCGCACACGATCGCCGACAACGAGGCGCCCGCCGAACGCCGCCATGTCATCGAGCTCGCCCAGCAATATTTACACGAACGTAACATTCCAGCCGAGCGCGTGTTCGTCGTGTCGGCCCACGAATACGATGAAGCGCGCCGCGCGGGCCGGGCACCGGCCGGTTGGAACGAAACCGAAGCACTGCGATCAACGCTCGAAGGGCATGCGGAATCGCACATGGCGCGCTTGGATCGCCTTGCACGCGCTGCGCTCGAACCGCGAACGGCCGAGCCGTCCGCTGCAAAGCCGCTGCGTTCCGGCGGGTTTCTCGCACGCATGTTCGGCAAGGGGCGTTGAGCGATGCTCCGTCGAACGCCACTCAACCGGTTATGAGCATGACAATAGGGCCGGCCTTCCTTGCCATCGGCGACGGAACCTCAACCTACGGCCGCATCCAGATCGAGAACGGGCGCGTAAGCGCCGTCCTTCCCGCGGACGGTCCGGCCGACGTCGTTCTCGCGCCGGGAAGCACGATCGCGCCGGGGCTGATCGACGTGCACACGAACGGCGCCGGCGATCTGCTGTTCAATCGGGATCAAGGTAACGCGGTGCCCGTCGCCGCTGCGGAATACGCGCGTATGGGCGCGACCGGCTTTGTCGCCAGCGTCATGACCGCACCGTTCGAATCGATGTTGCACGCGGCGTCGGAGATCGTGGACGCAGCGCATGATTTAGAAGAAGACGAGCCCCACGGCGCTCGCTGCTTGGGCGTTCACTTTGAAGGTCCGTTTCTCAATCCGAAGTTTCGCGGCGTCCATCGCGCGGAGTGGCTGACGACGGCGTCGGCCGAACGCGCGAAAGAGATGGTCGACGCCTGCAAGGGCGCATGCCTGCTCGTGACGATGGCGCCGGAGGTCGAAGGCGCCGCCGAAGCGATGCGCGTGTTTCTTGAAAACGGCGTTGTCTGTTCGGCCGGCCACACCAGCGCGCGCTACGGCGACGGCATGCTGGCCATTGGCCTTGGTTTTCGTTCGCTCACCCATGCGTTCAACGGCATGGCGCCGCTGATTCACCGCGATCCGTCGATCTTGGCGGCTTTCATCCAAGATCGCCGCACGACGGTGCAGGTCATCAGCGACGGCTATCACGTCGCGCCGGTAATGGTAGACATTCTCTATCGCACCGTTGGCGATCGCATCGTGCTTGCAACCGACGTGATGCCGCCGTTCGATGCAGGCTTTCACATCGCCGGTGGGGTGATGCGCTCGCCCGACGGGACGATCGCCGGCAGTGCCCTTCGCATCGATCAAGCGGTCCGCAATTACATGTCGTACACCGAGACGTCGTTCGCGCAGGCGGTCATGGCAGCGACGCACGCGCCGGCGAAGCTGATCGGTCTCGAAGGTGAGATCGGGCGCATCGCCCCCGGCCTGCGCGCCGATCTTTCGTTTTGGGACGAAGACTACGTCATCGCCGGTACGATGGTGGGCGGCACCGTCGTACACGGCCTGCGATCGGGAACGACCATTCTGGCGTCATGAACGAACGAGTGACCGGGCTGCTCGCCGCAATCTACGGCGATCGCTTCTGCAATAACTTCGATATTCGCTTGTGGGACGGAACCGTGCTCCCAAGCCGGACCGCGCAGCGCCGTTACACGTTCTTCGTCAATTCGCCCGGTGCGCTGCGCACGGCCTTTACGCCACCGCTGGAACGCAACGCCGGCGCCGCCTTCATCAACGGCGACCTCGCCGTCGAAGGTGATCTGTGCGCGGCAATTGCCGATCTCAACGCGGCCAACGACGGACGCTCTGCGCTCGGCACCGCCCACATCGCGCTGATGCTTGCGCAACTTCCGCGTGAAGCGCAGCCGGTTCCGCCCGGCGCGGAGTTGCATGGTAAGCGCCACTCGCGGGAACGTGATCGCGCCGCGATTTCGTATCACTACGATCATCCGGTCGCGTTCTATCGTAGTTTCCTCGATCCGTTGATGGTGTATTCGTGCGCGTACTACGACGACGGTGTCGCCGATCTCGACGGCGCACAGGCGGCCAAACTCGCCTACGTTCTGCGCAAGCTGCGGCTCGAAGCGGGCATGACGTTCTTGGACATCGGCTGCGGTTGGGGCTCGCTCGTAATCGCGGCAGCGCAACGCGGCGCGAAGGCGCACGGCATCACACTCAGCCGCGTGCAATACGAAGAGGCGAACCGCCGCATCGAGGAGCTGGGGCTCGGCGATCGCGCGCAGGTGGAGTTCCGTGACTACCGCGACATAGATGGCCTCACGTTCGACCGCATCGCCAGCGTCGGCATGGTGGAACATGTAGGGCGCAAGGAATTGCCGACGTATTTTTCTGCTGCCTATGCGGCGCTGCGTCCGGGCGGCTTGTTTTTAAACCACGGCATCGCCGAGCAGAGCCCAGGCCGCAAGGCACCTGCCAATCCGTTCATCGAGCGTTATGTGTTTCCCGACGGCGATCTGGTGGCCATCGGTGAGAGCCTGGTCGTCGCCGAACGTAGCGGCTTCGAGGTGCGCGACGTGGAGAACTTACGCGAGCACTACGCGCGCACGCTGCGCGCCTGGGTCGCGAATCTGGAACAAAATCACGACGAGGCCGTCGCGCAAGCCGGCGAAACCGCCTATCACGTGTGGCGGCTCTATATGGCCGCAAGCGCCGTCTCGTTCGATGGTGCCTCGATCGGCATCTACCAATCGCTCCTCGCCCGCCCCGACGCCGTCGGCCGCGTCACCATCCCGGCAACCCGCCGCGACCTCTACCCCTAGTTGTTTTCTACGGAGCGCGTGATAGACTACGGTCTATCCGGGAGGTTCCGTGAGCACATCGCCGATCGAAGGTCGGATCGCCCATCTGGAGGGGTCCTACCAGCAGATCAACCATCGCCTCGGCGCGCTCGAGCAGCGCGTCTCGAATGTCGAGCGTAAAATCGACGAATTCAAAGATTCCATCCTCGGCACGATGGAAGGCCGGTTCGGCCTCGTCGATCAGCGGTTCGCGCAAATCGATCAGCGGTTCGCGCAAATCGATCAGCGATTCAATTGGGTGATCGGGCTGATCGTGATTTCAATCCTGATTCCGCTGGTCGAGCGGTTCGTCGCGCACTAAGCGCGGGCGGCGGCGATGTTCTTGGAGCGCTCCACATAGGCCGAGCGCAACATCGACAGCGCGGCATAGAGCACGACGACGACCACCAGCCAGCGCACCGCGTTGAGCGGAAGCGACTTTACGATATACGCGGCAATAAGCACGCCGGGGATTCCGCCGAGCGTCAGTCCCAGCGCGGCCTTGAGGGCGTAAGCATCGAAGCGGATGAAACGCACGCTCGCGACGGGCATCAGAAACGCGCACGAGCCCATCATGATTGGAAATGCCGCGCGCGGGTTCATTCCGAGCAGCGCGACCAAGATCAGACATGGCGCGTAGAGACCGATGCCGATCGTCATCAATGCACCGAGCGCGAAGTTCGCCACGATCGCGAAGATCAGGAGCGCCCCGGTAAGGCCGAGTGCCGTACCCCCGCCCGGAATCAGCCCCACGTTGGTCATGATAAAGAGGATCGCCGCAGCCGCAAGCGCCCCACCCATTCCGATCTGCACGAAACGGCGCGGCCAGCGAGCCACGAGCCCCGCACCGAGCCAACCACCGAGCACCGATGCCGCAATCATCGAAATCAACGTCAGCGGGTCGACGCCGATGACGGTGGTATAGATCAAGGCCTCGGCGATTGTCGGCAGCGTATGGCCGATGTTGAGCGTCCCTGGAATCTTTTCATCGGGGACGAGCTTGAAGAACTTGAAAAGCGATGTCGTGGGCGCAAACGACCCAATGCCTAGGGTATCGAAAAAATCCGTCACCAGCCCGACGAGCAAATTGACCGGCGTCGGCCAAGCAAAGCCGGCCGTTCGCCGCATGGCGGCGACCCACACGACCAAAAAGCCAACCGCAACAGCGGCAAGCGCAGCAAGCAGAATGGCAACGGGACTCATGAGCGCCGAACGTTCGCCCGACGCGGGTTTACCCCTACCAGCGGCCCCGCTTCTTGTTCCAGTCGTCAATCGTCGAATGCTTGCGATTTCTCCACGCTGCGATGCGACGGACTACGGCGTTGAGCGCGAACCCGGCCGCGACGATGAACGCCAACTTGAGCAACTCACTCCACATCGCCGGCTACCGCACGGCGGCCGCGTTGAAGTAGGTGGCGCGGGGATGGTGGATGACGATGGCGGCGGTTGACTGTTCGGGGATGATTTGGAACGCCTCCGTGAGCTCGACGGCAATGCGCGACTGCGCGTCGAGGACGCGGAATGCGGTGGTGTGCTGTGAGAGGTCCGGGCATGCACCATAGCCCCACGAATAGCGCTTACCGCGGTCGCGCTCGAGGCGCAGTTCGGTGCGGATGCGTCGATGCGTCCACTCGGCCAGTGCCTCGGCGGACTGCACGGTGAAGCCATGCAGAAAATACGATTCACTATAGTCGCCGGCGGCTTGCAGCGCTTCGGTCCGCTCGGCGGCGCGCGTGCCGATCGTCACAACTTGCAGCGCAACGACGTCGATACCACGGCCGTCGAGCGGTTCGCGAACGTAGTCGGCAAGACAGAGGTGATCGCCGCCAACCTGCCGGGCGAACGTGAACCGGGCGATCTCTTTTGACGGATCGTTCGGGTCGTACAGAACGACATCGTTGCCGACGCCCGCAGCCGCAAAGTAGCCGTACGCGACTTTGGGATGCAGCAGATCGCCGCTCTGCGCTTCGTGTTCATACCGCCGAAGACGCGGATCGAACTCCTCACGCACCAACGTATCGAACGCGTCGCCCTTGGTGTTGCTCGCACCCCACGATAAGCGATACAAACTCTTAAGATCGAAGCACGGCCACAGCTCGCGCAGATCGATATCCTCGATCGTGGTCGCGCCCCAGAACGGCGGCTCGGGAATATCGACGTGCTCCCGTTTGACGGCCGATTCGGTGATCGTCGCGACCGCCACCGGCGCGGCGTCACGCGCACGATCGCGCTGCGCGAACGCTTCACCGCGCATCCGCTCGACGAACGCCACGCGCCCCGTCGCATCGCTGGTCAGGCGATCCATGATCTCGAGCCCCTCGAACGCATCCTTGGCATAGAACAGTCCCGGCTCAAAATAGCGCTGCCCTTCGTCGAGCAACGAAATGCGCCGCCCAAAGTCGCGATTGATCGCGGCGCCGCCGACGATCACCGGGAATCGGAGCCCGCGCGCATCTTGTTCTTGCACGCAAATCGGCATTTGTTTGCTGGTCGACACGAGCAGTGCGGAGAGACCGATTGCATCGGCTTTTACCTCGACGGCCTTTTCCAGGATTCGATTCATTGGTACTTGTTTGCCGAGATCGTGAACGGTGTAGCCGTTGTTGGTCAGGATCGTGTTGACGAGGTTTTTCCCAATGTCATGCACGTCGCCGAACACGGTTGCCAGCACGACCGTACCCTTGGTCGAGCCCTCTTTCTTTTCGAGGAACTGCTCGAGATGCGCGACGGCCTTCTTCATCACCTCAGCCGATTGCAATACGAAAGGCAGGATCAGCTCGCCCAGACCCGAATTTATCGCCGACTTCCTTCATTGCCGGAAGCAAGATTTCGTTGAGCACGGCAACGGGATCGCGCTCCTCGAGCGCGCGGTCGATCTTGGCTTCGATTCCATCCTTGCGGCGCCGCAAAATCGCCGTTATGAATCTGCTCGGCAATCGGCAACGCTGCATCGTCATTGTCACTCTGAGCCTGCCGCGAAGGCGAGTCCGCATTTGCCTCAAAATGTTCGATGAGGCGGGCGAGCGCGTCCGGGCGCCGGTTGAAGACGAGATCGTCGCAGAGCTCGCGGACGTTGGTTTCGATCTCGGCGTAGGGCGTGATCTCTTTCGCGTGAACTAATGCGGCGTCAAGGCCCGCTTCGACGCAGTGATGCAGGAAGACCGAGTTGAGCGCGGCACGCGCGGCCGGCTTGAGCCCAAAGGAAACATTGGAGACGCCCAGCGACGTGAGCACGCCCGGAAGCTCGCGCTTGATGAGGCGAATGCCCTCGATCGTTTCAACCGCGGAGTCGTTGAATTCGGGGTCGCCCGTCGCGAGCGTAAAGGTGAGGTCGTCGAAGATCAGCGCGCCGGGCGGCAAGCCATATTCACCAACGACGATGTCGTAGATGCGCTGCGCGACTTCGAGTTTGCGCTCCGCCGTTTTGGCCATGCCGATTTCGTCGATCGTCAGCGCGACTACCGCCGCGCCGTGTTCTTTGGCCAGCGGCAGCACGGCGTCGATCTTGGCGCGGCCGGCTTCGAGGTGACCGAGTTCAGGATTGCGCGGCCCGGATAGTTTTCGAGCGCAACCTGCATGACGCGCGGTTCGGTCGAGTCGATCATCACCGGCGCTTCGACCGATTGCGCGAGGCGGCGCACGAGTTCGCGCATCTGCTCGTCTTCGTCGGTTCGTTCGGTCAGCGCGCAGCAGACGTCGAGCACGTGCGCGCCGCCTTCAACTTGCTCGCGCGCGACGAGCATGATCTCGTCGTAGTTATCCTCGAGCAGCAAGCCGCTTGATTTTGCGCGAGCCTTGGCTGTTGATGCGCTCGCCGACCAACAACGGCCGCGGCTCTTGCTGGAGCGCAACCGCGGTCATGGCACTCGCAACGACCTGCGGCACGGGATCGCTTCGCTCGCTTTGTTTGTTTATGCTCGCTGCGCGAACCCGTGCCGCGGCCGCTGCTTTTGCATCGACCGCATTTCTCAGTGCCGTAATATGTTCAGGCGTGGATCCGCAGCAGCCGCCGACGATGTTGACGCCAAATTCGTTGACGAAATCGCTGAGTTCTTTTGCAAGTTCGTCGGGGGTTTCGGGGTAGATCGTTTCGCCTTTGGGTCCCATCAGCGGCAGGCCGGCGTTGGGAATGACGCTCACGAAGCAGCGCGAGTTCTCCGCGAGGTAGCGCACCGCGTCGCGCATTTGCGACGGGCCGGTCGAGCAGTTGAGCCCGATGACGTCGATCGGGCAGCGCATCGAGCGTCGCAGTGATGGCGCGGATGTCGGTGCCCAGCAGCATCCGGCCCTCGGTGATCAGCGTGGGCTGCGCCTGAATCGGCACGCGGCGCAGGCCGCGATCGAATTCGCGCATGATGCCGGCGATCGCGGCCTTGAGTTCGAGCAGATCCTGCATCGTCTCGAGCAAGCAGCAGATCGACGCCGCCTTCGACCAGCGCGCGCGCTTGCTCGCCGTAGATGTCGGCGAGCTGTGCGAAGGTGATCTTCGAGAGCGTCGGGTCGGACGACGAGATCAGCATGCCGGTCGGGCCCATCGAACCCGCGACGAACCGCGGCCAATCGGCGTGGCGATCGCATCGCACGCCTCGCGCGCGAGCTGGGCGGCGGCGAAGGTTGATCTCGTAGGTCTTTGCGCCCAGGCCGTATTCGTCGAGCTTGAGACGCGATGCGGTAAACGAGTCGGTTTCGACGACGTCGGCGCCGGCTGCGAAAAAGGCGGTGTGGATCGCGCGAATAGCGTCGGGGCGCGTCAAGAACGAGCGCCTCGTAGCAACCGGCGTAACGTTCGCCGCCGAAATCGGCGGCGGATAATTCGAGCGCCATGAGCTGCGTGCCCATGGCGCCGTCGTAAATCAAAACTCGCTCATTGAGCGATGCAAGATAGTCATGCCAAGGTCTCCTATCGCTAAATCCCGGATTGCACGCGGATCGCTCCGACCGCGAGCCCTGCCCGATTATACACGACCGGCCGCGCAAAGCCCCCTAATTCGGGCGCGGCGGCGACCGCGCTGCCCAGCCGGCGCAGGGCGTCCATCGTGACCGGGGCGCGGGCGCGCGACGTTCCGTCGAGCACCTTGGAGACGAAGCCCACGCCCGCGGAATCAGCGCGAGGCCATGGACCCCCTCGGCGCCCGACTTTGCACGCGATGGCTCCGCCCGACGCCTGCATGAGGACGGTATCGAATTCGCCCGTTCCCGAGACGTATTGCGGATGCGAGACCATCGCATCGCGCACGACCAGCAGCGCCATCGCATCGCGGGGCGCGAGGTCCCGCAAGGACGCGAAACGCGCGAACGCTGTCGCGGCCCGGCGCAGCGAGGTTGCGTAGACCGGAATACCGCAGCCGTCGACACCCAGCGGCCAGGTCGCGGGGTCGTCGCCGGAAAGGCGCGCACAGAACGCTAGAATGCGCTGCTGCGCGGGATTGTTCACGTCCATGTACGTCGTGACGTCGGCGCCGATAACGCGCGCGAGCGCGAGGATTCCGGCATGTTTACCCGAGCAGTTATTGTAAACCGCAGTTGCGGCCTCGCCGCGTTTGATCAGCGCGTGCGCTGCCGCTTCGTTGTACGGCAGATGCCCACCGCATTGCAGCGCGGACTCGTCTAGTCCGATTTTCGCCAGAATCGAACGCACGGCGTCGATGTGAAACGGCTCGCCGACGTGCGATGCACTCATGACGGCGATTTCGCGCATATCCAGATCGAATGCTTCGCGTACGCCCGCTTCGATCGCGGCGGCGGCAATGAACGGCTTGGCGCTCGAACGTAGAAAGACCGGCGATTCTATATCGCCGGTCCCGCAAAATCACGTCGCCCGTCGGGGTTGCCGCGCAGGCGGCGATGTGATGAACGGATTCTACGAGATCGCCGCGCGTGACCTCGACGACCATCAAGAGACGAGCGCTGGTTCGACGATCACCGCTTCCTGCTCGCTGAACACGGGGTTGCTCAAATACCGTTCGCCGGTGTCGCAGCCGATGGTAACGATCGTCTTGCCGGCCGACTCGGGACGCGCCGCAACTTGCAACGCCGCCCAAATGTTCGCACCGGCCGAAATTCCGACGAGCATGCCTTCTTCTCGCGCAGCACGGCGCGCCATCTCGATGGCGTCGACGTCGCTCACGCGCACGACTTCATCGTACACGTGCGTATCGAGAACTTTGGGAACGAAGCCCGTGCCCGTGCCTTGAATTTTGTGCGGACCGGGCGATCCGCCCGAGAGCACCGCGCGAACCCGATGGTTCACCCGCGATCACCTTGAGCCCGGGCTTGCGCGACTTGAGCACTTCGCCCACGCCGGTAATCGTGCCGCCGGTGCCGACCATCGCGACGAACACGTCGACCGCGCCGTCGGTGTCGCGCCAAATCTCTTCGGCGGTCGTGCGGCGATGAATCTCGGGGTTGGCCGGATTCTCGAATTGCTGCGGCATGAAGTAGGTATTCGGCGCCGCTTGATAGATCTCGGCAGCCTTATTGATCGCGCCCTTCATGCCGTCGGCGCCCGGCGTGAGCACGACCTGCGCGCCGTAGGCTTTGAGCAGGCTGCGGCGCTCGATCGTCATCGTGTCGGGCATGACCAGGATGCACTGGTAGCCTTTAGCCGCGGCCACGAATGCCAGCGCGATACCGGTATTGCCGCTCGTAGGCTCGAGGATCTTCATCCCCGGCAGCAGCCGGCCGTCGCGCTCGGCCGTCTCGATCATCGAAACGCCGATGCGGTCCTTCACGGACCCGGCGGGATTGAACGACTCCATCTTGACCAGGACCGTACCTGGCAAGCCCTTGTTGAGCCGCGGGATCTTGACCAGCGGCGTGTTGCCGAACGTGTCGGCCAGATTTTCATAAATGCGTGCCATAGTAGCCCCTTCAACCTCGGCGGTAGAGAATAGTGTTGCGCGCGCGAGGTGAAATCCGCCCCCTCGAACGAATGTTCGAGGGTGTTCTCCCTTTCCCAGAAGTCGCTGTACGTCGAGGCCCTCGATCTGTGGGTCGACAGTATGCGCTTTCAAGACCGCTGCTACGTCTCGCACGGACACAGCGACCACGCGCGCGAGCACGCAACGGTGGTCGCCACGCCCAACACCGCACGCATCTGCAAATCGCGCTTCGCGCGCCGCAAACTGTCGCCCCAGCTCACGCTGCTGGCCCCGCAGGCACCCGCGCGTCCGCCGGTCGTTTTCGAAGAGCATGCGTTCAATGCGCCATGGGAGGAGCGCGCGCATCGGTTGACGCTGTTCTCGGCGGGACACGTGCTCGGCAGCGCGCAGCTCATGATCGAAGGCGAGCACGGGAGCTTCGTCTATACGGGCGACTTCAAGCTACGCGATTCGCTCACGGTGGAACCGCCGGAGGTCAAGCGCTGCGACGTGGTCCTGATGGAGTGCACGTTCGGGCGCCCGCAGTACGTCTTTCCGTCGCACGAGGAAGTCGCCGGGCAGATGATCGCCTTTGCGCGCAACGCCCTCGAAGGCGACGCCGTACCGGTGTTCTTTGCGTACTCGCTGGGCAAAGCGCAAGAAGCGATGGCGATTCTGGGCAACGCGGGACTACCGCTGACCGTGCACGGCGCGGTCGACACGCTCGCGCGCGTATATCAGGAATGCGGCGTGACGCTGCCGCCGTTTTCGAAATACGACGCGGAGAACTTCGACACGCGAAGCGTACTGATCTGGCCGCCAGGTGGAAAAGCGCTGCCCAAGGCGCTGCGCGAGAAACCGGTGCGCACCGCGGTGCTGACGGGTTGGGCGCTCGATCGCGGCGCGCTCTTTCGCTACGGCGTCGAACGCGGCTTCGCGCTCTCGGATCACGCCGACTATCCGGCCCTACTGGACTACATCGAACGCGCACAGCCGCGCAAAGTGATCCTCAATCACGGCTGGCGCGACTTCGTCTACCGCCTGCGCGCCCTCGGCATCGACGCCGAATACCTCGAACACAACGCCCAAATGTCGCTATTTTAGCGCAGCGCATATGTCGCCAATTTCGCTGCCAAGATCAGCGCCAATGGGGGCCGGCGCATGATGCATTAGCGTCCTCTAGAGGAGGCGTCGTATCAAACGCACGGCGCCCATCCTGCGATAGACAGCGGAATCACCTGCAGCCGGACTTCCCGTGATCTCGATGGTATCCGTGTCGGAGCAGCGATCGAGCACCAGCAACGGGTGGGCCGGTTCGGTTTCTTGGACCGATACGCCGGCCGCATCGAAACAGCGAATCGTGAAGTCTTCCGGATAGGGCGGCGCAGTCCAGTACGCCGGTATCTGGTCGTCAAATTGCACGGCGTCGATGCGACCGGCATCCCGCACGTGGATGACGAATTCGTGCCGGCTCGGCAGCACGGTAACCGTATAGGCATTTGCGTGAAGCGAACGCGCGAGACCGAGGGCGCACGGCACGGCCAGCACGACGCACGTCAGCGCGCACACGACAGCTCTGGTCGCAGCAGCTCGTGGGACGCGGCAGGCAGCGAGCAGCGCAACGACCAGTGCGGTGTACGTCAGCAGTCCAACAATCGGATGTGTATAGGGCGCGATGCCGCCCGGGTCCGCGTCGACGGGAAGAAATAGCCCGAGGTCTACATGCGTTGTCAGAAACAGCGCCGCATAGGGTATCGAGGACTGTCGACTCTCGAGAAACCACAATGGATGAAAGGCATACGTCACGACGTTGACGAGGTTCAGCGCAGCGAACGGGACGGCGGGCAACCACTCCCACCATTGTCGGGCTTCATGCAGCCAGTAGCAAAGTCCAACGCTTACCAACGGCAAGCCGGCAACCCAGAACCTCGCAGTCCAGGACTCCTGGGCCGTCGACCACATGAACGTCCCGAAATACACCGCAAAGAGCACCAGGCTGTATGCGCAAAGGCGATCGCGACGTATCGCGCCCAGCACGAGACCCGCCAACCCAACGAGCAGCAGCGGCGCATAGGCGACCGCACCGTGGCGAACATCGTAAAGCTGCATCCCGATGCGCTCGAGCGCGATCGCCGGCGACGGAGCGTACGCGGGAAACGCGGAGCCGGTAAATGAGCCGAACAGCCAGTATTGCGATAGCGCGAACAGCCCAAATCCGGCGATATACAGAGCGCATATCTGCACCACGATTCCGCGCGGGCGTCGTTCGCGTGCCATCTGAAAAAGCAGGATCACGAACAACGCGATAGCGAGCGGAAGCGCCCGAATGTGGAGAAACGGCAGCACGATACTTGCAGTCAGCGTCGCGTAGCGATTGCGGACGAGCAGGCCGTAGAGACCCACGGTCACGGTGGTGAAGAGGAGGATCTCGGGATAGATGAGCTGGAGGTACGGTGCGAACGGAATCGAGACGGCAGTCGCGGCGACGGCCCCGACGCCGGCCCAACTCGCCCCGCCCGCTGGATTCGCAAACCGAATTTTAAGCATGAGGTAGAGCAACGCCAAACCGGCGAAGCCGACGATTGAATTGAACCAGCGTGCAGCCTGGAGCCCGCCGAGCCGCAGCGCTCCGCCGAATGCCAGACTCGCGGAAATGGTCTGCAACGGGCGCCCCGGCGTATCCGAAGCTAAGACTCCGCCATTCCCGCAGCCGCTTGCCGTGGCAATGGGTTTCCATACGCTTGGCTTGGGATAAAATCCGCCGTCGGTGTAGAGACCGACGCCTTGAAACGCATAGCGCGCCTCATCGCCCGTACATGGCAGTTTGCCGGCCGCGAGATGGATCGCCGCCAAGATCACAAAAATCGCAACGAGCCACACGCAATCCGCCGTCCGGAACTCCGCCGAGCGCAGGCTCAAGTCAGTCGACGCCGATGTCCCAGAGCAGGCCGAGATCTTTTTTCGAGTACGTTTTGAAAGCGATGAGGGTTTCGGTATTTTCGATGCCTTCGAGCGCGGCGATGTGCTCGGTGACCAAATCGTTGAGATCGTCGTGGTGCCGCACGCGCGCGATCGCGACGATGTCGAAGGGGCCCGCAACCGAATAGACTTCGGCGATGCCGTCGATCGCGAGCAGTTCGTCGGCGATCGACCGCAGGTGCGACCGCGCGATATTCATCAGAATGAAGGCCGTGACCATAAAGACGCCTTCGCAGCGACGCGGGCCTTCGCCTACGTTGGCGACGGCATCGGCGACCCGCTCGGCGAGGGCGTGCCGGTCGGCAGCGGCGTTGGCGTGGGCATGTCGCTGACTTCCAAAACGGGCGTAACGTCCACGATCAGCTTGAACGGTGTGCCCGTGCGGCCTTTGGCAAAGGCTTCCAGCGCGCGGACCTGCCCCGGCGTGATCGGTTGCTCGGACCGGACCAGAAGATGCACCTGTGCTGGTTGCGCAACCCAGTCGAAGGTTGCACTCAAGAGATCGGCGCGGTGAAATGTAACCGTACCGTTGACCAAGGCCGAGCGAAGCTCGGTCTCCAGGCGCGCTTGTTCGAGCAGTTGCGTCGTAGAGAACGCCAACGGGACGACGATTACGAGCACGGCGATCGCGGTTCCGATCAGCCCGCGGCCTGCGCGCCGGACGTTGGCGTAACCCGCGATCACGAAGACGACCATCGACGCGAGCATGATGCCGAACAAGTTGGTCAGGAAGAGCAACAGCGAGCCGCGCGTCAGCGTCCAATTCAGGTGCGCGATGCCGATGCCGACCACGCAGAGCGGCGGCATCAGCGCGACCGCGATCGCGGTTCCGGCGACGGCGCCCGCGACACTGGGACGAATGCGCGCGAAGCCGGCTACCGAGCCCGCCGCCAAGGCGACGCCCAGGTCGAGTAGATCGGGCTGCGAGCGCGCCATGATCTCGCTGCCCAGCGTCGGCAGCGAGACGATGCTCGTCACGATGATCGCCAGCAAGATCGCCGCGCCCGCACCGATCCCCAGCGTGGCTCCGGCACGGCGCAACGCGAGCGGCGCACCGCTGACCGCCGCAAAAGCAAGCGCACCAATCGGCCAGGTAAGCGGCGCGATGATCATTGCTCCGATGATCACCGCCGCACTGTTTTGCAGCAGTCCGAACGTCGCGATCGCAGCCGAGGCAATCGTGAGCACGGCAAAGTTCAAGCTGAACTGGCCGTCGTTGAACGCGCCTTCGCGCAGCGCCTTACGCTCTTCCAAACTTGGCCGCGGGAACCGCGGCAGCGACACCATGCTCTCGTCCTTCGACGCCCGGGAAGAGAGTTTCTGCGGACCGGCGGGCAAGATGGGTGCTAACCGATGATCGCCTTCGCTAACGTCTGCGCGTCCATTGCAGCCACGCCCGGCAAGCTCGAAAAAGTCGCGCGGCTTGCGGCGTACCTGCGCGGGCTCGATGACGCCGATCTCGCAGCGGCAGCACGCTTCTTCACGGGCCGCGCGTTCGCGCAGCGCGACCAGAAACAGCTCTCGATCGGCGGCCGGACGATCGTCGAAGCCGCAAAGCACGTATGGGGCGTGACCGACGCACAGCTCTTGCTCGGGTATCGCGAGCACGGCGATCTCGGCGAAGCGCTTGGTCCCCTCGTGCGCGAGTCCGCCGAGCTCGCACTCTTCCGCGAAGAGCTCTCGCCCGCGCGCCTCGCCGAGTTGTTCGACGAGATCGCGGCGGCGGCGGGCAAATCGGCAGGGAAACGGCGCCTACATCTGTGCGAGCGCATCTTGGCAGCCTGTCGCGAGCCGCTCGAAGCAACCTACACGATCAAGATCATGACCGGCGACCTGCGCATCGGCTTGCGCGAAGGACTCGTGCACGACGCAATTGCAGCCGCATTCGACCAGTCGCTAACACGCGTCCAGCGCGCAGTGATGGTGACGGGCGACGTCGGCGACGTGGCGTTGGCAGCCAAGCACGGAACGATCGAGACGCTGCGCATCCGATTCGGCGCGCCGATCGGTTTTATGCTCGCCTCGCCGATTCCGTACGGCCACGCGTATCCCGACCTTGCGGGCCAAGCATGGGCTGCCGAAGATAAGTACGACGGCATCCGCGCGCAGGCACACGTGTTCGACGGAACCGCCGTGCTGTTCTCGCGCACGATGAACGATGTCACGCATTCGTACCCCGAGCTCGCGGAGGCGCTACGCGATCAGCCGCACCGGATGATTCTCGACGGCGAAATCGTCGCCGTGCGCGATGGACGCGTGCTCCCGTTTCGGACGCTCCAAGCACGGCTGCAGCGTAAGGAGATCGACGCCGCGCTGCTGGCCGCGGTTCCGCTCCGATACGTCGTGTTCGACGCGATCGCGATCGACGAAGACCTTCTGCTCGATCGGCCGTTATCAGAGCGTCGTGAACGTCTGGCTCGAGCCGTCCTCGGCAACGACACCGTGGCGATCGCGCCGTTTGAAATTTTCGATGCGGCCGCGCCCGCCGAACGAGTCAGCGAGCGCTTCGAAGCCGCCCGTGAACGCGGCCACGAAGGCGTGATGTTCAAGCGCCTGGACTCGCCGTATGCGCCGGGCCGGCGCGGCAAGTGGTGGCTCAAACTCAAACGCGAACTGACGACGCTCGACGTCGTCGTCGTAGCGGTCGAATGGGGACACGGCAAGCGCGCCAAGGTTTTGTCCGATTATACGTTTGCGGTGCGCGGAGACGGCGACGAGTTGCTTACGATCGGGAAAGCGTACTCCGGTTTGACCGACGCCGAAATCGCGGCGCTTACCCCGTGGTTTCTCGAACATCGCATCGACGGCACAGCGTACGGACGAGCGTTCGCCGTCGAGCCGTCGGTCGTGCTCGAAGTCGCGTTCGACGTGATCCAACAAAGCTCGCTGCATCAAAGCGGCTACTCCATGCGTTTTCCCAGGATCGTACGTATTCGCGACGACAAACCGGCATCGGAAATCGACACGCTTGCTCGCGTTGACGAGATCTATGCCGCAATGCTGGTACGCGAAGGCGTTTAGCGCCGCGCGCGTGGGGGTACCGCGATGACATCATGCAAACGCGAAATACCACCACGACCGGAATCACCGCACCTGCCTCCGGCGGCGCGATCGATATCCTGATTCACGACCACGTGCAGATCAAGCAACTGCTGCAGACTCTCGCCACCGCGCAGAATCCGGGCGAGCAGCGCACGACGCTCGAACAGCTCAAGGAGCTGCTTACGATCCACAACGCGACCGAAGAAAACTTCGTCTACCCAGCGATCGAGACGGTCGCCGGCAAGAAGCACGACGCCGAACATCTCTATCATGAGACCGCGCAAGCCGACGTCGTCGTTTTCGAACTGGACACGTGCTTGAATACCGGCGACATCTCGGGTTTTTCCGAGAACGCGGAAAAGCTGCGCGACGCCGTGCTCGAACACATCGACGACGAAGAACAAAAAGCGTTTCCGACATTGCGCGAAAAAGCCGAGCCGGAGCAGACGAAAATGCTCGACGACGCCGTCCGCAAATTCCGCTCTTCGCTGCGGTTCGCCCCGGCAAGATAAGACGGACGCGAGGAGCTGCCCGCTACCGCCGGCGGCGGGCGGCTCGGATGCGCGCCGCGCGTTCGGCCTCGTCGGTCGGGCCGCGGCGTCCGCCGCCGGTCAGCCGCGCGGCCACACGCGATCCGCCGACGATCGCGATCATGATCACGCCGGCGACCGTAAAATAGACGCGACCCGCAATGGGAAACGCGCCGACGCTGGCGACCACGACGGCTGCCAGAGCGGTGAGCGTTTCCCAGCGACGAAGCATGATTGCCAGGCTTCGCGCTCGCTTAGCGGCTTACTGCGCTTTCTCGATGAGATGCAAGCTGACGTCGACTTGCGAAAACACGCTTCCGCTGGGCACACGGGTCATCGCAAAGGTAACGTCGAGCGGGATGCCCAGGCTGGGATCGTAGGTCACCGAGCCGTGGTCGGTTCCATACGACACGCGTCCGTACGCCTGGACGGTCGTACGCCCCGAGAACGTGACGTCGACGGTTTTCGCATTCGCGGATGCGGCTTTATCGAGCTGCTGCGCGACGAGCACGTTGACGTCAGGAGCATCCTTGACCGTATACGCGCGCGTTCCGCTGGAGGCGGCGTGCAGAAATCCGGCCGCAAGCATCGGAAATAGCGCGCGCTGCGAGGGCGAAAGCCCGTAGGGGGGCTGGGGACACGAAACGCTCCCACCGTCATAGACTTCGCACTCCAGCGTCGCGCGTGGCCGTTCTTGCGACCACGGCGAGTTCCAATCGTCGGTGCCGCGCACGCGTAATCCGCCGTCAGGCGCCGTGCCGAGGATGTCGACATGCAACGTGCCGGTGCCGCCACCGTCGCCGACGGCCGGATAGGCTTGGAATGCATAGTCGAGATGGCGCGTGGTCGCCGTCGGTGCCAGTGCGGACAAGGCGACGAACGCAGCCGCGAGCGCGGCATATTTGAACATGAAAGGGGACCTCCTGGGCAAGCCTACGCCCAAGGGCTGAGAACGGCTTGAAGGGTCATACTCAGGCTCAGATCACGGCCCAGGCTGGAGCCGCAGGGGCGTCGAAGCTCGGGCGCCATGCCCAAACGGATACTCTTGATCGCCCTCGCCGCGGCGTCGTTGGCGCTTGCCGCCTGCGGCAATGCTTACAACCCAAACGATCTTTACGGCACCGCGCCGCCGGCGTCGACACCAACCCCGCCGACGACACCCAATCCGGCGCTCACCGCATCGCTCGTGACGGTCACGGTATCGAATTCGCCGCTGCCCAATCAGCCGGTGAGTGTCTACCAGTCAAACAGCAACGGGCTCAAGGGTGCCTTCGTCGCGACGCAGCTCACGAGCAGCGCCGGAACGACGACGTTCACCGGTTTAACCGCTTCACAATACTATTGCTTTGTGAGTTCCTACACGTCGCCCGGAGCGCAGCCGCAGAATGAGTCGATCTGCACCGATCTGTGGGGCTTCGGGATCAATATAGCGTTCTAGTCGTCGTCTTCGTGTAAATGCAGATGACAACCGTCGTCGGCATCGGATAGTACGTCGCGCGCTTCGCTGAGCACGCTGGCCGAGAGCGGCTCATCCGGTGCGGCGATCGTGCCCTCGGCGGCGAGAAACTCGGCTTCGCTCCACTCTTCCCACGTTTCGAGCGGCTCGCCGTCGACTTCGGCCGGAAACCGCACGCAGAATCCCTGATCGACGTGCAGCCCAACCACCGTCACGCGCGTGCCCCGCGCGAAGTACGTTCCGTCCTTCCACAACGTGCCGTATGTGGTGTCATAGTGCTGCCCGATTTTCAACTGCTCGATTGTGGACGCTCCCTAGCCGCCTAAAAGGTTCACGGGAGATTCGGCAATCTCGGCCGTGATCCCAGCGAGCGCTTCGTCATCGGGCGCATCGAGCATCCGCAGCGCCCGATGCGGCGCGAAATTGCCGCCTTCTTCCTCGGCTAGGCGGCCGAGAATTCGTGTGATGCGCGCGCCGCCGATCTCGCGGCCCCAGGTGATCGGCCCCTGGGGATAGTTCACGCCCAGCCGCATCGCGCGATCCACGTCGTCGGCGGTCGCAACGCCCTGCGTCACCGCGATCATCGCTTCGTTTACGATCGACCCGATCACGCGTCCGAGAAAGAGTCCGGGACGATCTTCTACGAGCACCACGGCCTTGCCGGCAGCTTCGAAGAGTTCTTGCGCGAGCGCGAGCGCGTCGTCGCCGGTCGCTTCGGCGTCGACCACTTCGACCGCGCTTTGCTGGGCTAGGCCGCCGAGCACGCCATAACCGACGAACCGCTCGGGATGGCGCACGCGCGACGCGAGCGCACCGATATCGGTGGCATATCCGTCGATGAAGATGACGCACTGCGGATCGAGCCGTTTGTCGAGTTCCACCGTAATCTCGCGACGGTCGGTTGCGCCGTCGCCGACGTCGATCACCAGCGTCACGTTCGGATCGAGCTGATCGAGCAGATCGTCGTTCTCGATGCGCGCGAGCCGGTCGCAGCGCCCTTCGAGCGCGCTCACGAGTTCGTCGGCCGTGTCGCTGAATCCGATGATGGCAACGAACTCGTCGAGTTTCTCGCCATCGGACACCGGCTGCACCAGTTCCAAGCGCGTACGACGCCCGTCCTCATAGGTGTAGAATCCCGAACCGGTCTTGCGTCCGAGGCGCCCCTGCGCCACGAGTTGGTGTTGGATCGGACGTGGCATCAGTCGATCTTCGCCCAGTTGCGCGTAGACCGATTCGCTCACCGCGAGATTGACGTCGATGCCGATCAGATCCATCAGCTCGAACGGCCCCATGCGAAAACCGGCCGAGCGCGCGAGCGCGTCGAGTTCTTCCATCGACGCAACCTCGCGCTCCAGCGCCCGCATCGCCTGCAGATAGAACGGCCGCGCGACGCGGTTGACGATGAACCCCGGCGTATCCGACGTCTCGACCCCAGCCTTGCCGATCCTTTCCACGAACGCCAGCGCGCGGTCCAGGGCTTCGTCCGTGGTGTCGTCGAGGTAGACGACCTCGACCAATTTCATCGCCGCGGGCGGGTTGAAAAAATGCAGCCCCACGACCCGGCCGCGATCGCTCACCACATGCGCGATGTCGCCGATGTGCAGCGACGACGTGTTGGTCGCGATCAGCGCCCGTGGGTCGAGTGCGCGCTCGAATTGCTCGAAGATCGCGCGCTTGAGGTCGAGCTGCTCGGGAACCGCTTCGATCGCGATCGCGGCGTCACTACGCGCGGGAATCGTATCGAGCATCGTGATGCGCTGCGTCACCAACGGGTCGCCCGCGCGCGCGGCGTCTTTAACGATGCGTGCGAGCCCACGCTCGCGGCCCGCGGCGTCGGGCTCGACCAACTCGACCTGATAGCCAGCGCTGGCGGCGACGTACGCGATGCCGGCGCCCATCGTGCCGGCGCCCACCACGAGAATCTGCGAATCGTTCACGGGTTCGGTCTTCGCGGGCGGGGCACAAAAGGCTTCGTGCGGTAACCATGACCGATGGAAAAACCAGGCTGGCGCGTCCGCTCCTCCAGGTATCTGGTGGAGTCCGAACACATGCGGCTGCGCAGCGACGAAGTGGAGCTTCCCGACGGCACCGTAATCGCGAACTATTACATCCGCGAATCGCGCGGCTTCGTGATGATCTTTGCGCTCACACCGCAGCGCGACGTCGTGCTGGTACGTCAGTACCGCTACGGCGTCGACGATACGATCGTCGAGTTGCCGGCCGGTTCGATCGATGCCGGCGAGGATCCGCTGACCTGCGCGAAACGCGAATTGACCGAAGAGACGGGCTATACCGCATTACGGTGGGAGCCGCTGATGGCGATGGCTGCCGAGCCCGTGCGCTCCAACAGCCGGATGCACGCGTTCATCGCCTACGACGCGCGCTGCACGGCCCCGCAAGAACTCGATCTTACCGAAACGATCGAGCCGTTCACGCTCCCGCTCTCGCACGTGCGCACGTTGCTGCGAGAGGGCGAGTTCGGTTCGCTCGCCTGCGTGGCGGTCGCCTATGCGGCGCTGGATCGCTTGGGCGAGCGTTAATCGCGGTCGGCGCGCAGCCGGTAACGCCGGAAGCGCGGAGGCGGACCGCTCGAATCCGCTCGCATCGCGCTGCGCAGCCCGCCCAGCGAACCGAACGGAAAGACGCGCTCGGGCGTGCTGGCCACCACGATGCACTCGCTCGTCGATGGGAGCCACGCCTTGAGCGCGCGCGTGCAATCGGATGAGAGCACGTTCAGGCCGTCCGAATACGGCGTGAGAGCAGGCACGACGACCAGACGGGGCGATGCGACGAATGCGGCGACGCTGCTTCCGCCCGGCAACGGCAAGGTGGGATGCAAGTGCCCGACGATCGTTCGCGGCGCGGGCACCGGTACGTCGCCGTGAACCAGAATCCAGCCGTCGCGTTCGACCGCATCTTCGGTCTCCCCCAGAATCGCGATGCCGCGCGAATGGCCTTCGTGATTGCCGGCGATGATCGTAAGCGTGCATTGCTCGCGCAGCAGCAAGAGCGCCTCGCCGACCAGGCGGGCGGCGCCTTCGCTCATACGGCTGCCGTGGATCACGTCGCCGAGTAGCACGATCTCGCGCGCGTCCATCCGGCGGGCGAGCAGCAGGAGCGTCTGCGTGCTTTCGTGCGTGCTCCACAGCGGCAGCGCGCCGCCGATGACGTCTTCGTAGGCGAGATGCACGTCGGCGGCGACGAGGACACGCGAACGCTCGAGCCAGAGTACGCCGTGCGTAAGCGCAACGACGCCCGGAAGCAATTCAGCCTGGGTCGATGCTTGCTGCGGGCGCATCATGCCCCGTAGTGGAGGGCGAGTTTTGGGGCGGCAGCGAGGTCCTCGCCTTCGGCAGCACGTTCGCCGAGAAGTTCGAGGACGCGGTCGTGCAGCGCTTCGACCATTGCAGCCCGATCGTCGAGAACGACCGAATCGCCGAACGACGAGGTGATGATGCCGAACGTAAACGGCGAGGCCGCCGACGGATGGAGCACCCGCGGTTCGTGGTCGAGCGCTTCGAGATAGGCACGCGCGCCGGGCGCGTCGAGCAGATCGTGCGTCACGGTGCGCAGCGTCTCGCGCAGGAGCGGAAACTCGCGGTCGCCGCGCCACAGTCGCTCGAAGATCTTCCCGCTGTTCCAGCGCTGACTGCTCCGTCGCAACGTCCGGCCACCCGACCGCCGCAGCACCAGTAACCCGGTGTTTGCGACATAGCGGAAAAAATTGCGGAGCAGATGCGAGCTGCGCAGACCGTCAAGCAAGTCGCGATCGAAACCGTCGACCGCGAGCATGCGCGCCCACACCACGTCGGGCAGCGTTTTTCCGGGCGGAAGCACCAGCAGAAAGCCATTGTCGTCGGTCGTGATTTGCGAATTTGCGCCACAGGCCGCGAAGACGCGTGCACCGACGATGCGCGCGAGCGTTTCGTTGACGCGCCGTCCGGCGCAGGTGTGAAAGACCGCGCTCTGCCGGCGATCCATGCGGTAGATTTCTACGATCGGGCGCGCGATGGTGGGAACGGCCGAGATCGCCGCCTGCTGCGCGATGTACCGTACCACGTGCGCTGCTTCGCTGCCCTCTAGAGCGTATCGCGCGCGCAAGAACGCCAGCGCGCCGCGTGCGTCGCGCGCGGCCAGCAATTCGGCCACGCCTTCGCGCAGGCGCGTGATCTCGCGCGCCAGCGTGAGCGGCACGCCTTTCATGTGCGAACTCCACTGCGGCACGGTCGGGCGGCCGGCATAGGGTTGCGTGGTGATGCCCGTGTTCCCGATCTCGGTGACGCGCAGCGTGCGCCCGCTCAGGACGAACACGTCACCGACGTGCAGATCGCTCGCGAAGCTCTCCTCCACCCGGCCGACGGCATTGGACGGATCCCCGACAACGCGCACGAACGTCTGCTGTTCGTCGGGAATCGTGCCGACGTTTTCAAAAAACGCCGAGCATACGTCGCGCCCCAGTCCAAAGACCGCCTCTCCGTCGAAGCCCAATCGCCGCACGTGCACCTCGTCGCCGTCCACATCCCCGCCGCTGAGGTATTCCGCGCAGCGTACCAGATCCGCGCGCGCAAGATCGACGAACGGATACGCTCGACGAGCGATCGCAAGCAGATCGTCGATCGTGGCGCGCCGGTCGTAACACACGCTGCCCACCATCCATTGGGCGAGCACGTCGAGGGGCGCGTTCGGAATCGTCACCTCGTCGATCTCGCCGTCGGCGATGCAGCGGCGCGTTGCGGCGGCTTCGATGATGTCGTCACGGTCTTGCGCGATCACGGTGCCGCGCGCGATCGCGTCGGGCCGGTGGCCCGCGCGCCCGATACGCTGCAGCGTCGGCGTGGTACCACGCGCACCGCCCACGATCAGGACGCGATCGATGAAGCCGATGTCGACACCCAATTCCAAGCTCGAGCTGCAGACGACCGTACGCAGCGTGCCGGCGCGCAGCGCGGCTTCGACCCGGTGGCGAACGCTGCGTTCCAGCGCCGAATGATGCACGCCGAGCGAGCTGAGGTCCTTGGCCGGCCCGTTCTCGTCGCTGACCTGCTCGACGCCTTCTTCGGTGATCTGACGCATCTCGTGCGCGACGCGTTCGGCCTGGCTGCGCACGTTGGTGAAGACCAGCGTCGTGCGCTCGTCTTTCGACAGCTCGACCGCGCAGCGCGCAACGGTCGGCAGCGGGGCCACGGCGCCGGCAAACGGCGCCACCACGTCGATCACGATCGAACGCAAGCCGCGATGATCGACGATCTCACACGGCCGATTTCCCGCGACGAACCGCGCGACACGCTCGAGCGGCGCAACGGTGGCCGAGAGTCCCACGCGATTGAACGGAGCGTCGGTCAACTCCGCCAGCGACTCGAGCAGCAGCGCGAGTTGCGCGCCGCGTTTGTTCCCGGCGAGTGCGTGGACTTCGTCGATCACAACCGTTTCGAGCCTGCGTAGCGTCTTGCGATAGCTTTCCATCGCGAGCATGACCGCCAGCGACTCCGGTGTGGTCACGAGAATGTGCGGCGGGCGGGCGAGCATCAGCCGGCGTTCTTGCTGCGGGGTATCGCCGGTGCGCACGCCGGTACGTACGAACCGTTCGCGCAGGCGACCGCGCCGTTTCTGTGCACGCTCGCTGTTCGGGCGCTCCAGCAAACCCATCTCGCGTAGCGGACGGCGCACATTGTGCTCGACGTCGTAGCCTAGCGCGCGCAGCGGCGAGACGTAGAGCGCATAGGTTCGCGGAAAGAGGTCGTCGTCGTCCCGAAGGGAGGCCAGGCGCGAGAAGACCGGCAGAAACGCGGCCAGCGTTTTACCGGTACCGGTCGGGGAGCATACCAGGAGGTTGGCGCGGGCGAGCCCAGGCTCCAGGCCGTCGCGTTGCGGCGGCGTCGGCGCAGAAAGATGCTGCGCGCACCAGCGCGCGACATCGGGGTGGAGTGCGTCGAACGAATTACGCGTGGGCGTCGATGACGTTGCCGATGCCGATCGAGCCGAACAGCTCCGAGGCGAGCACCGCCTGGAGATCTTGGATTGATTTGAGCACCGAGAGGTCGACGCTGCTACCGAGCGTACCGGGCGACGCCGAGCCATTCGAAAGGCCCGAGGCAATGCTGGTCAAGTCCATATCGCTAGGATGAAACCTCCCGCACCGGGTCCCGGTATTCCTGTGTGAGAGTCATCCACCCGTCCCCAAACGGAAGGCCGCCATGAATCCGCTCCTGCGCTCCTTTATCCGCCTCACGATCCTGATCGCTGCCGTCATCATTGGGTTGTTCCTGGTTGCCTTGGTATTCAAGGTCGTATTGGTGGCAGCCGTGGTCGCGGCGGTTGTGCTGGGCGGGCTCTTCCTCTATAACATGATTCGCGGACGCATCCGGATGCCGGCTATCCGGCGATAAAGGAAGTCAAGCAGGCGCTCAGTTCCTCGGGCGCTTCAAGGGTGGGTACGTGGCCGCTGGACTCGAGCGACGGCCAGTCGCCCGGCCGGAAATGCCGCTGCCATCGCGCGAGATTCCGCCATGTCGACCAAGGGGTCGGCCGCTGCGGCCACCACCAGCACGGGCACATCCAAGTCGCCCGCAATATCGTCCGATCCGTCGCGCATCGCCATGCCGCGCAGCATCGACGCAAGTCCGCGCGGATCGTTTTTTCTCGCAATTTCTCGGAATTTTTGCACGATCTCGGGATGATGCTCGCGCGTTTGCTGCGCGAGCGTTCCCGCAATCATGCTCTCGACAATACGCTCGTTGCTGTTGGTGCGCTCGGCATCGTCGGCGAGTTCGCGACGCGCGGCGGCCCGCTGCGCAGTGTCGGCAATCATACGACTGCACACCAACGCGAGACGGTCCAAGCGCTCGACGTACATCCGCGCGAACGCGAGTGAAACGTAACCGCCGAGCGAGTGTCCGACCAGCGTCGCGCGCCTGACATCGAGCGCGTCGAGCACCGCGGCGACGTCGCCCGCGAGCGACTCCATCAGGTAAGGGCCGGCGACAACCGCCGAGTCTCCCATGCCGCGCAGGTCGATCGCAACCACGCGCGCGAGCCGCGCGAGTGCGGGAATTTGCGACTCCCACATCGCTTTCGAAAGCGGGAATCCGTGGATCAGCACGACCGTTTGCGTGCCGTCGCCGGCGATGCGGACGTCGATTTGCGCGTCCATGTTACTGACGATCACGTCGATCTACACTCCACTGACTCTGATGAAAACTTGCATTGCGAACGATAATACTGTATAAGGAAGGCAACAACCCTGGTTACGATGTGTAGCCGGAGAAAGGATGACTCCACGCACATGGCAGTCAAACGTAAGAAGGCGGCGCCGAAGCGCGCTGCAAAGAAAGCCGCACCGAAGCGTAAAGCCGCGGCGCGCAAGAAGACCACCCGCAAAAAAGCGGCGGGTCGCAAGAAGACCACCCGCAAGAAGGCAACGCGTAAGAAAGCTACGCGCAAGAAGGCGACTCGTAAGAAGGCCGCCGGCCGCAAGAAAACCACCCGGAAGAAGGCCGCTGGCCGCAAGAAGACCACGCGTAAAAAGGCTACTCGCAAGAAGGCCACTCGCAAGGCTTCGGCCCGCAAGACCACCCGTCGCAAGACGACGCGCCGCAAGAAAGCTGCTCCCGCAGCGTAAGATCGCGGCGTTTTTTACGCCTTCGCGAGTCGCAGTTTTGCGGCTCGCTTTTTTTTATACCGTGCGGATCAACGGGCGCGCGATGTAGACGCCGAGCACGCACATCACGCCGATGGTGCCGGCCATGGCGAAGGCCGCATGCAGGCCGATCACCGAAGCGATGGACCCGACGACCAACGATCCGCCCGGCACGACGCCGATGGCGATCATCGTATAGACCGAGACCGCCCTGCCCCGCATATCGTCAGGCGAGAGAATCTGAATCAGCGTGTTGGTCGCTCCCAGAAACGCGAGCGTGCCGACCCCGATGACGAAAAACACCGGCAGCGTCGCCCCGACCGTTTGCGTTGCACTCAGGCCGATAAGGCCGCCCGCGGTTAGGACGCCGGCAATGACCCATTGCGTCGAGCGGCGCTCGCGACCGGCAAATGCGGCGGTGATCAGCGCGCCGCCGAAGCCGCCGACGCCGGCAGCGGCCACGGCCCAACCCAGATCGCGCGCGTCGCCATGGAGGGTGTCGACGACATACGCCGGGATCAGTTGCGCGTAGGGACGCGCGAAGATCGCCATCACCGCAAACACACCGACGATCCAGCGTAGGATCGGATGACCGGCCAAAAACGCAATGCCGGTGCGGATCGACGCGAGCATCGGTTGGCGCTGCGCGATCACCGGCGGGGAGGGCCCCATCATCGCGACCGCACCGACCACCGCCAGCGTCGCGATCGCGTTGACGTAGAACGAACCCGCAACGCCGACCCAAACGATCAGCACGCCGGCGATCGCCGGACCGATGACCGCCGGCGCGTTGAACGCCACGGAGTTCAAGCCGATCGCATTGCCGACGCTGGCGCGATCGACCAGCAGCGGCATCCAGCTCTGGCGCACCGGCGAGTCGAAGGCGTTGGCCGCCGCGTTGATCGCCGAAATCACCAACAGATCCGAGAGACGCAGATGCCCGAAGGTCGCGAGCAGTGCGAGGGTGAGCGCACAGAGCGACATCGTCGTGTTGGTCACGAGCAGCACGCGACGACGAGGGAGCGTGTCGGCGACGACACCGGCGACCGGTGAAAGCAGCAGCACGGGCACCGCGCGCGCCGCGCCGAGAAACCCGAGGTCGAGCGCTGCGCGATGCGGTGATCCCGCGATCTGCGCCACGAAAAACCCTTGCGCGGTGAACTGCATCCAGGTGCCCAGATTGGATACCAGCAGACCGATCCAGAGCAGCCGATAGTCGCGAAACCGCAGCGCCGCGAAGACGCTAGCGCCCACGTACCGCCGCGACGATCACCTGCGTGCATTGCTCGGGCGTAAAGCTCGACGTGTCGATCGCAAGATCGACGATCTCGGGAGAGCCTTGATCGACGCGGTACCAGTCGCGCAGATGCGCGCGGCGTGCGCGGTCGATCCGGTCGACTTCGGCTTGCGCCGCCTTTCGGTCCAGCTCGAACTCGGTAACGATGCGCTCGATACGCCAGTCCCGGGGGGCGTAGAGAAAGACGCGCAGCACGTCCGAGCGACGCCCGAGAATCGCCCCGCCCGCACGTCCGATGATCACCACGTTGCCGCGCGCCGCGAACTCGCGCACCGCCTCTTGGACTTCGCGCACGTAATCGTCATCGAAACTCTGGCCAAAATTGGTGACGAGCACTTCAGGGGTCGCCAGCTCCAAGCTCGAGAGGAGTCGCGACCCGAGCGACCGGCCCGTCTCGTCGGCGGCCTGCGCCTGCGCGGGCGAAATCTGCATCCGCTTGGCAACCACGACCGGCAGTTCACGGTCGATCAGGTCGTAACCCAGTTCGGCCGCCGCGCGCTGCGCGATGGCGATCGCACCGCAGCCGTACTGGTTGGAGATCGTCACGATCACGCCGAATAAGGTACGCGATGCCCATCATCGAGACCCGCGATTTGCGCAAAGTCTTTCGCAGCGTCAAGCGCATCCCAGGGCCCCTGGGGGCGCTGCGCACGCTCTTCTCCCACACCTACGAAGACCGCGTCGCGGTGGGCGGCATCACGATGTCGCTCGAGCCGGGGGAGTTGGTCGGCTACATCGGACCGAACGGCGCGGGCAAATCGACGACGATCAAGATGCTCACCGGCATCCTCGTGCCCACCTCAGGCGAGGTGCGCGTCGCGGGCGTTGTGCCGCACGAGAACCGGGGGGTCAACGCACGCAACATCGGCGTGGTTTTCGGGCAGCGCAGCCAGCTCTACTGGGATCTGCCGCTCATCGAGTCGTTCGAACTGCTACGCGCGATCTACGGCATCCCTCATAACGTGTATAGGGGCAACCTCGACCACTTTGTCGAGCTGCTCGCAATGGACGACTTTCTGCGCACGCCCGTACGCCAGCTTTCGCTCGGGCAGCGCATGCGCGGCGACTTCGCGGCCGCGATGCTTCACGATCCCAAGATCGTCTACCTCGACGAACCCACGATCGGCCTGGACGTCGTCGCCAAGGAAGCGATTCGCGAGTTCATCGCACGGATCAATGCCGAACGCGGCACCACGATCATCCTGACCACGCACGATTTAGCCGACGTCGAACGCCTGTGCCGGCGGATCGTACTGATCGACCACGGCTCGCTCATCTACGACGGCGACGTGGAACGGATCAAGGGCGAATACGGCCGCTTCCGCACCCTCGTCGTGCGCTTCGAACATCACACGCCCAATCCGCGGCTCGACGGTGCCGAACTCGAGAGCAGCGACGGCGTCAACGCACGCTTCCGGTTCGACCGCAATCGCGAACGCGCCGACGCGCTGATCCGTCAGGCGAGCGAGCGCTACAGCCTGGAAGACGTCACCCTCGAAGAACCCGATCTCGAATCGATCATCCGCCGCATCTACGTCGAAGGATACGGCACGCGCCCGGAGGAGAGCCCCGTATGATTCTCTCGAGCGGAACCAAGAAGCCCAAGATTCACGCCAGCGCCTACGTCGCGCCGTCGGCCACGATCAGCGGCGACGTCACGATCGGCCAAGGCACCGCCGTGCTCCATGGCGCGGTGATCACCGCCGAAGGCGCCCCGGTCACCATCGGCAACGACTGCGTGGTCATGGAGAACGCCGTGATCAAAGCCAGCGGCGGCAGCGCCACACAATTCGCGGCGAAGATCGGGGATCGGTGCATCGTCGGTCCGCACGCCTACGTCGTCGGTGCGACGATCGGCAGCGGCTGCTTTATCGCCAGCGGTTCGCGCGTGTTCAACGGCGCGGTCATGGAGGACGGCAGCGGCGTCGCGCTGGGCGGTATCGTTCACATCAACGCGCGCGTGCTCAAGAACGCCAGCGTGCCGATGCAGCACATCGCGTACGGCAACCCGGCCAAGATCGTATCGCCGGACAAGGCGCCCGAAGTGGCGCGGGATCTGCAGTTCTATGCCAACGTCTTCAATATCGACGACGGGGCCGACGCGCGAGGGAAGGCGGCGCTGGCGTACGCGCAGTTCTTGCGCAAGATGCATGCGCAGGACGGCGTGCTGGATGCGCATGCCAATCAGGCGCCGGCGCGGCGCCGCGAAATCACGCCTCCTCCGCCGCCGCCGGATGTCGACAACGTTGTCGATGTGATGATGCTTGAACTTCAGGAGATGGAGTTGAGGCGGGCTGAGGGGCTCAAGAAGAAACCGAAACGGTGAGGCGGGTGGCGTTGAGACCGTATGGGCGCGGGGACGTCCGCATTTTCACTTCGTGTGAAAATGCTACTCACTGAAATTTCGCTCTCGCCCTTCCGGGGCTTCGCGAAATTGTCAGATGCCCCGCGCCCATACGGTCTCAACGCCACGCTTGCGATGGTTTCTTCTTTCGCTGGGTTGGGGGATTGCTAGTGGCGGGACTTGGCTTGCGGTTTGAGCCGTATGTGGAGTTTGCGAGGAAGGCTTTTGCTCGCGAGGCTACTTATCGGATGGAGGTGTTTGCTGAAGTTGGCTCGCTGGTTTTGCGGGTTTATATTTTGCGGGCGTTGTGGACGGCGTTGTATGCGCAGAATGCGATGCCGCTCAATTTGCCTTTGCACGCGATGATTACGTATGCGACGATGGCGTTGTTGATGTCGTTGATTCTGGAAGTTGATGGGACGCGCCTGATTCGCGAGAAGTTGCGGGAGGGGACGATTGCGACGGACTTGATGAAGCCGATCAGTTTGCCGATGTACTTCTTTTCCGATGGGGTTGGGCAGACGGTGCTGCATGCGGTGTTGGTGATTCCGTCGTTGCTCTTTGCGTTGCTCTTGGTGCGTATCGACGTTCCGCGGCCGGCGACGCTGGCGGTGTTTGCGCTTTCGTTCGTGCTTGGGTATGGGGTCAATTTTTTCATCAATTTCTTGATGAATTCGGTGGCGTTTTGGACGCTCGAGACGTTTGCAATTCAGTTGATCGTGCGCTGGGTTTCCGACTTGTTGTCGGGTCAGATCATTCCGCTGACGTTTTTTCCCGGGATCTTTGGACGCATTGTGACGGCTTTGCCGTTTGCGGCGGTGTATTCGACGCCGCTGCTCATTTACGTCGGCGTGATTCCGCGCTCGCAGTGGGCCGCGGCGCTCGGGATACAGGCGGCGTGGCTCGTGGCGTTTTCGCTGCTATCAACCCTCGTATGGGCCGCCGCCTCGCGCCGCATCGTGGTGCAAGGAGGTTGAACCGGGCGCCCTTCGAGGCTCGCTTTACTCGCACCTCAGGGTGACGGGCCAATGGGCATGCTCCCTTACATCCTGTCATGCTGAGGCGCGAGCGTAAGCGAGCTTCGAAGCAGGGTTTATGCTAGGGCGGGGACGTCCCAGAGGACGAGTTCGGCGTGGCCTTTGGTGCCTAGGCGCGGGACGTCGTAGAGGCGGACGGCGTCGCCTTTATGGAGCGTTTCACCGTTGGCTTCGATCGTGCCGTCCGCGACGAAGAGAAAGCCGTACCGTTGCGGCGCGAACTCGTAGACGGTGGTGCTGTCTTCGACGCGGGCGACGCTCAGCGTGGCGTCCTGCGTGATGCGAATCGGCGCGGGAATCGCCTTTTGTCCGCTGACCATGCGCAGCCACGTGTTCTTGCGGTCGGAAGCGTTGAAATCCATCTGCCCGTAGGCCGGCGGCTGGTTCATTTCGCCCGGCAGCACCCACATCTGCACGAAGTGCAGCGGTTCGAGCGGGTCGGCGTTGTATTCGCTGTGGCGAACGCCGGTGCCGGCGCTCATGAATTGCACGCCGCCGGGGCCGACGACGCCTTCGTTGCCCATGCTGTCCTTGTGCGCAAGGCGTCCAGATAGAACGTACGTCACGATCTCCATATCGCGATGCGGATGGGTGGGAAATCCTTGACCGCCTTTGACGGTGTCGTCGTTGAAAACGCGCAGCGCGCCCCAGTTTTCGTTGCGCGGATCGTAGTAGTCGGCAAAGCTGAACGAATGGTAGGTCTGCAGCCAGCCGTGATCGGCGAATGCCCGGTCTTTGGCGCGTTGGATGGAGAAGGCGGGGGCGGTGAGCGTATTCATGGTAAGCCGTAGGACCCGAGCGACCGGGTCGCGGTTTCGCCCGGGGGAGTCCAGCACGGAAGACGGAAGTCGCAGTGGTGCTTTCGGCATACGCCCAGTACTGGCGCATCAATCTGCTGACCATGCTCGAGTACCGGGCGAACTTCATCATGTGGTTCTTCTTCACGATCGCGTACCACGGGGTGGCGCTCGCCGCCCTCTACGTGACGATGCGGCAATTCCCGTCGATGAACGGCTGGGATTTCCGGCAGATGTTCTTTTTGTATGCCCTGTGGATGGCGGGGCACGAACTGCACAACGTGCTTTTCTTCAACGTGGTCTCGGTACCGGAGTACGTGCGTGAAGGGCGGTTCGACCGTTTTCTGGTTCGGCCGCTCGACGCGCTTTTCCAAGTGCTCACCGTGCCCTCGCAGCAATCGCCGGACGGGATCGTACTGGCGATCGCCACACTTGCGATCGCGACCGCGACCGCGCACGTTCACGTCGATTGGATCTTCGTGGTATTCGTGCCGCTGATCGTCGCGGGCGGCGCGCTCATTGACCTGGGCATCTCGCTGCTCGTCGCGACCCTCTCGTTCTGGTTCGTGCGCGTCGACACGGTGCGCTGGGTCGTGATGTCGCTGGAACAGGATTTCACGCGGTATCCGATCAGCATCTACACGCGCGGCGTGCGTATCGTGCTCGCGTTCGTGCTGCCCTTCGCGTTCATGAACTACTTTCCGGCGACGTATTTTCTAGGAAAATCCGAGACCGGGCTCCATCTCAACCCGACGGTCGGACTGCTGACGCCGGCCGTCGGCGTGGTCTGGCTAGCCGTGTCATACGCATTCTGGCGCACGGGACTGCGCCACTATCAGGGGACCGGTTCGTGAACCGGCGGCTGTTTTTGGCGGCGGGGGGAGCGTTCTGCGCGCTGCCGTCATTCGTTGACGCGTTGCCGTACGCGCAGGTCGAGGCGATCGCGCATGGCGTGCCCGGCGTAGTCGGTGCCTACTGCCGGACGCTCGCGCCCGGGCCACCGGTCTTTGCGTTCAACGAGCACCTGGTGTTTCCGACGGCCTCGACGATCAAGGCGCTGATCATGGTGACCTCGTTCGTAACCGAAGAACGGCATCCGGGGACGCTCGAACGCACGATCGTCACCCACCGCAGCGAGTTGATCGGCGGCTCGGATTTTATGGCGCAGCAGCCCGACGGCGCGCGCTTAACCGTACGCGAACTGCTTGTGCCGATGATCACGGTGAGCGATAACACGGCCAGCAACTATTTGATCTCGTTCTTCGGAATGCCCGCGATCAACGCGGTCGGAGCGCGCCTGGGAATGCATCATACCAAGCTCGCGCGACATTTCTTGGACTTCGAAGCGATCGTACATCATAACGACAACGTGACGACCCCGACCGATATGTCGCGCTTGCTCTTTGCACTCGCGCACGGGGCGCGCGAGGAGGTGCGCACGATCGTCTCGCCCGCCCATTGCCGCACGATGATCGATATCATGCTGCGCCAGACCGATCGCAATAAGATCCCGGCCGGACTTCCCAGCGGGGTGCCGATCGCAAACAAGACCGGCGAGATCGACGGCAGCCGCAACGACATCGCGATCGTCGAACCGTTCGGCGACTCGCCATACATCCTGACGATCTATAGTAAGTGGGTCACCGACTACACGCCGCTGTACACCGCGATCCACCGGCTCGCGCGGCTCTCGTTCCGGCTGGCAGGGCACTCCGACCAATAAGTCCGCCTTGGGCGCATTGTGCAGACTTCGCCCACTCGCGGTCCCTTCGGACGAAGGAAGCATCCCAGCGGTTGCCAACAGGCAATCATAACGCTGGTCGGCTTTTCGACGGGCGTGGAGGTCGTTCGATGCCGCGTTGGGTTTCCATCACGTTGATCGTGTCGACGCTTGCCGCATGCAGCGGCGGCGCAAGCACCCTCCCAAAAGCGACGAACGGTTCGTCGTCGGCAAAGGTACACGTACTGGTGTCGATTCGCATGCGCGTGCCCGGCGCGGCAAGCGCGCGCACGCCGGCGCTCAAACGGCGCTTCACGATCGCGCAGAACACGGCGGGTGCACAAGTCGCGGTATATGCAGCGGGCAACGACACCGGAACGCCGCTCGCATCGACCGTCGCGAATATCGAACCATCCACCCAACCCGGCTCAACCTGCGGCGCGTCGGATGCATACGGCGATCGTACCTGCACGTTTGCCCTCTCCGCGCCGGTCGGCAGCGACGACTTCGTCATTACGACGTACGACCAAGCGCCGGCTTCGGGTGCAACGACCATTCCGGCCGGCGCACAGGCGCTCGGCTGGGGCACCGCACCCGCGCAATCGATCGTAGCGGGTTCGAGTGCGACGGTGAGCGCGACGCTTTCGAGCGTGCTCGCGTCGGTCTCGCTGGATCTCACGCCGGCATCGCTGCACCAACTCATCCCAAGCACCGGGACGGTCGGCGTGTATGCGCTCGATGCCGACAGCGACGTGATCGTCAGCAACGGTTTCGTCGATCCCAGCGGCAATCCGATCTCGATCTCGTTTGCGCTGGACAACTCTTTGAACGGCACGCTCTATCTCTCCACCGGCAGCATCAGCGCACCATCGGCCAGCGGCGTGCAATACATCTATTCACCCAACGACGGCCTTCTTGCACAAAGCGGCAACGTCACCGCGACGATTACCGCGAGCCCGTCATCGGCCGTCGCGTCCGCGAGCGTGGCGCTCACTGCGATCTATCCGTCATTCGTGTCGATCGCCGACTCGAATTTGAACACCTATAACACCAATCACGGCGGGATCGTCTTCGACAGCGCCGGCGGCGTCTATTACTCGACGGCTGGAAACTTCGGCGGCATCTCCTATTACAGCGGGACCGGAGGCTCGATCAGCGACAACTATCAAGCATCGGCCTCGCAGCCGATCGTCGGCGGAATCGCCGCTAATGGAACCGGGCCGTTCTACGCGGTGACGGGTTCGGCGGCGCAAACGTTCTCCGCGCCGCCGTCGTCGACGCTCGGGCCGGCACCCAACAGTTCCGCGGCGCCGATCCCCGACGGAAGTGCGATGGTCTACGACAGCACGAACGGTTCGCTTGCTTACGTGAGCGGCACGACGCTCGCGTTCTTTCCGGTATCCTCCGGTGCGCCGTCCACGTATTCGCTGGGCGTGCACGCAACCGCGGGCGTGGCCATCGACAGTGGCGGCAACGTGTGGGTCGTCGACAACATCTACAACCAGCTCTACGAGTTACCGTTCGACGCAGGTTCGGTCAGCGGACCGTTCGCGCTGCAATCCTCCGGCATGGGATTCGACATCACGACCAACGCCAACGGTCTGTTCATCAGCGACCACGGATCGAGTCCCGCGATCATTGAGCTCAATAGTAGCGGCAACATCGTCAATACGATCCCGGTTCCGGGCGGTGCAACGCCGTGGTACATGATGCCCGACAACGCACAGCCCGGCATCGTTTGGTTCGATTACATTCTCAACGGTCAGCCCGGCATCGGGCGCATGGATACGAACGTCTCGCCCGCGACGTTCGTAATGGCCACCGATAACTCGGCGCCGACGAGCAACCAGGTCGGTGCGATCGGCGCGGCCTCGAACGGCTTGGTCTATCTGGTCGAAGACGATGCGAACACGCTCTTGCAGGTGACGCGATGAACATCCGCCGTTTCATTCCAATGGCCGCGCCAATGGTCGCGCTTGCGCTCGCCGCGTGCGGCGGTGGCGGCGGCTCAGGTTTGCCGGGGTCGATTCCAACGGCGGTCCCCAGTGGTCCGACCAATGGTGCGACGCAGCGCGTGAAGATCTCGCTGATCGTCCCGAGCAATCCCGCCACCGCCGCCGCACGGCACCCGTCATATATATCGACCTCGGCGCTCGGTGCGAGCATCGCCGTCACGCAAGGCGCGACGACGGTCAATGCGGTGCTCGACCTCTCGTCGGGATCGACTGCATGCAGCGGCACCGGTAGCGCGCGAACCTGCACCACCAGCATCACCGTGCCGATCGGCGCAGACACGTTCACCGTGACGGTCTACAACCAAGCACCGTCGGGTAACGCCATTCCCAGCGGCGCGCACATTCTGGGCATCGGCACGACGTCGGTAAACGTCGTCGCCGGCGTAACGACCGGCGTGCCGATCTTTATCGGCGGCGAAGTTGCCGGCTACGGTGCGACGCTGCCCAGTGGCTCGGTCGCGGCAAACGGTCAGCCGCAGAGCATCGGCATCGTCATTGCGCCGACCGATTTCGGCGACAACGCGATCGTTGCGGGGCAGAACGATCCGTATGCCAATCCGATCACCGTCGCAATCACGCAGACCGGGGGGAGCGGGCATGCAACGCTCTCGCTCAACGGCGGCACGGCGACAAGCAGCGTCGTCCTGACCAAATCCAACGACGCGGTCACCGTTACGTACGACGGCCTCGGCACACCCGGCTATACGTTCACGATCGCGCTAAGCGCCAACGGCGTGAGCACGCAGTCCTCCACGGTTACGCCGCTAATCGCAGCCCTGGGCGGCAGCATGGTCACGAGCGTCGGCCTCAACGGCACCGCTTCGAGCCCCACATTGACCTATGGTGAGGCGGGGACGACACGCACGTACACACCCGCGCTGAGCAACTGCACCAACATCGCCACACTAGGGAGCCAAAGCGGCAGCGGTGCCTCCGCGTCGCTTCCGCTGCACGGTGGAACGGCGCCCAGTGCGACGGGATGCACGCTCTCGCTCACCGACTCGCTGGGAACCGTGTTGACACTTGCGGTGACCAACACGCCCGTGACCGGCAATGTAGCGGTCGGCGGCACGTCGTTCACCGAATACGGCGGCTTCGGAAATCCGTATGGCATCGCAACTGGACCCGATGGTAATATCTGGTTTACCGATCAATCGAACAACACGCTCAACGCCATCAATCCGTCGGGCGGCTCGACGATCTATCAATACTCCGTAAGCGGCTCATTGTACGACCTAACAACGGGTTCTGACGGCGCATTGTGGGTCGCGGATCAATCGAACGAAGGCGCGGATCGCGTCACCACCAGCGGCAACGTTACCTCGTATCCCTTCACCGGTACGCCCGAGGGCATCATCACGGCCGCGGACGGAACGATGTGGATCGCGGACAACACCAGCGGCGGGTTGTGGAATCTGACGGCCGGAGGCGCGTTCACGATCGCGCCGTTCTCTCCCAGCGGTACGCCCTCACACGTGACGCAAGCGCCCGACGGCACGATCTGGTTTACGGAAGGCTCGTACGTCGGACGCTACGATCCGTCGACCTCATCGGTAAACGAAGTCGCCACGCCGGGCGGCTCGACCTCGAACTACATTGCAACCGGCCCGGACGGCGCGATCTGGTTCACCGCCACGGGGGGCGCCGCACCGTTCATCGGCCGCATCGATCCAACGACCGGAGCGCCGTACACGATCACGCAACCGCTGATCCTCGGAGGCGGCTCGTCGCCGCAAGGTATCGCATCCGGCGTGGATCGCGCCGTGTGGTACGTCGATCAGGGCCTTAACACGGTCGGCCGCGTCTCGACGGCAAGTGGAAACACGGCAAGCAGTTACCCGATTCCGACAGCGTCGTCGGGAGCACTGGAAATAGCGCGGGGACCGGACGGCAGCTTGTGGTTCACCGAGAACACCGCCGGAAAGATCGGCCGCGTTGTTCCCTAGCCTTTGGGTTCGATCGTGACCTTGGTCATCGCGTCACCGCGGCGGATTGCGTCGAGCGCGTCGAAGCCGTCGGTCATCTGACCGAACACCGTGTAGTTCTTATCGAGAAAGCGCGCGTCGTCCAGGCAGACGTAGAACTGCGAGCCCGCCGAGTCGGGGCTGGAAGAACGCGCCATCGCGACCGTGCCGCGGACGTGCGGCCGGTCGCTAAACTCCGCTTTCAAACGGTAGCCCGGTCCGCCTGTGCCGTTGCCGTCGGGGTCGCCGCCTTGGATCACGAAACCGGGCTCGACCCGGTGGAAGACGAGCCCATCGTAGAAGCCCGCCTCGGCCAGTTTCATGAACGCGGCGGTGTGCGCCGGGGCGTCCTCAGGGAAAAATGTGAAGACGATGTCGCCTTTGTCGGTGCTGATTCGCGCCTGCGAGGTTGCGGCGCGCTCGGAAAGAGCGGCGATTTCGTCGGAAGTCGGATGCGCGTAGGCCATGGCCCTCTCTTGTACCGGCGAAGCGCCGCCTCCCGCCGGGGGCGTTGACGTATGTCGAAGTTTTGGCTTGGGACCGTTGCGGTAGAATCGCAGTAATTCCCCATGATGGCACCCCAAAAAAGTCCCGGAAGGAACAATTCGGGCAAGCCCAGCCTCCACGTCCGAATTCCCCCCGATGCGCGGCACGCCCGCACCGTTCGCGACGCACTGGTCGCTTTCTCGTCCCTGCACGATGTCTGCGAGGCCGATCTCGAGGCGCTGCTCTTTGCCGTGGGGGAGGCGCTCGCCAACGCGATCGAGCACGGGGCGCCGGCGATCGACATCGACGTCACGCTGGAAATCGATCCGAACGTGATCGCGGCGCGCGTGACCGACTACGGCAGCGGGTTCCAGGACGAGATCCCTACCAGCTACACGCCGCTCCCCGACGGTTTGACCGAGCGAGGCCGCGGTATCCCGATCATGCAGCGCTACGCCGATCATTTCGAAGTCGAAAGTATGCCAGGACATGGCACGGTCGTAACGCTGTTACGGTATCGCCGCACTCCGGCGCCCCATCAGGAAGACAGCGCCGTCTCGTAAAACATGTGGCGGCATGAACGTACATGCCGTGCTCGGCACGCTTGCCGCCGCCGCGATCGGTATCGCCGCGATCGCGCCTGCCCCGGTCGATCCGCAGATCGCCGCCATGGTTTCTCAGGTCAGCGCGCAGCGCTTGCAGGCCAACGACACCACGCTGGTCGGGTTCGGGACGCGCAACGATTTCTCCGAGACGTCCTCTACCGCCACGCACGGCGTGTTTGGCGCGCGCGATTGGATCCGCGGGCAATTCGAAAAGATCGCGGCTAAGACCGGTGGACGAATGACGGTCGCTCTCGACACGTACACGCAGGCCAAAACCAAGCGCACGCCGCGCGCGGTCCTCGAGTCGAGCATCATCGCCACGCTGCGCGGCGACGAGCCGGGGCTCGTGTACGTGATGTCCAGCCACTATGACGACTGCAACGGCGACTGCACCAACGGCACGCGGGAGGCGCCCGGCGCCGACGACAACGGTTCGGGAACGTCGGCCGTGCTCGAAGCGGCGCGTGTAATGGCGACGCATCATTTCCGCGGCACGATCATCTTTGCAGTTTTCGACGGCGAGGAACTCGGGCTGTGGGGTTCGCAGCATTTTGCCGACGAGCTCAAGGCCAAAGACATCCACATCGCGGCCGACATCAACAACGATATCATCGGCAACACCGACGGCGGCGACGGACAGCACGAGCCCGGCGTGATCCGCGTGTTCAGCGAAGCGCTTCCCGCCGACGCGAAACTCGCGATGGTCAATTTGATCGGAACGGAAAACGATTCACCTTCGCGCGAACTCGCGCGTTTTGTGGGCGACGTGGTGCCCCAGTACGTGGACGGGTTCACGGTACGGCAAATCTGGCGCGCGGATCGCTTCCTGCGCGGCGGCGATCAGGAGTCGTTCCAAGCCGACGGCTTCCCGGCGATCCGGTTCGTCGAGCCGCACGAGAATTTTGCCCACCAGCATCAAGACGTGCGGGTGGAGAACGGCGTGCAGTACGGCGATTTGCTCACGTACATCGACTTCGACTATTTGGCCAAAGCAACGCAGGCCAACGTCGCAACGCTCGCGGCGCTCGCGCTCGGACCGCAGGCACCGCCGCATGCCCAGCTCGTGCTCAAACATCTCGGGTACGACGCTACGCTGCGTTGGTCGCCCGCGATCGGCGCAACGTCGTACGAGATCGTCTGGCGCGAAACGACCGCCGCCAACTGGCAAGACGCCAAGAACGTCGGTAACGTTACGCAGGCAACCGTGCCCGTCAGCAAGGACGACTATATTCTAGGCGTGCGTGCGATCGACGCACAGGGCCATCAAAGCGTCGTCAGTTATCCGCAACCCGTGCGCGAGAAGTAGCCTATTCGGTTTGCGGGGTGAGATCGGAACCCAGCACCAGCGTCGCTTTCGTTCCGGCGGATCGCAGCGGCGCGGAAAAGAGCTGCGCAAGCGCTTGCGCGGCGGGTGAACTGCCGACCACGACGCTCGTGCTCTTGGCGGGCTGATCGATCGCCGTCCGCACGTTCCACCCTCCACCGCGTAGTGCGCCGACGATCGTTGAATCGAAATCGGCGTTGCCGGTCGCATTGGCAACGACGACTTCGCCCTGCGGTGGATCCACCTTCGTGAACAGCATCTTCCCGATGAGGTGTGCCCAGCGCTGGTCGACGAACACCACCGATGCGTCGCCGACCCAACCCGGCTTGCTCGGAAGCGTGAACGAACGGATGTCATCGCTGGGTACGTCGCGGTAGACTTCCAGCAGCGCGGCGAGTTGCTGATTCGAAAGCGTCGTTTTGACGTCTTTGCGCGCGAATTGCAGAATGCGCGGCAGCTTGGCCCAGTTCTGCGGCAAGCTTAGCTGATTCATCATGAGCTTGAGCACTTGCTGCTGGCGGCGCATGCGGCCGTAGTCGGACTGCGCGTCGTGCCGGAATCGCAGGTAGCCGACGACTTGACCGCCGGTGAGATACTGTTCGCCGGCTTTGAGGTGAATGTGCAGATCGCCGTTGTCGTCGTCGTAGTTCATCGCCTCGTCGACGTCCACGTTCAGTCCACCCATCGCGTCGACGATCTGCGCGGCGCCTTGCGGCTGGAGCGCGATCACCGCATCGATCGGAATGCCGCCCATCAGCGTGCTGACCACGCGCGCCGACATCTTGGCGCCGCCGAAGGCATACGCGGCGTTGATTTTTTGATGACCGCCGCCGGGAATATCGACCCACGTGTCGCGCGGGACCGAGACCAGCGTCGCGGTCCGCCGGTTGACGTCGAGATGCGCCAGAATGATCGTGTCGGTCGTCGCTTCATCGTCTTGGTATCCCAGGACCAGCAAATTGAGTTTGTCGGCACCGAATTCGTGACGCGACGCCTGCACTGCAACTTGATGCTGCACGGGCGCGGCAAAGAGGAAATATCCGCCGGCGACGGCGCCCAGGCCGGTCAGTGCGAGAATCGTGAATCGTATCCACGGACGTGAAAACATGAGTGCTCCTCGAAAGACGGTTGGCTCGTAAACGCCGCGAGCGGCGCTGGATTAGACGAGCGCGGCCGGAGGAGCGCGATTCCCGGCGGGTCCGAGAACCGTGAAGTTTTCGACGGCAACGCAGCGCTGCAGCCGGCGCAATGCGATCGGCGCGGCGCCGTGCAGCGGGCGCGTTGCAAGCGCGCGGATCCGGCGAATCGCCTGAAGCGTCGTCTGCGCGCAGAGGCGCAGCAGCGCAGAAAGTCCGAACGTCAGCATCACGCAGATGAAAGCGTGAAAGCTCAAAGCGAACCACAGCGGACCGCCCAACCAAACCAGTCCGCCGAGCGTGTGGCCGGTGACCGCGATTTGTTCGAGCGTTTCCATCGTCGCGAGCACCGCGATTTGGAGAGTAAAAATAACAGGAAGTAACGAAGCGGTGTGTCCGCGCAGCGCGTCGCTGGTCGCGCGCACGAGGGCGCGCCGAACGCGCACGAACAGATGAACGACGGTAAAGAACAGGCCTGCGGTGAGCGCCGGCAACACATCAAGTGTCGAGCGGTCGGTAAACGCGCCGTGCCCGAAGACACCGGCATTGGAAAGCCCTTCGACGAACGGGTCAGCCAGCGCGGCCGCGACGATCGCGACGGCGATGCAGAACCACAGACGAATAGAAGAGCACGACACCGGATCCACTACGTTCGCGGTTCAGATTCGGAAGGACTGCACGAAGCGCCCCAGCAAGGCGCTATCTCCGGTGACTGAAACGAGCTTGCGCTTACGCGCTTGGGCGGGCGTAATCTCGCGCGCAAGCAGCGCGCGCAGGCCGTGCGTGGTTTCGATGATCAGGTCGGGTTCGGCGAGCCGGCCGCGGCCGACGGTGACGGTGCCGTCATGCACGTGCGCGTTGATCTCGATCTCGCCGAGGATCAACAGATACCGCGTGTCGTCTTTGGGCGCTTCGCTCGGACGAAAGGTGGTGCGCAGCGCCATCGCCATCGAGTCTTCGGTCACGATCTCGTCCTCGCGAGGAAGGCCCAAGCGCTTGGCACCCCAACGGCTCAGTGCGACCACGGCGTCTTCGAGCTCGCGCCCGTCGGGGGTGAGTTCGTAGACGACGCCGCCTTCGGGGCGACCCTGTAGCCGGCGCTGCACGAGGCCCGCTTCTTCCAGTTCCTTGAGGCGTGAGCTCAGGACGTTGCTGGGAATTTTCGGCAGGCCACGCTGCAGGTCGCTGAACCGCTTTGGCCCGACGAAGAGGTCGCGCACAACCATCAGCGCCCAGCGTTCACCAACGAGCTCGAGCGCCCGCGCAAAGCCGCAATACTGGCCGTAGGTCCGCGATGGCACCGCTCGATTCTAGCAGAACTTTTCTTTTTGCATAGTACTTGCATTTTGCAAGTCTCCTCAGTACGATGCCTGCATGACAACGATAGCGCAGGAATGACGATGCAGATGCGCCCCAACCTCAACTTCGCCGGCTACGCGGCCGACGTCCTCAACCACTATCAAGCGGCGCTCGGCGGCAAGGCCGAGATCACGCGCTTCGCCGGCACGATACCGGACGAGCACATCCCGCCGGGCTGGGGCGACAAGATTCTCTACGCGCGATTGTTCACGCCGTTCGGAGAAGTCGACGTGATGGACGCACCGCCCGGTCGGCAAAGTCCGCTACGCGGCAATATCGCGATCGCAGTCGACATCGACGACGACAATTGCGCGGCCGACGTCTTCGCGAAGCTCGCTGAGGACGGCGAGATCATGATGCCGTTCGAGGAGACGTTCTTCGCGCGTAAGTTCGGCATGGCGACCGACAAATTCGGCGTGCGCTGGATGATCACCGTCGCTCCGGTGGGCGCAACCGTATGAACCCCGGCATTACGACATTCTTGTGGTTTGACGACAACGCGGAGGAGGCGGCGCAGTTCTACGTGTCGATTTTCGAGGGCGCAAAAATCACCGACGTTTCCCATTACGGTGAGGCCGGACCTGGGCCGGAAGGAAGCGTGATGCTCGTCTCGTTCACCCTGCGGGACATGGATTTCGTCGCGCTCAACGGTGGTCCGCGGTTCACCTTCTCGCCGGCAACGTCGTTCATGGTCGGCTGCGACACACAAGAAGAGATTGACCGTCTCTGGGAGCCGCTTTGCGAGGGCGGCGAGACGATGCAATGCGGTTGGGTACGGGACCGGTTCGGCGTGACGTGGCAGATCGTACCGAGGATCCTTCCCGAACTCTTCGGTAGCGAGGATCGCGAGAAGGCCCAGCGCGCCTACGACGGCGGGTAGCCTGACCGGCGGCGGCGCGTCCTAGGATTCGCGGTGCAGGCGGTTGGTCGTCGCTGCGCAAAGCGGGGCGTATGGTGATCCGTCGGACGCTCTACGCTCTCGCGATCGCGGCTTTTCTCGTTGTAGGCAGCATGCCGAGCGTGCAAGCGGGCGGTGCGGCTGCGGACCTGATCGGTATTCGCACCGACGTCTCCCCAGATGCCAGCGTGCAGCTAACGCTCGATTTCAAAGGCGAGGCGCCGCTCAATCAGCTGGTCCGCTCGAGCGACGAACGCTTCCATGTGGTGTTAGTCGGCGTGTACAACCTGGGAAGCGTCGCACGCACGTTTCGCAACGTCGGCGTAATTCGCTCCGCGTCATTCGACCGATTCGCCAACGTCGGAACGATTCTGCATCTCACCCTCGTCAGAGGCAGCAGCGTGCGCCTCGAGGACCACGGATCAGAGTTGGTCGTACGTATTGCATCCCCTAGCGGCGACGAGGAGGCACAGTCGTCCGCTGCTGCCGGCGAGCCGATGACCGGAAACGGCGTGCGCACGGTGTTCGTGCCGCTCTCATTTGCCGACGTGAGCGAAGTTGCGGGCGTATTGGTCAAGGGTGCTGTCGTACCGTCGGCCGACGCGTTCAACGCGCAGTCACCTTTCGTTGCCCCGACGCCCGATACGTCACGTTCGTCGTCGAGTTCGATGCAAGCACAGCCTGCTGGGCCGTCCTACGTGTCGATTCCGCCTGGCGCGGTCATCCCCAAAGACGTACCGCAAGGCATGCAGCTCAACGAACACATCGCAGTTGACCGGCGTCTCAACGCGGTCATTATCACCGGCACGCCTTCCGAAATCGCCGCATATAAGCGCACGATTGCGTTCCTCGACGTACCGGCGCGTAGCGTGTTGCTCGACGTTCAGATCGTGGAGCTCACGCAGAACGCAGCGCGCACACTCGGCGTCGACTACTCGCCCGGGGGCTCGCTCGCCACCGCCTCGTTCGGGGGTACGACGGGCGCCAAACCTGCAGGCAGCTTCAGTTTAGCGGCAACCCTCAACGCGCTTGAAGACAATCGTGAAGCCAAAATCCTCGCGCAGCCGCGCATTCTCGCGATCAACAATCACGCCGCCGCGATTCTCAGCGGCACCGCACAACCCACCTACACAACGATCGCAATACCGAGCGGCGGCGGAACGGTGCTCCAACAACAACTGCAGTACGTCAACGTCGGCGTGAGCCTGCAGATCCTGCCGCGCATCGCGGCCGACGGCCGCGTCACCGCGCAGATTTTCTCGGAAGTTTCGACGATCGTGAGCTTCGTGCAGACCGCGCCGGTAATTGCGACGCGTCAAGAGTTGACCTCGGCGGTGGTGCGCGACGGCGATTCGCTGCTCGTCGGCGGGCTGCTGCAGGAGAACGAGATCAAGGAGATGCGCAAAATTCCGGGGTTGGGCGATCTTCCGCTGATCGGCGGCTTCTTTCGCGAAGAGCAGACGACCCACGACACGACCAATTTATATCTGATCATCACGCCGCACGTGCTCTCAAACGGGCTCAATCCGCCGCCCCACAGACATCCGGTGCCGACACCGGTTCCGACCCCAACCACAACGCCCTAGTGTCACAACGTCGATCGCTCGCGCGCGATGCAAGTAGTTTCTGGAAGCCATCGTCCTAACCGTGCCGCGGGCGGCGATGGATGCCGGGAGCATACCGCTACGAACCGGAGTGTTCGAACCGCTGGCAATTGCGAGCCTAGCGTGGTTGATCGGGTCGGCACGCGAATCGGGAGCTGCACCTGTCGCGCGATGGGTGCTCGCGCTCGCGCTGGTCGTCTTCGGCGTCGATTATTTTCTCGCGCTGGGCTTTATCGCGTCGCTGGTGCCCGCGTGGATTCCGCTGCACGCGTTTTGGGTCGCGCTCTTCGGCGCGGCGTTCATCGCAGCCGGTCTCGCGTTCGCGTTCGAGATCCAGCTGCGATGGGCTTCGCGCGCGATGGCGCTGATGTTCGGCGTGCCGTACTCGGCGCGACCAGGGATCCCGCCGAGTGGTCGAGCCGAGTGGTCGAGCCTACTGATCGCGCTCGCGCTATGCGGAGGTTTCTCGCGCTCAGCGACGCGTAGCCGCGCTACCCACCGGGGCCGCGGCCGCCGCCGTGACCGCCGCCGCCGTGAGGGCGGCCGCCGTCCGTGTGTGCACGTCCGTGCGGAACGTAACCGCCGCGCGAGGGAGGTGCGACGTAATTGCGACCGCGGAATGAGCCGTCGCGATAAACGTTGCGGACCGGAGCACGGTTGTAGAAGTAACCGTGGCCGACGTAGCGGTAGCCGCCGCCGAAGTAGCCGCCGTGCCACCAACCGCGATTGCCGAAGTAAAAGCCCAGACCGATCGACGGCCCGTAGTAGAACCACGGATGTCCCGCGTAGTACGGCACGCCGCCGTAATAGTTATAGGGCGTGTCGACTTCGTTGGCCGCAAAGAACGGACCGGCGTTATAGCCCAGGATGCTCACGACCATGCCCGGTGCGAGCGTGAGCCCGGTCGGATTAATGATCGTGCCTTGGTGCAGTTGCACGATGTCGACGTAGCCGCGGTCGTCTTGAACTTGTAGGCTATAGGCGCCGTCGAACGAGGTAATCCGCCCGCGAATCTGCGCATCGCCGCCGCCCGGTTGATTGTCGGGCTGAGCGTACGACGGCATATCCTGAGCGGCCGCTGTGATCGGCGCGAGGAGAGCGAGCGCCGCGAGTGCGGCTAACAGTGTTTTACGCATGATACTTACAAAACGCATCGTGGTTAAAAAAGATGCTGCAGCGCCCCCGCCTTTTCCAAATTCTCATCTAGGGCAACGCGCGGGCCGAAGGTCAGACGGATAGTACTTTAGCGCGCAGGGTAAAGGGGATCGTGGCGATGCCCAAGGCGATGGCTGCCATCAGGAGCGCTAGGCGGTAGGAGCCGGTGACCAGGACGATGCGCGTGGCGATCAGCGGCGCGACGATTTGACCGATGCCGTAGAGCGCGGTGAGCAGGCCGATCGCGCCATTGGCATTGGCGGGTCTCAGGTTGCGAGCAAGCGCCACGGCCAGCGCAGCGATTCCGATGAACGTGCCGCCCAACCCGACCGCGAGCACGACCGCGCCGGCGGCGCTCGGCAATACGAACGGCGCTAGCATCGAAAGCGTCTGCGCGATGCAGGCGAGCACGAGCGTTCTGGACTGCCCCCAGCGGCGCGTGGCGGCGCCCCACCACATCATCGACGGTGCGGCAACGACACCGACCAGAATCCAAGTAGCGGCACCAAAGCGCGCGATCGACGGTGTTTCGGCGATCATTGCGACGAGAAAGGTCGCGGGAATGATGTATGCGCCGCCCTCGATACCATACAAGAATGCGAGCCAACCGAAAAGCGATCCGTCCTTGGTATCCGGCGGGCGGTCGGCGGTGTGCGGTTCGGGCTGAAAGCGCGGAACGAACGGCAGCACGATCGCAAGAGCAATCGCGCTGAGCGCGGCTAAGCCAAGCCATGCCGAGCGCGAGCCGCCGATCGCATCAAGCGGTGCGACCAGCGCGCCGGCAAGCGCAATGCCGATGCCGACGCCCGAAAAGGCGACGGCGGCGCCCGAACGCGATTGTTCGTGCACGATGACGTCGAGGACGAGGCTGATCGTCAGGACGAAGACGATGCCACTTGCAACGCCGGTGGTAAAGCGCGCGATCAGCCAGAACGAGGGCGGCAAGGCCATCATCGCCGTCGTGAGCACGACGACGCACCGAACCGGTTTGCACGAACGTCGTGCGGTAGCGCCCGGCAACGCGAAGCATTGCGACCAACGCGCCGGCGAGATAGCCGGCAAGGTTTGCCGACGCCAGGATACCGGCCTGGCTCGTGGAGAGCACGCCTTCGGCGTGCATGTCGACCAGCAGCGGCGTGTAAGCGAAACGGCCGACACCCATCGCGATGGCAAGGACGACCGCTCCCGCGATGAAGCAACGAACGGGGTGAAGGCGCACCCCCGGTGCATTAGGGGATCAGGGGTGGCATCCTTTTGATTTGGAACTTAGGAGATCGTGGTAATGAAGATCGGCGTGCAGGCGCCGTTCCGGCTCGATCTGACGGCGGCAATTTTCCGCCGCTTGTCGACGAATCTCGTTGACGCGTACGACGGCGGCGTGTTCCGGCGCGCGATCGGCGAGGGACGGCGCGCCGCAATTATCACGGTCGAGCAACGGTCGCCGAAGGAGGTATCGGTCTCGCTCTCCGGCGCAAGCGATGCCCACGACGCACGCGCGCTGGTGCAGCGCATGCTCGGGACGAGCGTTGATCTCGAGCCTTTTTACACCGCCGCGAAGCACATTGCGTGGTTGGCTCCGCTGGTCGCCAAAGCGCGTGGCGTCAAACCACCATGCTACCCGTCGGTGTGGGAAGCGTGCGTGAATTCGATCGTATATCAGCAAATCAGCATCTATGCTGCCGGCGCGATTCTCCGCCGTGTGCTGGAACGATACGCCGCGCCTGCATCGGTCGAGGGCGATACATTGCGTGCGTTTCCCGGGCCCGAAGCGTTACTGCGCGCGGACCCGAGCGCGCTTCGAAGCTTGGGAATGAGCGTAAACAAAGTCGCTTCGGTGCGCGCAATCGGGGAGGCGTTCGTCAGCGGTGAGATCGAGGAACGCGCGCTTGAACAACTGCCGACGGAACAGATCATGGAATCGCTCACACGCATTCCTGGAATCGGGCCATGGACGGCGGCCGTCATCGCGCTGCGCGGCTTCGGGCGGCTCGACGTCTTTCCCATGAACGACTCCGGCGTCGCGCGCCGGCTCAAAGATCACGGCGACGGCCTCATCGACGTCGACGGCGCGCTGGCAAAACTCGGCAACCAGCGCGGTATGCTCTACTATCACGTCCTGCTCGACGGACTGGCCAAACGCGGTGACGTCGTTTTTGCGGCCGGCGGCTGACGGTGTTGCGTTCTTCCGCACTTGGGATCGCGGCGCTTGCGTTCGCAATGTTTCTTGCGTGTGCGCGTGCCTGGGCTACGCAGCCATCACCAAGTCCGGCGCCGCCGGGTCCGTGCGAGAATGCGCCGCTATCGTCGATTGCAGTACGGCCGGGAATCGGTCGCTCGCCGGCCACGGGCGGAGCGGTGTGCGTGGCGGCTCCCCGCCAGATCGTGATCGGCGCCGGTTATCGCGATCAAGTCACGATCGGGACGTCGCGCCAGGACCTCATCGTGTATCCCGCGCCCGTCATCCTCATCGGCATTTCCGGAAAGAGCGAGCTGATCGTCGAGCCCGGTCCCTCGATCGCTAACAGATTTGGCGGCAGCGGACTGCCGTTTACACGGGCCGCTGGGCAACTCGACGCCGGTGTTGGTTTTCAGCATCTCGTAAGCGACGAGGCGTCGACGCAAACGGCCTTCGAAGTGTTCGTGACGCTTCCGACGGGATTTCCGAGCACCAGCAACGGTTTCTCGGCCGGCGGCCCAACGTACCAAGCCTCGTATGCCGTCGCTCAAGCGCTGACCAGCCGTTTCGGCGTGACCTTGAGCGAAGCCGCAGTCCTCTCGGCAGGCTATGTGAGCCCGAATACGCGTCAGTATTACGTCGGTTTTCAATCGTCGGGAACGCTCTCGTATGCGACGTCGCCGATGACAAATCTCTTACTCGAGGACCAACTTTCCACGCCATCAGGACCGCATGGGCCCTCTGGGAATCGCGCGCTATTCGGGATTCAGCAAACGATATCGCCGAACGTCGTTCTCGACGCCGAGTCCGAGATCAATCTGCAGCCACCGGCTGAGACATCCCAGCACACGCTTTTTGAGGCAGGCCTCACGGTACTCTTGTAACGAAGGTGCGGGCAAGAGAACTCTCGTTCAGCGTGCGAGGTTCTCGCGCAGCGCGGTGAGTGTTTCGTCGATGTCGGTCAATGCGTGCGCCGTCGAAACGAACATGACTTCGTTTTGCGATGGCGGAAGCAGAATTCCAAGTTCGAGCATCGCCTTACAGTATGATGCGTACTTTCTCTTATCGGCTACCAAAGCGTCGTCGTAGTTTCGGTTGGGGAGTCCAGCGCGAAATTTGAAATCGACGATAGACTCGTGCTGCACCACGGCATACGGCAAATCACGGTCGCGAAATATCTGCCGAATACCGTTTGCCAAACGTTCCGCAAGCGAGCGCATTTCTCCGTAGTATTCAGGATGTGCTTCGAGCAAGTCCAGAACCCGATGCGCCATTCCGACGGAAAATGGGTTTCCGCCGTGTGTCCCGCCGGTAAATGTGGAACCGATGGGCGCAAGCACCGACATCACATCTTCTCTTCCGCCGAACGCCGCAATCGGGGCGCCGCCGCCCATGATTTTTCCGATCGTCGTCATGTCGGGCTTGACGTCGAGCAGCCCTTGCGCGCCGCGCAAACCGAAGCGCAGCCACGTGATGACTTCGTCGAAGATCAGCAGCGCGCCGTATCGCGTGGTGCGCTCGCGGAGGCCTTCGAGGAAACCGTCGATGGGGGTAACGTAGCCCATGTTGCCGACGATGGGTTCGACGATGATCGCGGCGAGTTCGTGTTCGCGGCCTTTGAGGAACGCGTCGACGTCGGCAAGGTCGTTGTAGCGAGCAACGACGACGTCGCGCATCACGCCGTCGGGAATGCCGCTGCCTTTGGTGTCGGTGGTGTGCGCCGATGCGCCGGCGTTGAGCAATGCGAAGTCTGAGTGGCCGTGGTAGTTGCCGGCAAACTTGAGCACCAGGGTGCGTTTGGTAAAAGCGCGCGCAACGCGGATTGCGCTCATGACCGCTTCGGTGCCGGTGGTGACGAAGCGCATGCGTTCCATCGACGGCAGATAGTGGCGCACACGTTCGGCCAGGCGAATCTCTTCGGGGTGCGTCGTGCCCCAGACGAAGCCTGCCTTGGCGATTTCGTCGAGGCCGGTGACTAGCGCAGGGTGCGTGTGGCCGAAGAGCAGCGGCCCGTAGGCCATGATGTAGTCGATGTAGCGGCGGCCCTGGTCGTCGTACGCGTAGGCGCCTTCGGCGCGCGATTGGATGAACATCGGACCGCCGACGGCCCAGCCGCTGCGGACGGGCGAATCACAGCCGCCCGCGAGGACGGCGTTAGCACGCTCGATGCTGGAAAGTGCTTGGGTCACGCTAGCCGACGGGGTTGCAGAGGTGAGCGCTGCGGGACTGAGCGAGTTTGCGGATGCCGTTGATGCCGAGTTCTTGGAAATGCGGCGTGCCGTAGTGGAAGTCGAGTGCGGCTTGATCGTTCCACGTTTCGTAGAGGACGAAGATGTGGGGCGATTCGATGGAGCGCGCGACTTCGAAGCCGGTGCAGCCGGGTTCTTTGCGGGATTCGGCGCTGAGCTTTGCGAGGATGCGCGCGGCTTCGTCGGCATCGGCGGGTTTGAATTCGTAGGTGATGGCTTGAATGAGCATAGGGGGTGCCCTTCGACAAGCTCAGGGTGACACATTTGGGCGCTCAGGGTGACACATTTGGGCGCTCAGGGTGACACATTTGGGCTCTTAGGCTGACACATCGGGGGGCCGAGTGACACATCCGGGGGCGGGGGTTATAGGAATGGGGTTAGTAGGCGTAGGGCGTTGGTGTGGAGGATGGCTTGCTCGGCGGGTGCAGGGAGGTTGAGCGCGGCGATGCCGCTGCTTTCGCTTAGGTAGTCGTACGGGACGTTTGGGAAGTCGGTTCCGTAGAGGATGCGATCGGCGTGGCGCGCCGCGTCTTGGGGGTTGAGCCGGTATTTCATCGGCGAGTCCGGCGCGAGCATCATCGTCGTATCGAGATGCAGCGTTGGGTATCGCTGCATCATCTCGAAGTAGGTTTGCGTATCAGGTGCGCCTAGATGTGCGACGATCAGTTTCAATCGCGGATGGCGGTTGAGCACGGCGGCGATGCGCGCTGGCCCGTCGTACGTTTCCGTCGACCACGGGATGTGCCCCAGATGGGTGAGGACGATGGCCTCGCGGCGTTCGAGTTGCGCGAGCAGCGGGGTGAAACGCGCGTCGTCGATGCGCAGGCGCTGCACGTCCTCGTGGATCTTCAAGCCGGCCGCGCCGTTATCGAGCGCACAGATCAGATCTGCAAGTGGAGCGGGATCGTCGAGGTGCACGGTTGCAAGTGGAATGCCATAGCGATTGAGCCGGCGTGCTGTTTCCGTGAGCCAGGTGTTAAGGTCGGCGGCCATGCCCGGCAGATGCGCGTAGCTGCAAAACACGAAGCGCTCGACGCCCGCGGCACGGTAGATTTCCGCGACTTCGAACGGGTCCGTCGGCTGATGGCTCAGATCCCAGGTGCTGTTTACAGCAAACCAGCGGCGGATGGCTGCGAAAAGGCGCGGAGGATGCAGATGGGTGTGGATGTCGATCATGGCCGGTGGAGCGCCCTTCGACAAGCTCAGGGTGACACATCCGTAGGCTCAGGGTGACACATCCGTGGGCTCGGGGTGACACATCCGTGGGCTCACCGGCTTTTTTGGAGGTCGTGGTTTGCGTGATAGAGTGTGGAGAGGAATAATTGATGAGCGCACAGCCTTGGGAGATTCGCATGGCTCGGCTCGAAGGGGCCTACGAGCAGGTCAGTCAGCGGCTCGGCGGGATCGAGGATCGGCTGACCGAGCAACGTGCGGAGGGACGCTTCGGGCAGCTCGACGAGCGGATCGAACGGTTGGACGAGAAGCTCGATCGGAAATTCGATCGGCTGACCGAAAAGATCGATCAGCGATCGCTTTGGATGATTGGACTGATTCTGGTGTCGATCGTACTGCCGGTGGCGATGCGACTTTGGGGCAGTAACTGTTCGACCGGCTCAGGGTGACATACCGGGCCGAGCCGGGGGGTGCAACCCGGGGGCGGTGACCCGGGTTATGGGGGGCGTTACAGGTTTCGAAGTTCTAAGGTCTGCGTTTTTATCCAGGTACGGCGAGTCGAATCCCTCAAGACAAAATCTAGAGTTAGGAGACTCGTTTTTTCATGTATCAAGATGAAACGCTTAGCTGCGTCGACTGTGGACGTCCGTTCACTTTCACGACCGGCGAGCAAGAATTCTTCGCGATGAAAGGCTTTACCAATAAGCCTTCGCGCTGCACCGATTGCCGGGCAACGCGTAAAGCACGCGGCCCGCAAGGCGCAGGCGTCAGCAACAATCGTCGCGAGATGTTCAGTGCGACCTGCAGTCAATGCGGCGGAGTGGCAGAAGTGCCGTTCCAACCGCGTGGCGATCGCCCGGTGTATTGCCGGGACTGCTTTGCCGCACGACCCAGTTATCGATAACCCTTCGACAAGCTCAGGGTGACACTGAACAGCGAAGAGCGCGCTCCTGCGGGGGCGCCTTTTTGTTTTTCTGCGACTAGCGTTCGATCACAGCGCGCTCGAGTGCGGCGCGGTCGCCGATGAGGCTGATGACTTTGATACGATCGTTCTCGATCGTAAAATAAAAGGCGACCTGAACCTCGCCCGCGCGCATCCACACCGCTCCGGGTTTGCCGTCGATCAACGCCGGTTGCGCGGCGCGTGCGCGTCCGGAGAACATGCGCGCAACGGCATCGCGCGCCTTGGATGGCACCTTGCAGACCGTCGGTCTGCCAGTATTCGCGCACCGCCCATCGCCACCACCGCCGCGTCTCCGCGCAGCATGACGTGCCGGATCGAGCAGCGCCAGCAGCGACGAGAAATTTCCCGCTCGCGAGGCTTCGAAAAATGCGCGTACGAGTTCGTCGTGCCGTTGCGTTACGGCGTCGTAGTCGCCGGATGCGCCGCGCACGCGGCGGCGCGCGCGGCTGGCGAGTTGCCGCGCTGCCTCGGTCGTCCTTCCGACGATCGCGCCGATGTCGTCGAAGGGCACGTCGAAGAGATCGTGGAGGACGAAGGCGACGCGTTCGGCCGGGGGAAGCGCATCGAGCAGAATCAGCAGCGCAACGCCGATCGAATCGGCGAGCATCGCTTCTTCTTCCGGGCGTTCGCCCGGAGCGATCGCTGCGATCTCGTGCCGCGGATCATCTTCGGTCAATTGCTCGCGCCGGCTCTCGCGGCGCTTGAGCGCGTCGAGACAAACACGCGCGACGACGGTCGTGAGCCAGGCTTCGAAATTCGAGATTTCAGCGATATCCGCGCGGCTGACGCGCAGCCACGCTTCTTGTAGCGCGTCGTCGGCCTCGGCACCCGAACCCAACATTCGCAGGCCAATTCGCCGCAAGCGCGGCCGAGCGGCCTCGAACCGTTCGGCGAGCCGGTCGCTATCGTTCATACGTTGTCTTCCTTGGGGCCGTCACGTTTGGACGCACTCGATCCGTCATAGCAATGGAAGGAGTATGCAATAGTGAACGACGTTTCCCTTATCACCTATACCGTTGCCGACCTGGCTGCAGCCAAGCGGTTTTTTGGCGAGCTGATCGGCAGCGAGCCCTATGTCGATAGCGCACAGTACGTGGGCTATAAAAGCGGCGACATGGAAATCGGGCTTGTTCCCAGCGGAGGCAAACGCGACCCAGCCACGGTCCCCTTTTGGACCGTGAGCGACATCGCGGCGAGCGTGAAGTCGCTCGTCGCCGCGGGAGGCACGGTCACGCAAGAGATCATGGACGTCGGCTACGGACTGCAAGTCGCCAGCGTCAAAGATCCCAACGGCGCAATCGTCGGCCTACGACAATTCCCGAAGCAGTGATAGTGGGGGAACGCCGCAGGCGTTCCCCCTTTTAGCCGGCGATGAGGAGGGAGAGAAGATCTCCCTTGAGGTCGCGATGGCTATGGAGAATTCGAATAATCTCAATTCGCCGTCCGCTTACGCGATAGAACGCGACGTACGGAACGATCGGAAACGAACGTATCCCGGCGCCGAACTCGAGGCGAATTCTTCCTGCATTCGGAAGAACGCCAAGCGTCGATCGCAGCGCTTCGTCGAACTGCGTCTGGTACGTGCGAGCTGACGAAATATCGAAACGGAGCGCGCCCTCGATAAAGATCTGCAGCCGATCATCCTGCGCGGCCGGCGAGTATGCGACGATCATGCATTCCGCTCGCGAGCGCGTAATACGGCACGGGCGCGCTGAAGCACGTCCTCCAAGGCCTCCTCACCGGAGAGCAAGGGCCCTTCGTTCGCGGATCGTATTCCCTCGGCGATGGCGTTTCGCAGCCATTCCAGTTTCTCGGCTTCCTCGCGCATCATAAGCCGAAGGCCGTCGCGCACAACTTCGCTTGCATGGGCGTATTCGCCGGAAGCAACCTTCGCGTCGATGTAGGCTTCGAGCTCCGCGGGGAGCGAGATGTTTTTCGTGCCCATGGATGGCACTTGGCGTTTTTCGCCATGCCCCCTACGGTACGCGTCGACTCAGGGCTTAGGCGGCGGTGGGGGTTTTGGGGTTGAATGGGGTGGTATGGCGCATATTGAGGTCGAGATTCGGGCTGAGAGCAACATTCAGGAACTGGTGAAGGCACTGCCGATCGCGGCGGACGTGCTCACGCAGTTTGGGCTTGGCTGCTCCGGGTGCAGCGTGAGCAAATCCGAGACGATCGAGCAGGGAGCCAAGGCACATGGCCTGCGGACCGAGCCGATCATCGCGGCACTCACGCAGGCGCGGCTGTCGGGCTTCGTTCCGTTGATTTCGAACGACGATCGCATGCCGGCGCGTCGCGCGCCCGGGTCGTTCACCGGACGTGCGCGGATCAAACATGTGGTGCCGGTGATGTCGGGCAAGGGCGGCGTGGGCAAATCGCTCGTGACGGCACTGCTCGCGATTGGACTGCGGCGTAAACATCTCAAGGTCGGCATTCTCGACGGCGATATCACGGGGCCATCGATTCCCAAGTTATTCGGACTCCACACGCCGCTGGCGATCGAAGCCGATCCCAATGCACCCAAGACGCCGCAAGGCAATCCACAGCCGCTGATGGTTCCCGCGGTTTCGCGCAGCGCAATCGAAGTCGTCAGTTCGAATCTGCTCACCGACAAAGAAGACACGGCGATGATTTGGCGCGGACCGATTCTCTCGGGCGTCATCCGGCAGTTTTACGAACAGGTGCTTTGGAGCGATCTCGACGTGCTGCTGATCGATCTTCCGCCGGGGACGTCCGATGCGCCGCTGACCGTGCTGCAATCGCTGCCGCTCGACGGTGTGGTGCTCGTCACGATGCCACAGGCGCTCGCCACGATGATCGTGCGTAAAGCCGCCAATCTCGTGCATCAACTCAAGAAGCCAATTCTCGGTGTCGTCGAAAACATGTCATACTTCATCGCGCCTGATACGGGGACGAAATACGAAGTGTTCGGTCCGTCGTATGCCGATAAGGTTTCGGAGCTCGCGCGGGCTCCGGTTTTCGCGCGCATTCCGATCGACCCGCGCAAAGCGGCGCTCGCCGACGAAGGCCGCGTGGAAGAGATCGACGACCCCGTCTGCGACGTGCTCGCCGACGCCCTGCTCGCCGGACTCGCCGCGCATCCCAAACCAAAAGAGACGATCTCCCTCGTCTAGCTGCTTTGGCTTGATCTGCCGTTATAACAAATGTTATACTGCGGGGATGACGGAGCTTAAACTGACGCGGGTGGGAAATTCGGTCGGAGCAATAATTCCGAAGGACGTGCTTGCGCGTCTTCATCTCCATCCCGGGGACTCAGTCTTTCTGACGGAGTCACCCGACGGCGTACGGCTCACCGCATACGATCCGGAGTTTGCCGAACAAATGGCCATCGCCGAGCGGGTAATGCACGAGGACCGGGACGCACTTCGAGAACTCGCGCGGTGAACTGGATTCGCGAGGACGTCATCCTTGCGATCCATGAAGCACAGCTTACCGAGCACGGGGGTCGACCCGGAGTTCGAGACATCGAATTGCTGCGATCTGCCTTGGCACGGCCCTTGAACTTGCAGGCCTACGAACATGCCGATGTGCCCACATTCGGCGCCGCCTACGCGATCGCAATCATTCATAACCATCCGTTCATAGATGGAAACAAGCGAGTAGGTCTGGTTGTGCTTCGCACGTTTCTGTTCGCGAACGGATTCGAACTTCGTGCAACCAATGTTGAGAAGGCCACCGTTATTCGGAGCCTCGCAGCGGGATCCATCAGCGACAAGGCCTTCACGCAGTGGGTTCGCGAGCGTACCTTACAGCGGAGCTAGCAGGCGCGCGAGGTGCGGGGTGGCCGGATTGGTGGTGAGTGCATCCCACGTGTCGTGCTGCACGATGCGGCCTTCTTCGATGACGAGGGCGCGCGGGCAGAGGCGCTGGAGAATCGCGGCGTCGTGATCGACGATCAGCGTGATGAAGTGCAATTCGCGGCGCCAATCGATCAGCGCGGCGAGCAGTTCGCGCACCAGATCGCGGTCGAGGCCGGTGAACGGCTCATCGAGGAGCACCAGACGTGGTTTACGCGCGAGCATACGCGCGAGCGCGACACGGCGCGCCTGTCCGCCGGAGATTGCCTGCGCGGATGCGCGCCAAATCGATTCGAGATTCAAACGCTCGCGTAGTTGCGCGATCCATGCAGCGTTTTCGGCGCGCGCGCCGTTCATTAACCCGAAGGCGACGTTGTCGGCGACGGAGAGATGCGGAAAGAGATTTGCGTCTTGCGTGAGATAGCCGATCGAACGGCGGTGCAGCGGGCGGGACGGCGGGAACAACGTATCGTCGTCGAGCCGCACGAAGCCCGCGTCGGGCATTTCGGCGCCGGCGATGCAGGCGAGAATCGTGCTTTTGCCCGCGCCGGACGCGCCGAAGAGCCCGAACGGCTCGCGTCGTCGAGATGAAGCGCGACATCGATCGTAAACGCGCTGCGGCGTTTTTGGATGTGCACGTCAAGCATGGATTGTGGACTTCGCCGGTCTTGCGTTGCGCGAGGACGTGCGCCAGCCACGGCAACGGGAGCGCGGTTGCGAGAAAGACGACGAGCAGCGGCATCACGGCGGGTAAGCCGAAGTTTTCTAGGTTCGTCCAGATGGCGACCGGCATGCCGCTCGGATAATACGCGGTGACGATGACGGCGCCGAATTCGGTGAGCGCGCGCACCCACGCGAGGCTCAGCGCGACCGCAAGGCCCAAGCGCGCGATCGGGTAGGTGACGCGCCAGAAGACGCTCCATGCGTCGTGGCCCAGCAGTCCGGCTTGCACTTCGAGCGCGCGCGGGACGCGTTCGAGTGCGGCGATCGACCCGAGCACGTAGTAACCGATGCTGACATAGACTTGCGTGACCACAAACGCAAGCGGCGTGTTGGTAAAACCGTGCGCACCGAAGGCGAGCGTGATGAGAATGCCAAGTGCAAGCGGCGGCAGCAGCACCGAGATCAGCAAGAGCGCTTGCCACCACAGACGCTCGCGCGGGCTGCAGCGCGTGATGTAGAGCGCCATCGGCGTGCCGGCGGCGACAACGATGAGCATCGCGATCGCGGTAAGTCCGAGCGAGACGCGGGCGGCGTCGAACGTCGCAGCGTCATCCCAGCGCCAGCGGCCGACGTGCGCGAAGAGGCCGGCCAGCGGAAAGAGCAGCGCGATGCTAAAGAGCAGGGCGCCGAGGCGTTTCACGTGAGCGCGACGGCTCCGGTCGGCTGGTCGTAGCTGTATTTCGCGTAGAATCGCGCGACCCTCGGCGCCGGCGAACCATTGCACGAATTGCTCGGCTTGCGCCGGATGCGCCGACGCCGTGATCGGCTGCGGCGTAATAAACGAGCGCTTGCGGATGGTAGGTCTTGCCGTTGAGATCGAGCGACGCGCTTTGGTAGGCAGCGTGCATCGATTCGTTGCCGAGGTTGATCTCGTCGGGAAGCGAGACGAACGGCAGACCGAAGGGGCCGGGTTGCGTTTTGTAGGCCGACGCGCGCGTCGAGTTCGCCGCTCTGCAGACGCGCTTCGACGGTGGATTCGGCGAAGATCTGCGCGCGTTGATCGTGTCGCCGAGGATCGTTTGCGCCAAGGCCGGGTTGTTTGTAATAGCGCTCGGCGAGTTGCAGCGTGAAGATGATGTTGCGTCCTTGCGGATCGGTAGCGGGATCGGTGCGGCCGAAACGAATGCCCGGCTGCTGCAGGATCTCATACCACGGCATCGCGCCGGGCTTCCGTGCGGCGCGTCGGCAAAGGCGCTGGCGAAGCGGCTCTTCGGGCTGTAGGCAATGACCATCTCGGTGCGCGCGATCGGGAATCGCTTTGCGCGCTTTGCCGGCTTTGAGCACGGTCATCATCGGACCCGGCGTCACCGGAACGAAGACGTCGGCCGCGATTCCGCCGCCGACGATCAACTGCGGCGAGCGCATCGGAGCCTTGCGCGCGTCCGTGCATCGTGATGTTCAGTGACTTTGCGACGGCCTGCTTTACGGGGCCTTCCATCATCGAGCCCATCGAACCCGCATATGCGACGTCGAGGACGTGGGTGCTTGCGCAAAGGCCGGTACGGCAGAGGCGGCACCGGCGAATTGCGGCACTTGCGGCGATGAAGACGGCGGCGGTTCATGCGATCTGTTCTCCTGTTCGGGTGATGTCGTAGGTGCCGATCGACGCGACGTCGCGGCGATATTCTTGCGATTGCAGCGCTTCGAGCAGCGTGTCGATGCCGTGGGTGCTGATCGCGCGGCGCGGGAACGACCAGCATGCAACGCTCTTCGCGCAGCGGAATGAAATCGAGACCGTAGGTGCGAGCGACGCCCGACATGCCGATGGCGACGTCGGCAAAACCTTGCGCGATCGCGCGGCCGACGTCGAGTTGGCCGGCGAGACAACGCGTGTAGCCGTCGATGCGCGTGACGTCGATGCCGGCGCCGCGCAGGCGTTCGTCGAGTAGCCGGCGCGCGCCGGCGCCGATCGGCCGATTGGCCAGCCGCAGCGGCTTGTGCGCGAAATCGGCAGCGTCGCGGAAGTGCAGCGGGTTGTCGCGCGCGACGATCCAGCCTTCTTCGGTCAGCGCGAGTTCGAAACGCGCGTAATCGTCGCCGCTCGCAACGGTTTTGCTCGCCGTGCTCTGATGCACGACGGCGGCATGCACCTCACCGCGACGCAGGGCGGCGAGCGCTGCGTCGTTCGTGGCGGGCAGCCACAGCACACGCAGTTCGCGCGTACGCAGCGTGGCGTATCGCGAAAGCAGGCCGGTCGCGAGATCGCAGCCGGCGACAAAGACAGCGGGCAGCGTCGTTTGCGCGGGTTCGATCGCGAGATGATCGGCGTCGAGACGATGGGCGACCGACTTGCCGTCGATAATCGCGCGGACCGCGCGTTCGGCGGGAGCCGGGATCGCGAAGAGCTCCTCGACCGTCAGGTCGAGGGCGCGGGCCAGCGCCATGAGCCAGCCCAACCCCCGGCTGCATCCGGCCTTTTTCGATGGCCCGACGGCTTGGCGGGTGGTGCCGGCGGCGTCGGCCAGGGCCTTCTGCGAGAGACCCCGGGCTTCACGGGCCGCTTGGAGCGAGCAAGCAACGATCGATGACATGAATGCCAAGAATCATTGCGTCCGCGGCGGCACCCTCCTGCTTGCAGGGGGGCCTACCAGTTGCGGATCGATGGATAGAACAGCAAGACCAAGATCACGAACGCCAGGATGTAGCCGAGGTACGCGGCGATCACGCCCGATTGCGTTCGCCGAACGACATCCGCGATCCGAAGGAAAACCCGGGCTCCTTTTTCGTACGCAGCGATTCCGAAATACGGCCGGCTGCGGCTCTCGTACGTGTCCACCTCGAGGTTGCGCACGGTCCGCGTCATTGCATCGAGAATTACGCGCGTCGGATTTGCAAAGCCAGTACCGGTATATTGGGTCCAGGGCCGGTACGCGTGCCCCGACGTCCATGCCGGCACGCGTGCGGGCGGCGGACGCCGCACGAGGCGGGAGATGATCCAGAAGATCACCATGAAACCGCCGATCACCGCCATCAGCGCCAACGGCGAGGTCGAAGAGAAGCCTGGAAACGCCGGTTGGATCAACGGGCTGACATTGACGACGGCGGCAGATGCTTGCGATCCGCCGAACTGTGCAACCGCCGTCGCGATCAGACGAATAATGCCGCGGCAATCTAGGCCGCCGGCGACGATGCTCAAGGCGCTGGCCGCCAGCACGATACGCTTGAGCCAATTCGGCAACTCGGTCGCACGCTGCGCAGACGTGCTGCGAGGCGCTCCGAGCATCGCGACGCCCACGGTCTTGACGAATGCGACCACAGCGATGCCGGCTGCCAAGCCCACGAGCGCGCCGCCGATCGCCAGCGCCGTTTCCAGCGTCACGTTCCCGGTACGAAAGGCTTGCATCATCGACTCGAGTACGAGCCACTCGCTCGCAAAGCCGGCCAGCGGGGGCAGGGCCGCGAGCGAAAGCGCCGCACTCATACCCGCGATCGTCGTCAACGGCATGCGATTTGCCAGCCCGCCCAATGACTCGAAACTGGTCGAAGCGCAACGTTCGCGGATCGCTGAGCACACCAGAAACAGGGTCGACTTGGCGAGCGCGTGCGCGACAATCTGAAGCATGGCCGCGACAATGCCCAACCCGTAGAGCAGAGGATCGTGAACCGCACGACCGCACAGCGCCACGCCGAACGCGGCCAAAATGATACCGGCGTTTTCGACGCTGGAATACGCGGCAAGCGTTCGCAGGTCACGCTCCCCGACGGCCAGCGCGATGCCGTAGACCGCTCCGATCGCACCCAGGGTCAGCACCAGCGCGGGCAACCATCGCGGAATGTCACCGCCGAAGGCGACGACGAAGCGCGCGACTCCGTAAAATCCGGCGTTGAGCGCGCCGCCGGCCATCAACGCGGCAACCACGCTGGGCGCCGACCGGTACGCGTACCGCAGCCACGCGTACATCGGCGGCATACCGAATTTCGCGCCGAATCCCACGAGCAGCAAGATGAACGTTGCATATCGCGCAAGCGGCGCCTCGCCGCCGGCTGCGGCCACGACGCGCACGACGTCGAACGAGTGCGCCGCTTTGGCCAGGGTCAGGAACGCCGCCGCGAGGCAAGCGCCGGCGACGTGCGTCAACAGCAGCGTAAAGTAGCCGGCGCGCTCGGCGCCGTCGACGTCTCCCGCAAAGGTCACGGCCCAAAAGAATCCCAGCGCGAGCAGTTCCCGAGCGAAGAGAAAGAGCAGCACGTTGGCCGCCGTACAGACAAGAAACGAAGCGAGCACGATCAGGCACGCCGAACTCGCAGCGGTGCGTCCGGTGCGGCGCTCATCGGCTGTAATGCCTCCCAGGGCGTAGGCAGCGGCCAGACATGCGACCAGACCGATGATCGCAAGAAAGAATCCGGCGAGCGGATCGATACGCAAACCGGCGTAAGCGGGTGCGAAAGCGGTGGTCACGGTAACGCCGCGCACGAGGACCTGGGCCCCGCACGCCACCGAAAACGCCCCGGCGACGAACGCAGCAAAAAATCCAGCGCCGCGTCCGAGCGCGCCCGGCAGACCGACGGAGAGCAGTATACCGGCAACGCTTGCTAGCAGTGCGATCAGCAGGAGCGTCACGGCGCGACATCCTCCGCGACTCTTCCCATGGCGGCGAGAATGCCGTGAAGAATCGTGAGCGGCGCGGGCGGACTTCCCGGAATGTAGACGTCGACCGGAAGGACGCGATCGACCGGTCCGGCGATTGCATCGCCGGAGAGGATGCCGCCCGAGCAGGCGGTGGTACCCAAGGCGATCACGATTTTTGGATCCGGCATCGCCTCGTACACGCGCTCGAGCGGCGCCTTCATGGCGTGCGTCACGGGGCCGGTTTCGATCAGCACGTCCGCGTGCCGCGGCGTCGCCGTCATGAAGATGCCCAGCCGGTTCGCGTCGTAGAACGGATTGAACATGGCCTGCAGTTCCTGTTCTTCCGAGCCATCGCTGCCGGTATCGACGTGACGAAGATGAATCGATCGCCGAAACGCGCGCACGGCTCGTACCTGCGCCGCATCGGCGATTTGCGCGATCGCAAACGCGTTGTCCATAGCAAACGCGTCCGGCGCGACGCGCGCGCACTGTCCGCACTGAATGCATCGGCGGCGATCGACCACAGCGCGCGAGTCGCCGGGATCTATCGCGCGGGTCGGGCACGCCGCTGCTCCGCGACGCTGGTCGTCCTGCGGAGCATCCAGCGCCCGGACACGTCCACGATAGCCGCTCGGCATCGCGTCGCTCCGCCGCGGATAACCGGTCGTGACGATGCCACGCCGTAGACCGCGCCAGATCCAACCCGTCATCGATCGACCTCCGATTGAATCAGCCCGAAGGAATGCTCGATGAACGAAAAATCCGTGAAGATGTTATTCGGCAACGACGGCACGAACGCGGGCCAATTCTGAAATGACGCGGAACGCACGGCGACGTGGGCAGCGCCCTCGTCGAACGCACGAAATAGAGAAGTTCACCCTGGGGTGACTCGACATGCGAGAATCCCACGCCGTTTTGAATCGCCGCCGGCGCGCGGTACGCACCGCCGGCTTCTACGCCGAGCGCCGTCCGAATCAAGTGGAATGATGCGAGGATCTCCCGGCGCCGAACGAACGCACGAGCCAGCGCGTCAGAAGACGATTCCAAAACTTCCTCGCCTTTAGCCAAGGATAACCATGGATCGTGACGCCGCGCGTCGCAGCGAATTCCGCCGGCCCGCGCAACGGGCCCGACAGTGCCTGCATTTGAAGCACCGATTCATCCAAACGCCCCGTCCCGACGAGCCGGTCCAGGAGCAATTCGGTTGAAAAATAGATGTCGAGCGTTTGAACGATCTCGCGTTCCATGTCCTCGAGGCACTCCTCGCAGGTCGCGCGGAGCTGCGGGTATAGGTCGATTCGAAGGCCGCCGACGGCGATTGTCCCGCGCGAGAAACGGCTGCCCGTGGCCTGCGCGAGGAAGCGGTGCACGCGTTCCTTAGCCATGAAGACCTGCGCCGAACCGACGCTCAGCGAACCGTCGCGGCAAGTTTTGCCAGTGCGTCGAGATGTTGGTGGATACGCTCGCACTCCAGCAGCGCGCACCGCACGGCCACCGCCGTTTTCGGTACTTGGATTCCCAGGGCGTGTTCGCAGGCGCGCGACAGACCGATCGCATGGCTGACCGCGGTTGCGCCGCTCATGTGCTCGGCGATAAGCGGCAGCGATTCCAGATTTGCTTCCAAACACGCGCGTTCGAGCTCGCGCCGTTTGTAGAACATCAACGGTACGACGCTAAGAAAGTCTTCGCCGGCCGTCTCGATGACCCAGCATGCCGATTCGCCGATGCCGGAGCGAATTGGGCCGTAGAGGACCGTCGATACCTCCGGCGCATGATTGCGGCGCATGCCGTCGGGGTTTTGCGGAACGAGCATGGGTGCTGGGTCGACGTCGGTAAAGGCGATCCCGAAGCGCTCGTGCGCCTCCCGCTCGTGCCAAAGCGCGCCCGGCACGACATCGGTCAGCGACGCCACCGGTCCGTCGACGACGGCGCAATAGTGCTCGATCTGGCCGTCTGCATCGAGTGCATACCGCAACGCGATCGAATCGCCCATGCGATCGCCGAAAAGCCACGCGAACCGCGCGCCGCAGGCCAGGCGCTCGCGGACGAGACGCGCGACCCGCGGCACGCTATCGAAGCCCGCGAGGATCATGATCCCTCCACGATGTGAAATCCGCAGTTAGCAACGCACCCAGCGGTGCAGGAACAAACAGTCCAAGACCAAGCACGACGACAAACCCCAGGAGCAGCGCGACGACCGGAACGACGGCCCTTTCGCCGCGGGCTATTCTCTCGGGAGCGTCACCTGCGCTGATGGCGGTGGCCCAGCGCACGATACCGGCGAGAGCAACGAGCATCAGCGCGAGCACGACGACCGCGATGGACCACGTCTTCGATCCGAAGCCGCCGGCCAGAATCATCAGCTCCGCTGCGAAACGTGCCGAACGGGGGATTCCCGCGAGAGCAGGCCCGCGAGCATGAACAACATTCCGGAGACCGGCATCGCGGCGATTGCGCCGCGCATCTCGCCGATCTCGCGCGTGCCGAAACGGTGCGTCAGCCAGCAGGCGGAGAGAAAGCGAGCGACTTGGTCGCGCTGTGATTGATCGCGTGCAGCAACGCACCGGTCACGGCGAGCGGTGCCCCAAAGGCCAATCCGCACGCGATGATGCCCATGTGCTCGATGCTCGAATACGCGAGCATGCGGTTTACGTCGCGCTGACGCAGAAGGAAGAATGCACCGAGAAAGAGCGAGAGCAAGCCGACGATAAAGAACATGCGATCGGTGAGTCCCGTGCCTAGCGCGGCGTTGGCAATGGACGTAAAGCGCAGGATCACGTAAAGCGCGTCGGACAGCAGAATACCCGAAAGCATTGCGCTGGTCGGCGTGGGACCGGCGCCGTGCGCGTCGGGAAGCCACGTGTGCATCGGTGCAAGCCCCATCTTGGTACCGAAGCCGATGAGCGCGAGGATAAAGGCAATTCGCACCGCGTCGGGCTGCAGCTCGGCTGCCGCGCCGATGAATACACCCCATTGCGGCTCATAGCGCATGCCGAGCGCGCCCGTGCCGATGCGTATAGACGATCACCCCCACGAGCCCGATCGCAAGACCGCACGACGCGATCGAGAATGTACTTCCACGCGGCCTCCAGCGCGCCATCGGTGCCTTGGATGCGTACTAGCAATGCGGCAACGATCGTCGTGATTTCCAACGCGACCCAAACGCCGGCCAGATTGGTCAGCAGCGGTATAACCGCTTCGGCGCACGCGAATG
>CAVZSY010000003.1:0-20807 GCA_963778045.1 Vulcanimicrobiota bacterium
GGGGAAGGCGAGCGCATGCTGATAATCTCGGGACCGAATCAAGCCGGAAAGACAACGCTTGCACGCATGTTCGGCCAGGTTCATTACTTGGTCGCTCTGGGTTGCAAAGTGCCGGGGCGAGCGGCGAGGAGTTTATGTTCGATCAGCTCTTGACACATTTTGAGCGCGAGGAAGACCCAATGTCGCTTCGGAGTAAGCTCGAAGATGACCTCACCCGCATGCGCGATATACTTGGCCGTGCAACCACGCGCAGCATCATCATTTTGAATGAAATCTTCGCTTCGACGACAGCACAGGTCGCGGCGCTACTCTCGAAGCGTGTTTTGCAACTGATATCGATCTGGATGCGGCGTGCGTCTGCGTAACGTTCATCGACGAATTGCGACGCTATCGATAAAGCGGTCAGGTTTGCCGGCATCATCATCCCGCAATCCCTGAACGACGGACCTTCCGGTTTGAGCGGCGCGCTCCGGATGGCCTCGCGTACGCGTTATCGCTCGCGCAAAAATATCATTTGACCTACCCAGCGTTGACAAAGCGGCTCATGGAGCAGGCGGCGTCGTGAACACGTATCTCATGTACCGCGATCGTGACGCCGATCCCGAACAAGAGCTTCCACCGCTTTCCGACGATCTGATCCGGGACCTCGGGTTGACCCGTGTCATCGATGCGATGGCGGGCGGCGACCATTTTTTGCGCGACGTGGCGCGACGATCGCTGCTGAACAGCCTCTTTGCGGTCGAGGAGATCGTCTATCGTCAAGATGCCGCACGCGACGGCACCGAAAACTCTCGGGAGCTGCGGTCGATCTACGCGTTGGCCGGTGAAGCAATTCACGACGAGGGCCGAAACTTTGGGGCCTTCGCAGTCGTCGCGCATCTTCGATCTTACGGCGGTCCGTCGAGGTCCTCGCGATGTTCATGGACACGCTGGAGAAAATCCGTGCCATCGGAACCCAGAGCGGCCGCCGGTTCACCTCCAAAGCGTGGTGCCGCTTCTTTCCATGATGAACAGTGAGATCAGCGACGACTATCTCGAACGCGTTCGCGCCGATCTCAGACGCGTTGAGTTCTCATCCGGCATCCCGATGTGCGCCCGGCTCGGCAACGGAAATCGCAGCACGGCCTATATTCTGCGCGACGACAAACCTCCGACCGCGTCCTGGCTAGATCGTCTCCTGCAACGGATGAGCCCGGATATAGCTACGAATTACACCCGCGTGACGAAAGCGGGGCGCGCGCGCTTTCGGAACTGGGGGATCGCGGTGTCAATTTAGTCGCTAACGCACTAGCGCAAGCCGCCGATCACATCCTTATCTCTCATAACGCTGCGCTATGAGGCCGGCTTTTATGTGGCTTGCCTGAACCTCTACGAACGTCTCTCGGCGAAAGGTGGGCCGCTCTGCTTTCCGAGCCCTCTTCCCACAGGCGACAGCGGCTGGAGCGCGGCCGGCTTATACGATCCCGCTTTTGCACTCGAGACTTCGGGCACTGTCGTCGGCAACGAATACGTCGCCGACCATAAGCGCGCGATCATCGTCACGGGCGCGAACGGCGGCGGCAAATCGACATTCCTGCGCGCGCTCGGAACCTCGCAGCTCATGCTTCAGGCCGGATGTATGTACCCTTCAAGCATGCGCGCGAGCCTTTGCCGGGGTCTGTTCAGCCATTACAAGCGTGAGGAAGACGACTCGATGACGAGCGGTAAGCTCGATGAGGAACTTCGGCGTATGAGCGGCATCGTGCCGTACCTTTGCCCGGAGCGCTCGTGCTCTTCAACGAATCATTCGCGGCGACCAATGAACGCGAGGGGTCGGAGATCGCTTTCCACGTTTTGACGGCGCTCAACGATTGCAACATCCGCATCGCGTTCGTCACACACCTCTACGACTTCGCACACCGAGTCGCACGAGAGCGCAAAGGCCACGTCTGCTTCCTGCGCGCCGAGCGCGAGACCGAGGGCCGGCCGAGTTTCGAGTTGACGCAAGGAGAGCCGCTTCCGACGAGTTAGAGGGGGATCTCTATCGCCGAATCTTTGCCGATTTAGATGACGATCTCATTCGTCAAGGAGCCCGGCCAGCGCCATCCGAGCCCTGACGATGCCAAGACGTTCATGACCGAGCGCCAGGATTCGGTCGCGAGCAGAGAGCATCGCGAATATCGTTCGTCTGGCCAAGCATTCTCGCAGCCGCTCCACCCAATCGTCACCATCGGCGTGTTCTCATGGACTCCATGAGGCGGTTGGCGTTCGAACTCGTTTACCCGGACCGGAAACATACGCGGCAGAGGGCGCCGTACCCGCCCCGGAAGCGCGGCCCCCACGGCGCGCGCGATCGGGCACTCCGCCGCGGCGAGCTCGTTCGTGTAGATCTTCAGCCGTGCCCGAGTATGCAGCGCCGCGTTCCCGGCAACGCGCTCCGCGCACCGCGTCGCAACGACGGCGTACGCGCTGGGGCTGGCCGTTCAAGAGCCACCTCCTCACGCGCGGCAGCGAGCGGACAATCTAGAAAGGCTCCGACCTTCGAAATATCATCTGCACAGCCCGCCAGCCGCTCCGCGCGGAACATTCCGCCGCTCGCAGCCTTTCGAACAGGCCCTCATGTCCGGGACTCACATCGTTCCCCAAGTGGCTGGCGGCCGGCGCTCGAGAAGCTCGGCGAACGTCGCGAATGACCGGCATTCCCGCCCGTTTTCGCGCAAGAAGCGTTCCAACGCGCTGTCGGCCTTGGCGAAAACAACATTTGCGAGAAGCACTGCTTCGAAATCAGATCGATCATCGCCGATGACAACCGCCCGGCTGCCTCCCCGTTGCGCGCTCCGAACGAAGCCGGCCTGTCTATTCCCGACGGACTGTCGTCGTGAAAGCGCATGCGCCAACCGTCGCTGCGCATCTCCGCTTCACTTGCGTAGAGCGGCAGGTAAATACCTCGCCTCGCCAAGTAACGCTCGATGAGTTCGCGAATACCGGAGCTAACGACGACAAGGAGAACGCCTGCTCCGGCGCACGCACGCACGAATGAGCCGAACGATGCATCGAATTGAACGCCTCGCTCGATCCGGCGTTCGGCTTCGTCGCGTCCGATGGTCAGGAGCTGCGCCAGACGATCGATATCGGCCCGTGTGCCTTGTTCGTATGGCGAGGGATCTGCGCCCGCCTGCGAGGCGAGAACCACGAGCATGTCACGATCGACGATCGTTCCGTTGAAGTCGCACAACGCGAGGAGTCGCGGCCGCGCGCAGGCCGTCATGGCAGCAGCTTGCTCTCAGGCACGGAACGAATCTCGGCAATGCTTGAAAACGGCACGACATCCGCGAATCGTGCGCAGTGTGAACTTTAACGGCGACAAAATCGTCGCCGATCGCAGCGATTTCGCCTCTTACTTGCTTCCCCGAGGTGGTTTCAATGGCAATCGTGCCAGGAACGAGTTGCGTGATGAGTTCACGAAGCGAAGACAAAATAAAAACCCCCATCTGAAGCTATCTTGCTTCGGACAGGAGCCATCAGCCGCACATGCGACGGTTTGTCAAGTCGCGAGCCCCATCGCCTTCGACGTACAATTCTTGGGTGGCGCGAGAAGTCCCCCCGTGCTCCTCCTTAGTTGGCGGCGATAACGATCACGTTGTGTTCGATCACGGGGCCGCGCGCAAAAAACGTGTAAAACGTACCGTTTACCGTGGCGTTCTGGCCGTCGCTGACGCGGGGCTTGCCTTCGTTAATCACGTTGACGCAGCGGCTGTCGCAGACCTGAAACTGCGTGAAGATCGTGCCCGGACCCGCGGAACGAACCACGAGGTTCTCGACCAGGCCCAACACGGTCACGTTTTGACGGTCGAACTTGCGGCGCACCGAGTATGCCCGAAGGGGCGAGCACCGGCGCCGCTGCGGCCGCGATACCGCCGGAGAACACCATGGCGAAGGCCGCGATACAGGATTTCATGATGCTCCCTTCGCCGCGGGACTAGTGTTTCCACGCCCTTCATCCCCACGAGGATCACGTCGGTCGCCGACATGCGACCATGGCTGACGTTGGCGCGGAAATGGCCGGTGACCGTTTGGGTTTGGCCATCGGCCGGCGGCGTCGAGCTGAAGTCGACGACGTTGACACACTGCGAATCGCAGAGCTGATAGCGCGTAATTGACCGCGGCGCGTTTGCTGCTGCTGTACGTCTTTGACGGTGCCGGTAACGGTAAGGTCTTGGTTGTCGTAGGTGGACGCTGCGGCGACGACCGCCGAGGGAGCGAGCGGCGCAGCATCGGCGAACGCGGGGCCGGTTGCGAGACTAAGACACGCAACGAATGCGAGGACGTGCTTCAGGGTTGAAAACCTCCGGGGTCATCCTTTCAGGTCCCGCTGGGCCGATGCTGAGACGCGGTCAAGCGCGGAAGAAGAGACCGAGCGCCGATGCGAACATCAACGCCGCGAAGAGTAATCGCAGGACGCGTTCGGGGAGGCGTTTGGCCAGGCTGACGCCGCGCGGAACCGAGAAGACGCCGCCGGCCGCGAGAGCGATGCCGTAGACCCAATGCACGTCGTGCGCGGCGGCGAACGTCGCGATGCTCACCACGGTGCCCGGCGCGACGAGCGCGAGTCCCATGCCTTGCGCTTCCACTTGACTCAGGCCGAAGAACGCCGACATCGCGGGCACGGAAAAGACGGCGCCACCGACGCTGAAGAGTCCTGAAAGGACGCCGCCGATCGCGCCGACGATCGCCGCAAACGGCCACGGCAGCACGCGCGGCTTTTGATCTCTTGTGCGCGTACACGCGATAGGCCATCTGCGCCGAGATCGCCAGGATGAAGCAGCCGAAAGCGATGCGCAGCGGTTTGCTCGGTAGCGTCGTAGCATAGTGCGCCGCGACGTAGGTACACGGCACGGCGGTGACCGCCAGCGTGATCGCCAGGCGCAGATCGAGGCCGACCTTACGGATGTAATTCCAGAGTCCGAGCAGCACATTGGGGACGATCATCACCAGCGCGGTGCCTTGCGCGAGTTGCTCGGAAAAACCGAAAAAGAGGCCGAGCATCGGAATGCCGATCAGGCCGCCGCCGATTCCCAGCAGACCCCCGAGATAGCCGAGCACCGCGCCGAGGATCAAGAAGATGGCGACTTCGAGCCACATGGGCGCCATTATACGCCGCCGATCATCGTCCGAAGCACGGAACAGTCGCTAAACGCAGCGCCATCGAGCGGATCGCGGTCCAGGATCGCAAGGTCCGCGCGCAGGCCCGGTTCGAGATTGCCGGTTTCGTGTTCGACGCGGGCAAAGGCCGCGGCATTGACCGTGTAGAGCGCGAGCGCGTCGTGCGGGTCCAGGCGGTACGCGGGCTCTTGCGCGGTACAGGCGGCGTGCATGCCGGCGAGCGGATCGAGCGCGCATACGGGCGAGTCGCTGCCCCCGCAGACCAGCGCGCCCGCGTCGACGAGCGCGCGCATCGGGTTCATCCTCTTGCGGCGCTGCGCGCCCAGGCGATCGTCGTACATGCCGCCGTCGCCGCCCCAGGTGGCTTGGAATTGCGGCTGCATCGAAAGATGCAGCCGCATCGCGGCGCAAGCAGCGATATGATCGGCCTGCGGCATCTCAAAGTGTTCGATAAAATGATGCGTGCCGTTTTGCGAGGGTCGATCGTGCAAAACCGCGCGCGCGGCGCGGATGAATTGGTCGATGGCGGCATCGCCGATTGCATGGACGCCGGCAGAGATGCCGCGGCGTTCGGCGCCTTCGAGGTACGCGACGACCTCGGCGTCGGAAAAGCGAAGCATTCCGGTCCCGCGGTCGGCGAGATAGGGATGCGAGAGCGCTGCAGTACAACTGCCGATCGAACCGTCGAGAAAGACGTCGCCGCCAACGTACGGTAGGCCGAGCTCATGCGCGATCGAAGCGTCGGGTTCGCAGATTTTCGGATGCACGACGATCGGCAGCGTACGTAGAAACGCGACGTCTTCGGCATATTCCCCGCGCGTGCGTCCCAGGAGCTGCGCGTGCAGATGCGCGATACCGCGGGTTCGAGCGAGCTCGGCGGCGCGGCTTTCGTTCGCACGTTGTGTCTCGATGGGCGTTCGTTTTGCAAATGCGGCTTGCGCGTTCCAGTTGGCGGCGAGGAAGAGTCGGCCGGTGGGCTTGTCGCCGGCGTCGCGTTCGATGCCGTCGGTTCCGCGCGGAAGCGCGAGCCAGTCGAGGGCTTTGCGGTTGACGATGCACGAGTGACCGTCGACGCGCACGATCAGCGCGAGGGCGTCCGAGTGGCAGCGTTCGAGCGGCGCAGCGTCGGCGTTACGCCCGTCGTTCCAGTGCGCATCGTCATAGCCGCCGGCGTAGACGATCCCGTATTCGCGCGGAATCGCAGCGACGGCGTCTGCATAAGCCGCGTAGGTATCGACATTCGCGAGCGAGCGAGGGCCGATGGTGGCCCCGGTTTGTGCGAGATGAACGTGGCAATCGGCAAAGGCGGGGACCACGGTCGCTCCGTCCAGATCGATGCGCTCGACGCCAAGGCCGGCAGGATCGGCATTAAAGGCGATGATCCGCTCGCCGTCGATCAAGAGACTACGGCCGCGCACGAAGCGCCGCGACGCGCGGTCGTACCGGTAGACGCGCGCATTATCCAGAAAGAGCATCCGAACGCTTACCATGAAGACACGCAAACTCTTGCTCGGCCTTATCGGCGGCGCTGCGGCCGGCTACGTTGCGGTTCGCACGCTGCAAGCGCTGGCCACGGCGCGGGGCGGCGCGCTCACCCCTTCGAGCGATTCGCGCGCATACGGGCGTACGCAGCGCGCACTGGCGATGAGCGGGGCGGCGCGTTCGGCGATGGGGACGATTGCGTTCGCGTATGGGCCGCTCGCGCCGCGGCTCGAACGTGCGCTGGCGGGTTTGCCCGCGTGGGCGCGGCCGGGTGCGTTTTTCGGTGTCCTTGCGCTCGCGACCTCGGCGATCGACGTACCCGCGACGTTCGTCGAAGATCATCTGCTCGAGCGCAAGTATGGACTGAGCGAGCAGACCACGCGCGATTTTTTCGTCGACTATGCGAAAGGCTCGCTGCTCGGCGGCGCGCTTGCGGCCGGTTTGGGAATGCTCGGTGGCGTCGCAGTACGGCGTACGGGGCGCTGGTGGCCGGTCGTGGCGTCGCTCGGAATGCTGCCGCTGTTCGTGCTGGCGAATTTGATCGTGCCCGTGTATATTTTGCCCCTATTCAACAAGTTCGAGCCGCTGAACGGACCGCTCGAAGTGCGTCTGCGAGCGCTGGCGTCGCGGTTCGGCGTAGGGAATGCGGAGATCTTGCGGATGGACATGAGCCGTCAGACGAAAAAGGCCAATGCATTCGTGGCGGGCGTAGGATCGACGCACCGGATCGTACTCGGCGATACGCTGATCGAAAGTTCGAACCCGACGAGATCGAATTCGTCGTCGCACACGAGCTCGGGCATTACGTCACACGCGATACGTGGCGGATGATCGCGCTCGCGGGAACGGCGACGACGGTATTATTCGGCATGACGGCGCTGATCTTGCACGACGACGAATCGCCAACCAGCGTGTATCTTGCGCGGATATCATCTTGGCTTGGGCTCGGTATGCTGGCCGGGCGGCCGTCATCAATGCGTTTTCGCGTTCTCGCGAGTGGGCCGCGGATCGTTTTGCGCTGACGACAACGCACGATGCACGAAGCGGCGCCGCCGCGTTTACGCGCTTGCGCGATCAAAATATGGCCGAGGACGAATTGCCGGCTTGGTATGAGTTTTTCTTTGCCTCGCATCCCAGCTTGGGAAGCGAATCGCGGCGCTCGAGAGCGTTTGACACGCGTCTTGCTGTGGTACAAAGAGAAGGTCAAGTGATGCTAGAGGTGTAGTCCAATGGCTTAGCAAGGCGGAGGGAAGCGGAGACGCTTCCCTCCTTTTATTTTCTTCCGGCCGTGCAGCCCTTTGAAGCGTGCGTGGGTTCACCTGAGCATGGTTCAAGTCGAGCGTCGAGCTGCGCTTCCCGCAGCCGTCTGGTGGTCGAGCGCGGCATTTGCGACGCTGCTCGGGTTTTCGCGTGTCTCCTTCGGTTTGCTGCTGCCGTTCATCAAGCACCAGTTCCCGGCGAGTTACACCGCGTATGGCATCGTAGCGTCGGCGAACTTCGCGGGGTACTTGATCGGGCTGCTTGTCATTCCGCTGATTCCGCAGCGGTGGCACGACCGGCGCAGCAATACGATCGCAATTTCCGTGATCGCGCTGACGCTGGGTCTCTCGGCGGTGGCTCCGAATTTGAATCTGATCGCGGCGGCACGGTTCGTCAATGGATTGGCGCAAGCGGTCGGGACGATCTTTACGATCGGACTTGCGCTTTCGGTCGTGCCGACGGCGCTACGCGGACGTGCGTCCGGCGTGCTGTGGGGCGGCGGCGGCGTCGGCATCGTGCTCTGCGCATTTGCATTGCCGTACGCGGCAAACGCGGTGATCGGGTGGCGCGTGATTTGGCTGGTGATGGCGGCGGTGACCGCAGTCGTGGCGGTCGGTTTGCATCGCGCGCTGCCGAATAACCCATCGCAAACGGCGCCGGACAGCGCCGATCACCCGAGTGACCTTACGGCGATCGCGATTTTGTGCGCGCAGTACTTCCTCTTCGGCGCGGCCTTCGCGGATTATTTCACCTACGCACCGGCATTCGCGCGCGAGATCGTGACGGGGACGGTTGCGTTCGCCATCGCGTGGATCATCACGGGGGCGGCGGGAAGCGTCGGCGGCGGACTATGGGGGCACTTCCTGGACGGCTCGCGGCGCGGATTGACGCTGGGATTATGCTTAGTGCTCGGCGGCGCGGGGGCGGCGGCACTGGTCCTGCATCACTTGTTCGCGGCGATTCTCAGCGCGGTCTTGGTGGGCGCCTGCGTATTTGGCACGCCCGCACAGACGACGGCGCTCGCACGGCGCTTCAGCAGCCGGCACGATTACGTCCGCGCACTTAGCCTGGTGACCGCTGCGTTTGCGGTGGGACAGACACTCGGTGCACCGATCGGCGGAGCGATTGCCGACGCGCACGGCTTAGGGGACGCAATACTCTTGAGTGCCGCGGTGTTCGCATTTGGAGGTGTGGTCGCGTTTGCGATCGGCCTGCGCGTGCGCACTTCGACAAGCTCAGTGTGACAGGGGGCGCGCTCAGTGTGAACGCGCTCAGTGTGACGGGGAGCGCTTTTTCATGTGCGAGGTGACGGCGTAGATGAGGCCGAGGGCTAGCCAGACTCCGCCGACGATTTTGGCAAGCGGGTTGAGGTTCCACCAGATCGCGCCGCAGAAGACGAAGCCCGCGAGAGGGAGCAACGTGTCGGCGAAGAGGTTAGGTTTGTGATGTTCGGGGCGAGCGAACGTGAACGTGCGTAGCGCGGCAAGATTGACGCCCATGAAGGCGAGGAACGCGCCGAAGTTGAGGATATCACCTGAGAGCTCGTAGGCGTTGCCGAATTGGTTGAGCGCGATGGCGCCGATGAACGTGAGCACGCCGACGAGGATGAGGTTGTAGGTCGGCGTAGCATTCGGGCCGTGGGTGTGGCCGAAGAGCGTGCGCGGGAGGGCGTTGTCGCGACCCATGCCCAGCAAAAGTTTCGCTGCGCCGAGCCCGCCGGTCAGTGCGCTCCCGAATGCCGCGACGATCAGGATCGCGCCGAAGGCTTGAAAGAGCCAGACACCGCCGACCCGGCTGGCAACGTCCATGAAGGCCGTGGTCACGTCGTGATATGCACGCCAGTTGGGATAGACGAGTTGGCCGAGGTAGACCTCCAGGCCGCCCACGATGCCGGTGAACGCGCAAACGCCGACCGTTGCGATGAGCACGTTGCGCCGAGGGTCGCGCGCATCTTCGGCCAGCGTGGTGATGCCGTCGAAGCCGATGAACGTGAGCGCGGCGAACGACGTCGCGGTCCAGATGCGATGCCAGTCGAACGTAGCGGGATCGTAGAATGGCTTGGTGGAGAGCAGACCGTGCATGCCGCCGGCCGCATAGAGAAAATGAATCGCGAGCACGACGAAGACGACGACGACCGCGATCATCGCAAAGAACAGCGCCCGGTTGGCGCGCGCGGATGCGCGAATCCCGAGCAGATTGAGCGCGGTGAAGATCACGCTCAAGAGCGCCGCCCAGGCGATGTACGGCACATGCGGAAGATACCGGCTACTTAGCGCAAGCGAAATCCACACCGTGTTGATGAGCGGTTGCAGAAGGTAGTCCAAGAACATCGCCCAGCCGATCAGGAAGCCCGCTTGTTTGTTCAGGCCCTTACCGACATAGGTGTACGCCGATCCGGCGGAAGGATAGACCGACGACATCCGGCCGTAACTGACGGCGGTAATCATCATCGCGACCATCGCGATGAGAATGATCGTGGCGAAGTGGCCGTGCGAGAGCTGCTGGGCGACACCGAAGAGCGGGATGGGCGCGATCGGCTGGATGAGGACGATGCCGTAGAAAATCAGATCCCAGAGCGAGAGCGTGCGCTTTCGCTCGGTCACGGATTGATGACGGCCTTCGTAAGTCCGCGCGGCGTATCGCTGTCGATATTGCGCGCGCGGGCAACGTGGAGCGCGAGCAGTTGCACGGTCACGAGCCACGCGAGCACGTTATAGGCGTCGTCGACGATCGGGCCAAGGCGCGGAATATCGTCGACCGTTACGGTGCCGATGGCGTACCGGATCGCGCCGGTTTTGGCCGCTTCGCGTAGCGGTCTGCTCACGATGTCTACGCCGTCACGATCGACGATGCCGATGACGACGGTATCGCGATCGAGCATTGCGGCGCTGCCGTGACGGAATTCGCCGGCTTCAAAACCTTCGGCGTGGATGTAGGTCGATTCTTTGAACTTGAGCGCCGCTTCGCGGGCGATCGGCGCGCCGTAGTCGGTACCCAGGATCATCACGTGTTGACGCATGGCGATTTCAGCGGCGGCAAGCGCGAGGTCGCGGCGATCGTCGCCTTCGAGCCAGGCGCGGATCTTTTGGGCGGCGGCGATCAGTGCCGGCGCATCGCGGTTATGTTTGCCCGCGAGGATCGATGCAGCGCCGAGGAGGATCGCGATCGTGGCGGTGACGCTTTTGGTAGCGGGAACGGCATGCTCTTCGCCGGCGTGCACGTCGATCGTGATCTGCGAGCGATCGCCCAGCGGTGAGTCGGGCGTGTTGGTGAGCGCGATCGTGCGCCGGGGCTTGAGCGCGTCGAGCGCGGCGAGTAGATCGCTCGACCGGCCGCTCTGCGAGATGGCGACGACCGTGCGCCGCTGGTAGGCGCGCGCGTCCCCAAGCGCTTCGGTGGCGGCGACAGCATGTGCGCTGATGCCACGCCGGCGCAGCGCGATCGCACCGAGTTGGGCGGCAAAAAGCGAGCTACCGCTGCCGACGAGGACGATCTCGCCCTCGAGCGCGTGCGCAAGGCGCGAGGCCGCGGCCGACGCAGCGACGCGCTCCCAGACATCGGGTTGCTCGCGAATTTCGCGTTCGAAGTGCAGTCCGAGGGTCATGAGGCGCCCTTCGAGGCTCGCTGCGCTCGCACCTCAGGATGATGGGGGTTAAGGCGTCAGCACCGGCGACGGGCGGGTGCCCAGCCAGGTGGCGAGGTCGGTTTTGGTCGTTACGTACGTGCCGGATTCGAGTTCTTGGCGGAACTCACCGAAATTGCCGAAGGCTTCGGCGAATGCGTCGTGCTTGTGGATCGACTCGTAGTTCACTTGGCTAGCGAAGACGAACGTGTCGTTGGGAAGATCGGCGTACATATCGAGGCTGCGCGACAAGATGCCGCGTACGACGTCTTCCACGAATTTCGGATTGTGGTGCGCTTTGTTGACGACGAAAAACTCGTCGGGGCGCTTAAGCAGATCGTAGGTTTCGCTCGACATCGAGCTTTCGACGATTTCCACCAAGTCTTCGGCGCGCAGCACGTCGGCATGATCGTCGTCGACGCCGAGCATGACGGCACCGCGGCCGCGCTGGTTGTGCGTGGCGACGGGAAGGGCGTCCAGAGCGCGCTGCGCGTCCGCTTCGGAGAAGCCGGCCTCCATCAGTTCGTGCAGCGAATGTTCGCGTACCATCAACTGCGCGCACGGGCAGGCGGTCATGCCTTCGGCTTCGACACCGACGACACGGCGCGTTCCGCGCTCGTCGGCATGCGCGATACCGACGAGGGTGTAAATCTCTTCGCCGCGCTTGCCGCTCACCGGCGTCCAGCGTTCGAGGCCGAAGTCGGCGCGCAAGCGCACGTCGGCGCGGATCGCGCGCTGGCTCTTGACGATTTGCCGCGCGATCGCTTCGACCAGGCGTTCGATACGCGCGGGCTCGCGGGTGGCGGCGAGCACGTCGAGCGTGGCTTCCTCGAGAATTTCGGAAAAGCGCGACATGTGCACGCCGGCTTTGTCGGGCGCGAGGTCGGCGACCATCGTGAATTCGCCGTTGAAAACGCGTGGGGTGCCGTCGATTTCGAGTTGCACGATGCGGCGCACGCTCGAAACACCGACGCGGTTGAGCGAAAGGCGCACGTCGGGTGCTTCTTCTTGCCGGTTCGCGAAGAAATGCAGGCTGCGCTCGCGTTTACGCGGTGCGCCGGTGCTCGTATCGTGCCGCGCATAGACGGCGAAGGCCGGCGCGATTTCTGATCCTGTTCAGGCACATCGCGCAAACGGCGGCGACGACCCAGACGGCGAGGAGCGCCAGCGCGAATTCGGCCACGCCGTCCTGCCAGGTCGCAATCGCCGTCGTCAGCGCGAACGCAAACGTCAGCGTCGGCCCGAGCACGCTCGCCGCGCGCACCTTGCGCCGGACGCGGTCGAGCGCCTCAAGATCGACGCCCGAGCGCGCCTTGAACCACGAACGGAGCCGGAAGACGGACACGGCAATGAGGGCTGTCGGCAGGAGGATGCCGGTCAGGAGCGAGCCCGTTGGCGACGCGCCGACGAACGCCAGAGCCGCGACGATGACGATCCCGTGGATATAAGGGCCAAGCCGCGCCAGCGAACGATATTGCTCGCGCAGGAGCGCGGCATTGAAGGCCGCCTCGGGTGTGTCGAAGCCGGGCGGGGCCCCGCCAGCGGCGACGGCGTTGAAGGGCACACGGCCTTGAGCCATACGCGTGAATCCCGACACTCATTGTCGCTTCTGACCGCAACTCGGTCTGACGGCCAAGTGTAGCGCCGTTTCGGCCCTCGAGGGGTTAATCCGATGCCTGAAATTCAAGGTTTACGCAGCGGTAGTGAAGCCGGCGCAAACGGCATGGATAAATTTTGATGTTTGACGATGAATGTTAAGCGGCGCGAGGCGATTTTCGCATGGCGCTTCGACCCTGCCGCAGCGGAACCGCGCCGGACGGGCGCGGTCAAGCCTTGACCTGAGACGCCCGGTGCAACCCAGGGGCGAGTTGAGTGCAAGGAAAGCCAAGAAAAACCAAGGAAATATCCTTGCATTTCCTTGGATTTTCTTGGCCGAATTGGGACTTTTCAAAGGGTTGCGGCGAATCCCAATAAAAAAATCTGGTTCCGTCTCAACTCGCCTCTGGGGTTGCGAGCCGATCCCGGACGGACATCCAGTTGGCCGCCTGACTTTGGCCCGCCTGTGGCCCTTCGGCCGGGCGTGGATCTTCGGCCGCATCGGCCTTGCCCGGTTCGTCCGGCGGATCTGGCCGTGCGCAAACGAAACCCCTAGGCCGAAACGGCTCTGGACCGCGCCCGGCGAAACCCCGCAAAAGCGAGGGCCGCGAAGCCGGTCAGCAACATCGTCCAAGTGGAGGATTTGGGGACGAAGGCAATCGCAACGTCGGTAGGAAGGTCCAGCCCGGAGATCAGCGCCGCGTTCACCGTCGCCCCGGCGGTGGTGTACTCGCCGATCGTGCCGCCATCTATGTTCGCGACGAACAGATCGGAGCCCGACACCGCGATGCCGAACGGCAAGTCCAGCCCCGAGATCAGCGCGGCGTTCACCGTCGCCCCGGAGGTGGTGTATGCGCCGATCGTGCCAGTCAGATCGTTCACGACGAACAGATCGGAGCCCGACACCGCGATGCCGGACGGCGCGTCCAGCCCTGAGATCAGCGCGGCGTTCACCGTCGCCCCGGAGGTGGTGTATGCGCCGATCGCGCCCCTGTCGTTCGTGACGAACAGATCGGAGCCCGACACCGCAATGCCGCTTGGGTTCATCAGCCCCGAGATCAGCGCGGCGTTCACCGTTGCGCCCGAGGTGGTGTATTCGCCGATCGTGTGATTTCCTTGGTTCACGACGAACAGATCCGAGCCCGACAGCGCGATGCCGAACGGGTTGTTCAGCCCCGAGATCAGCGCGGCGTTCACCGTCGCGCCAGAGGTGGTGTATTCGCCGATCGTGTTGCCAAGCCCGTTCGCTACGAACAGATCGGAGCCCGACGGCGCGACGCCCGATGGATCGTTGAGCCCCGAGATCAGCGCGGCGTTCACCGTCGCCCCGGAGGTGGTATATTCGCCGATCGTACCAATCCCGTTGGTTTCAAAGATTGCGTCTCCGGCGCGTGCCGCGCTGGCGGAGAGGGACGCGAGCAGGCTGGCGAACAGAGCAGACGCAATGACCTTGGGCTGATAAAAGGGCTTCATCGTTCTCTTCCCCGGGACGCGCTCAGGCAATTTACCTAGCACGTGAACATCGTAGTGAGGCGTGGAATATATCTGCGCCGTGCGCCGTCGAGCCCTATCGCCCGCAATCGCCTCGCCATGCAGCCTACAGACCACCGAGCAACCGGCCTCCCGCCCTCTCTCGCCCCTCAATCATGTGCCAAGCGGCACATGGGCTTCGCCAACGCCCGCCTTGCGTCCGGCTGCGTGCACGGCCGCCTCGCCCATCGGCCAGAATTACGTCGCCGATCGCGCTCAAGGTCGTCAGCGTCTCGCCCATAGCCGCCTCGCCGCTCGGCGACCCCGCGGCAGTAAATCTAAGCATGGCGCGTCGCGTGCCGTACGCCGCGAAGAAGAGTTGTCATTTCACTCGCCCCTGCCCAATGCCCTCCAAGGAAAAATCCTTGGATTTCCTTGGCCGAATCGGGGCTTTTCAAAAGGTTGCGGCGAATCCAAATAAAAAAATCTGGCTCCGTCTCAACTCGCCTCTGGGGTTGCGAGCCGATCCCGGACGGACATCCAGTTGGCCGCCTGACTTTGGCCCTCCTGTGGCCCTTCGGCCAGGCTCGCCCGGCCCGCCGCCGCATCGCTCTCATCCAGGCCCGGCGGCTCTTCGACCGCCGCCGCCTCGCCCGGCTCGTCAGCGGGGATCTCGCCGATCGCCTTCAAATGCGCCTCCACCGCCGCGGCGAAGTCCTCGTTGATGCCGAAATTCTCGGCCATGCGGTTGATCTTGTCGATGAGCTTCTGGCGCGCCTCGTCGTCATAGACCTGGTTGGCGCTGGCGACGGTCTGGTAGCGGTCGAGCCGATCGAGCACCTTGAGATAGGGCGTGATGGCCGTGACGTCGCCCGCGGCGACCGCCTCGGCCGCCAACTGCATCACGGGCGCGAGACGATCCAATTGCAGCTTCGCGTGATCGGCGCCGCTGTCGACCGACCTTTTCTGCAAAACCTCGGAGACGATCTGCCGGATGCGCTCGCGGCTCACGCTTTCCTCGCCCGCAATCTCCTCATAGCTCGCGCCTTCCCTCAAGCGGGCGAAGATCCGCTTCCGCCGCGCCATTTTGCCGAGCGCGCCCAATTGCCGGCGCGCAGGCGCTGTCTCCTGAACCATCCGTGACTTTCCTTCCGCGCGGGCACGCCGCCGCTTTAAGGGAAAACGTCACAGAATAGCATATATTCTGAAAATCGTAAATATAATGTCGCAAAAAAGCTCCGGCCGAGCGCGGGATAGACAAAGAAACGCTGGTAAATCAACGATTGCCGAGGAACCCCGCCGCTTTCGTCGGGAAGCGGCGGGTCTGTTTCTTGCTCAGTTCGCTCGTCCCGAAACCATCAGAACTCGCCGATCTGTCGTCCGGCGGCTTAGGTTTCGGGCGTGGCCTTCACGCCGCACGCCGCTCGCGAAGTGTGCTTAATGTGCCATTCCTAAGCTCGATCCGGGCCTCGATGCTGGTGCACGCGGCGCGCAGCGCCCGTTCGTCTCTCTCGGGCGAGTTGCGACCAGGCCTTCGAGCAGTTCCTGCCCCATTGGACCGTGGCTATCGCCATCGAGCTCGATGTGCCGTTCGATGTAGTAGATGAAATGACGCAAGGAAGCATTGTCGCCTCGCGCGCCAGCGAGCGTCTTTTGAAGCCGGCTGAACATCTCCGGAATGATATCCTCGCGACCGTAAAAAAATGCGGCCACGACTTCTTCCGTCGACCCCGACTGGGCCAGCGTCATCGTATGCGCGACAAAAGCTCGGACATGAGCCGGCACGCCGGGCCGCACCAGGCCCCCTTCGACCGAAGTCCCGACTCGCGCCAGCGAGCGGAACGTGTCGAATTGACGGGTGCTGGCGCCGACGTCCGCCATGGCCCGGAGGTAAAGCTCGAGGTGGCTGACATAGGAGCCATCCGGGTCGACATCCGTTTCCTCGCCGATGACGATGTCGTTGATCAAGCGCGCAGCCCGGGCGTTGTCGGCCGGGAACCACGGAACTCTCGTGCACGTCAAATCTTGCTGCAGCCGCTTCAGGAGCGACATGAAATCCCAGACGGCGAAGACATGATCTTCCATGAATCGCCTCAGATCCTGGACCGAAGCGACCTCCGCGTACACGGGGTGCTCCAGTAGCTGCGCGCGAAGGGTGTTGAGGCGGTGACGGTCCTGTTTCGGCATGTTTGACCTCCATTTCAGTTGCGTCGCTTGTTCGTCTGTAGAGGGGACCCGGGTCGCGGTCAGTTGCGATTTCTGCCGTTTGCAACATCGAAGCGTTGGCGGCCTGCCCGGTCGGGCCGTGGGGTCCGCTTGCCGTCGTCGGGACGTTGACGGTGAACGGCGCCGCGGCCACGCCCGCGCTACCCGTCACCGGATAAAGCGAGGCCATATTTGCGCCCTGGTTCGAAATCCAGATGGGATTTCCCCGGACGCGAACGAGCCACCCCAGGGGTTCACCAGGCTGGTTATCGTTGCCAGGCCGGGCTGTCCGAAACAAGGTTTGTTTGAGAAAAGCCCTCGGCATTGGCGACTCCAGGGCCCGCGCATAGTGCAGCGAACGTCACGGAGGTAGCGTGGAAGTAATATCTTCATTGCGCGCAGTCTCCTTGATCCTTTACGTAAGTACAGCGCTCTTGTTGGAAACGCCGCGGCAAACCGCTTAGGTTCGACGAGCAGCAAACACTGATCCGGTCGATTTATTCGTGGCGGAAGTCGGAGCCGAGATAACGATCGTGTGATCTGGTCGATTTATTCGCGACCGAAGTCGGAAGGGAGATAACGCTCGCGTGATCGATTTGGTCGAAACGAATAGGCTTAAGACAGTTATAAGGACGAGCGATCAACGGCATTGTCAAACGAACTATGGACGTCGTCTGCTCAGCGCAGCGTGCTTGTTCCAAGCAGCAACCTATGTCGCTGGCGCCACACTCTTTCTGATCGTGCAGCCGAACAAGGGGTGGGCGATCGGGGCGGGAAGCGCGTCCGAACGCATGTCGTGAACGTCAGGGACGCGCTGATCGCGTGGTATCTTCGCCGCAGCTACCACAAAACCGGCGAGACCGGGCCTTTTCCCTACGGCGACGATCGTTTTGGCGCGCCGCTCCGCGATGATCTGAGCTTCCTGGTCCTTGAGAACGACCCCTAATACAATCGCATTTCGGGGGGAAAGACGCCAGAAGCGCGTCGACGGGATGTCGATTTGGGCCGGTATGTCGCCGGCGCCACACGTTTCTGATTGTGCAGCCGGGGCCGAAAGCTGGAGCCTCCCGCGCTTGCCTCGAACCGCGGGCGCCTCTATTCAAGTTCACGCGGGGTGCGGAAATCGAGGTTTGAGTTGGGGGCGGGGCGGCAAGCGCTCATTGCGGGACTCGCGTGGGCTGCGCTGGCGATTGCGCCGGCGGCGGCCGCCGACATGTCCTCTCTTGGCATCGACAACACGATGCCCGCGCCCGCGCCGGTCATCGCGCCGGGACCGACCACCTGGATCAACTTTGTGGATGAGGCGCGGGTCGGCGTTTACGCCCACAACTGGATTCACGACGAGGGCGCGCCGGTCGACGTCTCGGGCGAACTCCTGTCCAATCCGATCGGCTACGCCAATAACATCGGCGGTCCGTGGTTTTCCTGGTTCTTCAATCCGCGCATCAACATCGGCGCGATGATCAACACCGGCGGCAAGACGAGCTACGGCTTCACCGGCCTCACCTGGCGCATTCCGATCTATAAGGGGTTCTTCTTCGAGGGCGAGTTCGGCGCCGCGGTCAACACTTCGCCATTGCGGGACGAGCCGGACCGCGTCAACACCGGCTGCCGCTGGGATTTCCGCGAATCCGGCGGCTTCGGCTACCAGTTCAGCGAACACTGGGATTTCATCGCCAATATCGAGCACATCAGCCATGCGAGCCTGTGCACCCATATCAACCCGGGCCTGACCCAGGTCGGCGCGCGGATCGGGTATAAGTTCTGAGGCAAGTCGGCGCCGGAGCGGTCACGGCCGGCCATATTGTCATTCCCGCGAAAGCGGGAATCCATTGCCCTTTCAAGTCCGTGCTGGATGCCCGCTTTCGCGGGCATGACAGACGATGGAGGTGAAGGAGCCGAGGCGCTACCACCCGACCGTTTCGTCTGAGCCGCCGAAACGCGCCGGCATGCCCTTGTAATGCGGGAGGTCGTCGACGACGGGCCGGACCGCGAACTGGCATTGCACATGAAACGCGGGCTGGAATTCGCCCGGCGGGAGCAAGTATCCATTGATTCCGCGCAGGCGCCGCGCCTCGACATCGATGAACAGGCGCGTGCCGCACTCGCGACAGGTGACGCGGGGATTGCGCTTCAGTTTCCAAGCCATCGGATCGCCGCGGATGACGTGGACGGCGTCCGCCGGATAGACGGATTTGGGCGCATAGGCGCCTCCGTGCGCCGCCTGGCAATCGTCGCAATGGCAGTAGAACTGCACGATGGGCTCGGCGCTGATCTCGATCTCGACCGCGCCGCATCGGCATTGGACCTTGGTCATTCGCTCCGCTCTAACTCTGCCGCGACGGCGCGATCGAGGGCCGGCAGGTCTTCCAAGACGGTGCGCCAAACCTGTTCTTCCGCGACATCATCGTAATTGTGGCGCAGAACGTTTCCGACACCGATGATCGCGCGCCAGGGAAGCTCGGATGGCGCTCGCGCACCGAGGGAGCAAGCCGCCGTGCGGCCTCCGATATGATTTCGAGGGCGCGCGTCGCAGCATAAAAGGCGCGGCGATCGGTCTTGAATTCAATTAAGGTGAGGGTCCCCACGAAGCCCCGCGCGAGAGCCGCGTTGTCCCGGATATCGAAGAGGGCGGAGCGATCCTTGCTAGAACGCATAGATCGCTTCGCGCTCGGCTGTCGGTCGGACGAAGGGTTTCAGGCGGCTTCGGTCGGCAACGTCGACAGGCTCGGGAAACAGGCCCTCGATGAACTGCGTCAAGCCGACATAGCCCCACAGGCTCATCGGTCCGATCTCCACGAGAATGTCGATGTCGCTGTCGGGGCGGTTATCGCCCCGCGCGCGCGAGCCAAACACCGCGGCGTGGCTCACGCCGCGTTCGCGCAAGGCGGGCTCATGTTCGCGAAGCCTGGCGAGGATGGCGGCCTTGTCCATGGATCTTTTATATCGCATGTGATGGGGACGCGTTCAGGGCGCCTATCGGGCCAAGTCGCCCAAGGACTTCTCTGAAGCCCAGCGTCGCGCTGAATTCTCGGAAGAATTGGCCCTTTCAACCGCGCCCTTCCGCGCCACGCCGATTTCGGCTAGGGAGCGCGGAAGGCCGATCCCGCGTTCGTTGCCCGAGAGTTGCGCCCCTTCCGGTCCATTAGGCCGCGAAGGAGCATTTTCTTGCGCGTGACCCCGCCGAGCGGCGAGCCCAGGAACCCAATGCCCAAACGGACCGACATCTCCACCATTCTCATCATCGGCGCTGGCCCGATCATCATCGGCCAGGCGTGCGAGTTCGATTATTCGGGGACGCAGGCCTGCAAGACGCTGCGCGCGGAAGGCTATCGAATCGTTCTCATCAATTCCAATCCCGCCACCATCATGACCGATCCCGACATGGCGGACCGGACCTATATCGAGCCGATCACGCCCGAGATCGTCGAGAAGATCATCATGAAGGAACGCCACGCGATCCCGGGCGGCTTCGCTTTGCTGCCGACCATGGGCGGGCAGACGGCGCTCAATTGCGCGCTGAGCCTCAGAAAGATGGGCGTGCTCGATAAGTACGACGTCGAGATGATCGGCGCGACCGCCGACGCGATCGACAAGGCGGAGGACCGCGAGCGGTTTCGCGAGGCGATGACGCGCATCGGCCTCAAGACGCCACGCTCGCATCAGGTGAAGACGCTGAGCCAGGCGCTGACCGCGGTAGCCGACATCGGCTTGCCGGCGATCATCCGCCCAAGCTTCACCATGGGCGGCACCGGCGGGGGCATCGCCTACACGAGAAGCGAATTGATCGAGATCGTCGAGCGCGGCATCGACGCTTCGCCCACCGACGAGGTCCTGATCGAGGAGAGCGTGCTCGGCTGGAAAGAGTTCGAGATGGAGGTGGTGCGCGACAAGCAGGATAATTGCATCATCATCTGCTCGATCGAAAACATCGATCCGATGGGCGTGCATACCGGCGATTCGATCACCGTCGCTCCGGCGCTGACGCTGACCGACAAGGAATTCCAGATCATGCGCGACGCCTCGATCG
>CAVZSY010000004.1:0-13714 GCA_963778045.1 Vulcanimicrobiota bacterium
TCGCGACGGCTTTGCTCGCCGTGCTCTGATGGACGACGGCGGCATGCACCTCGCCACGATGCAAAGCGGCGAGCGCGGCATCGTTGGTGGTGGGCAGCCAGAGCACGCGCAGTTCGCGTGTGCGCAGCGTGGCGTACCGGGAGAGCAGGCCGGTCGCAAGATCGCAACCGGCGACGAAGAGCGTGGGCATCGTGGTTTGCGCGGGTTCGATGGCGAGGTGATCGGCGTCGAGGCGATGGGCGACCGGCTTGCCGTCGATGGTCGCGCGGACGGTGCGTTCGGCAGGTGCCGGGATCGCGAACAGCTCCTCGACCGTCAGATCGAGGGCACGGGCGAGCCCCAGAGCCAGGCCAACGCCCGGCTGCATGCGACCCTTTTCAACGGCCGCGACGGCTTGGCGGGTGGTCCCGGCAGCGTCGGCCAGCGCCTTTTGCGAGAGACCGCGGGCTTCACGGGCCGCCTGAAGCGAGCAGGCAACGATCGATGACATAGATGTCATGAATCATTGCATCCGCGGCCGCCGGGTCCTGTCGGAGACGGTTTCCTACTGGGTGGCGATGACGATGATGTTGTGCGCTTGGACCGGGCCGCGCGCAAAAAACGTGTAGAACGTGCCGTTGACGGTGGCATTCTGGCCGTTGCTGACCCGCGGCTTACCCTCGCTGATCACGTTGACACATCGGCTGTCGCAGACTTGGAACTGCGTGAACATCGTACCGGGCCCCGTGAGATGAATAGCGACGTTCTCCACCAAGCCGAGCACGGTGACGTTTTGGCGGTCGAACTTTTGGGGCATCGCGAGGATGCCCGACGGCGCGAGCACAGAGGCCGCTGCCGCGATGCCGCCGGCGAACGCCATGAGCGCGAGTGCCGCAATCCAGGATTTCATGGCTGCAAAGTTCGACGCTCGGCTAGTGTTTCCAGCCGCGCTTCATGCCGACGAGGATCACGTTGGTCGCCTGCATGTGGCCGCGGCTGATAGCGGCGCGGAAATGCCCGGTGACGGTTTGGGTCTGGCCGTCGGTCGGCGGCGTGGCGCCGAAGTCGACGACATTGACGCACTGTGAATCGCAGAGCTGATAGCGCGTCATCTGACCGCGCCGCGTCTGCTGCTGCTGCACGTCCTTGACGGTGCCGGTGACGGTGACGTCTTGGTTGTCGTAGGTCGAGGCGGCGGCGATGACCGCCGAGGGAGCAAGCGGCGCGGCGTCGGCGTACGCAAGGCCGGTCGCAAGGCCGAGACACGCAACGAAGGCGAGGATATATTTCACAGGTTGAAAACCTCCGGCGTCATCCTGTCAGGTTCCGCTGGGTCGATGCTGAGACGAACTGGGGGAGATTTCGTGGCCGATCACATCAGCGCGAGAGAGGAACGCGCTCCCTCCTTGCCCATCATTTTAGCCTGGTGCCGCGGCGATAAGCAGCAGCCTTGCGATTTCGCTCATGTACTTGATCGAAGTTGTCTGCAGGACCATTGCGCTGGCCAAGGCGACCCAGTAGCAAGACCACTAGGATCACGAACAGTACGAGAGTCGCGCCAGTAGCGAAGGCCGAGACGTGTAATACGACGCTAAGGAAGAGTCCAAGGGCGCAGCAGGAAGCGGACGCGAGGAGCACTGACACAATCAACGCTGGCCGCCGGCGCTGATAAGCTAGCACGCCCCAGGCGCCCGCCAACACGAGGATTCCGAGCGTTGCCAACCCTTGAATGAGATGGCTCATTCTATTTGCCAGTTGCGCACTTGACGTACGCCGCAATAGCAGCGATTGCCGTTTTTGCTGCAACATAGGAGGCGATGGCCGTGATCGTCGCGCCTACCGCGCTCGCAGCCGACCCGATACAATTCGGAGCCGGGAGCGGGCAAGAAAGTGCGTACATTGGACCCGGGGTTGCCCCACTCGTATTGATCCATGTCCCTTGGACGTTGACATCGACATCCGCGTCCGATGTGTCGAACTGCACGCTTCCCCCAGCGGTTATCGTGATCGAGTCGATAGTGGGCAGACCTGAGCCGCGTGGAGCGCACGCAGCCTGCGTTGCATTAGATCGCTCCGCCAAGAGTGGCTCGCCGCAGTCACGGCCTTTCTCGGGTGTGGGGAAGAGCTTCTTATCAGCAAACTCGGGAAGCACGACATAGTTTTTTCCGTCGAAGAAGCCGGCAACACTAAAACGCCTCATGTTAGCATAGAGGGTTGAGTTTGGGTCGTCTAATCGTAAAGAGCCCGCGCGGTTTGGAAGCGAGCCAGCAGAGCACGCAGCGAGCGAGAACGTCGAGAGTCCCAAGAACGAAAGGCGCGAGATTTGTTCACCCGTAACTCACCTCAAAGCAGAGATATCTAAACGATTGCCGTTGCTGTTTGTCATTACCCCGGGATTAGGCCTGCCATTAGGCACAAATGACCACCTCGCGGGGCCTTGTGCCTGCCCACGCATTTCCCCGTGCTGATGGGCATGGCCGATCAACCTGTCGCAATTATTGAGTAGGATTACGCCCTGAAAAACAATCCGAGCGCTGAGGCAAGCATCAAGACGGCGAAGAGCAGGCGCAGCACGCGTTCGGGAAGGCGTTTGGCGAGGCTGACGCCGCGCGGAACCGAGAAGACGCCGCCGGCCGCAAGGGCGATGCCGTAGACCCAATGCACGTCGTGCGCGGCAGCGAACGTTGCGATGCTCACCACGGTGCCGGGCGCAACGAGCGCAAGACCCATCCCTTGGGCCTCGACTTGGCTTAGGCCGAAGAACGCCGACATCGCGGGCACCGAGAAGACGGCACCCCCGACACTGAAAAGGCCCGAGAGCATGCCGCCGATCGCACCGACGATCGCAGCGAACGGCCAGGGCAGCACGCGCCGTTTTTCGCTGTCCTTATGCGCGTACACGCGATAGGCCATCTGCGCAGAGATCGCAAGGATGAAACAGCCGAACGCGATGCGCAGCGGTTTGCTGGGCAACGTCGTCGCGTAATGCGCCGCGAAGTAGGTGCACGGCACGGCCGTGACCGCCAGCGTAATCGCTAGTCGCAAATCGAGGCCGACTTTATGGATGTAATTCCAGAGGCCGAGCAGCACGTTGGGCACGATCATCACCAGCGCCGTGCCTTGCGCGAGTTGCTCGGAAAAACCGAAAAACAAGCCGAGCATCGGAATGCCGATCAGACCGCCGCCGATCCCCAGCAGACCCCCGAGGTAGCCGAGCACCGCGCCGAGGATCAAGAAGATCGCGACTTCGAGCAACATGGGCGCCATTATACGCCGCCGATCATCGTCCGAAGCACGGAACAGTCGCTATACGCAGCGCCATCGAGGGGGTCGCGGTCCAGGATCGTCAGGTCGGCGCGCAGGCCCGGTTCGAGATTGCCCGTCTCGCGTCCGGCGCGCGCAAAGGCCGCGGCATTGACCGTGTAGAGCGCGAGCGCGCCGTGCGGGTCGAGGCGGTATGCGGGTTCTTGCGCAGCGCAGGCAGCGTGCATGCCGGCCAGCGGGTCGAGCACGCATACTGGCGAGTCGCTGCCGCCGCAGACCAGCGCGCCCGCGTCGACGAGCGCGCGCATCGGGTTCATCGCTTTGCGGCGCTGCGCGCCCAGACGATCGTCGTACATGCCGCCGTCGCCACCCCAGGTGGCTTGGAATTGCGGCTGCATTGAAAGATGCAGTTGCATCGCGGCGCAGGCGGCGATGTGATCGGGCTGCGGCATCTCAAAGTGTTCGATGAAGTGATGGGTGCCGTGCTGCGACGGTTGGTTGTGCAAAACCGCACGTGCGGCGCGCACGAATTGGTCGATGGCGGCATCACCGATTGCGTGGACGCCGGCGGAGATGCCGCGGCGTTCGGCGCCTTCGAGGTATGCAACGACCTCGGCGTCGGAAAAGCGAAGCATTCCGGTCCCGCGGTCGGCGAGATAGGGTTGCGAGAGCGCGGCAGTACAACTGCCGATCGAACCGTCGAGAAAAACGTCGCCGCCAACGTACGGCAGGCCGAGTTCATGCGCGATCGCGGCGTCGGGTTCGCAAATTTTCGGATGCACGACGATCGGCAGCGTACGTAGGAACGCGACGTCCTCGGCATATTCGCCGCGCGTGCGTCCCAGAAGTTGCGCGTGCAGGTGCGCGATCCCGCGGGTGCGCGCGAGATCGGCAGCCCGGCTTTCGTTCGCGCGTTGAGTCTCGATGGGCGTTCGTTTCGCAAATGCGGCTTGCGCGTTCCAGTTGGCGGCCAGGAAGAGTCGGCCGGTGGGCTTGTCGTCGGCGTCGCGTTCGATGCCGTCCGTGCCGCGCGGAAGTGCGAGCCAGTCGAGAGCCTTGCGGTTGACGATGCACGAGTGACCGTCGACGCGCACGATCAGCGCGAGGGCGTCCGAGTGGCAGCGTTCGAGCGGCGCAGCGTCGGCGTGACGCGCGTCGTTCCAGTGCGCATCGTCATAGCCGCCGGCGTAGACGATGCCGTATTCGCGCGGAATCGCAGCGACGGCGTCTTCGTAAGCCGCGTAGGTGTCGACATTCGCGAGCGAGCGAGGGCCGATGGTGGCCCCGGTTTGCGCGAGGTGAACGTGGCAATCGGCGAAGGCGGGGACCACGGTCGCTCCGTCCAGATCAATGCGCTCGACGCGCAGGCCGGCCGGATCGGCATTAAAGGCGATGATCCGCTCGCCGTCGATCAAGAGACTACGGCCGCGCACGAAGCGCCGCGACGCGCGGTCATACCGGTAGACGCGCGCATTATCCAGAAAGAGCATCCGAACGCTTACCATGAAGACACGCAAACTCTTGCTCTGCCTTATCGGCGGCGCTGCGGCCGGCTACGTTGCGGTTCGCACGCTGCAGGCGCTGGCCACGACGCGGGGCGGCGCGCTTACCCCTTCGAGCGATTCGCGCGCATACGGGCGTACGCAGCGCGCACTGGCGGTGAGCGGGGCGGCGCGTTCGGCGATGGGGACGATTGCGTTCGCGTATGGGCCGCTCGCGCCGCGGCTCGAACGCGCGCTGGCGGGTTTGCCCGCGTGGGCGCGGCCGGGTGCGTTTTTCGGTCTGCTCGCGCTCGCGACCTCGGCGATCGACGTGCCCGCGACCTTCGTAGAAGATCATCTGCTCGAGCGCAAGTATGGACTGAGCGAGCAGACCACGCGCGATTTTTTCGTTGACTACGCGAAGGGCTCGCTCCTAGGCAGCGTGCTCGCGGCGGGCTTGGGACTGCTCGGCGGCGTGGCGGTGCGGCGCACGGGGCGCTGGTGGCCGGCCGTTGCATCGCTCGGAATGTTGCCGCTCTTCGTGCTGGCGAATCTGATTGTACCGGTATATATTTTGCCGCTCTTCAACAAATTCGAGCCGCTGACTGGACCGCTCGAAGTGCGCCTGCGAGCGCTGGCAGCGCGGTTCGGCGTGGGTGATGCGGAGATCTTGCGCATGGACATGAGCCGCCAGACGAAAAAAGCCAACGCGTTCGTCGCGGGGATAGGATCGACGCACCGGATCGTGCTCGGTGATACGCTGATCGACAAGTTCGAACCCGACGAGATCGAATTCGTCGTAGCGCACGAGTTAGGGCATTACGTCACGCGCGACACGTGGCGCATGATCGCGCTCGCAGGAACGGCGACGGCCGTGCTTTTCGGCATGACGGCGCTGATCTTGCACGACGACGAATCGCCGACCAGCGTGTACCTTGCGCGGATATCGTCTTGGCTTGGGCTCGGCTTGCTAGCAGGGCGGCCGATCATCAATGCGTTTTCGCGTTCTCGCGAGTGGGCCGCGGATCGTTTTGCGCTGACGACAACGCACGATGCACGAAGCGGCGCCGCCGCGTTTGCGCGCCTGCGCGATCAAAACATGGCCGAGGACGAGTTGCCGGCTTGGTATGAGTTTTTCTTTGCCTCCCACCCTAGCTTGGGCAAGCGAATTGCGGCGCTCGAAAAAAACCTCAGTGGATGAGATGGCGTGCTACAAGCGAGCACGCCGCTACAATCAACGCGCACGCAACGACAATCAAGAGCTGAGGGGACTTAAGCCGTAGAGAGAGCTTGGCCCCGATCGGGCCGCCGCAGATGCCTCCTGCAACGAGCGGGATGACCGCGCCACCCATGATGTCATGCTGCAGCACGTGCGTCGCGAGGCCGACGGGTGACGTTAGCACGATGCCGAAGTGCGACGTGGCGCTGATCGCGTGAGCCGGTAACTCGGAGAAGTACAGCAACGTCGGGACGATGATGACGCCACCACCTATGCCAAAGATGCTTCCGATCAATCCCACTGCAAACCCTGAGGCCACTGCTGCACGATAGGACATGCCCTTCGTACTCGAAACGTCGTGGTGGTCGGGGCGCGCGCCAACCCGCGTTCGCGCATTGACGATCATGTCGCCGGCGACGATAAGTAAAAGTCCCGCAAAAATCCAATCGAAAGCGGTGCCGGACATTTTACGCACGAGAACTGCGCCGAGGATGCTTCCCGGGAAACCTCCAAGTGCGATCAAAAGACCTATCTTGACGTGGACACGCTTCTGTAACAAATAGGTCAATGCGCCGCTCGCGCTGTTGGCGACGACGAGAACCAGCGACGTACCGGCCGCTAGCGCGGGGTCGAATCCGAAGAACAGGCGCAGGATGGGGACGAAGATGAATCCGCCGCCAAGCCCGACCATGGAACCGAAGACGCTCGAAAAGAAGGCGGCTGCAAACAGCTCGAGAGGAAGGCGCATTTTCTTGTCTTAGCCGACGACATGTTGAGCAACGGCAAACTCGGAAAGCTGGCCGATGTCGGGCTCGATTCCAAGTCCATGGCTCTCTGTTAGCGTAACGCTGCCGTCCGTGATGGTTCGCGCCGGGCCGGCGAGCAGGTCGCGTAGCGGATTTTCGTTGACGTCGATCTCAAGCAAGCCATCGCCGCCGCAAGCCGCGAGGAGATGCGCCGACGCGAGAAGCCCCACGCCTCCGCCAAGATAGTGCGGGCAGTATCGACGCTTCGCCGTGAGTATAGCCTTGGCAATCGGAAGGCAGGCAGAATAACCACCCCACTTTGCGACGTCCGGTTGAAGAACCGTAATTGCCGAGCTTTCGATTGCCGCGTCGAATTCGGCGCGGGACGTCATGTTCTCGCCGGCGGCTAGGGGAATGGAGGTGGCAGCGGCAAGCGCTTTCCATTCCGAAAGCGGCCGATCCGCGCGTATGGGCTCCTCGATCCAATCGAGCGCGTAACGCGCCAAGTTCTGCACCGCATGGATGGCGCCGTTGAGGTCCCACGCTTGATTCGCGTCGATCATCAACGGCGTGGCCGGGCCAAGCTGCTCGCGCAGCTTGCGCAGGTTGCGCTCGTCACGTCGTTCTTCGAAGCCGACCTTCAGCTTGAAGGCACGGTGCCCGCGCTTCCATGCCTCATGGGCTGCGACTTCCGGTTCATCCGGATTGAGCCCGCTTGCGTAGGTCCCGATCACGGGCGACGCTCCGCCGAGGAGGCGCCACAGCGGCGTCTCCGCGCGCCGCGCGATCAAGTCCCATAATGCGATATCGATGCCGGCGAGGACCTGCGCGATGGGGCCGCGCTCGCCGCATTGAATCGCAAGGACTTCCGTTTGCGCTACGAGGTCACGCCAGAGCACTTGCGGCGTGCTAACGGCGCGTCCCAGTAGCAAGGGCGCGACGACTTCGGTCGCGAGCCGCGCGCGATGCTCCGCGCCGCACGTGGGATAATTACACCAGACTTCACCCCATCCGGTACTGCCCTCGTGATCCTCGATTCGAATGAGTACCATGGGTCGTTCGTGCATCGCTCCGAACGAAGTCCGAACGGGTTTCGAAACCGGGGCTTTAAAGACGAACGAACGAATTTCGCGGATAACGCTTCCGGCGAGCTCTTCGGCAGGGATCAAGATAGCAAATCGATTTCCATATGAATGTAGTCACCCCGGTATGTCACGTCACCGAAATAGATAACGCGCCCGCCCTCGTCACAAAACACGCGCCGCACTTCGGCGATCGGGGAATTGACCGGCACGCGAAGGAGCTCGGCTGTGTCCATATCGGCCGTACCGATCTTCAACGTCTGCCATGCGCGCGCGATCGTGACGTCCGGCAGGGAATGCAGGATCGGAACCACGGTCTCGTTGCGAAAACGGCGAGGAGCGCGGCGAAAAATATCGGCAGCAATATAGATGCCGATCACCGCATATGGAACGTCGGAATGGCTGTGCAGCCGTTTCATATAGCGGTATCCGCGCGCCGGAATGCCGTCGGAGGGCTGCAGAGGGGGTGCCGCAACCGTGTCAAGGATCGTCAATAGTTTGGGCTGAGTTCCTTCCAACGTCGTGGACAGCGCGTCGAGCGTCATCCCCAAGCGCAGCAATCTCGTATCGCTCGGGGTCCCGACGACGAAGGTGCCTTTGCCGCGGTGGCGATCGATGAGGCCTTCCGACTGCAGAATGTTCATCGCTTGGCGCACCGTCACACGCGCAACACCGAACTCCGCCATCAACTCGTCGATGGTCGGGACGCGCTCCGCGGGCTGCCACAATCGCCGCGCGATGCGCTGTCTTAATAGATCAGCAATCTCGATGTACAACGGCGACGATCGTTTCAGATTTTTCAGCAAAGGAGTTTACTCCTAAAGTTCTAACAATGGGATTATAGACTGTTTTTGCCTCGTGAAGCAACCCGGAGGGCGCATGACTCCACCGACTGTCGCAGCAGACGACCGGTCCGGAGGTCCGCTAACCACCAAGAAGCGGAAACCGAAAGGCGCGGTGCCGGCATGGCTGGCCAGAGCGGGATTCGCCCTTCTCCCTTGGTTGGCATTACTTGCCGTTTGGTATGCCGTGCGCTATTCGGGCCTCGTAAAGGCAACGCTGGTTCCAACGCCCGCGGACGTGCTCGCCACGTTTTGGCGTCTGCTTACGCAGAAAGGCCTCGCTGTCGATGCCCTGGTCTCGACGATGCGCGTCTTGGCCGGCCTTATCTGCGGAATTCTGCTCGCGATACCTGTCGGCTTTATTCTCGGCTGGCATCGATCGATCGGCCGATTCTTCGACCCACTGGTTAATTTCTTCCGCGCGCTTCCGCCGATCGCGCTCATTCCGCTCGTGATCGTCTATTTTGGCATCGGCGAGACGGCGAAAGTCGCGATTCTTTTTTACGCAGCGTTTTTCTCGGGAGTAATCGTGATGTACGAAGGCATCGCACAGATTAGCCCGCTCTACATCCGCGTTGCCAGGACGCTCGGCGCGACGGATTGGGAAATCTTTCAGCGCGTGATCGTGCCGCTCTCCGTGCCCCACGTCCTGACGGCGATGCGCGTCGCGCTCGGCGTAACGTGGGCGACCCTCGTTGCCGCTGAACTGGTAGCCGCGCAACGCGGACTCGGCGCCGTGATACAAGACGCTTCGAATTATTTCCAAATCTCTACGATTTACGTCGGAATCATCTGCATCGGCGCCGTCGCGCTGGCAATGGACTTCATACTGCGCGTCATTGCGGCACGCATGGTTTCTTGGCAGGAGCGCATCGTTCGATGAATACGGCGCGACGTCTGGTTTTCGACAACATCACGCACGCCTATCAAGACGGTAATCGAGAGATCCGCGTGCTCGAGGATTTCAACCTCGAGGTGGGTGAAGGCGAGTTCGTGTCGATCGTCGGCCCTTCCGGATGCGGCAAGACGACGCTACTCAACCTCGTCGCCGGCTTCATCACACCCGACTCGGGAAGCGTTACGCTCGATGGCGAGCGGATTTCCAAACCCGGACCGGACCGCGGCATGGTCTTCCAAGATTACGGCGTTTTTCCGTGGCTCTCGGTTCGAGAAAATATTGCATTCGGTTTACGCTTACGGGCAAACCGGCGCTCCGCGGCTGCGGTTGCCGAAACCTGCGATCACTATCTTCGCCTCATGCGTCTCGAGGAATTTCGGGACGCCTATCCGCGCAGTCTTTCGGGCGGTATGCGGCAGCGACTCGCTCTGGCAAGGGCATACGCCGTGCAGCCTCGCTTCCTCTTGATGGACGAACCGTTCGGGGCCCTCGACGCCCAGACACGCACGACGATGCAGGACGCACTATTACAACTGCAGTCCGAAGACGCGAAGAGCGTGCTCTTTGTTACGCATTCCGCCGCCGAGGCGCTCTATCTTTCGACGCGTGTCATAGCTGTGAGTGCGCGGCCTACAACCGTCAGGCGAATCCTAGACGTACCATTCCCATTTCCCCGGAGCGAGTCACTGAGGCGATCCTCCCAATTCCAAGAACTCGTTGCCGAACTCACCGATCTCGTCATGACCGAACATGCGGCACAAGAACGTCAACTGACGCTGTGACCGTGCCTTTTTACGAACGACAGGAGAAACAGATGCACGACATTACGCGCCGCAAGGCGATTACGGCACTCGCCGCTGCAGGCGCTGCGGCTCTTTCAACGGGCACACTACGTGCTCAGGAACTAAAGAAAGTTCGCGTCGGTTATCTTCACACGGTCGCCGTCGATGGTCAGATCTGGATCGGGCAAGCCGAAGGTTCTTGGCGCAAGCAAGGAATCGATCTCGAACTGACGCGATTCCAGACCGGGATTTCGCTCTTTCAGGCACTGGTCGGCGGTAGTCTTGACGTCGTCGCTACCGGCGCTGTGATTTCAAACTTCCCGGCTCACGGTCAAGGGAAGGTTTTCCTCGCAAACGATATCGAGTGGGGCACAGCCCAACTGTGGGTGGGTCCACAGAGCGGCATAACTTCCATCAAGGACCTTCGTGGAAAGCGCATTGCGACAACGGCCGGAACAACGGCGGATGTCTTTCTCTATGAAGCGCTCAGCCACAACGGATTGGACATCAATAAAGACGTCGAGATCGTCAATCAGCCGATGAATGAGGCCGTCACCGCCTTTATCGCCGGTGCGGTACCGGCCGTCGCCTTGTGGGTGCCCTTCGATCGTCAGGTTCGAGAAAAGGTCCCGGGCGCGCGGATGCTCGTTGACGCTTCGAAATACTATCCGGAGGCAGCAATCGTCGACGGCTGGGCCGCGAGTGACGACTTCTACGCAAATCACAAAGACTTGCTGTCAAAGGTGATTCGCGGGTGGGTCGAGGCGAACGACAAACTCGTGCACGATACGCATCGTTCGCTCGCGATCGTCGCCAAGCAATATGACGGCATCCCGTTGACGGAAATCGAAGCGATGTATAAAGCCGAAAAGGCCTTCGATTCCAAGACGTGGGCAAAATACTATCGCGACGGCACACTTACCCGCTGGCTGAATCAGGTCACGGACGTGTTCGTCAAACTCGGCGCGATGGAGCATCCGCTGCCGGCACAGCAATATTTTGACCCCTCGCTCTTTCTTGAGGTGGTGAAGGGATGACCGAAATCCGAACCATCGGTTTCATCGGGCTAGGAACAATGGGCGGCCCGATGGCTCAAAATCTCCTCAAGGCCGGCTTTGCGCTCCGCGTTTACGACGTCGCGTCGCAAGCTGTGGAACGGCTCGTCGAAGCGGGAGCTGCGAAGGCCGAGTCGGCCGCCGACGCAGCGAACGGCGCCGATGCGCTCGTCACCATGCTGCCAAACAGCGACCACGTCGCGGAGGCGCTCTTCGGCGAACGCGGCGCAGCTTCTCAACTCTCTCCCAACGCGTTGGTCGTGGAAATGAGCACGATTGCGCCTGCAATGACGGATCGTCTCGCTTCGCGACTTGCCGAACGCGGGATCACGATGGTCGACGCGCCGGTCGGACGTTCGTCGCAGCATGCCGTCGAGGGAAAGCTCTTGATCATGGCCGGAGGAAACGCCGAGTCGGTCGAGCGGGCTATGCCGATACTGCAGCGGCTCGGCGACACGATCGTCCATTGTGGTCCTAGCGGAAGCGGCGCCCGCATGAAACTCGTCAATAACTTCATGTCGATTACGTTGAACGTGACGACGAGTGAGGCTTCTTGCTCGCCGAGGCGAGCAAACTGGATCCCGAGCTTGCACTAACCGTCATCCTCGGCACCGTTGCCGGCCAGGGACACATGGGCACGACGTATCCAGCAAAAGTGCTGCGCGGTGACGTAACGCCAGGCTTTGCGATCGCCCTTGCGGAGAAGGATCTCGGCTTGGCGCTCAGCTGGCAAAATCGGTGGGCATGGAACTGCCCACAGGCGAGGCGGCGCGGCATGCGTATCGCGACGCGCAAGTCGAAGGCATGGACCGCGACGACTGGACGGCGATCTACGCACTTGCAAGACGTAAACGTACGGAGCAACCAGCATGACTGCGACGGCAAAATCGACCACAGGCGCAAGCTATCGCTATGGAAGCCTGGTTTCCGGCACCTGGCACGATGAGACCTTAACGTTTGAGACATCGAATCCGGCTCAACCATCGCAAATCGTCGGCACGTATGGCAGTGCGACGCATACTCGCTTGCACGCCGCCGGCGACGCCGCCGTCGCGGCGCAACGCGAGTGGGGCCGCCTTCCGTCGATGGAACGCGCAAAGGTCGTTGGCCGCTTCCTCGATGCCGTCGAGGCGCGCACGGAAGAAACTCCGCGCTCGCCATTACGAGCGAACAGGGCAGAGCCCCTGGGCGAAGCTCGCGGCGAGATCGGAAAGTCGATACGCGAGGCACGGTGCATGCTTGCAGAAGACATCTCGGACCAGCTCGACTTCCGTCGGCAGTGCGCGGCCCGGGGTTCGAAACATCGTCACGAGACGAGCGCGCGGGGTGATAGCGGGAATTACGCCCTGGAACTTCCCGATTCTCACGCCGATGCGTAAGATTGCTCCGGCGCTTGTCTTCGGCGACGCGATCATCCTCAAACCGTCAGAAGTTGCGCCGGCCGCGGCTTGCATCGTGGCCGACGCGGGCCGCGCGACGCTTCCCGCCGGCCTGCTGCAAATCGTGAACGGGGGCGCCGACGTCGGTCAATCGCTCGTTGATCTGCCGGTCGTATCGGGCGTCACGTTCACCGGTTCGGTGGCCGTGGGACGCGCAATTTACGCTTCCGCCGCGGCCCGTTTGGCCAAGGTATCACTCGAACTCGGCGGCAAAAATGCCGCCATCATGCATGACGCAGCGAATCTAGACACAGCGCTGGACCATATATCCGGCGCGGCGTTCCTGTGCAGCGGACAGCGATGCACCGCGATCAGCCGGGTCCTCGTTCATCGCCCGCTCGCCGAAAAGGTCATTGACGGTCTCGTTCGACGCGCGCGGTCTTTGGTGCCGGGCGATGGGACCAACCCGTCCACGACGCTCGGGCCGCTGGTAAGCGCTCGACAGTACGATCGCGTCGCCATGCTCGTAACACGCGCACTGAACGAAGGCCTGCCACGCCGTGACCGGCGGCAACCGGGCAAACGTTCAAGGGCTCGAAGGCAGCTTCTTTTTCGAACCAACGATTCTGGTCGACGTGCCGCCAGACTCCGTTGCTGCTCGCGAGGAGATTTTCGGACCTGTGATCGCCGTGATTCCGTACGACACGATTGACGAAGCCTTCGAGCTGTTGAACGGAGTCGATTTTGGCCTCACGGCTGCACTATTCTCGAACGACCAGCGCATCGTTGCGCGCTTCGTCGAAGAATGCGAGACCGGGATGATTCATATAAATCATGGAACGATTCCGGACGATCACATGCCATTTGGCGGAATCAAGGACTCTGGGGTCGGAGCCCCATCCGTCGGCGCATCGGCAGCTTCATTTTACACGACCGAGCACGCGGTCTATCTCGGCGTCTAGCGAGCCGGCGAATCCGGCAAAGCGG
>CAVZSY010000005.1:0-482313 GCA_963778045.1 Vulcanimicrobiota bacterium
CGAGCGCTTTGGTCGCGCCATGGGCGCTGCGTTCGAACAGATGCATCTCGTGCGTTTGCCGGTCGTACACACCCTTGAACGTCTCGCCGCTACCCAGCGGCCAGTTCATAGGATACGTTCCGATACCCAGCACGCTCTCGAGTTCGTCGAGCAGTTCCAGCGGATCGCGGCTGGGTCGGTCCATCTTGTTGATGAACGTAAAGAGCGGGATCTTACGATCTCGGCAGATGGCGAAGAGCTTTTTGGTCTGTGGTTCGACGCCCTTGGCCGCGTCGATCAACATCACCGCCGCGTCGGCGGCGAGCAACGTACGGTAGGTGTCCTCGCCGAAGTCTTGGTGACCCGGCGTGTCGAGCAGGTTGATCGTGTAGCCGTTATACGGAAACTGCAACACCGTCGACGTGATCGAGATCCCGCGCTCGCGCTCGAGTTCCATCCAGTCGCTCGTGACCGAGCGCTGGCGCTTGCGCGCGGAGACGTGACCCGCCACGTGGATGGCGCCGCCGTAGAGCAGCAGCTTTTCGGTAAGCGTGGTTTTCCCGGCGTCGGGATGCGAGATGATGGCGAACGTACGTCGCCGGCGAACTTCGTCGTGGAGCGTCATGGTGTGACCGTTATCGTATACGTGCGTAAGACCGCGGAGGAGCCCGTCGTTCGTAACAAGATGAGCGACGTGCCGTCCCGGTACAGGACCGCGTGCGGCGGAACGCGCAAGCGATCCGCGCCGCGTTGCACGCTCAGTTCGCCGCGGCCCACGAAAATCGTGCAAGGTCCCGCCGAAACCCGCGTTCCGGCCGCCAGCGCCCGCACGCCGGCCGGCACATGAGCACGGACGTAGGGTATGCTGCCTCGCGCCTCGGTCTGCGGCGTGAAGCAATCCGGCAGCGCCGAGAGCGCCCAAGGAGCGTCACCGCTCAACGCGCCCGGAGACGGCCCGCCGGCGTCACCCAGATGCAGATGCTGCGGCGGCGCGGGATGCTTGGAGGCGGCGAACCGGATGCGCATCCAATTTCCGGTGCTCCACGCGGTCGCGAGCACCGCCACGCCGAGCACGATCACGGTCGCGATCGCATAGTAGCGCAGCATACCGGTACGAGGCGTCAGCGCAAGACCATACGCGCCGCGCCGATCGCGTAGTCGGCCATCCCATAATAGACGTCGTAGATACGCGGACCCAGGTCCGTACGCTGGTCGATCGCGGTCGGAAACACGACGTTGTCGACGACGCCTTTGGTCTCGTAATCCATCTCGGGCACGAGCACGGGTGCGGGCGAACGATAGCGCACGATGTCGGGCCGCTCCGCGTCGTGAATGACGACCCCTGCACTGTAGCGGAACTTGGGCCGGCTGCCGCTGTTGTCGATCAAATCGACACCATGGTACAGCGAGAGCCATCCCTCGCTCACACGCACCGGCGGCGTGCCGCCGCCGACCTTGATCGATCCCCACTCGTCATTGGGTGAAAGCACAAGCACGCTTTCACGTACGTCGAGCAGCGCACGCCGGTCGGCGAGCACCGCCTCGAGCGGGACGTATCCGATGCGAATCGATTCGCGATCTTCGAACGGGAGACGTTCGATCATCGGAATCGCCGCGCGACCGTCGACGGCGGAAAGATGCAGCATCGGGCGATGATAAAACGCAAGTGAACGCGCGCCTTCCGGCGAGGTCACGGGCTCGGGAAAGAACGCCGCGTCTTTGTCGTCGCCGTCGGTCATACCGGGCTGGCCGAAGTGCATCAGTCCCAGCCGATCCCACGTCACACCGTCGTGTGAAAGCGCGAGCGCGATGCGCGGGCCGGCCGGTCCGAATGCGGTGTACGCCATGACGTACGCATCGAGCACCGGCAAAAATGTGATGCGCGCGTCTTCGCAACCGTAGCCGGGCGTCGGACGCACTTCATACTCGGCTTGCGGTTCGAGTGCGAAGCCTTCGCGCTCGATCAAAAATCCGCGTTCGCCGGGTTCGGACGCGCACCCGCTCGAGGCGCGAAATGTTTCCCTTGGCGACAGCGCGCGGATAGAGCATCAGCGCACCGTTGCGCGCGCGCGCGCCGGCGGGATTGAGCACGCCTTCGACTTCCCGCGGATCGCCGTCGGGTGCGATCACGAGGCCGAGGCGCGTCATTTCGATATCGAGCTTGGTCAGCGGTTCGATCACAGGTTCCTCGTCAAGCGGACGTCGCTAAATTACGGCAGCACGGTCTGGGCGATCGGGATCGTCGCTCGGCGTCACCGCCTCGACGTGAATACCACGGCGATAGACCGAGTTGGGAACGATCCACAGCGTATATGTTCGGTAATCTGCCGTTGGTTCGCCACCGTCGGCCGGAGATTGTTCGAATGCGACGACGCGCACCCGTTGATCGTTGGCCCGGATCGACTCGATGACTTCGCGGTAGCCGGTACGCTGATGGGGACCCATGAGCAAAACTACCCCGAATTCGCCCTTGAAACGCACCGGTGCCTTGATTCCGAGGCGAGCAAGCGCCTCGGTGTCGCGGACCACGGCGAGTTGATTGCCGCCGGGTACGGTCGTGATGCCCACCGAGAGCGTCTGCACGCGAACCTCGCGGCATCCGGCCAACAGCACGAGAACGGCGAGGGCCAAGGCGCGTTTCACCAGCGCTCGCTTTCGCCCGCAGACCCGTCAGACATTTCTTCGGTCACCCGGCCCCGTCTTGGTTCGTTGTACAATGCATTATGGTGCTTTTGCTCCTCGCGGTCATGCTGGCGAGCCCCTCGCCGTCTCCCACGCCGCACTTAAAAACGATCATGACGGTCAAATCGTCCCCGCAATGCGGCGCATTTGCCGCCCACGTCAACGCGGCGATCGGCTCGGCCGTACAAAACGACCAGTCGCTGGGGTCGGCGATCCTGGACCTTCGCTCAAACGACCTGGAGGGCACCGTCCTGGACCGCAACCGCGAAGAAAACAGCCTTTCCAACCTCGCGAGTGCGATCTACAAGCAGTACCGCACCGGGGAAACCGAAGTTGCGCAACTGCGAGAGCTTGCCGCCAAGGCAAGCGACCCGGATGCGAAGGCCGCGCTCAAAGCTTCGGCCGATGCGCTGGGTGGCGTCCTCTACCGGCAGCACCTGATTCAGCGCGACCTCGACGGCTTCGTCGCCTACCTCAACGCCAGCGACATGCTCAGCGACATGCCCTCGGATGAAACCTACCGGCCCGATATGCCGGTGCGGCCCGCGGCGATGAGCCTACGCACCGGGAGCGCCGGCGAGTACTGGACGCCGCAGGGATATCATTCCACCGGCCTGACCGTGGGGGAGGAGTCGCATGAGGACGACGTCCGGATGGCGGCCTCGGCGTCGGCGGACTTCCAGAGCCGGATGCCGGCGATCTTGCAGGATGAGATGACGGCTGGGAGTCGTATCGAGCTAGCCTCGGTTCATTGCTAGTACCAGGCTCGACCGAATAAGACGATTCTCGTTGCCGTCGCGCGAAGTACGCGCGTACGCTTGAGGTCCCTGATGAAGATCCTGCGACGCTTGTCGGCCGCCTCGGTTTTGGTTGCCCTCGGCACGGTGATGCTGGGAAGCTGGACCCGAATCAACGGCGCCGGTATGACCTGCCCCGACTGGCCGCTGTGCCACGGCATGCTGATCCCTTCGATGACCGATGGGACGGTGTGGGAGTGGACACACCGCCTGTTTGCTTTTTGCGTCGCGCCGTTGGTGATCGGCGTCATGATCGCTGCCTGGCGGGTGCGCAATCGTTCGCCGTTCATCGCGCCGGTGCTCGCGGTGATCGGCGTGCTGTTCGTCATTCAATGCGCCTTGGGTGCGGCAACCGTGCATCTGGGCAACAGTCCGATGTCGGTCGTGCTGCATTGGGCAACGGCGATGGCCTTCATCGGCTCGCTGTGCGCCATGATGATTTTCGCGCGCGAGCCCGACGGACAACCCGCACCCTCGTCGGCATCGCAAAGCGAGACCGCGCTCGTCGGCATCCTGGCCGGAACCGCGCTGGTGACGTTCGTCACCATGTGCGTCGGTGCGTACGTCAGCTCGAGCGGTGACGGCCTGGCGTGCCTTTCGGTCCCGGGATGTGCAGGTCACGTCGTCGTATACACGCAAGGTCAATTTGCCCAAATGCTTCACCGCATCATTGCCGCAGCCACGGTACTGTGCGCCTTTTCGAGCTTTGCATTCGCGTGGGTGCGTCCGGCATCGACGCGCGTGCGTCGAGCGGTGAGCGTGGGCCTCGCACTCATCTTCGTACAGGTCGTCCTGGGATTGCTCAACGTGGTATTGCGTCTGCCGATGGATTTGCGCGAAGCGCACGCGTTCAATGCGTCGCTGGTGTTTCTGTCGTTTGTGGTCGCCACGCTGCTTGCGGCGATGGACGCGCGCGAGCTTCGTATCGGGTCGCCGGCGCGCTGACGTGAACACGATCAACGACTACTTCGAGCTGGCCAAACCTCGAATCATCGTGCTGCTCTTGATCACGACCGCAGCGGCGATGGTGATGGCCGCTCGCGGGCTTCCGCCGCTGGGCATCACGGTTTTGACCCTGCTCGGCGGCGCGCTCGCGGCCGGCTCGGCGGGCGCGCTCAACTGCGTCTTCGATTCCGATATCGACGGACTGATGCGGCGCACGATGGACCGTCCGATTCCTCGCGGGCGCATTTCGCTGCTACACGCGACGATCTACGCGATCGTCCTAGGCGTCACCGGATTCGGCTTGCTGTATCTGTTCGTCAATCCGCTCGCGGCGTGGCTCTCGCTCGGCGGCAATCTGTTCTACGTTGCGATCTACACGATGTGGCTCAAGCGCACGACGCCGCTCAACATCGTGATCGGCGGCGCGGCGGGCGCGGTCCCGCCGCTGGTCGGATGGGCCGCGGTAACCGGACATATCGGTGGCCCGGCACTTGGACTCTTCGCGATGATTTTTCTGTGGACGCCACCGCACTTCTGGTCGCTCGCGCTGATGACCGAAACCGATTATCACAAAGCGGGCGTGCCGATGATGCCCAACGTCGCCGGTACCGAACGCACCAAACGCGAGATCATCTATTACACGTTGTTGCTGATCGTCGCGTCGGTCGTGCTCTATCCGCTGCACGTGATGGGCGCGTTGTACACGGCATCGGCCGTCGTGCTCGGCGCGATCTTTCTCTACGATACGCTGCGCACGTGGAAAGACACCGGTACGGTGTGGGCGCGGCGCACGTTTAAATTCTCTCTGCTGTACTTGGCGCTGATGTGCCTGGTCATGGTAATCGACCGGATCGTTGCGTAACGCCCGCCCGCTCCTGATCACGCTCGCGCTCGGCGTTTTTGCCGGCGCGCTCGATTTGGGAGTCCTCTCGCCGGCTCTGCCGGCGATCGGCCGGCAATTCCACGTTCCCACCGGCGATCTCGCGTGGATCTTCACGATCTATCTGTTGGTGACGGTCGCGTCGATCGCGATCGCCAGCACGCTAGCCGATCGCCTCGGCCGCCGCGCGGTCTACATGACCTGCGTAAGCCTCTTTGCCGCCGGTAGCATCCTGGCCATAACCGCACCGAACTACGAAATCTTTCTCTTGGCCCGCGCAATCCAGGCGCTCGGCGCGGGCGGCGTCTTCCCGGTTGCTACCGCGGCCATCGGCGACGTCGTGCCTCCCGAAAAGCGTGGCAGCGCGCTAGGGCTGGTGGCAGCGACCTGGGGTCTAGCGGCGATCCTCGGCCCGACCTTCGGCGGCCTGGTCACGCACTTCGTCTCGTGGCGCTGGATCTTCACCCTGAATCTACCGCTCGCGGCCGTCGTTCTCTATCTGGCCAAACGCAACGTGCCGAATACGGCGCCCCGCGTTCGCGGTCCGCTCGACGTGCTCGGCCTCTCGCTGCTGTGCGTGGGACTTCTGCTCGTCATGGATGGATTGACGACGGCACGCCTGATCACCGTACTGCTGGGCGCATGCGTGCTCACCGGGTTCGTCTTTTGGGAGCGCAGCATCGATTCACCGGTCGTCCCGCTCTCGCTGTTCACCTCGCCCCAGCTAGCCAAGACGTATCTGCTCGAGATCACGATCGGCATGCTGGAAGGCTCGCTGTTCTTCATTCCGACGGTGATCGTCGGCGCGCAGGGTCTTTCATACGCCGCGGCCGGATTGATCGCGGCACTTGGCGCGCTGATGTTCGTGATCGTCATTCCGGTATCCGGACGCGCGCTCGATAAGATCGGTAGCCGCGACGTGCTCATCGTGGGGACGATCCTCACCGAAATTGGTCTAGCGATCTTCGCGTTGGGATTTCACTCGCTCCCACTAACCATCGTGGCGATGATCGTCGCGGGATGCGGCTTCGGCGCGCTGCTCGGTGCGCCGACGCGCTATATCATCACCAGCGAGGCGGGCGAGGCGCGACGTGCCACGGCGGTCGGATTGCTGAGCCAAGCGTTGATTGTGGGACAGATTCTGGGTAGCTCGATGGCCGGCGGCGTCATCGGCATGGCCACCAGCGAGATCCACGGCTACCGCGACGCCTACCTGTGTTTCTGCGGTGTCGCCTTCGCTGCACTGATCATCGCCGCAACCCTCAAGTCGCGCAATGCTGAGCGTCAAGCGGCCGAGCCGGCGCAGGCGGCCGAGGGACTCGCACTCGAACGTTGAGCCCGATGCTCAACCAACCGCCTCCGCTCGAAAACTACGACCTCTTCGCGTCGGACCACGGCCTGGTCGAGACGCTGCGCACCGCTGCTCCGGATCTGGATTCAAGCGAGCTGCACGCGGTGGGCGCGCTGGCCGGCACACCCGAGATGATCGCGCTGGGCGCCGATGCCAACCGGTACGAACCCGAGTTGCATACCCACGATCGTTTTGGCGAACGGATCGACGAGGTACGCTTCCATCCAGCCTGGCACGTACTGATGGGCGCGGCCACCAAACACGGCTTGCACGCGGCGCCCTGGCGCGACACGGCGCCAAACGCGCATCTGCGACGCGCGGTGAAGTTCTATCTCTGGTCGCAAGTCGAGGCCGGTCATCTCTGTCCGATCTCGATGACGTATGCAGCCGTCCCCGCCCTCGAACACACGCCCGCGCTGGCCGACACGTGGTCGGCGAAACTCGCGGCCCGCGCGTACGACCCGCGATTGCTTCCAATCGCCGAGAAATCCAGCGCGCTCTGCGGAATGGGGATGACCGAGCGCCAAGGCGGAAGCGACGTGCGCGCCAACGTGACGCGGGCGCAGCGCATCGGCGAGCGCGAGTATCTGCTCGACGGGCACAAGTGGTTTTGCTCGGCGCCAATGAGCGATGCATTTCTGGTGCTCGCCCAGGCCGAACGTGGGCTATCGTGTTTCCTGGTGCCGCGCGTGCTCGCCGACGGCACGCGAAACGCGTTTGCCATCCAACGTCTCAAAGACAAGCTCGGCAACCGCAGCAACGCTTCAAGCGAGGTCGAGTTTCATCAAACCTTCGGATGGCTCGTCGGCGACGAGGGCCGCGGCGTGCAGACGATCGTCGAGATGGTCAATGGAACGCGCCTGGACTGCATCATCGGATCGAGCGCGCTGCTGCGTCAGGCATTGGCGCAAGCAATCCACCACGCGCGCTACCGCAGCACGTTCGGCGCGCGGTTGATCGATCACGTGCTGATGCAGAACGTGCTGGCGGATCTGGCACTGGAGTCCGAGGCGGCAACCGCGATCTTCGTCCGCCTGGCGCGAGCGACCGACGACGCGCCGAACAACACGCACGCCGCCGCACTGAAACGAATCGGCACGGCCGTCGGAAAATTCTACATCTGCAAACGCGCTCCGGCCGCGGCCGCCGAGGCGCTCGAATGCTTGGGCGGCAACGGATACGTCGAGGAATCGATCATGCCTCGGCTCTATCGCGAGGCGCCGCTCAATTCGATCTGGGAAGGCTCGGGAAATATCAACGCACTCGACGTCTTGCGCATCCTGCAAAAGCAGCCCGATGCCGTGGAGGCCTTCTTCGTCGAACTCGCGCCCGCGGTCGGAGACGCGCGCGTTGCAAACGCGGTCAAAACGCTGCAGGCCGAACTGGCTTCGGCCGGCGAGCTCGAGTGGCGGGCTCGCGCGATCGTCGAACGCATGGCGCTGGTGTGGCAGGCGTCGCTGTTGCTGGCGCACGCACCTAACTACGTGAGCGACGGGTTCATCGCGAGCCGCCTAGGCACGCAAGCGGGCCGGACGTTCGGAACGCTGCCGATCAAAACGGCCCTGCGCGCGATCGTCGATCGCGCCGCCCCCAGAGAATGAAGGCCCGTCTCTTCGACCGCCGTACGCGTCAGCTTGCGCACCGAGCCTGGACCGACGCCGAGCGCACGATCGTGTGGCGCGGGCTGACCGGACGCATGGCCATCGCGATCGAGCCGCTGATCGGCTTGCTCTTCATGACGTTCCTGACCTGGGGTATCGTCTACCGCTCGCAGCACGTTGCCGCCGAGCGCGATCTGATCAAGATCGCCTGGATCTTCGGGATCGGCGCCGTCGCGTTCGCGGGATACTTCGTCGCGGTATTGATCGCGCCGTTCATCGCCTATCTCCAGACGTTCAAACCGATCTACGTGGTCGACGGCTACGTACGTTATCGGCAGCCGCGACGAGAAGTCCAGCGAGGATGCTTCCGGCTATATCGCTACGCTCTTCGAAGACCAGAGCGTGGCGTGCGAATGGGAATTTTTCGGTAAAAAGCCGCTTGAGGACCTCGCGGTGCCCGCCCACGTCGAGTTCTCCGCCTACGCGGGAATCCACAAAATCGACGGCCGCTCGACCGGCCTGCTGCCCGACACACTGCCGACCCTCGCGATCGGCATCGCGCCGCGCAAAGGTCCCCACCCAAAATAATGTCACCCCGAGCTCCGTGTCACCCTGAGCAGGGTTCGCAAAGCGAACCCGTGTCGAAGGGCGGCCGCAAAGACTGGAGCGCCCTTCGACGAGCTCAGGGTGACAGAGGGTTACTGAATTTGCGAAGGCATGTTGCCCAGGTCCATGCGCATCGAATGCGAGGACGGCCACATGTGGCCGTAGTGAGCGAAGCCGATGGCCATGCCGCCGACCACGAAGATCGCGAACACGCCGGTGAAGAGCACGACGAGCGTGCCTTTGCCCAATCCCTTGGACTGCGGAACGTGGCTAAAGTCGATGTGATCTTGATGTTCGATCATTTCATGCCGCCTTGGTGGGGAAGTTGCCGAGCACGCCGACGCCGGCGAGGATCGCGATCACCGCGCCCAAGCACAGCAGCCCGAGCATGAACTTGAAGACTTGATTATCCATTCCGGGCGTCTTCCAATCGTTCTTGAGCGCGATGGCCGAGACGATGGCGACGATGATCCCGCCGACGATGGCGATCGTGCGCTCGATGGTTGCGATATCTACGTGCATGCGACCGGTCCTTAAATCAAGTAGAAGATCGAGAAGAGCACGACCCAGATGACGTCGACGAAGTGCCAGTACAGCGTGCCCGCGGTCAGGCCGAAGTACTTGTCCTTGGTGTAGACGCCGTGAATCGACTGCAAGAACAGGATGATCAGGTAGAGCACACCGACCGACACGTGGAAGCCGTGCATCCCGGTGAGCGTGAAGAACGACGCGCCGAAGATGCCGCTGCCGGCCCACGACACGTGCTCCTTGAAGTACAGGTTGGTGTACTCGTAGGCTTGGCCGCTCAAGAACATCGCGCCCAGGATGATCGTCGAGATCATGAAGAACGCGTACTTGCCGAAGTTGTTGTGCTTCCAGTTCTCGAGCGCGTAGTGCATCGTTGCGCCCGACCCGAACAGAATCACCGAGTTCAGCGAGGCGAACGCGACGTCCAAGCGGTTGATGCCCGGCGGCGGCCAGCCTTGGCCGCTATTGCGCATGTACAGATACGCGAAGATGAACGACGAGAACAGCACGCAGTCCGAGACCAGGAAGAGCAGGAAGCCCTGCAGACGCAGCGCGCGCGTCTCGACGTAGAGCTGATCCACGCCCTCGTGTTCGTCGTGAACGGCCCCGTGCGGAAGAGTTGCTACGGCCATGACGCTCCTTAGTGCGCGCCCGCCGCAACCGGCGAGTCGGTGAGTTCTTCTTCCAATCCCTTATACGGCAACGGCTGGCCGAAGTCGTACGGCAGGCCGTACACCGTCGGGATGTTCTTGAAGTTATAGTAGTGCGGCGGCGAAGGGATCTGCCATTCCAACGTGCGCCCGCCCCACGGATTGGGACCGGACTTCTTGCCGTTGCGGATGCTGTAGAGCATGTTGATGAAGAACAGCAGGATCGCGAACGTCATGACGTACGACGAGATCGACGAGAAGTCGTTCCAGAACTGGAACTGCGGATCGTAGACGGGCACGCGCCGCGGCATACCGAGCATGCCGAGCCAGTGCTGCGGCAAGAACGTGCCGTTGAAGCCGATCAGAAACAGCCAGAAGTGCCATTTGCCCAGCGTCTCGTTCATCAAACGTCCGCTCATCTTGGGGAAGTAGAAGTACGTTCCCGCGAAGACGCCCATCAGCGAACCGCCGACGAGCACGTAGTGGAAGTGCGCCGACCACGAAGTACGTGCCGTGCACGTGCAGATCGAACGGCACCGCCGCCAAAAAGACGCCGGTGATGCCGCCGAGCGAGAACAAGGCGACGAACCCGACCGCAAAGAGCATCGCGGTCGTGAAGTGGATCTTGCCGCCCCAGAGCGTCGCGACCCACGAGAAGATCTTCACGCCGGTCGGAATCGCGATCGTGAAGGTCAGGATCATGAACGGCAACTGGAGATACGGCGCCAGGCCCGAGGTGAACATGTGGTGCGCCCAGACCATGAAGCCCGCGAGCGCAATCGCCATCGACGAGAACGCGATCAGCTTGTAGCCGAAGATCGGCTTACGCGCGAAGGTCGGCAGAATCTCGGAGATCATGCCGAACGCCGGCAAGATCATGATGTAGACTGCGGGATGGGAGTAGAACCAGAACATGTGCTGCCACATGATCGGGCTGCCGCCCTTGGTCGGATCGTAGAACGGAACGCCGAACTGGCGCTCCATGAAGAGCGCGGCGAGCGCGGCGGCCAGCGCCGTCGTCGCGATCATCAGCAGCGGTGCGGTCGCGAGCTGCGCCCAGCAGAACAGCGGCATGCGCGTGAAGGTCATGCCCGGGGCGCGCATCTGGAACATCGTGACGACGAAAGTTGATACCGGTCAGCGTGGAGCTTACGCCGACGAGGAAAATCGCCGCGGCCCACATCGACGTGCCGGGACCGGCTTGGAGCGACATCGGCGGATATTCCGTCCATCCCGCGACCGGCGCACCGATCAGGAACGACGAGAACAGCATCAGACCGGCGACCGGAAAGATCCAGAAACTGATCATGTTCAGCCACGGGAACGCGACGTCGCGCGCACCGATCTGCAGCGGCATGATGATGTTCCCAAAGCCGCCGGTGATCAGCGGAATGATGACCAGCCAGACCATCGCCGAGCCGTGCATCGAATAGACTTCGTTATACACGTCGTTGCTGACGAACCCGCCCGTCGCATGCAGGAGCTGCGTACGGATGACTTCGGCCAGCATGCCGGCGAGCATCAAGAAGACGAAGCCGGTAATCAGGTACTGGATGCCGATGATCTTGTGATCGATCGAAAACACGTACCGCCGAACGAAACCTTGCGGTTCGGGATGGATGTGACCGGCGATCCCGCCGGCGTGTACCGCTGTTGCAGACATGACGAATATACTCCCGGTTTACTTCAGCGTATCGAGGAAAGCAACGAGGTTGGCGATGTCTTTGTTCGTCAGGCCGTTGGCGGTCTGATTGGGCATCGCACCGATGCTACCCGTATAGCCGTTTTGAAGGATCTTCGCGACGTCCGCGGGCGTCGCCGGTTGACCGTCGACCAAATTCGGGTGCGACGGATCGTGCAGCACGCCTTTGAGACCCGGTCCGACGATGCGCGTCGCGAACGGCGCTATCGCGTGACACGCGCTGCATTTTTGCGAGAAGAGCGCCTGCCCGGCCTTGGGATCGCCACCGGTGAGCGCGATCGATCCGCTCGAAGCGGTGGGAAGCGCGTCACTTGCGTCGGCGTTCTTGACCTGCCAACCGTGATACCACTTTTGGAAGTTGGCGGGCGTATCGACGACCAGCCACTGGCCGTTGGGCTTGCCGCCCGGGCCCGGAACTTCCGCGTCCATCATGCCGTGCAGCGTGCCGCAGAACTCGGTGCAAACGATCGGATAGCGGCCAACCTTGGTCGGCGTAAAGTAGATCGTGTTGATCAGACCGGGAACCATATCGGCCTTGAGCCGGAACGCCGGCACCCAGAACGAGTGGATCACGTCGGCCGAGGTCACGTTCATCACGACCGGTTGGTTGACCGGCAGATGCATCTCATCGGTGATTTCGCCGTGGACTTGCGGATAGCGGAACGTGAAGTACCACTGATGTCCGATCGATTCAACCACCAGCCCGTTGGCCGGCTGGGCGAGCTGGATTTCATACCAAATCCGGACGCTGAAAATCGAAAGCACGACGACGAAGAGCGTCGGGATCAGCGTCCACCAAAACTCGAGGACGGGATTATCGTGGACCTGCACGCCGATCGCGTCCGGCGGATCACTCGCCTTGGCGCGAAACGCGAGCGAGAAATAAATGATGTATCCCAGAACGTAGATGAATAGCGCCGTTCCCGATGCAGCCATGAAGCGCAACAGCGTGTCGATTTGTTCGCCCGGCTGCGCGGCCACGGCCGGAAGAATGATATCGAGCGGCGTCAAGCACCAAAAAGCGATACCGAAGATCGACAGGATCGCCAGTACCGCAGTAACAGTCCAAAAACCACGGCCGACCGTGACGGCCGCGGCACGATTCTCAACCAAGGATCTCTCTCCCTAAACCCCGCGAGTCTTGCACTACAACTATAGATATCGACACTGCTGCGGGCATCGACTTTAGCCTTCGCGTGGCGCTGTCTTAGGCGCGCGGGTCGCAAACTCCCTGACGAGCCAGTCGATATTCGTAATCGCCGTGCCGACCACGACCGCGTCGGCACCGGCGGAAAACGCGTCGCCGACGCCCGCCGGCACATGGATACCGCCTTCGCACACCGCGAACGCATCGAGTTCGGCGAACTCCGCGAGCAGCCCGAGGGCAGGCAAGGGCGTCCCTTTCGTCTCCGGCGTATAACCGCACAGCGTCGTCGCGACGATCTGCGCACCGGCGGCAAGCGCGCACAGCGCGTCGCCGGTCGTCGCGCAATCGGCCATTGCCACACAGCCAAGCGAGAGAATTTCGGCGACCACGGTTTGGACTGACGAACCGTCGGGCCGCGCGCGCGACGTCGCGTCGAAGGCGACGATCTCCGCGCCGGCGGCCGCGACGGCGCGAACGTCTTCGAGCGTCGGCGTGATGTACGGTTCGTAGCCGGGGTAATCAGTTTTGATGATACCGACGATCGGAATGTCGACGCGCGAGCGTGCCGCGCGAAGATTGGCCATGCCTTGCATCCGCACGCCGGCGGCGCCGCTCGCTTGCGCCGCGGCGGCGATGGCCGCGAGCACCGCGGGATCGTCGATCGCCGAGCCCGCCCAGGCTTGCACCGAGACGATCAGGCCGCCACGCAAGCGTTCGAGCACGTTCATAGGCGGGCCGCCAGCAAGAGCGCGCCCTCGGCCGGAGATGCAACAGGCTCGACGATCGCGCAGGCCCCGAGCCGTTCGTGTGCGGTTGCGCGCACCAGCCCGGCAAACCACGACGAGCGCATCAGGCCGCCGGTAAAGGCCACCGCGGTCTGGCCGGGCGGATCGATCAAGGCTTGCTGCGCAAGCCGCGCCAGTTCCCGTGCGGCCGCGCCCACCGGATCGCTCAGGCAGCCGCACGCGCCCGGCGTCTGGGCCGCCTCGACGCAATACGCGGCCAACGCGGCAAAACGTTCGCGCGCGATCCGGCCTTCATAGAAAGCGCGCGCCGTCCGACGCAGGTCGGGCTCGCCAAAGAATGCTGCGATCTGTGCCGCGCATTCGGCATCATGGTCGATTGCCAGCTCGAACGCCGTTCGCGCGATCCAAAAGGCGCTGCCCTGGTCGCCGAACAGATACCCCCAACCGCCGACCGTTCGCGTGCGCCCGTCGCGCGCGCGGGTATACGCGACCGAGCCCGTTCCGGCAATCACCACCACGCCCGGCTCTCCCGCCAAGGCACCGGCGTGCGCGATCGGTGCGTCGTGCATCAGTTCGACGCGGCGGGACGGCAGGCGCGGCGCCGCGCCCGCCAGAGCGCCCTCATACCCGGAGATGCCGGCCACGATCGCCTCGAAGCGCGTGTCGTCCGGAAGGCCGGCATCGCGCAGCGCCGACGCGAGCGCCCCTTCGACTGCGTCGCGCAGACGCGTCGACGATGCGCCTTGCCCGATCTCGTCGCCCGGGCCCGCCTCGCCGCGTCCGGCAATACGCCGTCCGTCACCGATCACCGCGGCGGTCGAACTCTGGCCGACGTCGATTCCGGCAAACACCGCGCTAGCGAAGGCCGAGCAGTTTGCGCGCGAAGTCGCTCGCGGCCAGCTCGCGATCCCGGCGCACCGGCAGCTTTTCGATTTCGCCGATCGCTTCGCGATGATGGTACAGTTCGTGACCGACGCACTCCGTCACGAATTCACCCAGCTCCGCCTGCGAGAGCATTTCAGCGATTCGTACGTTGATACGGATCGACGGACCGGCCGGGTCGTACTCCGAGCGCAGTTCGTCGACCCCCCAATCGCCAAGGTCGGCAAAAAAAATCGTAACACCATACTCGCGCGCGAGTTTAAGGGCAGCGTTCACGTCGGTCTCCGAAGGTCAACGCCGTCGGCGATCAACAGCGAACGCAACGCGTCCGCGTCGATCCGATCGACCGGCAAGCCGCGATCATTCGCGAGCGCCGCAGCAGTTCCGGCTGCTTGCCCGAGCGTCATCACGGTCGGCGTCAGGCGCGTCGAGGCGAGCGCTTCGTGGGTGGTCGAAATGCAGCGCCCCGCAACCAGCAGTTGCTGCCGGTTGATCGGCACCAGACAGCGATACGGAATCTCGTAGCTCGAGCCGGGCGCGGGCCGGTGCGTGGTCGTTCCGCTTCCCGACGGGTTATGGATGTCGATCGGATACGCGCTGCGCGCGACGGCGTCGGGAAACGTGCGCGCGGTCAGCACGTCGTCGGCGGTGAGCGTGTAGCGTCCCTCGATGCGGCGCGATTCGCGGATGCCGACCTGCGTGCCGGTCGCGGCGATGCGCGAGTGTTCGAATCCGGGAACGCGCTCGCGAAAGAAGCGGTGCAATTGCATCACTTGCAAACGCGCTTCGACTTCGGCCCGTGACAGATCGATCGGGTCGAGCGGATCGATGTCGATTACGCGCGTCATGTTCACGGTGACCTCGTCGGGATACGGCGAGATGAAGAACGAGACCAGTTCCCGCGGAATATCGACGATGCCGTCGGCCTGCGCCTGCGCCCACAAATCGTAGAGACCCGCGACCGCTGTGAGCGCGGATGCCGTGCGTTCGTGCGCCTTGAGCGACGTACGCATCTGGTCGGCGTGCATGCGAACGTACGTCGCGGTTTTGTTGAGGTCGACGTGGCTCAAGCGGAACATCAGACTGGCGGGCTGGACGCGCCCGCGTTCGTCGCCCTGCTGCGTCGGTACGCCGGCCGATGCGGCGACGTGGGCGTCGGCCGTCGCGTCGACGATCACCTTTGCACGGTAGCTTCGTCCGCCGCCGACCGTCGCGACGCTCGCGCCGACGACGCGGTCGTCCTCGACGTGCGAGCCGAGGAACCAGGCGTGCAGCAGCAGATCGACCGATGCTTCACGCATCATCTCGAAGAGCAGCGCCTTGTGGATCTCGGGATCGAAAGGCGTGATCGTCGGAACGTAATCGGACGAGTCCGTGATGTGTCCGGGCGAACCGCCGCGCCGGATCAGCCGCTCGACGATCTCTTGAGCGATTCCGCCCACGATCCGCTCGCTTCCGGAATGGAACGTCATCCACGGACCGACCATCGCCGCTGTCGCCGTACCGCCCAGGAAGCCGTAGCGTTCGATCAGGAGCGTGCGCGCGCCATGACGTGCCGCGGCAAGCGCCGCCGCACATCCCGCGTTTCCGCCCCCGATTACGAGCACGTCGTAGGCTGGTGCGCTCCCCATGATCCTGCGCTGCCCTTCGTCGCCGCGCGTGGCGCATCCTTAAATGAGGCATTTGCGCCAAATGTCGCTCGCGTGCCAGGGGACGGCCGGTTAACGAAGTATTCCGACGCCTTAATGCTGCTACAACGAGTAAAGCCGCTTGAACGCATATTGGCTGAGGGCGGAGACGACACCAAGGCAAATAGCCTAAAGAAGACGCTGGGAGCGGGATCGCTGATGGCCATGGGCATCGGCGCGATCATCGGCACAGGCATCTTCGTCCTCACCGGCGTCGCTGCGGCGACCCGTGCCGGCCCCTCGCTGACCCTCTCGTTCGTCATCGCCGGTATCGTGAGCGCCTTCGCCGCGCTGTGCTACTCCGAGGTCGCGAGCCGCATCCCGATCGCGGGAAGCGCGTACACCTTCGCCTACGCGTCGGTGGGTGAGTTCGTCGCCTGGATCATCGGGTGGGACTTGGTGCTCGAATACGCCCTTGGCGCCGCGACGGTGAGCATCGGTTGGTCGGGCTACTTCACGACCTTCATCAAGAACGTCTTCGGTTGGGTGGTTCCGCCGCAACTCGCGCAGAGCTATTGGACGCAAGAGGCCGGCGTCGGCATCGTCCACGGCACGGGCTTCGTGAACCTGCCCGCGTTTTGCATCATCTGCCTGATCGGCATCCTGCTCTACCGCGGCACGCGCGAGTCGGCGCTGGTCAACAACATCATCGTCATCGTCAAAATTGCCGTCGTGCTGTTTTTCATCGCGCTCGGCTTCGGACACGTCAATAGCGCCAACTGGACGCCGTACTTCCCGTTCGGCTACACCGGTATGCTCGGCGGCGCGGCCTTCATCTTCTTTGCCTACATCGGATTCGACGCGGTGTCGACCGCGGCGGAAGAGACCAAGAATCCCTCGCGCGATCTTCCAATTGGCATCATCGGCAGCCTTGCGGTCTGTACCGTGCTCTACATCATCGTCGTCGCGATTCTGACCGGCATGGTGCCCTACAAGCTGCTCAATGTCGCTTCCCCGGTCGCGTTTGCGATGGATCACGTGGGCCTTGGATGGGCGAGCGCCATCATCTCACTGGGCGCAATTGCCGGCCTCACGACGGTATTGCTGGTGATGATGTACGGTCAAACGCGCGTGTTCTTCGCGATGTCGCGCGACGGGCTGCTTCCGGCAGTCTTCTCGCGCGTGCATCCGAAATTCCGCACTCCCGGCGTCTCGACGATCATCTTCACGATCTTCATCGCGCTCATCGCCGCGTTCACGCCGATCGACATCGTCGGATCGCTGACGAACATGGGCACGTTGATCGCGTTCATCCTCGTCTCGATCGCCCTGCCGATCATTCGCAAGCGCTACCCGAACACGAAGGGATTCACCGTTCCGTTCGGACCCTACGTCATCCCGGTTCTCTCGGCGGTCACTGCGGCGTTCCTGATCTTCTCGCTGCAATATGGCAGCCCGCAATGGTTCGGGATACCGGCACCGTGGTTCGGATTCATCGTGTGGCTTATCGTCGGTCTAGTGATCTACTTCGCCTACAGCCGCAGCCATAGCACCGTCGGCAAGGAAGAGAGCAGCTAAGTCTCTGCGCTCACACGTGTGAGCCGTATACCATACACACGAGCGCAACGATCAAGAGCGCTCCGGTCGCGTAAGCGAACGGGGCGCCTTTTTCTTGCAGGCGGCCGGTGACGATGCCGGTGACGATCGCGAGGATTCCGCTCGCGGCGCCAACGCAGATCAAAATGCCGGTCTCGCTCTGCATGAACCTAGGACCGAATCCGCCCGACACGATCCAGAGCGCCGCAATGCCGGTGACGATCGTGATCGCGCCGGCAAGCGCGAATCCCAGTTGCAGACGCGCACCGAAGAAGAGCGCCTGCATGAATGCCGGAACATCGATGCCCGCGCGCAGCGTGGCCGGCACGATGAAAAGTGTTAGCATCAGCGTTGAGCCGATCCAGAACGCTGCTGCTAACACGTGCAGCGCGAGCAGCGCAGCCAATCCGTTCACGCGGCAAGCCTCCCGCCGTCCACCGTCAGCACCGCGCCGGTCGTGAACGATGCACGATCGCTCGCCAGCCACAGCGCCGCTTGCGCGACGTCACCCGGGGCGCCGATGCGTCCCATCGGAACGGCGCGCTCGATCGGCGCGCGCTGCTCGCCGGTTAGCGCCGCGATCCGATCGGTGCGTATTGGACCCGGCGCGATCGCGTTGATCCGAAGACCCTGCGCGGCGTAGTCCAGCGCGGCGCAGCGCGTCAGTCCGACGACGCCGTGTTTCGCGGCGGCGTAGGCGCTCATGCCCGCTGCGCCGCGAACACCCGCGGTCGAGACGATGTTGACGATCGATCCGCCTCGCCCAAGCAACGCGCGTATCTGAGCCTGCATCGCAACGAACGTACCGCGCAGATCGACCGCGACGAGGTGGTCGAACGCATCGACCGGCAAATCAGCCAAGGGCCTGGGAAGATGAACCAGCGACGCGTTGTTGACGGCTATATCCAGCGCACCGAACTGCGCGGCCAATTCGGCGATGGCACGCTCGATCGCGCCTGCGTCGAGCAGATCGCCGGGGAGCGCGTAGCCGCGGCCGCCGCTTGCGGCGATCTCGGCGACCACCCCCAGCAACGCACCCTCGTCACGGGCGAAGAGTCCGACCGATGCACCTTCGGCGGCAAAAAGACGCGCAATCTCGGCCCCGATGCCGCGGCTCGCGCCGGTAATCAGCGCCGTTTTTCCAGCCAGCAATCCATCCATGGGACAATTTATACTGACAGTACAGTCAATTTGTCAAGTCAAGGCCGGCCGCATCTCCGGCCAGCTCGCAGATCCGCGCGGCAATCGCACGTTCCGAGCGCCCTTCGCGCGCCAGCGCGTCGCACGGGCCGAAAGCGGTCAGCATGTAGAGCGCGTCGGTGGCCTTGCGGATCGTCGCCGCCGGCAATCGGTAGCGTTTTTTAAGCCGCGCGAGCATCGTGTCGATCGCTTCGCGCCGCCAGCTGTCACGCTCGGCCGCGCGCGAATCGGCATCGAGCATCGAGAGTGCGTTGAGCTTGCGCATCACGTCGGGCTCCGAAAGCCAGAAGTGCACGAACGCATCGATCAGCAGGCGCAAGCCCGTCCGCGGATCCGGATCGGAGAACGCGCGTGTCGTGTTCTCACGAATGCCGCCGCGAGCGGCGAGATCGTCCGCTAGGGCCTCGAACAATCCGGTCTTGGATTGGAACTGGTAGTAGACGGTCATACGCGCGACGTTGGTGTGCTTGGCGATCGCGTCCATCGTGAAGTGGCGGTAGCCGTCGTCCGAGAGCAGTAGGTCGCGCGCGCCGGCAATGATGCGCGCCCGCGTCTCATCGGCTGCCGCCTTACGTTGTCCCGATCGATAGGCTCGTGGCATGGTTACGCCGTTCGCCGTACGGTCAGAATCGCCGCGTTCTGCGTCTCGGGTAACCCGGCGATCTCTTCGCGCGCGAGCGCCAGGAGCGCGGCGGCACTTCCCAGGCCGCGGAGGTCCGCGATGCGACCGCCGTGTACGAGATAGACATCGGGAAGACTGCGCCCGACGTCGCCGAAAGCGGTGCGCGCCTCGACCACCCGCGCGAGCGTCGCCGCAAATCCCGCCACCGGCGCGCTTGTCGTTTCGGCGCCGCGCAATACTAGACGAACGACGCCGCGCTCGTCGACGACGGCGGCGCTGTCGCGCACGGCGTACACGCGCAGCAGCGCGGTGCGTGCGGCTTCGCGCAAATCCTCGGGGACGCAGCGCAACGAGCGCGCCGCCGCGGCGCGTTGTTCGGGCTCGCCGCACGCGGCGCGCGCGGCATCTTCCACCATCGCGGTCGCACCGGACGCCGTGGCACGCACGCGGTTGTGCTGCGCGTCGATTTCGACGCTCACCTCGATACGGTCCGGGGCGGCGCCCGCCGCAATCGCGTTGTCGAACGCCTCGCGCCGGATACGCACGACGTCTTCGGGCTGCGGATCGACGATCGTACGTTCCACGACGTCGCGAACCAGCGCGAGTGCGACGCCGATCGGCGAGATCACATCGGCATCCTTGGCGATCCGGTACTCAAAGCCATATTTGCGCGCAACGTACGGCACTAACGAGGCCGCGCCGCCGCCGCCGCCGATCAGCACGGTCTGATCGAGGGGCAGTTCGTACTCGGCGATCAATGCGCCGATCGTCGCTCGCACTTTCTGCGCTGCAAGGTCGAGCATGCGCTCGGCATGGATGCGCGCGTCGCCCCCGAGTTCGGCCGCCACGAGCGTAAAGGCCGCTTCTGCGGCCGCCGCGTTGCCGTGCGCGAACGCGCCGGCGGGAACGTAGCCCAGCAGGTTGCTCGCGCACGTCGGCGTCACGGTCGCGACACCGCCGCCGCGCAGGCGCAGGCGCAGGTAATCGTCCGGATCGCCCGGCCGCGGCGCGAAACGTTCGAGCGCCGCTCCGCGCAACTCGTCCGGATCGCAGAACGCGGCATACCGGCACCCGGCAATGTGCGCCGAACGCGGGCCGACGTCGACGATGCGCGCGCCGTCGACGCGCGGCATGCTGCCGCCTGCGATGCCCAGCGTGCGCGAGTCGATCGTGTGGAGCATCGTTCGATGGCCGCCGATCCGCGCCGACCGCATCTGCGGACGGCCGCCGCGAATCGCCGAACAATCGACGCTCGTGCCGCCGACTTCCAAGAAGATACCGTCGGTGACGTTCTCGTAGAGCAGGGCACCGGCAACACCGGCGGCAGGCCCCGAGAGCATCGTGAGAATCGGACGCGTCGCGATCTCGTGCACGTCCATCACGCCGCCGTCACTGCGCATGATCATCAACGGCGCTACGATCGCCGCGCGCGCGACCGCGTCGCGCGTCATCTCCGCGGTGCGCACCATCGTCGGTAAAATTGCCGCGTTGATCGCAGCGGTTCGCGTTCGCGCGCGCAGGCCGTACATCGCGGTTACGTCGTGGCCGCTGGTGGCATAGAGTCCCCGGCGCTGCGCGGCATCGACCGCATCGCGTTCACGCGTCGGGCGATCGACGCCGAACGGCTCGCTGACCGCGATCGCTTGCATGCCGTGACGAGCCAACGTATCGAGAGCGCGTTCGAGATCCTCATCGTCGCCGGCCCGCGCAAAAGCAAAGACGGGCGCGAACGTGCGCCCCGGCGCGAGCGCAAGCGGAGGAAAGCGGATCTGCCGGCGAGCGATCAGGTCCGCGCGCGGCACCAGTCCCAACACGCCTACCCGCGCGACATCGCCTTCGAGCAGCGCGTTGGTCGCTTGGGTGGTGGAATGCGCGATGAACGCAACGTCGGACGGGGCGATCGCGCACTCGCGCAGCAGACGTTCGATCCCCTCGATGATGCCCTCGGCGACGCCGCCGGGCGCATCGTGCGTCGTCGGAACTTTGACGCGTGCGGCCAGCGTGCGCGTCGCCGCGTCGATCGCGACGACGTCGGTGAACGTGCCCCCGACGTCGACGCCGAGTCGAAGTTTGGGCACCGGCTAAGGTGCGATGGGCGCGATGGTTGCGCCCGCGACGGCAGCGCGTGCAACGTCGGCGAGCACGGCGTCGCGCTGGGCTTGCGTTCCGTGCGCGCCGCGCAGGAGTGCAACGATCAGCAGCGTGTGTCCGGGTATCTCGGCGATCCCCACGTCGTCCGTTGCGTCGCCGGCGTCGCCGGGCGTAGTCGCGGTCCCCGTCTTGTGCTCGAGCCGGGCGTGCGCAGGTAGGCCGCCACGCAGCCGATCGGGCGACGTCCGCACGCCGGCCAACAGGTCGAGCAATGCCGCGTTGCTCTGCGCGCGCAGCAACGACCCGCCGTTGATTTCGCGCAAGAGCGTAAGGAGCGCGCGTGGCGTGGCATGGCCGGCGTCTTGCGGCTCCACGAAGAGCCCGTCGAGATGCAGCGCGTGAAGCTGCGTGTCGATTGCGTCGGATCCGTGCAGCATCCCAATCAGCGTCCCGGTTGCGGCGTCGTCGTCGTCGATTAGCATGCGCGAGATCAGCGCCTCGACGGATTCATCCGCATGCAGGTCACCGGCATCGATGGCGCGGTAGACCAGCACCGCAACCGCCAGCTTCTGCACGCCTGCCATCGGAAACGAATCCTCGTCGTGCAGGCCGGCTTCGACGCCGGTCGTTACGTCGGCGATGGCGACTCCCAGCGACCCGCCGAGCGCCCGCGCATGCGTCTGCGCATCCTGCAGCCCCTTGTCGAGCGTCGCGCGCTCGGAGATCGGTGCGGGCGTCGTGAGGATGATGGGACTGGGTGTGATGAAATGCTGCGCGAGCAGCAATCCTGCGAGGATCACCCGCGCAGGGCCAGTTCGTCGTAGAGCGCGCTCATCGTCACGATCCCGCCGAAGAACTGCGAAAGGTTGAACTTCTCGTTGGGTGCGTGAATGTGATCGTCGGGAAGTCCCACGCCGATCATCACCTGCGGAATCTTCAAGATACGATCGAAGCTGGCCACCGGACCGATCGATCCGCCCGTGCCGATGTAGACGGGCTCGGCGCCAAAGCCCGCGCGCATCGCTCGCGACGCCGCCGCCACGGCCGGATGATCGCGCGCAATGACGACGGCCGGCACGTCGCCCGCCGATTCGATCTCGACGCGCACGCCGGGCGGAACGTGTTCGCCCACGTATTTCGCGACGAGCGCGCGTACGCGCGCGGGATCTTGGCTGCCCACGAGACGGGCGGAAATCTTCGCGCGTGCCCAGCTCGGAATGATCGTCTTGGCGCCCGGTCCTTGATAGCCGCCCCAAATGCCGTTGCACTCCAGCGTCGGGCGGAACCACATGCGTTCGAGCGCGGAACGCCCGCGTTCGCCCGCTAGCTCCGGCACGCCCAATTGCGCGGCTTCGCGCGCCTCGTCGAACGGCAATCGTGCGATCTCGTCGCGCGTTGCGGCGTCGAGCTCGGGAACGCCGTCGTAGAATCCCGGAATCGTCACGCGGCCGTCGGCGTCTTTCATCGATGCGATGATCCGCGCCAGCGCCTCGATCGGATTGGCGAGGATGCCGCCGTAGTAGCCCGAGTGCGAATCGTCGGTGGGCCCGTGCACGGCGATCTCCCAGTGCACCAGGCCGCGCACGCTGGTCGTGAGCGACGGTACGTCTTCGGCGAATACCGCGGTATCGCTAATCACCGCGACGTCCGCGCCGATCAGTTCGCGGTGGCGCGCGAGCGCGGTATCGAAATTGGGCGAACCGATCTCTTCTTCGCCTTCGATCACGACCTTGATGTTGATCGGCAACCGTCCGCGCGTGCGCATGTGCGCTTCGATCGCGGCCAGATGCATGAGGACTTGTCCCTTGTCGTCGACTGCTCCGCGCCCGTAGATCTTTCCGTCGCGCACCTGCGCCTCGAACGGCGGGCTCTCCCAAAGCTCCAGCGGATCGGCGGGCTGAACGTCATAGTGCCCGTAGATCAGTACCGTCGGCTGGCCTGGCGCGCCGAGCCACTGACCGAACGCCAGCGGATTGCCGTCGGTTTCGAGCAGTTGGGCCTCCAGACCGATCGCCGCCATACGTGCTACGAGCCGCTCGCAGCAGGCGCGCACGTCGCCGCGGTGCGCCGGATCGGCAGACACCGACGGAATCGCGATCCACGCCCGCAGTTCGTCCAAATACGCGTCGCGGTTCGCGTTGCAATAGTCTTCCAAGCCGGGATCGATCGTGGTCATCGCTGTGTCGCCGTCAAACTTTCTGCCGCCAGAGCACCCAGGGTGATGTCGACGGTGCGCCCGGCGCGCTCGATCTCGAATGCGTGCGGCTTTCCGTCGTACGCACGCAATTCGGTTTGATAGGTTCCGTATTCCCACCAGAACCGGCCGTCTAGTTTCTCGACGACGTCGCCGGTGCGCAGGCCCGCGTCGTAGGCCGGTCCGCCGGCACGCACGTAGGTCCGCATGTTCCCGTCGACGGTCTTGAACAGGGCATACAAATAGCCGGGCGCCTTCCCCGGCCCGAGCGCCACTCCCCGAGCGAACAGCGAGGCGGCGCGCGGATCGCCGGCCGCCCAAGCGCGCATCCGCTGCACCCCTTGGTCGGCCAGCAACACCGCGTCGGCCGCCGTGGGCGACCCGGGCTCGACGGCGTGGTCGTGCCATTCCTCGACGATCCATGCGCCGCAGTCTTCCAAACGCAGGCCCACGTCCAGATCGGTGCCTTCGATCAGCTTGAACGTTGCGGCCGTCACGTAGACGTAGGCGGCGTACGGCTTGGCCGCGCAGCCGCCGGCGTCGGGATCGGTGTGCAGCGCGAAAGCGGTCCACGGCGGTCGATCGAGATCGCGCACGACCTGTGCCGCGGCGGCGCCCGCGAGCGCGCCCGCATCCCCATCGACGGCGATATGCTGCGCGGCCGTGGGAGGCGATTCCAAGGCGGGTAGCGGTGCGGCCAGCGCCGGCGGAATCAGCGATGCGAACGCGCGCACGCCGAAGAGCGGCCCCGGCGCGAGCGTCACGCAGAGCACGGCCAAGGTCGCGACGCCCACCTGATACCACAGCGTGCGCTTGGTGATCGCAACGATCGGCGTGCCGGTGAAATTCGCGACCCACACGTTGGCGGTGTTGGTCGGATCGCACACGTTCTGCACTTGGACGACCGCCATCACCGCCGCGACGAGCACGAGCGGATCGAACGCGTGCGTCGCGAGCAATGCCGTGAAGACCGCGATGCCGACGCCAAAGGGGTTGAGCGGCCCGCGGTAGAGCACCAGCGGACTTCCCAGCCCAAAGAGCAGCACGTACGCCAGCGGATTGCCCGCCCACCCTTGCAGCAGCGGTACGATCGCTGCGCGCAGCGCGGGATCTTTGGTGGCATCGAGCAAGATGCCGATGCCGATGAACAGCAGCACCGCCGGCGCGACGTCTTCGACGCCGCGGATCGCCGCCGCGGTCAGCGTTTCGACGGCACGCGCGCCACGCGTTACGATTGCTCCGAACAGCGCGGAGAACACAAACGCGAGCGACGGATCGAGATGAAGGCCGAAGTAGAACACGATCGGCAGCACCGGCGTCACCAGCGCCACCGCCGGTACACGCGGCCCGTCGTCGTCGTCGCGCGGCGCGCGCACCGCCCATGTGGCGTATCCGCGTTCGCGCGCGAAGGCAATGCACGCGTAGATGACCAGTGCGGCGGCGTCGATCGCCGCCAGCAGCACCGCGTAATGGATCAATTGCTGCGGGATCACGCCGAAAATCAGCGTGTAGAACTTCCAATTGGACGGATTGAAGATAAAGCCCAGCGCAAACGCCATCAAAAACATCGTTGCAGCGATGGGGCGCGGGACGCCGGTCGTCATCATGACCGGCAGCACGATCGACCCCACCATGATGATCGCACCCAGGCCCGAGACCGACACGAACAGCAATGCGACGACGGCACAGAGCACGAGCGAAAGGACGAGTGGCTGCTCGCCGCCGTACTCCGCGGCGAGATTGACGAGCGCACGCGCGATCCCGGTGTCAAGCGTCACCCGCGCGAGCAGCGCGCCGAAAATCACGGTGACCGCGACCGGCGCAAGCGCGGTCGTACCGGCGACGACGATCTCCCCCATGCGCGGGAACGGGACGCTCGCGACGATCATCATCGCAACGGCCATGCACGGCAACGCGACGATGGCCGGCATCACGCGCCGGTACATCGCAAGAGCAAAGACGGCGAAAACCGCCAGGACGGCGGCGCCCGCGATCACGGCGTCACGCCGAGCACGGTGTCGAGGTCCGGCAGCGGCTTGTGGGCGACCGCATCTTGGTATGTGACACGGTCGATCGCGTCGGCGCGCACGATCGCACGCTGCGCGTCCAGATGATAGCGCTCCAGGTTGCTCGCGAGGTGATCCTCACGGTCCTCGTAGCGCCATGCGGCGGCGTACTGCGGCGCCAGCCGTTCGTCGGTGTCGCGCTGCTCCCAGAACCAGTACTTGCACCAAAACAGATCGCGGATTTCCGCTTCGGGATGTGCGGACGCATCGGCATAATACGCGCGCACCTCGTTTGCGATTTGATACCGCCGGCCCAGCGCGTCGTAGCGGCGCGCGGCGAGCAACATCGCGGCGGCGGCTGCTCCGTGCAGCGGCGGATGTGCCGCGAGCAGATGGGTTTCGACCCGCTCGGCGTCCAGCCGCAGCGCTCGAAGATCGACGCTATGCATCGACGCCGCGGTCGCGGCGTCGAACGGATCGGCCCATGAAAGCTTGTCGCTGGATTGCGGCAGCCGCGCGTCGAGCGATCCGAGCGTCGTCGCGTCGTCCGAGAAGCGCGCATCGTCCACACCAAAGAACGCGGCAGGGAAGTCGCGCGCAAATCCGTCCGACGTGCTCCACGCGTCCGCAGCGGCGTAGAGCACCGGATACCACGTCGTCTCGAACAACGTCTCTCCGTCGTCATGCCATACGGTTTGAAACAGACCGAGCACGTGTGCTGCTTTGCCTTCGTCGACGAAACGGCGCTCGTTCGGCAGGGCCGTCGTCAGGTCCGGGAAGAGTCGATTCCAGTTGTTGGCTCCCGGCGCGACCATCTGCTCGAGACCGCCACGCGCGATCGTGCGAATATAGCCGGTGTAGCTGGACTGCGTCCCATAGTGCCAGTTGACGACGACGGCGTTACGCGGAAGATGTGCCATGATCGAAGGATGCGCTTCGATCCCGTCGTCCCAGAGCATCACGCGCGCGCCCGACGGCGCGATCAAGGCGTTCATCGCCCGCACGTGCTCGGCGTACACGGCATCGCGACCGCCGTGCGCGTCCACATAGGGCGCGCTCGTGCCCAGGCCCAGCGTCGCCGTCTCGTCCGAACCGATATGAAAGAACGGCGGATGCGGAATGGCCGCGAGTTCTTGGCCGATGATCCGCGCGAGATAGTCCGCCGCGACCGGGTTGCCGGGATCGAGCAGAAAGCCGTGCGGCAGTGCAGCGGCGCTCGCGTACTTTTCGATCCGCAGCGTGTTATGCATGTGCGCGAACGACTGCTGCTCGGGAATCAATGCGACGTGATAGCGCGCCGCATAGATCGCGAGCGCGTGCAACTGCGCGGGCGTGATACCGTCGGGCGGTGCGGGCAGCGGGTCGGTCGGGCTGGCGAAGACGTTTTCCATGTACGGCGAGTAACCGTTCATCTTAAATGCGGCGATCGTGCGGATGCGCGATTCGAAATAGCCCATCGTCGGCAGCGGCCCGCGCGAGACATCGTCGGAGAGGATGCGCCAGCGCAGCGCCGGCCGGTCCTCGATGTTCACGCAGGGAAGCAACCAGCGAGACGCCGCTCGATAGGGTAATTGCGCAAGCGTCATCACCCCGTAGAACGCACCATCGGGATCCGAGCTGCCGATCGTCACACCGTGCGGCGTGACCGAAAGCCGATAGGCCTGCTGCCCCAGCGCCGCGTCATGGACGAAACGAACCTGCGGAGCGGCCGCGATACGGACGTTCGCCACGCCCAGGGCCTTCCATCGGCGTCGCAGTTCATCCAGCGCTCCCGCGTCGATCGACGCGGGCACGGTGCCGCCGACCGCTATTGCGCAATCTTTACGACGTACCAAAGCCGGTCGCGGCAGTACGTGCAACGCGATCGTAGCCAGCAGCGGTGCGAACATACGTCCGCGTTAGTCGCCGTCCCGGGCACTTCCCGCCGGATGAGCTGCGGGTTTTGAAGCACGTACTCGGGAAGGTGAGCGGTCACGATGGCAGCCATCCTGGTCATCGCGCTCGCGGCGCTCGCGGGGGCGGCGATCTACTACGCGATAGTCTTTTTCCAACGGTACGTGCTTGCACGTCAAGAGAACCGTCGTGTTTTGGCGCTCTTTTCGCGTTACGTCCCCTCGCCCGTGGTCGAGGATCTGCTCGCGCGTAAAGACCCGCGCCTGTTCGAAGCCCGCGAATATTACGCGACGATCCTCTCGGTGCGCATCCGCAACTTCGCACTCTTCGCAGAATCCCTCGCACCGCCCGAGACGCTGCGCTACCTCAACGAGTTCTACACGATCGTGGGGCAGGCCGTCCAGCGTCATCGCGGCATGATCGAGAGCCTGCGCGGCGACACCGTCACCGCGGTCTTCGGCGTGCTGGTCGAGGAGAAATTCCAAGAAGAACGCGCGCTGCGGGCGAGTTTGGACATCATGCGCGTCATCGATGCCATGGAGGCGCGTTGGCGCGCGCAGGGACGCAAGGCGCTGGTGGTCGGAATGGGCGTGAACTCGGGCAAAATTGTCGCGGGCGACACCGGCTATAAGGACCGGCGAGAATTCGCGATCGTCGGCAATCCGGCGGCGGTCGCGGCGCGGCTGGAAGCGGCATCCGAAGAACTCAACGCCGCAATCGTAGCGTCGGAAAATACCTACGACGCCGTGCGCGAGCTCTTCGTCGGCGTACCGACCTCGTCGCTGCCGCTGCGCGGATTGCGCCGGCTGCAGAACGCCTACATCATTCGCGGGCTCACACGGCGTGCGAGCGACGACAATCTGCTGACGCTTCCCTCACAACGCGCCTTCGATAAAACCGTCGTCCGCGCGTACGAACCCCCGCCGGAAAACGTGATCGAACCTGACGCATACAGCTCGCCGCAGGAACAAGCGCAGAACGACCGCACCGACGCATCGGCGACGCCGCCGCAGCGTTTCGACGAACGGGTGACGGGCCTGGGGAACGCCGGTTTCGGGCGTTTCTCGCAGTTTGACGACGACGCTCCGGCGCTGCCCGAACCCCCGCCGATCGTTGGAACCTATGAAGATGACCAAGGCCCGCCGATTCAACTTCCGCCGTAGCGCCGCGGCGTTTGCCGTCGCGACGGCAGCGTTCTTCGCCGCACCCGCTTACGCGGCGACGGTGAGCGGAACGACCGGCGCGAGCGTCGTGTGGATCAGCGCGCCCAAAGCGGTGCCGAAACCGATTGCAGGCGTGGTGATCAATAAGGACCGCAGCTTCATTCCGCCATTGACGGTGATTCCGGTTGGATCGACGGTACGGTTTCCCAACGAAGATCCGTTTTATCACAGCATCTACTCGACCTCGCCGGCGGATCCATTCGACATCGGCTTTTACGATACGGGCCCGGGAAAAGTCGTGCTCTTCGCGCATCCCGGCATCGTCGAACTCCACTGCCACATCCACGTTTCGATGCATGCGACGATCGTGGTCGCCGACGGTCCATACGCGCTCGTCGAAGGCGGAACGTATCGACTCGCGGACGTGCCGCCGGGCCGCTACACGCTGCACGCGTGGGACGAGGAGCACGGCGATCGTGCGGTCACGGTTGTCGTGCCCGATCGCGGCGACGTTACGCTGGATATACGTCCGTAAGGCTGAGGCGTCGTCCGAACTGCGTCGACTGTTCGACCGGCGGGACGACGCTGCCGTCGTCGAGCAACGCGAAGAGCGCGCGCATGCAGCGTTCGTCCCATTGCACGCCGACGCCGTCACGCAGGCGGCGCCGAGCCTCAGCTAGCGGCAGCGCTTGACGGTACGGACGATCGGTGGTCATCGCGTCGAATGTATCGGCGACGGCGATCACGCGCGAGAGCAGCGGGATCGCTTCGCCCGCTAGTCCCGCGGGATACCCGGTGCCGTCCCAACGTTCGTGGTGGTGCAGCACGCACGGTACGATTTCCGCCATCGCCTCGACACCACCGAGAATCTCGCCCGCGATCGACGGATGGTGGTTGATGATCTCCCGCTCGCGCGGATCGAACGATCCGGGTTTGAGCAGCACCGCATCGGGAATCGCGATCTTGCCCAGATCGTGCAGCAGTGCGCTCCAGCGCACGCGTTCCACCAGTTCACGCGCGAGACCCATACGCTGCGCGATGGCCACCGAATAGTCGGCGACCCGATGCGAATGGCCGGCGGTGTAAGGGTCGCGCTGATCGACGATGCGCGCGATGCCTTCCATCGTTTGCAAAAACGTCGTTTCGGCGGCACGCCCGCGCCGGTCCAACTCGCGCTGCGCGGCAACGGCCAGTGTGAGCAGCGAGAGAAAAATCGTGGTACACGCGATGAGGGTCGAAACGACGACGAATCGGGTTTCGGCCCCGGCTTGCGCATCGAGTTGCCCCACGGACACGTCGATCGCGGCGACGGCGAGATATGTGCCCGACGAGCCGGCGATCGGTACGAACGCCGTGACGACCGATTCACCTGCGCTCGCGTGCGCTGCGGACTGCACGACGTTCTGCTGCGCAACCGCGGCCCGCGCCTCGTTCTTGACGGGCGGTGCGCCCGCCGGATCGAGCGGCCGTCCTTCGGGCGTATAGAGGCGCACGCCGCGAACCAGCGGATTGAAATTCTCGATGTTGGCAATCGCCGCCGCAACGCTGCTTTGCGCGCTCGACGACATGCCGCGCGATCCGCTGTAATGATCGAGCGCCGGTTGCAGAGCCGCGCTGGCCTGCCCGACAGCCGTGGTGATTAGATCGCGCTTGAGCGATTCAAGTTGCGCGCGCGAGAAGACGTACGACAATCCGGCGGCGATGCCGATGGCGCATACGAGCAACACGGCGGCAAATCGCCCGAGAAACCCAAAACGCATGCGATGCTATTTGACAAACCCGCTTGGATAGGGCGGGAAGACACCCAGTGCCTGGGCCAGGATTCCGGCATGAATCGTTTCCACCCCGAGAATCGACGCGGCGACTTGCGCGAGATCGCGATCTTTGAATTCGGGAATCACCGAAAGATAGGTGCTCGCCGCCTTCTCTTCCACCGTCTGCGCGAACGCAAGAATATCGGCCTGACTTGCCAGACGCGGATAGTCGATGTGCGCCGTCTTATCCGACACGACGCCGCCGCCGCTTTGCACCGCGGCGGCAAGCGCGGCGAGATGCGTCTGGTGATCGCGCTTGAAGAGCAGTGCCACCGCGAGTATTTTGGGCGTGAGCAGGTTGGTCGCGGCCGCGTCGTCATACGCTTTGATGCCAGCGCGTTCGAGTTCGATTGCGGCGTTGAGCGTCTCGATGTCGCCGGGGGCGGCGTTTTCCGCGCGCGCTACGAAGCGATCGAGCAGGACGGCTGCACCGGCTCCCAAGCCGGAGGCAACGATGAAACGGGCTCGTGAGTACGTCATATCTGTCCTATCGGCCCCAAACGGAAGGTGCTTCAGGGTGCAACGAGGTCGGCACAAAGCTGGGGCAGTGCTTGCGCGGCCGTCGCTCGTATGACGTAGTCCACGCCCTGGGAGATTGCCGTCTGCTCCGGATTGATCTCCGCAACGAACGCGTCGCGCGCATACCGCGTGGCCAGCGCCGCCGCCGGATAGACGACGGCGCTTGTTCCTACGACCAGCACGACGTCCGCGCGCTCCGCCGCCCGCGCGGCCGCGTCCCAGGCCGCCGGGGGCAGCGGCTCGCCGAACCACACGATGTCGGGGCGCATCCGTCCACCGCAGTCGTGCTCGATCCGCTCGAGCGGGAGGCCCGAGGAATCGAGCGACTCGCGCCCACCGCACCGGTTACAGCGCGCCGTACGCAACGTGCCGTGCAGTTCGAGCAGATTCCGCGATCCGGCGCGCAGATGCAGTGAATCGACGTTCTGCGTTGCTAGTGTGAAGTCCGCATAGCGCGATTCGAGCGTGGCGAGCGCGTAGTGGCCCGCGTTGGGCTGCGCCTTGCGATGCACGGCGTTGCGTTCGTTGTACCAGGTCCACACCAGTCGCGGATCGGCATCGAACCCTTGCGGCGAAGCCAACTCTTCCACGCGATGCGTGCGCCACAGCCCGCCCGTCCCGCGAAATGTCGGAAGACCGCTCTCGGCCGAGATACCCGACCCGGTGAGTACGAACACCGATCGAGCCGAACGTAAGCGTTCGATTAATTCGTCCATGATCGGCGGCGTTCGGCACCGGCCGCGCAATCTACCCGGGAAGCCTGGTCGTTAGGTCTTCGAGGGCACGGCGCGGTCGAGGCGAAGGGTAGCCGAGTGGACCGAGATGCCGGGCAGCTGATGGCGGGAGTGCGAGCGCGTGATACGGGCGCGTTCGAGGCGCTCTACGACGAGTTTCATCGCCTCGTATACGGTGTAGCAATGCGCATGCTAAGTGACGCAGCGAGCGCCGAGGACGTAACGCAGGCGGTTTTTTTGAAAGTGTGGACCTCTCCCGAACTCTTCCATGGCGGCAACTTTGCCGCTTGGATCGTGCGCGTCGCTCGCAACCGAGCCCTCGACGTCCTACGGTCGCGCGCCTCGCATCAGGAGAGCGAACTGCCCGAGTCACTTCCCGAGACTGAAGCGATCGAGGATATCGCGTTCGCACGGCTCAACGCCTCGCTCGTGCGGAGCGCGCTGGCCGCTCTTCCCGCCGAGCAGCGCCAGCCGATCGAGCTGGGATTCTTCGCCGGCATCACGCACGAAGAGATCGCCAGGCGTACCGGAACGCCGCTAGGCACGATAAAAACCCGCATTCGCATCGGCCTGCGAAAGCTGCGCTCCGCGCTGGAAGACGCGGTGGCGGTATGAACGACATGCACGATCACATGCTCGACGAGGTCGCCGTGTACGCGCTCGGTGCGCTCGGAGCGCAAGATGCAGCCCGCGTACGCGAACATCTGCGCGACTGCCCTGAGTGTCAAGCCGAATATGCTGCGCTCGTCGCTACGGCGTCGGCGGTCGGCCATTCGGCCGAAGGTCCCGTTCCGAGCGACTTGCTCAAAAGCCGTATCATGCGCGAAGTGCGCGCGAGCGACGGCGCATCGACCGCGCCCGCCACAACGCGCGGCATCGTGTGGCCCGTGTATCTCGTCGCGGCCGCGTGTTTTGCGGTGGCCGTCGGATTGTCGGTGCTCAATCTTTCGTTGATCGGGCAGGTCAAGTCCGCGCAGGCTCAAGTGGCGCAGATGTCGCAGCGCAGCACCGGTCTCGCGCACGATCTTTCGTCGGAACGCGAGACCGTCGCCGATCTAATGGACGAAAACGCCAAGCACTTCGACGTCCCCGGCGGACAGATCGTCCAGGTCCACGATCGCCTCTATATAACGATGCACGACATGCCGCAGCCGCCCAAGGGGAAGGTCTATCAGGCATGGACGCTGCCCAAGGGCAGCAAGGTGATGCAGCCGTCGCTGACGTTCGTGCCGGATGCACATGGCGTTGCGGTCATCGCACTCCCCGTCAAAGCGGATCTTACGGCTGCGGTAGCGGTGAGTGTCGAACCCGACGGCGGCAGCAAGGCGCCGACCAGCAAACCGTTGGTAGTTCAGCAGATCGATTGATGGTGCGCACCGAGCGCCTCACCAACGCGCACGAGCGCGCGGCGCTCGCTTATCTCGCGCACGCCCCGTGCATGCACGTCTTTCTGACATACCTGATACTCTTCGACCTCTCACCGCTCACGAGAAACGCGATTCACGTGGCCTACGACGACGACGAAAATGTCAGCGGCGTTGCGTACTTCGGGCGACAAGTCGTGCTCGCATCCGACGACGATGCGACGATCGAGGCGTTCGCACGAATCGGTGCTTCGCACGGCGGCGACAAAATGATCGTCGGGCCGCGCGATGCGACGGCGCACTATTGGTCGCTGATCCGCGACCGTCACCAGCCCGCGCGCGTCATTCGCGATCGTCAGTACGTCATGATGATCGACCGCCCGATGCTGCGGCCCTACGAGCACCGCGTCGTCGCGCGGCGAGCGCGCATCGAAGAGTGGACTGCCGTCGCCGACAACTCGGCCGCCATGATCGCCGTCGAACTGCAATACGATCCGATGCGCTCGTCGCCCGAGTTCACCTCGAACGTACGCGCGATGATCGATCGCGGGCTATGGTGGGTGGGGGAATCCGTCGGGCGCTTGTGTTTCTTCTGCAACGTCGGTCCGTGGAGCCGGCAAACCGCGCAGTTGCAAGGCATTTGGACGCCGCCGGAATTGCGCGGCAAGGGCCTTGCGACCGACGCCCTCGGTGCGATCTGCGATCGCTTGCTGGAGCAGACGCCGACGCTCTCACTCTACGTCAACGACTTCAACCATCGCGCCGTCGCACTCTACGAGCGCGTCGGCTTCACGACGGTCGGCCAGTTCCAGACGATCCTGTTCTAGGCGTCGCGGTGCGTGATGCGATCTTCCACACCGCGCACGTCGTTTTCGACCGCGCGCTCGGTATTGGTGACCAGATTGACGATCCAGCGGATCGTCGCGTACACGCCGATGATCGCGAACACGAAGATGACCACGAACACCCACGCCGCGCCTTCGGCGATATGAATCAATGTCTGTTCCATAATATGCAGCCGCTTGGCTGCCGAACCGCCACCTCCTTTGAGCTCTGCCCTAGAGTTCGCTCGCGAGACGCGCGGCGTTACGCGCGACGGTTCCGTAGACCGAGAGCTGCGGATTGGCACCGATGCTCGTCGGGAACGCCGATCCGTCAAAAACATAGAGGTTTTCGAGCTGATGATGACGCCCGTTGCCGTCAGTAACGGAGCCGCGCGGATCGCGGCCCATTGCGCAGCCGCCCATGACGTGCGCGCTCACGACCGACGCACGTAAAATTTCCATCGGCAGTGCATCGATCAATGCATGTGCTGCGCGCGGCGAGCCTACTTCATGCGCGTCCTCGTGAATAGGAATCACGCTCGTCGCTCCCGCGGCAAATTGAATGTCGGCCATCGTTTTGAGTGCGCGCCGCGCTCCATCCCAGAGATAATCCGTCATCGGATAATCGAGCAGCGGCGTTCCGTCAGAACGTAATCCGACCGTACCGCCCGGGCTTTGATCGTGGAAGCCGTCGCGCATCAAGGCGATGATCACCTGGAGATCGGGGAGCTTGGCCACGAGGGCCGCTTGATCGCGGCCGAATCCCGGTGTCGTGATCGCGAGTAGCACCGGATGCACGGGCGGAACTTCCAGTTTGTATCCGACCGGTCCGTCCAGCCCCTGGGTGGCCAGAAAGTGATCGCTGTAGATCGACTGCGGTGCGCCTGAAAAAGGCGCGACCCTGTGCGGCATCGTTGCCGCCGAAATCACGACCGGATGCAGAAACGTACGTTTCCCCAAGGTGCCGTAGGGATCGGGAGCGTGGCTGCGCAGCAAGAGCGCGGGCGTATTGATCGCGCCGCCCGCGACGACGACCGTCCGCGCGGTGATGCGGATCGTATGCGGCCCCGGCCGTAGGCCCGTTTCGTCGAGCGCCGCGCATTCGACGCCGGTCGCGCGATCGCCGTTGAAAAGCACGCGCTGCGCGCGCGCCCGGCTGATCAGCGTGGCGCCACGATCGAGCGCGCCCGGAATCGTGGTCACGAGCATCGATTGCTTGGCGTTGGTCGGGCAGCCCATCCCGCAGTAGCCCAGGTTGTAGCATCCCTTGACGTTGCGCGGAATCACGGCGGTCGGAATTCCAAGCGCGGCAGCGCCGCGCGCCAATACCGCGTTATTTTCGTTCGGCGGTTCGGCCCAGGGCGAGATGTTCAGCCGGTGTTCCATCCGCTCGAACCATGGCGCGAGCGCGTCGGGGGTGTAGGCATCCAATCCGAAATGATCGCGCCAATACTGCAGCGTCTCTGGGGGCGTACGAAAACTACTGGTCCAGTTGACGGTGGTCGACCCGCCGACCGCGCGGCCTTGCAGAATCAGGATGCCCTTGTCTTTGGTGCGCCGTCCCGCCGACTCTTGATATAGCTGTGGGTACGCGTCGCGTTCGAGCATCTTGAAGTCGCGCGATGATCGCAGCGGCCCTTCCTCGAGCAGCACGACGTCGAGTCCGGCTTCGCTCAAGATTTCCGCCGCCGTTCCGCCGCCTGCGCCCGTGCCGACGATCACGACGTCGCACGTAAAGGTTCGATCGCGATCGAACTGCGATGCGTCGTGAGCTTTCCATCCACGCGCTAGCCCCTGCGCAATCGGATCGGCAATCATGCGATGTGCGGCGGTCCGGGATAACCGATGCGTGCCCAGGCTACGTTCTGCCCATACCATCCGGCCATAACGAGTTGATGCAGCGCTTGATACCCGCTGCGAAAGAGCGCCGTATTGCTCGTGCGCCAACGTTGCAAGAACGCGGCGACCTCAGCGCGGGGAGCGCGATCCCATGGTCCGACGCCCGCCAAGACGCGTCGCGTCAGCGGAAACTCAAGCAAACCAAAGAGCTGCGCGATCTCGCCTTGCACCGCGGGCGGAAGGCCCGCAATTGCCGCTCGCACGCCGCCGACCGCGGCATCGAGTGCCGCGTCGTAGCCGGCGGTGGGAAGCGCTCCATCGAGCATCGTTGCGGCGACGGCCCGCAGCATTGCGTCCGGTGGCGCCGCAGGTGCGCATCCGCCGAGCGCCAGCAACAGCGCGCCGGCTGCGCCCGTGCGCAGCAGCGCGCCGCGCGTCATGCCTTGTGCAGAATGCGGCGGCGGTATTGGGTCGGCGACTGACCCATAACGTCTTTGAAGGCGCGCGAAAACGTGCAGCAACTCTGATAACCCGTAAGCGTCGCAAGCGCCGAGATCGCGCCGGCGCGCGTCTCAAGTTGCGCGACCGCATGCTCGATGCGCAGCGTCTTGACCAGCGTCGAAAACGTGATCCCGACTTTCTCGGCAAAATAGCGCGAGAACGCGCAGGGCGTCAACCCCGCCATCTTCGCAACCGTCTCCAATCGAATCGGACGCCCGATGTTGGCCTGGACGTGCTGCGCCACGATCAGTGCGCGCGGGTAGTAGGCAATGCGCCGCTGCACTTCTTCAGAAAGAAGACGCGAAACAAACGGCTCGCTTGTCCCAGTCACGCTCTGCCTCCGCGACAAATGTCTCAGCTCTAGGCCCATTGGCCTATTAGGATAGGACTCCTGTCAACCTTTCGGTGGGCGGCGGGGGCGCCCGGCACGACCGCCAAATGGACGGGCATGCTCGGAATGTCCCACGTGATCTTGCACCTCGGCCTGTGCAGCGCGATGCTCAAGCTCCCGCCGCAAACGGCCATTGCAACGCACGTCCGCGTGGAAGACCGGATCGGACGCCCTTGGGTCAACAAGACGTTCCGCATTGAGCGCGGTTACGAAGCGACGGCCGTGATCGAGTTCGACGCGACGCCCGGCGAATACAAAATGCAGATCAGCGCGCCGCAGTACAACTGCAACACGATGGACTACCTGTACTTTATTCCCGATCACGAGCGCGTGATCAGCGAACAGTTGGTCGACGGGCCCGCACCTCAAATCGAGCCGATGCTGCTCGAGGGCACGGCGCCGCCGTCGTTTCTCTACGTGAATCCCACGTACGTGCTGTTTGACAAGTCGACGATGTGCAACAAGCCCGTCGGCGATCCGATTCCCATGCACATGGTGGTCGAGAACGATCAGGATTCATTTTACATCTCGATCTTTCCCGACGCATCGCTCTTCGCGCGGGGCTCGGAGATTCTGGCCATGCAGTTGCAGACTTCGACCGGCGAAGACCACTACATCAAGCTCAAGATTCCGTTCCCGATGCCGTGGGGCGGCTTTCCCAGCAACATCAAATTCAGCGTGGTCGAAGGTGAGCTCGATAGCATTGCCACCGAGCCCACCGGCGTGCTGCTCTGTCCGAAATTGTTCGAAACGTCAGTGGGATAGAGGTCGGCCCGCGCCGCCAGCCCCAACCAATTCCCGTGTCGCGGATAGCGCCGCGAGATCCAGCACCACCCGCCCATCGATCTTCCCGGCTTCCAAGTCGCTGAAGATTTGATTGATGTCAGCCAGGGGCGCGGTACGAACCTGCGCTCGGACCTTGCCACGAATGGCGAAGTCAACCGCCTCGATGAGATCTTTGCGTGTGCCGACGATTGACCCGCGGATCGTAATCCGTTTAAGCACCACATCGAAGATCGGCGTCGCGAAGCTTCCCGGCGGCAAGCCGACGAGCGCAACGGTTCCTTTGCTTCGGACGTACTGCAGCGCTTGCGCAAAGGCCGGCGGCGATACGGCGGTGACGAGAACGCCGTGCGCGCCACCCTTAGTCGCAGCAACAACCTGAGCCGCTGCATCGGCATCGAGCGCATTTACCGTGACGTCCGCGCCCACGGAACGCGCGAGTTCGAGCTTATCGGGCGTTACGTCGAGCCCGACGACGTTGAAGCCCATCGCCTTGGCGTATTGCACCGCGACGTGACCCAGACCACCTAGGCCGGAGATCGCGACCCATTCACCCGGACGAGCTTCCGTTTCTTTCAGACCTTTGTAGGTGGTAACGCCGGCGCACAAAATGGGCGCGATCTGCGCAAAGTCGACGTCGGCTGGTAGATGCGCTGCATACGCCGCAGACGCGATCGCGTATTGAGCGAAGCCTCCGTTGACGCTGTAGCCGCTGTCATGCTGTTTGGCGCAAAGTGTCTCCCAACCGGTAATGCAATACTCGCACTTCCCGCATGCGTCGTGTAACCACGCGATGCCCACCGGGTCGCCGACGTTAAAATCGTCGACGCCGTCACCGAGCGCTACAACGCGACCGGCCGTTTCGTGCCCGGGAATAAAGGGCGGATTCGGTTTTACCGGCCAATCGCCGTTGGCCGCGTGCAAATCCGTGTGACAAACGCCGCACGCAATGACCTCGACCAACAGCTCGCCGCGTCCCGGAGCCGGAACGGGGAGTTCCTCGATCGTCAACGGTTGCCCAAACGTGCGGACAACGGCAGCCTTCATCGTCTTTACCATGATCAGGAGCCTCGCTTTCTTCTATGCGATCGTAACGAGGCGTTGCGAAGTTTCCGTGAACGAATCTTCTCACAACCTTCCGTCCCGCAGACGTATGCTGGGTGAGCTAAAAAGGAGATGTCCCGTGACAACCACGCTCATCGCAGCCAAATCACTTTTCGAAGAGACGCTCGAATCCGTTCACGAGCATGGCGTGCGTACCCGGTATGACAATTTTATCGGTGGCACATTCGTACCGCCGGTTGAGGGAAGATATTTTACCGACACGAGTCCGATCAACGGTCGACCGCTCGCCGACTTCGCGCGCTCGACTCCGGCCGATATCGAACTCGCGCTCGACGCCGCCCATAAGGCCAAGAGCCCTTGGGGCAAAGCGGCGCCCGCCGAGCGTGCCCGCGTGCTCAACGCCATCGCCGACCGCATCGATGCGAACCTGGAGCTCCTCGCGCGGGTCGAGACGATGGACAACGGCAAACCGATTCGTGAGACGCTCGCGGCGGATGTTCCGCTCGCGGCCGATCACTTCAGATATTTCGCCTCCTGCCTGCGCGCTGAGGAAGGCTCGATCTCCCAACTGGACGATACAACGGTCGCCTACCACTTTCACGAACCGCTCGGCGTCGTCGGCCAAATTATCCCGTGGAACTTTCCGCTGCTGATGGCGGCGTGGAAGCTCTGCCCGGCGCTCGCCGCCGGCAACTGTGTCGTGCTCAAACCCGCGTCCGAAACGCCGTTTAGCGTCATGGTCCTCATGCAACTGATTGCCGACGTTCTTCCGCCGGGCGTGATTAACGTCGTCAACGGCAAGGGTTCGGAAATAGGCGAGGCGCTGGCCGCGAATCCGCGGATCGCCAAGATTGCCTTTACCGGCGAAACGACGACCGGACGGCTGATCATGCAGTACGCGTCGCGGAACATCATCCCGATGACGCTCGAGCTAGGCGGTAAATCGCCGAACATCTTTCTCGCCGACGTGATGGATGCCGACGACGCGTTCTTGGACAAGGCGCTTGAGGGCTTCACGCTTTTCGCCTTCAACAAGGGCGAAGTGTGCACGTGCCCGTCGCGCGCGCTCATTGCGGAGTCGATCTACGATCGCTTCATCGAACGCGCAATCAAGCGCGTCGAGAAGATCACGGTCGGAAACCCGCTGGATCCGGCGACCATGCTGGGCGCGCAGAACTCGAAGGATCAGATGGACAAGATCCTTCGCTACATCGACATCGGCAATAAAGAAGGCGCGACGTGCCTGACCGGCGGCGGCCGTGCCGACGTTCCCTCGGAAATCCAGGACGGAAATTACTCAAACCGACCGTCTTCGCGGGCAACAACAAGATGCGAATTTTCCAAGAGGAAATTTTCGGGCCCGTGCTCTCGGTGACGACGTTCAAGGATGTGGACGACGCCATCGCGATCGGCAACGACACGCTCTACGGCTTGGGCGCCGGTGTCTGGAGCCGCAACGGCACGAACGCATATCGCGTCGGACGTGAGATTCAAGCCGGCCGCGTGTGGACCAACTGCTATCACCTCTATCCCGCCGGTGCCGCGTTCGGCGGCTACAAGCAGTCGGGATTCGGCCGCGAAACCTACAAATCGGATCTCGAGGCCTATCAGCAAACCAAGAATCTCTTGGTCAGCTATAGCGATCAAGCCATGGGATTCTTCTAATACGCGGGACGCGCCGTGATTACGCCTTAGCGCAGCGGTACGCGGCGCGCCCCGTTAACCGTGTTGACGGTCACGTACGGCGCCCGGCGCGGAATGGCGATCCACGCCGGTAGCCAGCGCACGACCATCGCGCAAATTCCCGTTCGGTAACGGTACTGCTGTGCAATGAAGACCGGCGGATAGATCGTCATGGGTGACTTGACGAAGCGCACCCTGTGGCACGTATCGCTGCTGAGCAGTTCCCCGCGCAATGTCCCCGACGCGCGGGATGCGCTCAGGTGCCGAGCCTGGGTCAGCCTTCCCTTGCCAACGCCCTGGGCCATCGCAGTGCCGGCGCTGCCGGCGAGAATCGCCGCCGCAACCAAAACTGCCGCAAAACGATGAATATAACGCATAGCACTCCCCCCGTAGAGTAACTTGGTCACCGCTCCTTCGTCCGGCCGATCTGCTCTCCTTGATCATTTCGGCTCAGCGGGCGGAGAACTCGTCGACGTGTAGCGCGGTAAGCACATGGTCGCGCCACGCGCCGTCGAGAAAGAGGTAGTTCGGGGCAAAGCCTTCGATGCGAAAACCCAAGGCGTGGAGCACGGCCGCGCTGCGCTCGTTGGACGGCATGTAATTTGCCATCACCCGATGCAGTTTACCCTGGCCGAAGACCCACTGCAGTGCCGCCCGCAGCGCTTCGCGCAGAGAACGCGCCGCGGATGATATTCGAAACATTGATCTCGCCCGCGATCCGCTGGGGCGCTTCGTTTGCGATCACAAGAAACGCATATGACGTTCCAGCATCGAACGCCGCAACAGCGGATGCCAACCGCGATTCCCAAAATGCCGGCTCGAAATATTCCGGCTCTCGCGTAGGCGACCAGGGTGCGTGGTGCGCCTGATTCGTCCGCGCGTACGCAGCACAGGCCGCAGCAAATTGAGGCGAGGCCTGCACGACTCGCAGCCGGTCGGTATGAAGATCGATCATAATCAGTGCATTGCTATGTAATGGTGGCGGGAGCGTGTAGGAATCGAACCTACCAGCCGCCTTGCGACGGCCTCAGCGATTTTGAAGACCGTGCGAGCCACCAGACTCGTACGCTCCCCCGCGGAGCCGTACTTCGAGGCTCGCTGCGCTCGCACCTCAGTATGACAGGGTGCTAGACGTAGTCCACTTCGGTCATCATGCCGTCCATCATGTGGATTTCGTTGTGGCAGTGGAGGAGCCAGCGGCCGGGGAAGGCGTTGGCGTCGAAGATCCAGGTGAGCGTGCCGCCGTTGGCGCGCACGAGCGAGACGTCTTTGTCCAGCGGAAGCGCGAGCGCTTTGCCGTCGATCTCGACGACGCGAAAGACGTGGCCGTGCAGATGCATCGGATGATCCATGTCGGTCGTATTCTTGAAGTGCACGCGCACGCGATCGCCGTGACGCACGGCGATCTTCGGGGTGTAGGGCCACGCTTTGCCGTCGATCGTCCAGAGATCCGACGCATACGCGCCGCCTCCCAGCGTGAAATCGCGATCGACCGTGACGCCGCGCAGATCGACAGCGGGAATGAATCCGGTTGCAAGCTTCTCGTATTCGAGCACGTCGATGCCTTCGACCGACTGCGGTGACGAGAGCGGCGACGCCTGCTCCATGCCTTCGGTATACACGACCATCGCTTGCTGGTACGCAAGCGGATCACTCGAGAGTCCTTGCAGCAACCACGCGCCGGGCTTGGTGACTTCGAACCACGCGTCGTAGCGTTCGGCAACGCCGATGCGCAGCGCATCGAACGCCATCGGGCGCGGCACGGGATTTCCGTCGGCGTGGGTGACGCGCAGTTGATGTCCCGCAAGGCGTACGTACCGCGTCTGCGTCGCGCTCGCATTGAGAATGCGCAGCCGCACGCGATCGCCGACTTTGACTTTGAGCTTGGCGGTGTTGGGATAGGTCGCGCCGTTGATGCAGTGCGCGAGGTAGCGCACCTCGTCGCCCATCTTGTCGTCGGGCTTCATCTCCATCATCTCCGAGGAGCCCATCGGATCGATCATCGGGGCATGGCTGGTGCCGGCGAGCGCGGCGCGCACGCTGGCGAAATCAGGCACGTCATGGAAAACCACGGCGGCTTCGGCATCGGCGGCCTCGTCGCGGGGATCCTCCACGATGAACATGCCGAAGAGTCCGTGCAGCACGCCCATGTCTTTAGCATGATCGTGATACCAACGCGTACCGGGCGGATTGGGTGCGTACTCGTACACGAACCGGCCGCCGGGCGGAACCGGCGGCTGCGTCACGCCGGCAACGCCGTCCATCGCGTTGGGTAGCACCATGCCGTGCCAATGCACCGAGGTCTCGAGCGCCGATTCGTTGTGATACTCAACGCGCACGCGCTGGCCATACCGGACGCGAAACACCGGGCCCGGAATGCTGCCGTTGTAGGCGATGCCTGCCACGTTGAGGCCCGGCGCCGGGCTATACGGCAGCGGCGCAGCCGTCAGGCGATACGAAATGATGTCTCCGGCACGCGCGCGCTCGTCGAGTCCTGCGAGCGCGATCGCGGACATCGCCGCAGCGCCCGCTAGAAAACCGCGTCGGCGCACTACTGGCCGACGGTGATCGGTTGATCGAGCTGCTTCCCGTCGTACTTGACGTGAATCGTCCACGGGCCGCCCATCGAAAACTCGATTTTGCCCGGTATACAGGTGGGGATCGCCTCCCTGCTTGAGCACGACGGTCGCTGAATGCATCGGCATGCTACCCATCGCCATCGTGGCTAGCGCGGTCACGTGCGCAGGCGGCGTTCCCGGAAAGCGGACCGTGATCTCGACGTTGTCGATCGGATGCGGCGGCGTGATCGTGATCGTCGGCTCATTTTGCGAAGCGCCGCCGTCCAGGCTGGCGAGGTAGTCGGCGATGTCGCCGGCTTGCCCGCTGGTGAATCCGAAGTTGGGCATCGGCGCCTTAGGGTGCTGGATCGCGTCGACGATTTGGTCGTGCGAGAGCTTGTGTTCGATACCATACAGCGCCGGGAAGCCCGACGTCCCCTCGAACTTTGTTCCGTGGCAGCCCTGGCACCCGTTCTTTTGCACGAGCGCCGCGCCGGCGTTCACGTCGGCACGAGCGGCAGCGCCGGCGCCCAGCGCCAAGGCGATGGTTGCGATCAGCGCGGTAGCGCGCCCTACAGTGCGTTGCATACCAAGGTCGTTTGGGCAAACGGGCCGCGCGCCCTCCGCCGCAGCCGATGGTGCCGTAAAACCCCGGTAAACACCGCAGGATGACTTCGGTCTCCGCATAAGCTGGCAGGCACGCCCCATGATGTTTTACGAAGCGGAAGCAACGGGTGACGGCGGGCTGCTGCAACGGCTGCTCGGTATTACCTATGAGATTTTGCACGCGCAAGAAATCTCACCGGCGCTCGAGTCGATCGCTCGCGCCGTTGCCGAGTTATTCGGATTCACCTATGTAACGATCGTCGCTGCCGACGCCCCCGGCGGCGATCTCTTTCGCCGCGTCCTCTTCGGTTTTCCCGAAAACGTCGTGCGCGAGCGGATCGGCGAATACATCGATCGTGCGTCGGTGATGGAGATCCTTCCGACGGAGTCCGAAGTGCTTCCGTATTGCTTTTATAATCCGGCCGAGCGCGAGATCTATTGGAAGCAGAGCATCTACACCGGATACCGGCCGCTCAACGAACCGCGCGCCGCACCGGACGCGTGGCACGAACGCGACACGCTCACGCTGGTGCTTCCCGACCGCGACGGCAACATGCTTGGGTATCTCTCCGCGGACGCGCCGCTCGACGGAAAAGTTCCCTCGATCGAAACGCTCCGGCGCATGCAGCTCTTCACCAACCTCGTCGGTCTCGCGCTCGCCAGCTCGCGCGCACATCAGGCGGAAATCGAACAGCGCCTGATCGGTGGAAGAAAATGCTCGTTTACAAAACGAGTTCTTCAGCATGGTCTCGCACGAGGTGCGTTCGCCGCTGGCGGCAATTCGCGGCGCGACCGCGCTCCTGCAAACGCACTTCGAATCGCTCGGGCTCGAACGGCGCGGCGAACTCCTCGGCGTGCTCTCGAGTTCCACCGGCCGTCTCTCGTCGATCTTCGAAGATTTCTTGCTGCTCTCGCGCATGGACGCGGGCCACCTTTCGCTGCGCATCGAGCGCATCTCGACCGTCGCAGTGCTCGAGGAATCGATCGCGCGCATGCGCAGCGAATATCCCGAGCGCATCTTCAATGCCGCCTATCTCGAGCCGGTCCCGCACCTGCTCGCCGACGAAGGGCGCACGGTGCAAATCCTGACCAACCTGCTCTCCAACGCCGTCAAATACAGCTACCCCGCCACGGCCATCCACGTCGACGTCAAGGCCACGGACAGCGCCGTCCGGATCACCGTAACCAATGAAGGGCACGGCATCCCGGTCGATGACCACGAGAAGATTTTCACCCGATTTGGCCGGATTTCGTCGGGCGAGGGGTCGACGGGCCTAGGCCTGTACATCTGCCGCGAGCTGGTTACCAAGATGAAGGGCGAGATCGGCTTTGAGAGCGAGCCCGACGAGCGAACGGCCTTCTGGCTCTCCCTTCCGCTAGCGTAGGAGCCGCCAACCGGCTCATCCGCTAGCGTTCGAGGGGCATTCTATGGTAGAACCGGGAGCGTGAAGACCCGCCCCGATATCCGAAACGTCGCCATCATCGCCCACGTCGACCACGGCAAGACCACGCTGGTGGACGCCATGCTCAAGCAGAGCGGCGTCTTTCGCGAAGGCCAGCACATGGAAACGCGCGTCATGGACTCCAACCCGCTCGAGAAAGAGCGCGGTATTACCATTTTGGCCAAGAACACGGCCGTCCGGCACGGCGACGTGAAGTTCAACATCGTCGACACCCCCGGCCACGCCGACTTCGGCGGCGAGGTCGAGCGCGTGCTGCAGATGGTGCAGGGCGTGCTGCTGCTGGTCGACGCGGCCGAGGGCGTGATGCCCCAGACGCGCTTCGTGCTGCGCAAGGCGCTCGAGCTGGACCTCAAGGTGCTGGTCGCGATCAACAAGATCGATCGCAAGGACGCACGTCCCACCGAAATCGTCAACGAAGTCTTCGATCTCTTCATCGAACTGGGCGCAAGCGACGAACAGGCCGATTTTCCGGTCGTCTTCACCAATGGCAAACTCGGTATCGCCAAGCGAACGCTGGAGGATGAATCGAGCGATCTCGAACCGCTCTTTGACCTCATCAAGACGCACGTGCCGGAGGCGCCGGCCGAAGAGGGCCCGTTCCAGCTCCTGATTTCAGCCATCGATCACAACAAATACGTCGGACGCATCGGCGTCGGCCGCGTCTTCCGCGGCGGGTCGCGCATCAATGCGCCGATCGCCAAAGTGGGGCGCGACGGGAAGGTCGAGATGGGGCTGCGGCTTACCAAGCTGCTCACGTTCCAGGGTCTCGAACGCGTCGACGTCGAGGAAGCGACCGCGGGCGACATCGTCTGCGTCTCGGGCATCGAGGACCTCAACATCGGCGACACGATCGCCGACGCAAACACGCCCGAAGGCATCCATGCCGTCGCGGTGGACGAACCCACGGTCTCGATGTTCTTCTCGGTCAACAACTCGCCGTTCGCCGGAAAAGAAGGCAAGTATCTCACGTCGCGCCAGATTCGCGACCGCCTGATGCGCGAGTTGGAATCGAACGTCGCGCTGCGCGTGGCCGACACAGAATCTGCCGACACGTTCGAAGTGCGCGGCCGCGGTGAGCTGCATCTTTCGATCCTCATCGAGACGATGCGGCGCGAAGGGTACGAGATGGCCGTCTCCAAGCCGCAGGTCATCATCACCGAGCGCGACGGGAAGCGCTGGGAACCGGTCGAGTACGTGGTCGTCGATGTGCAGGATGAATACGCGGGTGCGGCGATCGAGTCGATGGGCAAACGTAAGGCGATCATGTCGAACATGATCAACATCGGTGACTCGCGCCGGCTTGAATACACGATGCCGACGCGCGCGATCTTCGGACTGCGCGGCGAGTTGCTCACGCTCACGCGCGGCACCGCCGTGATGTCGCACACGTACTACGATCATCAGGAATGGCAGGGCGAACTGCCCGGCCGTAGCGTCGGCGCGCTGGTCGCGACCGACACCGGTCGCGGAACCGCGTATGCCCTCGCCGGCGTCGAGCAGCGCGGACGCTTCTTCGTCGATCCGGGTGAAGAGATCTACGAAGGCATGATCGTGGGCCGCGCCAACGACGACAAAGACGTCGGCCTCAACGTCGTGCGCGAAAAGAAACTGACCAACATGCGTGCTTCGGGCAGTGACGACACCGTCAAGCTGCCGCCCAAGGAAAACATGTCGCTCGAACGCGCGATCGAGTTCATCGAAGACGACGAGCTCGTCGAAGTGACGCCGCAGTCGATTCGCCTGCGCAAGCGCATTCTCGACGAAGGCGAACGCCTCAAAGCCCGCCGCCGCGAAAAAACCAGCGCTTAGGCCTTCGCCTTCGCATAGGCTTTGATCAGCTCGGCGCCGATCAGAAAGATCGTCGCCGAGTAATAGAGCCACAGGAGGATCGCGGCAAGCGATCCGGCCGCCCCATACGCCGACGTCGTGGAAGCCCGGCCAAGATACAAGCCGATCGCGTACTGCCCAGCTACGCTGAGCACGGCGGTTACCGCCGATCCCAAGAACACGTCGCCCCAGCCGATCCGCGTTCGCGGTAGCCACTTGTACAGCACCGCGAAGAGCACGGTCGAAACGACGACCATCAGGACGGGCGACGCAACTCGCGAAAGCTCGTGACCGCCGAACGCGCCAAGTGCGGTGGTGGTTACCGCCATGGCCACGATGACGAGCGCTGCGCCGGCGATGATCGCGAAGGACTTGAGCCTCAACAAAATCGCTGGCACGAAGCCGCCCGGCGCCGGCGCTGCCCAAATCAGGTCGAGTGCCCCTTGGACCGCACCGAAGAAGCCCGTCGCCGCGACGACGAAAAACACCCAGGAACCAATCTTGGACAGCAGTCCTTCGGCCTGCTGATCGAACGTCGCTTGTACGATTGCCGCAATCGCCGTCGCACCGTCTTTGCCGATTGCCGGCTGCAGCCGGTCCAACAGCGCGTTGCGTACCTGATCGTGATGTCCGCTGCCGCCCAGCAACGCCGCCCCGATTTCGATCACGATGATCAGCAGCGGCGCCATCGCGAACATCGCGAAAAACGCGAGCGCCGCTGCCAGGAGCGGAACGCGATCGGAACCATAACCGGCAACGGTCCCTCGAACGACCGCAACGACGCCTTTTCCCGACATACCAACGTTCTACCCAAAGAACGCGCGACCGCAATTTAGACCAAGTGCGGCCGTTTGGTGTGAAAGGCGGTTCGCGATTGGTACGCGGCGGCGATGCCGCTCAGCTTGGCTTCCTCCCATGCGCTGCCGATAAAGCCTAGCGCCGTCGGCAGCCCATACAACCCGAACCCGTTGGGGACGCTCATCGACGGAATGCCGCAGAGATTGCCCGGCGTGACCGGATCGATCGCACCGGGCGCCTTGGGATAGACGTCGTTGAAGTTGACGCCGATCGGATAGGCGACCGTCGGTAAGGTCGGAAAGACGACGGCGTCATACGGAGCAACCGCGGCGCGCACGTCGGGATCGAGCTTCGCGCGCACGCGCATCGCATCGACGTAGTCGACCGCAAGCGTCGCGTACTGCGCGTATCCGCCGATGCGGTCCGCGGGACATTGCAGTTCGCGCGCTCGACCGCTCTCGATCAAGTCACGAAAAGCCGACGCGCACTCACCGTTGAGCAACGCGGTGATGACCGCGCCGTACGGATGATCCGGCAGCGCGACGTTCATCTCCACATCGGCAAACTCGCGCAGGACATCCAGCGATGTTTCGAAGTTCTTGACGACCGCGCTCTGCGATTTGCCGGTCGCCTTCGCGAAGACGCCGATCTTCGGCCGCTTGCGCGTAAGGCCGGGGAAAGGATGTTCTTGCGTGCTCGTGTCGCGCGGATCGCGGCCGGCGATCGTATCGAGCACGAGTTGCGTGTCGCGGGCACTGCGTGCCAGCGGCCCGAGTTTGTCGCTGCTCCACATCAGCGCCATCGCGCCGTACCGGCTCACGCGGCCGTACGTCGGACGCAGTCCGCTCACGCCGCACATCGCCGACGGCGTGAGAATCGAGCCGTTGGTTTCAGACCCGATCGCAAAACCGACCAAGCCCGCGGCCACTGCGGCGCCCGGGCCGCTCGAGCTTCCGCCGCTCCAGTATGCGCGATTCCACGGCGTTCGGCCCGGCCCGGTGAAGGACGCGTCGGCATCGTCGTATCCGAATCCACCGGCCAGTTCCACCATCGCGAGTTTGGCGAGGAGAACGGCTCCGGCCGCATGCAGCTTCTCGACGACGGCGGCGTCGTAATCGAAGACCTGATGCCGGTAGGGCGCGGCGCCCCACGTCGTCGGGCCGCCGACCGCGGCGAGCAAATCTTTGACACCGTACGGTACGCCGTGCAGCGCGCTCTTGCGATCGCCGCGCGCAAGGGCTGCATCGGCGGCTTTGGCCTCGCGCATCGCGCGTTCGTGCAGAATTGTCACGACCGCGTTGTATGAGGGGCCGTACCGTTCGAGTCGATCGAGGTACAGCTTGGTCAATTCGAGCGAGCTCACGCGCTTTGCCGCGATGAGTTCGCCCAACGTTATCGCGTCGGAAAACGCAAGCTCCTCGTCGGTCATTCCGCCACCTCGAACTGCGGCGAGGGCGCATCGCCGTTACGCAGACCGTGTCCTTTGGGCCGAAGCGCTTTGCGCACGTCGAACCCTTGATCGATCTGACGCGCGATATCGTCGATCTGCTTCGGCGTGAGCTGCGCATCGAACGCGCGCATGCGTTGGGCGAAGGCATCGGCGAGCGCGGACGGAGCGGACGTCGGCTTGGGGGAGGGAGACGGCGTTTGTGCCTGCGCGGCGCCGGTACCGGTCAGCGCAAGGCCCGCGGCCGAAGCCGCAACGAGAAACTGCTTACGAGTGCGTTCCATACCACCGTCGTTTTCAAACGCATCGACGAGACGCCTGCCCGTGTGCTTACCGGGCGCTTGCGGCCAGCACGGGTTCGCGGGCGAGCGGCGGCGCGGCCAGCGCCGGCGCCGCCGGTGTCGCGAGGGCGCGCTTATTGCGGGCTAGGAGGAACGGCAAGACGGCCGCCAGCATCGTCGCGACCGAAAAGAAACGCGTTGCGTCGACCGCGGCGAGATTGAGCGCTTCGCTCGTCACCAGGCCGTTGAGCGCTTCGATCGCGCGAGGGCCGTGGGTAGCGATGAAGTTCGCGATGTCCGTTCGACCGAGCGTAATTTGCGATGCCAGCGCCGATCGCGCGGCAATGTAGCCGCGATCGAGCAGCGTCGCGGCGTACGCCGAGCCCACCGACGCCCCGATTTGCTGCGTGAGCCGCGTAAGGGCCAGCGCCGCCGGAATCGACGGCTGATCGACCGTACGGAAGAGCACAACGCTCAGCGGCACCCAGATGAACGCGTAGCCGACGCCGCTGAGGGCCTGCGTTGCGAACAGTGCGGCGAACGACGTCTGCGTCGTCATCACAAAGGTCTGCAGATACGTCGCAAAACCGGCAACCAGCATGCCTGCGGCCGCAACGATGCGCATGTCCCAATGCGCCTGTGACGTTACCCAGGTCGTGATCGGAAAGAGCAATCACCAGCGTTCCGGCACGTACCATCAACAGCATTCCGGCCAGCGTCGTGGTGAAGCCCAGCGACGTCTGCGACCACTGCGGCTGAATGAACACCAGCGCGAAAATGCCGCCTGCTACCGCAAAGTTGATCACCGCCGTCGCCCAGACCGAGCGATTGCGAAAGACGCGCAACGCAACGCCCGGCGTTTTGCGTGCCCCACAACTCCCACACGACGAACGCGGCCAGCGCAACCACGGCGACCACGGCACAGAGTACCATCGTCGCGTCGCCGAACCAGCCGTTACGTTCGCCTTCGTCGAGCAAGTATTGCAACGCGCCCAGCCCCAACGCCAGCAGCCCAACGCCGAGGAAATCGAACGGGATGCGGCGCGGACGCTGCGGATCGCGCACGAAAAGCAGCACCAGCGCGGTTGCGGCGATACCAGGCAGCACGTTGACGAAAAAGACCCAGCGCCAGGTCAAATCGTCGGTGAGGACACCGCCCAGCGTCGGCCCGATCGTCGGTCCGAGAACGACTGCAAGGGTAAAGAGCGATTGGCTCTTGGCCAGATCCTTCGGCGGATACGTATCGCGAATGATTTGCTGCGCGGGCACCATCAGACCGCCGCCGAACGCGCCCTGCACGAAGCGCAGGAAGATTTCGCTGTTCGTGTCGTTGGCCAAACCGCAGAGCACGGATACGACGGTGAAACCCGCAATCGAGAGCGCAAAGTAATTGCGCCGTCCCATGATCGTCTGAAACCACGGCGAGAGCGGGATCACGATCACGTTGGCGATGATGTAGGCCGTGATGAACCACGCGCCTTCGTCGGTGGAGGCACCGAGCGAACCATCGATCGTCGGGAGCGCGACGTTGACGATCGTCGTGTCGGCCAGTTGCATCAGTGCGGCCAGCATCACCGCGGCCACGACGGCGGTCCGGCGTGCGCCGAACTCTACGACGGTGGACATTAGGCGATGGCGAGTTCCCGCGTCGCCGACGAAAGCAAATCGGCATTCTCGTCGGCAATTTGTTTGAAGAAGCGCCAAGCGTAGCGGTCGGCTTCACCCAGATGGAGCAGCGCTTCGATGGCTTCGCCGTGGCGGGCGATGGCCGCAGCGGCCGTCACGAAGCGGCTCCACGACGCGGGCGTCCCCTCGGAAAGCGCCGCCCGGTAGGCGGAGGTCGCTTCCTTTGCTTCCTCGGTAAAGCTGGCAGAGACGCCGGCCAGCGTGTGAGCATGGCCGCGCAGCGTATTGAAAGAGCGGCGGGCCTCCTGGGCGGCGCTGGACGGCTCCCACTCATCTATAGTAAAATACATCTTGTACAACAGAATAGTACAACGGGTATTTTACTGTCAACCCCATGCAACAAGAAACTGCCGACGCTACAACCGCCCCACGATCGCACTGGTATCCCGAGCGCGAGGACATTACCATTTACGGTATTCTCGCCGCGCTCAGCGACCCGACGCGTCTTACGATCGTGCGCCAGTTGGCCGCAGCACGAAGAGCAGTGCCCGTTCGAGTTTCTCGACGTCGCCTCAAAGCAAAACCTCACGCACCATTTCAAAGTGTTGCGCGAGGCCGGCCTGGTCATGTCGCGTTACGAGGGACGCAACAAGTTCATCTGGTTGCGCCGCGATCTCATCGACGATATGTTCCCCGGGCTTCTCGACGGCTTGCTCCAAGCCGTCGAAAAAGCCAACCTGTAATTACGAGAGCATCGGCGAACGCCGCCGTGGCCGCGTTGAACGTCAGCTCGCCGACGATGTCGTTGAATCCGACATTGACGGTTTCACCGTCGTGGATGTCGCCCGCTAGAATCCGACGGCCCAGCGGCGTCTCCAGTTCTTTCTGAATCGTCCGTTTGAGCGGACGCGCGCCGTAACTAGGATCGTATCCCGCTTTGACGAGGTGCCGCTTTGCCGCGTCGTCGAGTACGAGCGTGATGCGCCGTTCCGCCAAGCGTGCGCGCAGCCGCGCGAGCTGGATGTCGACGATCTCGATCAGCTCGTCTTCCGAGAGCGCGTGGAAGACGATCGTCTCGTCGACGCGATTGAGAAACTCGGGCCGGAAGTGCGCCCGAAGTTCTTCCATCACCGTCGCGCGCATCAGCGCTTCCTCGGCGCCGCCGACCTCACCGCGATAGTCCAAAATGCGATGGCTTCCGATGTTCGACGTCATGATGACGATCGTGTTGCGGAAATCCACCGTGTGGCCTTGACCGTCGGTCAGGCGTCCGTCATCGAGAATTTGCAAGAAGACATTGAACACGTCGGGGTGCGCCTTCTCGATCTCGTCGAAGAGGACGACGCAATACGGACGGCGCCTGACGCGTTCGGTCAACTGACCGCCCTCGTCGTAGCCGACGTATCCCGGAGGTGCGCCCAGCATGCGCGCCACCGAATGTTTCTCGCCGTATTCCGACATGTCGATGCGCACCAGCGCGCGCTCGTCGTCGAAGAGATAGTCGGCCAGCGCACGCGCAAGTTCGGTCTTGCCCACGCCGGTCGGTCCCAGGAAGATGAACGAGCCGATCGGGCGATTGGGGTCCGCGAGTCCCGAACGCGAACGCAGGACCGCTTCGGCAACGGCCGTCACGGCTTCGTCCTGGCCGATCACGCGTTGGTGCAATTCCTCGTCGAGGTGCAGCAGTTTCTGACGTCTCGCCTTCGAGCAGCTTGGAGACCGGGATGCCGGTCCAGCGCGCGATCACCTCGGCGATATCTTCTTCGTCGACCTCTTCTTTGGAGAGACGGCCGCCGGGAACGCCGTGCAGGCGCGTTTCTTCGGCCGCCAGCTCTTTTTCGAGCTGCGGCAGCCGGCCGTACTTGAGTTCGGCAACGCGATTGAGATCGTATTGACGCTCGGCCTGCTCGATTTGAACCTTGGCGTCCGTGATCTGCTCGCGCAGTTCGCGCAGACGCACGGCGGCATGCTTTTCGGCATCCCACTGCGTGCGCAGGTTGATCTGCGTCTCGCGCAACTGCGCGAGTTCTCGTTCGAGGGTATCGAGACGCTCGCGGCTCTGCGCGTCGCTTTCTTTGCGCAACGCTTCGCGCTCGATCTCGAGCTGCATCACGCGGCGTGAGACTTCGTCGAGTTCGGCGGGCATCGAGTCGATCTCGGTGCGCAGCTTGGCCGCTGCTTCATCGACCAAATCGATGGCCTTGTCGGGTAAGAAGCGATCGGCGATGTAGCGGTTGCTCATCGTTGCGGCCGCGACCAGCGCGCCGTCTTTGATCCGCACGCCGTGATGGGTCTCGTATTTGTCGCGCAGGCCGCGTAAAATCGAGATCGTGTCCTCGACGCTAGGCTGGTCGACGATCACCGGCGCGAAACGCCGTTCCAACGCAGCATCCTTTTCGATGTACCGGCGGTACTCGTCCAGCGTCGTGGCGCCGATCAGATGAAGTTCGCCGCGCGCGAGCATCGGCTTGAGGAGATTCCCCGCGTCCATTGCACCGTCGGCCTTACCCGCGCCGACGATCGTATGCAGTTCGTCCAGGAAGAGCACGATCGCGCCCTCCGCACTTGCGACGTCCTTGAGAACCGCTTTGAGGCGCTCTTCGAACTCACCACGATACTTGGCACCGGCGATCAGCGCGCCCATGTCGAGCGAAACGATGCGCTTGTTTTTCAGACCTTCGGGGACGTCGCCGCGCACGATGCGCTGCGCGAGGCCTTCGACGATTGCGGTCTTGCCGACGCCGGGGTCGCCGATGAGCACGGGATTGTTTTTGGTGCGGCGCGAGAGCACTTGGACGATGCGGCGAATTTCGTCGTCGCGTCCGATCACCGGATCGAGTTTTCCGCGTTCGGCTTCGAGCGTGAGATCGCGCCCGTACCGTTCGAGCGATTTGTACGTGCCTTCGGGATCCTTGCTGGTCACGCGCTGATTGCCACGCACGTCGCGCAACGCGGAGAGCAGTTTGTCCTTGGTGATCCCGGCGTCGCGGAACAGCGATCCGACGGCGCCGCCGGCTTGCGCCATCGCAAGGAGCACGTGTTCGACCGACGTGTAATCGTCTTGCAGCGCGCGCGCTTCGCTCTCGGCCGCGTTCATCACGCGCGAAAGCTCGCTGGAAATCGTTACCTGCGCGTTCTCGGCGCTAGGACCCGAGAGCCGCGGGAGGTGCGCGATCGCGTCGTCGACGCGCTTGGCGAAGGCCTTGGGTTCGACGCCGGCTTTGGCGAGAATGTCGGGAGCGATGCCCCGCTCCTGTTCGAGCAGCGCGGCGAGCATGTGCTCGGGCATCGTTTGAGTGTTATGTTCGTGGAGCGCCCGCGTATAGGCCTCATTGAGGCCGTCCGCTACGCGCTCGGTCATCTTATCTACGTTCATATGGCATCTCCCAAGATCGATCATGCCCTTGCGACGGTTGCAGGTCAAACCTTTTCGGCGCAATGCGCCAAAACGAACCCCTTGACGTCGTTACCTATTTATGATAGCCTACTTATGTAAGATAACCTTAATCTTTTAACAAGCCCGGAGGCTGCTGCTCATGACGACCTTTTCACTCGATCCCGCCCACTCGCTGGTGGAGTTCACCGTTCGCCACATGGTGTTCTCTCGCGTGCGCGGCGCATTCACGTCCTTCAGCGTCGATCTCGACGTGGACGACGCCACCAATCTCCCAACCTCGGTTGTGGCCAAGATCGACGCCTCATCGATCGACACGAAGGTCGCCGACCGCGACAATCACTTGCGCTCGGCCGACTTCCTCGACGTCGCCACCTATCCGTCGATCGAGTTCCGCAGCACCGGCGTCTCCGGTACGGCGCAACACATCACGATCGACGGGACGCTGACGATCCACGGCGTGACCAGGCCGATCGTGCTCAACGCCGAGCTCGACGGCCGCGGCAAAGATCCGTGGGGCAACGACCGCATCTCCTACGCGGCCAAAACCACGATTAATCGTAAGGACTTCGGCCTGGGATGGAATCAGGCGCTCGAGAGCGGCGGCGTGCTCGTCGGCGAAGAGCTCGAGATCGCAATGACGATCCAAGCCGTCAAGGCGCAACAGCCGGCGGCGGTCTAAACCGCGTAAAAATCGAGGAATCGCTCTCGCTGCCATCTTACCTAGCACGGGTATGAAGATCGCAGTGGGAGCGGTTCGCGCTTTTTTTCTTTTCGACGTCGCCGACACGATCGATCTGGCCGCGCTGCGAACGGTCGAAGGCGAAGGTCTCGCGCCCGCGGATATTCCGCTACGGCCGCATCAAAGCACGTCGTATCTCCAGTTCCCCGTACCGCCGCTGGTCGCGCGTCTGCCCGACGCGAACTTCGGCGACCTGACGTGCACGGTGCGCGCCAAGTTCTTCGACTACGGTGTCGTCTCGCTGCGTCTCTCGTTCACGGTCAACGGCACCTGGGACGATCTGCAGCGCGTCGCGACAGTGGTGCGCCGCAGCGACGCGATCGCGCGCTATGCAGCCGAGGTGATCGAGCGCGTCTGCACCGAGCTCGATAGCGCTCTGGACGACCGTCATCGTCCGCTGGTCGAGGACTATCTCGTGATCGACATCGACCGGATCGAACCGCGCATCGACGCCGAACGGTTGCTCCACGATCACTCCGAATCGCTGGCGAACATCCTTCTGGGTGAGGCCGGCTCGCTGGCGCAGCAAGAAATCGAAGAAGCGCTACGCATGCGTTTTTCGTACTACACCGACGACCTGACGATCGTGCAGTGGGACACGGCATTCATCTACGACCGCCGCGAATCCAGCGACGCGATTCAGGACATCCTTGAATTCGCCAACTCCCAATTGCTCGAACTGCGCACGTACGACGCGCGGCTCGATAGCGAACTGGATTCCATCTACGCCACCCAGCCCGGGCAGCGTTCGCGCTCGCTCTTTGGACGGCGTGAAGCCGACCTCGCGGCGAACGTACGCTATCTGATCGCCGACGTGCTCGAGCTGATCGATCGCTCCAGCAACGCGCTCAAAGTCGTCGGCGACGCGTACTACGCGCGCATCTACCGCGCGGCCGCAGCCCGTTTGGGTTTGGCCGATTGGCAGCGCCAGATCGACAGCAAACTCACGAGCGTCGGCGACATCTATCGCTTTTTCATCGACCAGTCACGCAGCCGCCGCGACGAGTTCTTGGAGGTCATCGTCATCCTGCTGATCGCAATCGAAGTAGTGATCGGCGTGGTAACCCTGGTCCGGCACTAAGTCAATCGTGCGCGAGCATCGCGTCGATTTCGTCGAGATAGCGTCGCCGGGTTGCGTCGTCGAGAAATGCGGCTTCGAACGAATTGCGGGCTAGCGTCACTAGTTCATCGTCGCGCAGCGCAAGCGCGGCAGCAACGCCCTCGAAATTATCGCCCACATAGCCGCCGAAGTAGGCCGGATCGTCGGAGTTTACCGTGGCCACTAAGCCCGCCTCGAGCATCCGTTTGAGCGGGTGATGCGCGAGATCGGAAACGACGCGCAACTTGACGTTGGAAAACGGACAGACCGTCAGCGGAATCCGCGCGCGGCGAAGACGCTCGACCAAGAGCGGATCTTCCAAGCTTCGCACGCCGTGATCGACCCGAGCGACGTGCAGCAGATCCAGTGCCTCCCAGACATACTGCGGCGGCCCTTCTTCGCCCGCGTGCGCGACGGTCAGAAACCCCTGCGCTCGCGCTCGGTCGAAGACCGTGACGAACTTAGACGGCGGATTTCCGGCTTCGGCTGAATCCAGTCCGACGGCCACGATCCGCGAGCGATACGGCAGTGCCGCTTCCAGCGTCTCCATCGCGGACGCGACCGGCTGATCGCGCAAAAAGCACAAGATCAGATGCGAGGTGATACCGCTACGCACGCGTGCCTCGTCCAGCGCGCGGCTCATACCCTCGATCACCGTCTCGAAGGCAATGCCTCGCGCGGTGTGTGCCTGCGGATCGAAAAAAATCTCGGCATGACGTACGCCTTGTGCGAGGGCGCGCTCGAGGTAGGCACGCGTCAACTCGTAATAATCGCGCTCCGTGCGCAAGACGCGCATTCCGGCGTAATAGACGTCCAGGAACGATTGCAGATCGGTGAAGGCATACGCCGAGCGCAATGCCTCGATCGAAGGGTATCCTGGGTCGATCCCGTTGCGTTCGGCCATCGCGAAGATCAGTTCGGGCTCGAACGTGCCTTCGATGTGCAGGTGCAGTTCGGCCTTGGGAAGCGTCTTGAGGTCGATCACCCGCCGATGGTTATACGACACCCTCGCGCGCGCCTTTTCGAGCGCGCAGCATGCGCACGTCCCCGCTGCGCACGGTGATGGCACGTGCGTCGAACCACTCTAAGAGCGGCACCGCGTACTTGCGCGAGGTCCCGAGCAGATCGCGAAATTGCGCCATCGTCATCGAACCGCTCTGGGCGATGAAGGCGTCGACCAACTCGTGCGCGCGTTCGATTTGCGAGCCGCGGTACAGCGCCTCGCCGACCTTGACCAGCACGCCGCGCGCGAGCAGCGTTTCGAACGCCTTGGCGATCCCCGCGATCGGCGAACGCTTCACCGCCGCGGCAACGTCGTCGTAGACGGCAGGCACGAACGGCTGCCCGGGATCGAACGGTACGAGCCCCTCGAAAAAGCTGCGCTGCTCGGCGCTGAGTTTAGCCGTATGACCGGTTGCAGCGTAGTAGCCGTGACGGCCGGCGATTCTGCCGTCTTCGATCAGCGCTGCCAGCAGCCGCACCAGCGTCCCTTCGGGGATGCCGAGTTGGCGCGCGAGCGCAATCGAGGTCAACCCCATCGCCCACGGCTCACGTTGATGCATATCGTCCAATGCCGCGGCGACGCGCGCCGAGAATGCGGCGAACTGCGCAGCCGCAACATAGCCGAGCGGACGCGCGACGGCGAAGGCGTCGCCGCGTTGCGTCAGCGCGACCAGACGTTCGTGCGCGATCTCCTCGCGAACGTTCACGGCAAACGTCACCGCCGCGACGTCGGCCGGATCGAGGTCCCGCGATTCGAGGAACGCGCGAATCGATTGGTCGTAGGCGCCGGCGTCGGTATCGGTTGTCGCCGCTTCGGTCGACGCCCCAGCGATCTCGCCGCCGCCCAGCAGCGTTTTTGGCGAGATGCGCCGCACGACGAAACGTATGCCGGGAAACGCAAACACCGGCTCGCGCAAGAACAGACGAGCCTGAACCGCTTCCTGCGCATCCGGCAGGCTCGCAAAAACCAGCGTGCCTAAAACTTCGGCCGACCCGATGTGTGCGCGGACGTGCGTCCGGCGGCGCAGGAGCGATCGCGCCGCGTCGTCGACCGGCGAAAACGTCACCTCGAATTCAGATCGCGCGCCGCTCTTGCTTGCCGTGACGACCGCGCCGCGCGCGATATCGGCGCGGTCGACGCCGGCAAGGTTGAGCGCGACGCGGCTTCCCGCGCTCGCGCGCTCGCGCGGCGCGCCGAACACCTGCAGACTGCGTACGCGAACGTCGCGCCCCAGCGGTTCGAGCCGCACGGTCTCTCCGGCGCCGACCGACCCTTGCATCAGCGTCCCGGTGACGATCGTTCCGCGGCCCGCGAGCACGAAGGCGCGGTCGACCGGAAGGTACGCCGGCGCATCGGGGTCGCGCGGGCCGATCTGCGCGAGTTCGCGCGCAAGCGCATCGAGCAGTTCGGGTAAACCTTCGCCGCGCAGCGTCGAGACCGCGACGAGCGGTGCATCGGCCGCGAGCGTTCCTTGCAGCGCGGCCCGCACGCGGCCGGCGGCCGCTTCGCGTTGATCGCTTGGGATCAGGTCGATTTTTGTAAGCGCGATCAGCGTGCGTCGCACGTTGAGATAATGCAAGATCTGCAGATGCTCGATCGTCTGCGGCATCACGCCGTCGTCGGCCGCGACGACCAGCAGCAGCACCTCCATACCCGCCGCACCGGCCAGCATGTTGTGCAAGAAGCGCGCGTGGCCCGGAACGTCGACGATACCCGCTTCGCTGCCGTCCGCCAGATGCAGGTGCGCGAAACCCAAGTCCAGCGTCATCCCGCGTAGCTGTTCTTCGATCCAGCGATCGGGATTGGTGCCGGTCAGGGCGGCGACGAGCGAGGACTTGCCGTGATCGACGTGTCCGGCAGTACCGACGATATGCATCGAACGCCGAGGGTTCCGCTTTACGCCGGCGGACTCATCGTTCGCAGGCGGCTCTTGCGGTAGCCGTACGCCGCGTAGATCGCAATGCCGATCGCGAACCAGACGCCGAATCGGATCCACGTGGGCAGCGAGAGACCGGTGATCAGGTACAAGCACGACACCGCACCGCCGATCGTGAAGATCCACACCAGCGGCGCGCGGAAGGGGCGATGGGCGCCTGGGTGCACGATGCGCAGGACCAACACACCCAGGCATACGATTGCGAATGCCGAGAGCGTTCCGATGTTGACGAAATCCAGCAGATCGGCCAGCGGAAGCGCCGCAGCGAGCAAGGCCACGACGCCGCCCGTGATCATCGTCATCAGGGCGGGGGTGCGAAAGCGGGGATGCACCTTCGCCACGGCCGGCGGCAGCATCCGGTCGCGCGCCATCACGTAGAAGATGCGAATTTGGCCGAGCAGCGAGGTGACCATCACGGTTGTATTGCCCGCCACGCCGCCCAGCGCCACGATCCAGTAGACCACCGGGTTGCGCGTCGCGGCTTGCGCCGCATCGAGCATCGCGGCTCCGTCGCTGAGTTTACCGTACGGCAGCGCGGTAACGGTGCAAAATGCGAGCGCGACGTAGAGCAAACCGCCGACGATCAGCGCGAGAATGATACCGACCGGCACGTGACGCACCGGATCGTTCGCTTCTTCGGAGGCGACCGTGACGGTATCGAATCCGATATAGGCGTAGAACACCAGCGCCGTCGAGGTGACGATACCGTGAAAGCCATGCGGTGCGAACGGGTGCAGATACGACAGATGCACGGCGGGAAGCGTGGCCGCAATGAAGACGATCATCGTGACGATTTGAAAGACGACGAGCACGCCGTTGACGTTTGCCGACTCGCGGATGCCGACCGCGACGAGCACGGTGATCGCGACGACGATCAGCGCCGCGATCACGTCGACGTGGCCCGAAGCGATCGCGCCGTTCTGCGCCCATCCAGGTAGCGTGATGCCAACGGTGGCGAGCAGATGCTGCGCATAGTCCGACCACGACGACGCCGTCGGCGCGACCGAGAGCCCGTATTCGAGAACCAGGTCCCAACCGATCACCCACGCGACTACTTCACCTAGCGTCGCGTACGCGTAGGTATACGCACTTCCGGCGACCGGCACCATCGAGGCGAACTCGGCGTAGCACAACGCAACGCACAAGCTGACCAATCCCGAAAGTGCGTACGCGAGGATAACGCCCGGGCCGGCTGCGTGCGCGCCCGCACCGATCGTCGGAAAGATGCCGCCGAGCATCGTGCCCAAGCCGATCGCGGTGAGCGCCGGCCATCCCAGCGTACGACGCAGCGTCGGCCCGTCGTGTTCGCGCGACGACCACGCCAGCGGCTGTCGCGCGAAGAGCCCCTTCACCGGTATTTGACGACCAGCGTTTTGATCTCGCTCATCTCATCCATGGCATAGCGAACGCCCTCGCGACCGAAGCCGCTTTCCTTGATCCCGCCGTACGGAAAATTGTCGACGCGCAGCGTGGGATAGTCGTTGATTACCAAACCACCGACGTCGACGCGCTCGAAACACGCACCGATCGTGCGCACGTCGGTGGTGAAGACGCCGGCCTGTAGCCCGTAGCGTGACGCGTTGATACGCGCGATGCCCTCATCGAGTGAATCGACGGCCGCGATCGTCGCGACCGGACCGAAGATCTCTTCGCATTCGACTTTCATCTCGGCCGAGGTGCCGGTGAGCAACGTCGGATAGATCAATCGCCCTTCGCGCGGCTTTCCGGCGAGTTGCTTGGCTCCGCCGGCCAGCGCTTCGCGAACCCACGCGTCGATGCGCTCCGCGCTGCGGTCGTCGATGACCGGCCCTACGATCGTCGCTTCGTCGTTCGGATCGCCGACCGCGAGCGCACGAATCTCGTCGAGCAGCAGCGCCAGAAACGCGTCATAGCGTTCGCGTTGAACGAGGATGCGCTGCACTTTGATGCAGACTTGACCGGCCTGCGCGAAGGCGCCGAGCGCGGTGCGTTTTGCGGCCCACGCAAGATCGGCGTCGGTGCAGATCAGCGCCGCCGCGTTGCCACCCAGCTCGAGCGCGACGCGTTTTCGTCCCGCGATCGATTTGAGATGCCAACCCACCGCGCTCGAGCCGGTGAACGAGATCATCGCCAGCCGCTCGTCGGTCGCGAGCGCCTGCGCGACGTCAACCAGCGCATGCACGACGCGCAGCGCTTCTTTCGGCCAACCGGCCTCGTGCACGATGCGCGCGAGTTCGAACGCGCACAGCGGCGCCTGCGGAGGCGCCTTTAGCACGACCGGATTGCCGACCGCAATGGCCGGCGCAACCTTGTGCGCCACGAGGTTGAGCGGAAAATTGAACGGCGCGATCGCACCGATGGCGCCGATCGGACGCCGTGCCGCGATTGCCGCATAGCCGACGCCGGCGGCCGTCACGTCAAGCGGCAGCAACTCGCCGATCGGCCGCGTCACCTCGTCGGCGGCAAGCGAAAAGGTCGAAACCGCGCGATCGACTTCGGCGCGCGCGAAGCGCAGCGGCTTGGCCGACTCCGCAACCATCAACGCCGCGATCCGGTCGCGTTCGCGTTCCAATCCGGCGGCGATGCGACGCAAGATTGCCTGACGGTGATAGCGCGGCATCGCGGCAACGCCCGGCGCAGCCGCCACGGCAGCCGCGATCGCGCGGTCCATCTCGGCGGCGTCGATCTCGTCGACCCGGCCGGCTTCGTGCCCATCCCAGGGGCTTCGTACGATCATGGGGAGGACAATGCTGCGCGGGCGGGCTGTCCGCCTTCGGGCTAGGCGCTATGCGTAGCGGTCGACGAACTCGCCGACGCCGTCGAGAGCCGGTTGCGTCCTGGCGACGTGCGCCACCGGCGAAACGGTGTCGGTCGAAAGATTGGCCGCAATTCGAGCCACCTCGGAAAATGCAACCGCGGCAGGCGCAACGCCGTAGTGATCGATCACGCTGACCGAGTCCGCCTGCACTTGCGTGGGCGACTCCGTGCGCGCGATCAGCGTTGGGGCCGACGGCGCGATGGGGGAAAGCATGTTCGCATTGTTCCCGCTTCCATACGCCGCGTAACGCTTTGCTCTACTCGGGTTCGCGCTCCAAAACGATCGAATTGAACTTTCCGGCTGGATCGGTGCCGACCGCGAGAACCTTGTGAATGTGCGAAAACGCAACGAGATACCGGCAGAGGCGGGTCGTTGCTTGCGTTGCACACCCACGGAACGAGTACCACATCACAGGCCCCAGCAGCTTGTATTGCTCGGAGTCGCTCGTAACGACCGCGTCAGTAAGCGCAGCATTCCCCTGCGCGTCGAATTGTTCGCGAGCTAATTTGCCGGCGACAACGCTCGCGAGCACCGCCTTGACGCGCGCCGTGAATGCCAGGTTTTCACCGGGCGCCGGCTTGGCCGCCTCCGCCGCGATCGCGGGATAGAGATCTTCGAAAATGCGGTTGGCCAGCGTGTAGGACGCTGCGCCGCTGTCGTTGCTCAGGACGATGATGCGCGTATGATGCGCCGGGTAGAGTTGATCGACGGCGCTGAATCCGAGGGTCCCACCGTCGTGCCAAATCCGCGGCTGACCGTCGTATCCGTCGAGCATCAACCCGAAACCATACGCGGTTTCGGCGCCCGGGGGCGATTGCACCGTCGTCATTTGCGCGTACGCCGAAGGTGCAACGACCTGGCCACCGCGCAAGGCCGCGTCCCACGCCGCCAAGTCGGCGACGGTGCCGACCAAACTTCCCGCCGACCACGCCCACGAGTCATCCAGCGGCGGAGCGAGCTCACCGTCGGCATACCCCCTCGACATCTGCGGCAGCTTGGACTCGTCGCGCATCGTCGTGAAGTCCGCACCGGGCGCTTTGGCAATCACGTGATCGAACAGATACCTATCGTACGATTCGCCCGATACGATTTCGATCACGCGTCCGAGCAAGATGTAGTTGGTGTTGGAATACTCCCACTTGGTTCCGGGCGGGAAATCGAGCGGCTTACCCTTGATACGCGCGATCATCGCCTCGGGTGTGGTGGGATCGGCCATCTCGGAAACCAAGGCGCGGCCAAAGAGGTACTCGGGCATCCCGCTGGTGTGGCTGAGCAATTGGCGAATCGTCACCTCACTCGCGTGCGGCGCGTTCGGCATATATCGCGCAAGCGGTGCGTCCAACGCGATCTTTCCCGCGTCGACCAATTGCATGACGGCGGCCGCGGTGAACTGCTTGGTGATCGATCCGATTTCGTACTGCGTCGCAACGGTGACTGGAAGCTTGCCCGCAACGTCGCGCAGCCCGTAGGCATGCTCGTACACCATGCTGCCGTCGCGCAGTATCGCGATCGTCAGCCCGTGCGCCTGATGCCGCGCGATCGCGGCATGCATGTCGGCGTCGATTTGGGCGGTAGGCACCGGCTCGGCGGCATACGCCGGAGCAGCGGACACCGGCGCGCACACTACGGCAGCGCCGGTCAAAAATGCCATCAAGCGTCGCATGTTTGGTACTACGAAAAAAGCGGCCGCAGCGTTTCGGCCACGCGCGCGTCATCGCGGGGATGGACGGTCCGCAGGTCCAGGAGCAGTCGTCCGTCCTCGATTCGCCCGACGATCGGGACGGCCGCGCGCCGCAACCGCGCAGCGAGCTGGTTTGGACGTTCACTCGCGATCGCCAGCGCGACCGAGGCGATACGCGCGTGCGGCAACGAGCCGCCGCCCACGTGGCCCTGCGTATCGACGATCGCCACGCCTACGAGACCGGCGGCGATCGAGGCTGCACGCGCGCGCAGCATTTCGGGCGACACGCCGAGCATCCGGTAGAACGGCAGTCTGTTCGTAAGCACCGGCGCGATACGTTTCGAGCGTCGCCGATACCAGCGCGAGCGTCACTTTGTCGACACGCAGCGCGCGCACCAGCGGGTTAGAGCGCAGACGCGCGACGTGCGCGCGCGTTCCGACGATGATCCCGGCCTGCGGTCCGCCCAGCAGTTTGTCGCCCGAAAACGCGACCAGCGAAAAACCGTCGGCCACCGCGTCCTGCACCGTGCGCTCGTGCGGCAAGTCCGTAGTCGCGCAGATCGACGAGCGCGCCGCTGCCAAGATCCTCGACCACCGTCACGCCGCGCGCCGCCCGAGCTGCGCCAGCTCGGCCGGCTCGACGTCGTGCGACGAACCCGTCGATCGAAAAGTTCGAACGGATGCGAGCGCATCAGCAGCGCGGTCTTTGGCGAAAGCGCGCGCTCGTAATCGCTCAGATAGATCTTGTTCGTCGTACCGACTTCAACCAGCCGCGCGCCGCTGCGCGCAAGCACGTCGGGTAAACGGAAGCCGCCGCCGATCTCGATCAACTCGTTGCGCGCGAGCACGACTTCGCGCACCGCGGGCGAACGTATCGAGGATCAGCAGAATCGCGGCAGCGCAGTTGTTGACGACCAGCGCGTCCTGCGCGCCGGTCAGCTCGCCGCAGCACGTCGCTCGCGTGCGCGTAGCGCGAGCCGCGCTCGCCGCCTCCAGATCGAACTCGAGATTCGAATACCCGGCCGCGACGTCGCGCGCCCGGTCGAAGGCCGCATCGAGCAAGCGGCGCGCGGCCGAGGTTGGTATGCAGCAGCGTTCCGGTGGCGTTGATCACGCCGCGCAGCGCGCGCGCGTCACCGCGTCGGCCGCTCGACGACGCGGCGACGATCGACTCAAACGCCGCCGTCACCGGCGCCGCGCGCACGCGATCGAGCTCGGCGCCGACCGCCGCGCGTAAAGCATCGCGCCCCACGAGAAGCTCGTAGGGCGCGACGGACGGATTCGTCGAGCAACCGGTGCACAGCCGGAACGGCGCGGCGGACGCTCATCGAAGGACGGGTTAGGCGACGTGCTTAGCGAGCATCCCGTGATCACGTTCTCGGGAACGTAGCCTACGACGCGATCGACCGGCTGGCCGTCCTTGAACAGGATCAGACACGGAATGCCCGAGACCTGATATTGCCCCGCGATATTCGGGATGCTCGTCGGTGTTGAGCTTGACGAACTTCGCCTTGCCGCTGTTCGCCGCCGCGACCTTCTCGACCACGGGCGAGAGCATTTTGCACGGGCCGCACCAGGGCGCCCAAAAATCGACGAGAACGGGCTCGTCGCTGCCGAGCACCTCGTCCTGGAAATTGGTTTGACCGACGTCTGACAGTGAACTCATGTGTAAAAACTTACTCCTCCGTCCGGTGTAAACCCCTGCGGCCCCCGCCAGGGTTGCTTCATCCTTCGCTTTCGAGTGGTTCGCCGGTGATGTCGGTAACCAGTTCGGCTTGCTTGCCGAGGTTGGTGATCGCGATAACCTCGTCGCCCTCGCCCGAGCCGCTGCAGGCGAACGCCCTTGGTGGAGCGGCCGGCTTTGCGGATGTCGGTGACCTTGAGGCGGATGACTTGGTTGCCGCTAGTGATCATCAGCACTTCGTCGTCCGGCGCGACCATGATCTGATCGAGGACCTTGCCGATGTCCTCGCGCTCGCGAGCGAAGGCCTTGACGCCCTTGCCGCCCCGCGAGGTGTGGCGATAGTCTTCGATCGGCGTGCGTTTGCCGAAGGCTTGCGAGGTGACGAGCAGCACTTCCTTGCGCTCGTCCTCGATCACGTCCATCGCGACGATCGTGTCGCCTTCGTCGAGCGTCATCGCCTTGACGCCGCGCGCGTTGCGGCCCATCGGACGCACGTCCTTCTCGTTGAAGTGCACGGCCATGCCGGCGCTCGATGCGAGGATGATGTCGCGCGTGCCGTTGGAGAGATCGACCGCCAGCAGTTCGTCGCCTTCGTCGAGATTGATCGCGTTGAGTCCGTTGCGGCGCACGTTGGCAAACTCCGAGAGCGGCGTCTTCTTGATCACGCCCTGATGCGTGACCATCACCATGTAGCGGCCTTCCTCGAACTGATTGATCGGGAAGACGGCGGTGACATGTTCGCCCGGCGGCAGCGTGAGCAGATTGACCAGCGCCGTACCGCGCGCCGTGCGCGTCGTGTCGGGAATCTCGTAGCCGCGCAGACGGTACGCGCGTCCCTTGTTCGTGAAGAACAGCACGTGATCGTGCGTCTTGGTCACGAAGAAGTTGCGCACGACGTCCTCGCGCTTGAGGTTGGCGATGCCGGTGACGCCGCGTCCGCCGCGGTTCTGCGTGCGGAACGTGTCGAGGCCGACACGCTTGATGTAGCCGCCCACCGTGTAGGTCACGACGACCTCGACGTTGGGAATTAGCTGTTCCATCGAGATTTCGTCTTCGGCCGGCTGCACGTCGGTGCGGCGCTCGTCGCCGAAACGCTTCTTGATGTCGAGCGTTTCGGTCTTGACGATCTGCGCGATGCGCCGTTCGCTGGCGAGAATATCTTTCAGCTCGGCGATGGTCGTCTGCAACTCGTTGTACTCGTCTTCGATCTTCTGACGTTCCAGACCGACGAGGGTGCGCAGCCGCATGTCGACGATCGCTTGCGCCTGAATGTCCGATAGCAGGAAACGGCGCCGACAGTTTGGTCTTGGCTTCGTCGGTCGTCTGGCTGCCGCGCACGATCTCGATGACTTCGTCGATGTTGTCGAGCGCGATGCGGTAGCCTTCGAGCAGATGCGCGCGCTCTTCGGCCTTGCGCAGATCGTAGCGCGTGCGCCGCGCGATGACGTCTTTGCGATGCGCGATGAAATGCTCGAGCAGCGACTTGAGGTTGAGCACCTGCGGCTCGAGCGCGACCGATCCGTTGGCCCGCGGTTCGCCGACCGGCACCAGCGCCAGCATGTTGAAACCGAAGCTCGACTGCAGCGGCGTGTGCTTGAAGAGCTGATTGAGCACGACCTTGGGCGTCGCGGTCTTCTGCAGCTCGACGACGACTTTCATGCCCTTGCGGTTGGAGAGGTCGTCGAGGCGCGCGATCCCTTGGATCTTCTTCTCGGTGTGGGCTTCGGCGATTGCTTCGACGATGCGGCTCTTGTAGACCTGATACGGAATCTCCGTGATCACGATCCGAAAGCGGCCTTTTTCCTCGATGATCTCGGCCTTGCCGCGCATCGTGATCGAACCGCGACCCGTGCGATAGGCTTCGCGAATCGCTTCGGTGCCTAAAATCGTTCCGCCGGTCGGAAAGTCCGGACCCTTGACGATGTCGGCGAGATCGTCATCGGTCGCATTCGGGTTGTCGACCAACAGCGCGATCGCGTCGGCAGATCTCCGTGAGGTTGTGCGGCGGAATGTTGGTCGCCATGCCGACCGCGATGCCGCTCGAACCGTTGAGCAGTAGCTGCGGCAATTTGCCCGGCAGCACGCTCGGCTCGGTGCCTTGATTGTCGAAGTTGGCGACGAAAGGAACGGTCTCTTTATCGATATCGTTGAGCGCTTCGAGCGCGATGCGCGCGAGCCGCGCTTCGGTGTACCGGTACGCCGCGGGCGAGTCGGGATCGATCGATCCGAAGTTGCCGTGCCCGTCGACCAGCGGATAGCGCAGCGTAAAATCTTGCGCCATGCGGACGAGCGCGTCGTAGACCGAGCTGTCGCCGTGCGGATGATAGCTCTTGAGCACTTCACCGATGATACCGGCGCACTTGCGGTGCTGCTTGGTCGGGTCGAAACCCATGTCGCGCATCGCGAACAGGATGCGCCGCTGCACGGGTTTGAGGCCGTCGCGCACGTCGGGAAGCGCGCGCGAGGCAATGACCGACATGGCGTAGGAGAGATAGCTCTCCTTCATTTCGTCTTCGACGTTGACGTGCTGAATGATATCGTTATTCATATTTAAAAAAGCACTACACTTCGCGTAGTGCTTTGGCCCGCGCGCCGGCGGCGCGGCGCGGGCCCCCGTACCTTTCTACAGCTAAAGAGGATCGGTTTCTAGCTTCTCTTTTTAGGGCGCGTCTTCCCACACGGGGATGCCCTCGTCGTCGACGTTCTCGACCGCCAAGTCGTCGAACGCGATCGGGGCGTCGTCGAAGGCCGGGGCCTCGCCGCGCAATGCGGCTTCGAACGCCGGCTCCTCGACATCGAAGTTGACCGCTGCCCGCGGCTTGCGCGGCTCGAATACCGGCGAGGACTCGATCGGCGGGGACGGCGTCGCGAGCGCCTGCGCGCTCTGCACGATACGCGCCTTGGCTGCCTTGGCCGCGGTCTGGATCAGCGCGACGTGGTCCTGGACGGATTGGCGGAGCTGGGCTTCGAAATCGGCGGTCGACATGTCCCAGAGCTTCGCCGCACCCGCGCAGCAGACTTTCCCTACGCAAGCCGCCTTCGAGGAGTTCGCCGCGGCTTTTGCGCGCACGCTTCGTCCGGGCGATGTAGTCGCGCTCTCCGGGGACCTGGGCGCCGGGAAGACGACGTTCGTGCGCGCCGCCGTCAACGCGCGGCACGGGGGCGACCGGACCAGCAGTCCGACCTTCACCTTCTGGCACCGCTATCCGGGCGACCCCCCGATCGACCACCTCGACCTCTACCGCATCAACGATCCCCGCGATGTCCGTGAGCTCGGCTTGGAAGAGGCCTTCGAGGGCCGCTCGATCGCGTTCGTGGAGTGGTGGACGCATGCGCCGCAGCTCGTGCCGGACCGCCGCTTCGAAATCGCGATAACCGGAGCCGGCGACCAGCCGCGCATCGTGACGTTTCGAGCGCCGGCGTGATCGTTCTCGGTCTCGACGGTGCGTTGGGCGGCTTTTCGGCCGCTATCGCCCGCGAGGGGACGATCGTCGCGGAGCGCCGGCTCGAAGGCCAGATTGCGCTCGAAGGCGGCCTGGGCGCCGTGGCGGCCGTGCTGGCCGAGGCCGGGATCGTCGCAGCGCAGGTGGATCGTCTGGCGGTGAGCGTCGGCCCGGGCGGCTTTACCGGGCTGCGCATCACGATCACCTACGCCAAGGCGCTGGCGCAAGGCTGGGGGCTTCCGCTCGTGCCGGTTTCCTCGTTCGACGTGCTGGAGTTCGGCCGGCAGCTCGACCGCGTGCTCACCGTCGTCGTGGGGCGAAGCGGCATCATCTCGGCCCGCTACCGCGATGTAAGGGGCGAGGCGCGTGCCTCGGGGCCGACCGCCGCCGCCCTGGCCGACGTGCTCGCGTCCTGCCCCCCGGAAATGCTGCCGGTGATCGGCGCGCCGGAGGACGTGCTGCGCGCCCTTGCCGAAGCCCGCTGGACTGTGACTTCCTTGGCGCCGCTCGTGACGCCGCCCGCTGCAGCCGTCGCGCTCGCGGGCGCCTCCGCATGCCCGGCCGCACGCGCACACGATGTCCTCGCCGACTACGGCGAAGCACCGGCCGCGCGCGTCCCGTCATTTCGTCCGGCACCGCGCACGCGATGAAAGCCGAACTTTCCCGCGCCTCGGCGGACCGGCCAGAGCCGATGGAGATCGCGCCGATGAGCACGGCCGATCTGCGCGACGTGCTCGAGATCGAACGCGCATCATTTACTACCACCTGGCCGTCGGACTCGTTCTACAACGAATTGCACACCAACAAACTCGCGCACTACTATGTGGGGCGCGTCGGCGGCAAGATCGTGGCGTACGGCGGGATCTGGGTGATCTTCGAAGATTCGCACGTGACGACAATCGCGGTCACGCCGGCCCTGCGCGGCATGCGCTACGGCGAGCGGCTTCTGCTATTTCTACTCGATCAAGCGATCGAGCGCGGCGCGTCGTGGATGACGCTGGAAGTTCGCGAAAGCAACGTGGGTGCCCAGCAGCTTTACCGCAAATACGGCTTCACCACGGTGACGACGCGCAAAGGCTACTACAGCGACAACAACGAGAACGCGCTCGTGATGTGGGCCGGCAATCTCAAGGGCGACTTGTATCGCGCGCGCCTGAACGCGCTGCGATCCACGTTGGCATGATGCGCTGACGTACACGCAGCTCGCGCAGGCGGTTCGCGCCCACCTTCGCCAAGATCACCGGTACGCGCACGTCGTGCGGGTCGCGCGCGCGGCGGACCTTCTCGCCCAGCGTCACGGTGTCGATGCGCGCAGCGCGCGCACGGCCGGTATGCTGCACGATCTCGCTCGGCTCTACGGGGCGCACGACCTCATTGCCCAATGCGAACGGCGCGAGATCGCTATCGACGCTTTCGCGCGCGCGCATCCGATCGTGCTGCATGCGCCGCTAGGTGCGGCGTTGGCGCACGAAATGTTCGATGTCGGCGATCCACAAATTCTTTCGGCGATTGCCAAACACACGCTGGCCGATCGGAACATGTCCGATCTGGACTGCGTCGTGTATCTCGCCGACGGCCTGGAACCCGGGCGCGATTTCGGCGCGCGCGCCGAACTATGGGAATTGGCGCTGCGTGACTTGCGCGCGGCAACCAAGGCAACCATCGAGAACTCCGTCGACTATTTGCGCCGCGGCGGCAACGACGTGGCGCCGCAAACGCTTGCCGCGCTGGGCGCGCAACGCAACACCAAAGGGGGTACACCATCGCTGACTTGATCGACGTCGTACGCGACGCCGCCGCGGATAAAAAGGGTGAGGAGTTCACGACGATCGACGTGAGCGGCCGCACGATCCTGGCCGACACCTTCGTCATCGTGACCGGGCGTTCGAAGATTCAAACGCGCGCGATCGCCGACAGCATCGTCGAGCGCGTGAAAGAAGCCGGCCTTGCGGTCACCCGCGTGGAGGGCTACTCCGACGGAACCTGGATCCTTATCGATCTGGGCCACGTGCTCGTACACGTCTTCACGCCGGACCAACGCCAGTTCTACAACATCGAACGGCTCTGGAGCGAAGTCGAGAAACGGCAGGCACAAGGATCGTGAGCAATCGCGTACGAGTCGTTCACGAGACCCGCGCCAAGCGCGCACGCCGCGAGCAGATCAAGCGCGGCTTCGTGTGGGCCTTCATCGTGCTTTTTGCCTTTAGCGTGGCCGGCGGCGTCATGGCCGTCGCCTTCCGGTGAAACTTGCGGGCCTCATGACGGATATCAACAAGCGGAGGATATCGCTACTACCATGACGTTTATGCGTACGTTCGCGCGCGCGGCCACGATCATCGCGGCCGCCGTCTTCAGCAGCACGACACCGTCGCTGGCGGCCGGATCGGCGGTTCAGGACGGCGCCGGCTTGTTTTCGGCGGCGACGGTCAGCGGGCTCGATCAGCAGATCGGCAACTTCACTGCCCAAACCGGGAAGCAGGTGGTCGTCGTCACGGTTCCCTCGCTCAACGGCGCGACAGTTGCCGACGCGGCGCGCTCGGTTTTCACCTCGCAGAAGATCAACGGCGTGCTGATCTTCATCGCCAAGAGCGAACGGCGCGACATCGTGATCACCGGAACCGCGACGGCGGCGTTCTTTCCCGAACCGACGCTGCTCTCGATCCGCCAGTCGATGGAAGCGCAATTTCGTGACGGCGATTACGACGGCGGCATTACGACCGCGGTCAACGGCATCCTCAACGTCTTTCGCGCGCATCTGAACAGCGCGCCCGCGGCCGGGAACCAGCGCAGTTACCCCGTGCCCGCGCAATCAAGCTACGCGCGAACGCGCCAAGGAGCGCATGTACCCGTGTTTCTATTGATCATTCTCGTCGTGGTCGGCTATTTGGTGCTGCGATCGATCTTTCGCGCGAGATCGGCGCGCGGATACTACGGCGGTGGGCCAGGCGTTCCGCCACCGGGCTACGGCGCAGGCGGCCCCGGGTACGGAGGCGGCTATGGTGGCGGTTACGGGCCGGGCTACTACGGCGGAGGCGGCGGATTTTGGAGCGGCCTGCTCGGCGGCTTGGGCGGCGCGTGGCTGGGCAATGAGATGTTCGGCGGCAACCGCGGCACGACGATCATCGATCAGAACGCCGGCGGCGGCATGATGCCGGGCGACCAGGGCGGCTCGTGGGGCGGCGGCGATGCGGGCGGCTGGGGCAACGACGCAGGGCAGGCCGACATGGGCGGTGCCAGCTCAGGTGATTTCAGCGGTGGCGGCTTTGGCGACATGGGCGGGGGCGGGGATTCGGGCGGAGGATGGTAGGGACGGCGCGCGTTGCGGGTCCCTGCATCGCTTCGCTCGCCTTTCTTGTTTAAAGCTCGCTACGCGACGCAGGGACCCGCAACGCGTGCCATCCCTACCATCCTCCATCCTTGTTGGTTAGTGGATTGGGCGTAGTGCTGGACGAATGGCGAATGCGTGCGTCGGGAAACCGGCGTATGCTTTTTTTATGACGAGATTGCTGATGTGTCCGCCGACGTATTTTGGGGTGACCTACGATATCAATCCGTGGATGTCGCGGTACGTTGGTGCCGCGACGGGGAATGCGCAGCGGCAGTGGGAACGGCTGCTTGCCGTTTTACTCGATGCGGGGGGCGTGAGCGTCGAGTTGATCGAGGCGCAGGCCGGCCTGCCGGATCTGGTATTCACGGCGAACGCAGCGTTGATCTGCGACCGGACGGCGATCGTGAGCACGTTCCGCTATCCGGAACGGCGCACCGAGGAGCGGCGCTATCGCGATCATCTTTCGTCGCTTGGGTTCGCGACTACCGCGATCGACGGCGCGTATTTCGAGGGTGCGGGTGACGCGCTGTACGATCGTCGTCTTTCGATTCTCTATTTCGGACACGGCTGGCGCAGCGACCATGCCGCCGCCGCGCAAATCGACAAGCTCGTCGGCGCGCGCGTGCTGCCGCTGCGATTGGTCGATCCGCGTTTCTACCACCTCGACACGTGCCTGTGTCCGCTTGCGAGCGGACATGTCATGGCGTACATGGACGCCTTCTCGCCCAAATCGCAAGCGATGCTGCGGATGACCCTTGGAACCGAGTATCTGATCGAAGTCGGCGAGGCCGATGCGCTGGCGTTCGCGTGCAATGCGGTCGAGCTGAGCGACGCGATCGTGGTGCATTCCGCGAGCGCGCCCCTGCGCCATCGTCTAGACACCGCCGGCTATCGCGTCGTCGAGACCGACCTCTCCGATTTCCACAAATCCGGCGGTTCGGCCAAATGCCTCACGCTCAAGCTCGACGACGGCCCCGTCCGTCGCGCGACCCAAGCGTTCGAGGCAATCGGCTAGTCGTACGACACCAGCGTTAACGTCGTCGGATCGACTTGATACTGCCCCGGACCGACGAGATCGTTCGGGAACGCGCAGATCTCGCTGCCGTCCGGCCCAAAGATCTCGACTAAATTCGGCGGTCCGCATTCCGTCTGCGTAAGATCGTACTCCTGGAGGAGTTGCGCGCCGGGCGTGTCGGGCTCGACGAGATAACTTCCAGCCGAAAGATCCAACGCGTACGGTCCCCAGAAACCGCCGCCCCAATAATCGGGCGCCCCGATCCACGCGGTACCGTTGTTCCATTGCCACGGACGCGACCAGTGATGCGGGTTTTGCACCGTGCGTCCGCGTGCCGGCGGACGCGGTTGAACGCGAGGCAGCGGCTGCACCGGTCGCGTCACCGGGCGCATCGCAGGCGGCTTGGGCTGCGTGACGTCATGCGGCAGCGAGAATCCCGGCGGACGTTTCGGCGCTTCGATGGGGCCCGCGCGCGGCGGCGCGGGGCGCGGCAGCGGTGCCGAACGCGGTGCCGGAGCCGAACGCGGTGCCGGAGCCGAACGCGGTGCCGGAGCCGAGCGCGGCGCGGGAGCCGAGCGCGCAGGTGGAGCGGAACGATCGCCGCCGCCGTCATGCGTATTGCCGGCGAGCGCGGCGATCGGCGAGCCGAGTGTAAGGAGCACGACGAGCGCGAAAACGATCTTCATTGATGCACCTCATCCAGACGTCCGGTGATGGCGATGAATGTGCCACGGTGCGTTCGCAGTAACGCGACGATGCCGCGCGGCGGAACGATGCGCGACGAGTGTGGTAACGTTTGGGGATCGCTGGTCAAGTTGAGATAGACCGTGCCGCGATCGAGGGTTATTCGGTGCGTGCCGTGCTGCGAAAGCGTCAGCGAAGACGGCAGACAACGCTGCATCGCTCCAACGTACGAACACGCCGCCTTGTTGACCACCAACGTGCCGACGCGGTCGGGCGAGAGCACCCGCAGCGTGTTGCCCGACAGCTCGAGCCGGACGTCGTCATAGTGCGCAACCCGGCCGTCGATCTGTTGCACGCGGACGGAACCGTGTGCTGCGGCGGCTGCCGGGAGTGCCGCCGACGCGGCGAGCGCGGCGACCAAGAGCATGGCGCGGCGACGATAGGATCTCATCATGGCGCTCCTTACGGGCATGACCCGTACGCGTGGGAGGCGCCGTACGGCGCCTCCGCTATTCCCCTAGTATGATACCAGGCTCAAGGTTGCGGGGTCGACTTGGTATTGTCCCGGGGCAACCTGGTCGTTGGGAAAGGCGCAGATTTCACTGCCGTCGGGCCCGTCGATCTGCACCAGGTTCGGTTGGTTGCAGTCGGTCTGGGTCAGACCGTATTGGGAGAGAAGCTGCGCACCCGGCGAATTTTGCTGGACGTCGTAGTTGTCGTACGCGTATCCGCCATATCCGCCGCCGCCGAGATTGATCGTCAGCGCGCCCCAGAAGCCGCCGCCCCAGTAATCGTTGTCACCGACCCACTGGCGGCCGCCGTTCCACTGCCATGCCTGCGTCCAGCCGCGCGGATTTTCGATCCGGCCGCCTCCGTAGGAGCCGCGTGCAACGTAGCGCGGCATCGACTGAACGTTGCGTGTGACGGTGCGTTGGTCGTAGCGCTGCACGGGTTGCTGATAGCGCTGTTGCGGCGCACGCTGTTGCTCGTAGCGCTGTTGCGGCGCACGCTGTTGCTGATAGCGCTGTTGCGGCACCGCGCCGGAGCGTTGTTGCTGATAGCGCTGTTGCGGCGCACGCTGTTGCTGGTAACGCTGTTGCGGCGCGCGCTGCTGCTGGGCATGAGATGCCTGTTGCGGCTGGCGGGACCCGTCGTGGTTGCCGCCCCCGTGCGAATCCGCCAGCGCGGTCGCGGGAAGCGCGACGAGCAGGCAGGCGAGGAGCGAAGGAGCGATTTTCATGGTGTACCTCTGTTAGTGACGCCCGGTTTGGTGTGTGCTCCAAGCGTCTGAAAACAGCGTACGCCCGAATCTTGACAACGGGCGGCCTGCTCTTTGAGAACCGGCTGCCCGTTGGATGAGAATTCGCCTAGTGGTGCGGTTGGTGCGGGTTGTGACCGTGATGCGAGTTGCGGAATTCCTGGTTAAACCGAGCGGGATTATTCCGAAAGTCGCTGCGGTGGGCGTTGTAATACTGGGGGTCCTGGCGCTGGTACCATTGTTGCGCCGCGCCGTTGCTGACGTAGTAGCGGCGATTGTTTCGCTCGTAATAGTACTGGCGGCGGTTGGAGTCGTAGATGAGCGTGCTGACGATGGCACCGACTGCTGTAATGATGGCGGCGGTCGAGGCTTGGTCGGCGAGAGCGACCGAGGGCGCGCCGAGGGAGCCGGCGATCGTGAGGCAGACGGCCAGGGTGCCGATTCGGCCTAACATTGTGCTTGTAATCATTGTTCATCTCTACCCGTTCCCATGACCAGCCACCCACTTGCAGGGTCGCCCCGCGAAAGGCTTATCAAAACGGCGCACAGTAGCTGGCTGCATGCGTCGTCTTTTGAGTTATGCGCTCGTCGCGCTGTTCGTTTTCGCGCCTCTTGCCGGTCGAGGAGCTTCGGCTGCCCCCGCTCACGTCGGATCGTCGTACCTCACGTCGCTGTCGTGGCGCTTGATCGGCCCGTTCCGCGGCGGGCGTGCGCTCGCCGTGACCGGCGTTCCGGGCCAACCGGACCGCTATTACTTTGGGGCGGTCGACGGTGGCGTGTGGGAGAGCGACAACGCCGGGCGGACCTGGAGCCCGATCTTCGATCGCGAGGACGTCGCGTCGATCGGCGCGATCGCCGTCGCACCGAGCGACCCGCAAACCCTCTATGTGGGAAGCGGCGAAGCCGACATGCGTTCGGACATCGCCCACGGCAACGGCATGTACAAATCGACCGACGCCGGCAAAACGTGGACCCACATCGGGCTAGATGACACGCGCCAGATCGGCGCGGTTGTTGTCGATCCGCACGACGCCAACGTCGTCTACGTCGCGGCGCTGGGCCATCAATACGGCCCGAACGCGCAACGCGGCGTATTCAAGACCACGAATGGCGGCAAAACGTGGTCGCGCGTCCTCTTCAAGAACGACAACACCGGCGCGATCGACCTTTCGATGGATCCGTCCAATCCGCAAGTCGTGTACGCCGCCCTATGGCAAACGCGACGCCCGCCGTGGAACACCTATCCGCCCTCGAACGGTCCCGGCAGCGGCCTTTACAAAACGACCGACGGCGGTGCGACATGGACGCAACTCACCCATGGGCTGCCGGCGCACGTCGGACGCATCGGCGTCGCGGTTGCACCCAGCGATCCGTCACGCGTGTACGCACAAGTCGATACCCCGACCGACGTTTCGACCGGCGGCGTGTACCGTTCGGACGACGGCGGCGCGACATGGACGCACGTGGCCGGGGGCAAGTCGCAGCAACGCATCTGGGAGCGCGGTTGGTACTTCGGCGGCATCACCGTCGATCCAAAACGTCCCGACGTCGTGTACGTAATGGACACGGCAACGTACCGCTCGGATAACGGCGGCAAGACGTGGCTTGCGATCAAAGGCTCGCCCGGCGGCGACGACTACCACACGCTCTGGATCAACCCCGACGATCCCACCCATATGATTTTGGGCAGCGATCAAGGCGTGGTGGTCTCGCTCGACTACGCCAAAACGTGGAGTTCGTGGTTCAACCAGCCGACCGCGCAGCTCTATCACGTCATCACCGACAATCGGTTTCCCTACTGGGTCTACGGTGCGCAGCAAGACTCGGGCGCGATCGCCGCACCGAGCCAGACGATCCATCAGAACATCACCTCCGCGGATTGGCGTCTGATCGACGTGGGCGGCGAGAACGGTTATATCGCACCCGATCCGCGGCATCCCGGAAAACTCTTCGGCGGAAGCGATACCGTAACGTACGAGGATTTAGCCACGGGTTGGGAGCGCAACATCGATCCGCAAACCGCATATCCCGATACGACCTGGCGTCACACCTGGACGCTGCCGCTGGTCGTTTCGCCGGTCGATCACGCACTCTACACCGCACGTCAACAGATCTTTCGCTCGCGCAATGACGGCAGTTCGTGGACGATCATCAGCCCCGATCTGACCGGCGGCGCGCGTGAGGACGATCCCAAAAACCTCGACGCGCCGACGCTCGCCGACAGCAGCGGCCTGCCGCGCCGCGGCGTGGTGTACGCCCTCGCGCCTTCGCCGCTTGACGCGAAGCTACTCTGGGCCGGAACCGACGACGGCCGGGTGTGGATCACCGATGACGACGGTGCGCACTGGAAGAACGTCACGCCGCCGGACTTGACGCCGTGGAGCAAGATCTCGGTGATCGAGGCGTCGCATTTCGACAAAAACACGGCCTACATCGCGGTCGATCGCCATCGCCTCGACGACGATCGCCCGTACATCTACAAGACCGACGATGCGGGCGCGCACTGGACGCCGATCGCGTCGGGCATTGCGAACGGTTCGTTCGTGCGCGTCGTCCGCGCCGACCCGACCGTGCGCGGTCTGCTCTACGCGGGAACCGAGCGCGGCGTCTACGTGTCGTTCGACGACGGTGCGCACTGGCAGACCCTCCAGCGCAACCTTCCCGTCACGTCGGTGCGCGATATCGACGTGCATGGCAGCGATCTGGTCATCGGTACGCACGGTCGCTCGATGTGGATCATGGACGACATCGAGCCGCTGCGCGAGATGGCGCGCGCGGTCGCGTCGGATGGAAATTATCTCTTCACGCCGATTCCGACCGTGCGTTTCCGCCGCGCGGGCGGCGTCGGCGGCGGCATCGCCGATGAAGGCACGCCGATTCAACCCGACGATCCCCAAGCGCCCAATCCGCCGCTGGGGATGTATGTCGATTACTACCTGCACGGCGCGCCTTCGACGCCGGTGACCATCGCTTTCATCGGACCGCACGGCCATGTCATGCGCCGTTACTCCAGCGCCGACAAACCGGTCGTGACCGATCCGTCGACGGTGGAGATCGCGCCGCGCTGGATCACGCCGCCGGTCACGGTCGACACCAATCCGGGTGCGCATCGGTTCGTGTGGGACTTCGTCACGCATCACGACGGCGGTCCGCTCGCACCGCCGGGACAATACACGGTGCGCCTGAGCGTCGACGGAAAGACCTACACACGCACGGTCGCGCTAAGAAGCGATCCGCGCATCAGCGTTACCGATGACCAGCTCTGGCATCAATACACGCTAGCGATGCAAATCGAAGGCAAGCTCGCCCAGATCGAGGCGGCGAACAAACACGCAACGGCGGTGCTCGCGTCCGGCAAGGTGTCGGCCACGCAAGCCCGGCATCTCCGCACGGACATCCTCGGGCTGCGCGGCAACGGAAATCCCGACAACAGCGTGGGCGTGCCGGAAACCGACCACGCGACGCTGCGTTATCTGGGCGAACAGTTCGGGAATTTGGAAGGCGCGGTGGAGATGGCCGACGCGCCGCCGACCATCGATCAGGAAACCGCGTACGCGAAGCTCTCACATACGCTCGACCAGACGATCGCGGCACTTGCCGCGATCGCCGGGCCGACGTAGGAGCGCAGCTTACCGGCCGGAGAGGACCCGGTCGTACCAGCGCACGAGATCGTTCCGGTAGGCGACTAGCGCCGCCGGATTGAGATAGATCATGTGCCCGGAGTGATAGAACCCGAAGGTGATATTGCTGCGCAGCGGCGGCGCGAGATCGAGATGATCCAGCGTGTAGACCGTTGCGAAGTACGGCGTCGCGAAGTCGAAATAGCCGTTGGCCGAAAAGACGTGCAGATGCGGATTCTGCGTCATCGCTTGCGCCAGATCCGGCGCGACGTTCGTCGGCGGATCGTCGCCGTTATGCTTGAAGTCCCACTTCGCGCCGAGCAGGCCGCCGTACGACACCGGACGATAGGGAATCGGCGAATGGTACTTGAGCGTTCCCGTGATGTACTGGTGGAACGCCCCCACGAACGCACCGTCGATACCGACATCGGACGGATCCCAGTCCGGATAATTCGAGAGCTGATCGACCGAGTAGGTCTGGTAGCGTGAGTCGTAGCGGCCGACCAGCGTGTTGCTCGGGCGCTCGAACTCCTTGAGGAACCGGAAGTACGGAATGCGCAGGTTCGAGTCGCGGATGTAGCTCTCGGGAATCCCGAGGTACGCGTGCAGCCGCGCGACGTCGGCGTTGAACTCGCCCGGATCGAGATTCGATCCCATCGCAAGGTCATGCAGGTACGTCGTGCTCGCGAACTGTTCGACGCCGCGCAAGAAGGTCGCGAGGCTCTCGCCGTGCGCGTCGGCCTTGTGGTGATACCAGGCGGTCGCGGCTTCCGTCGGCAGATAGAGCACGAAGCCCCAATCCCCGCCGCCGACGGGATTTCCGCCGCCCAGACCGCCCAGGTTGAAGTTGATGATCGAGGACTGAAGCACGACGCCGTTCATCTCGACGCCGGCTTGCTGGAGCATGTTCACCAGTACGCAGTCACGCGTCGTGCCGTAGCTCTCGCCGAAGAGAAATTTGGGCGAATTCCAGCGTGAGAACTGTGAAATGTAACGCTCGATGAACTGCGTGAAGGCCTTGCCGTCCTGATCGACGCCCATGAAATCCTTGGGCGTGCCGCTTCCCATCACACGGCTATACCCGGTATTGGGCGCGTCAATGAAGACCTCGTCGGTCTTGTCGATCAAGCTGTATTGGTTGGGCAAGAGTTCGAACGGCGCTGGGCCAGTCGGAGCCCCGTTAGTGACATGCACGCGGACGGGCGCAAAGGACCCCATGTGTAACCAGACGGTCGAACTCCCCGGACCGCCGTTGTAGAAGAACGTTACCGGCCGGCTTTTGGCGGCCGCTCCGTCCTTGGTATAGGCGACGTAGAACATGCGCGCCGTCACGTCGTTGGTGACCGGATCGCGCAGCGTGATGCTGCCGGCACGCGCGGTGTAGTCGATGCGGTGTCCGGCAACGACGACGCTGCCGTGCGAGACGGCATCGGGCGTTTGCGGTGGAATCGGGGTCTTGGGCGCGGCAGCCGGCGCGGCGCCCAAGAGCGTCAGCGCGGCGGCCAAGGCGCCGATGGTGCGAAGATGCTTCATCGTGCGCCTCCTAGTGTCCAAGAGCGCTGTCGTACCAGCGCGCGAGATCGGCTTTGTACTTCGCCAAAGCCGGAGTGCTCAAATAGATCATATGTCCCGATTGATAGAAACCGAACGTAATGTTGCTCTGCAACTGCGGCGAAAGATTGAGATGATCCAGCGTGTACATCGTCGCGTAAAACGGCGTCGCGAAATCGAAGTAGCCGTTGGCCGAGAAGACCCGCAGCTTAGGATTTTGCGTCATCGCGTCCGCGAGATCGGGCGCTACGTTGGTGGGGAAACTCTTGCCGAAGAGGCCGCCGGGCTCGGCGTGCGAGAAATCCCATTCTTGGCCGCCGGCGTAGATGATGTCGTAGACCTGCGTGCGGTACGGAATCGGCGGGTTGTATTTCAGATCGACGCGCAGGTACTGATTGATCGCGGTCGTGTACGGCGCGTCGATCGACGAGTCGGTCGGATCCCACTGCGGCCCCTCTTCGTTGGAGCGGTCGGTCGTGCCGGTCGTGTAGCGCGCGTCGAGCCGGCCGATCACTTCGCCTTGGCCGCGCAGCAACTGCGCTTGGAAGCGCGAATAGGGAACGCGCAAGTTCGATTGACGGATGTACTCGCGGCGAGAGACCGAGGTATTCGCTGAGCTTACGAATCACGTCGTCGCGCTCCGACGGCGAGATCCGGTCGCCCTCGTAGAGCGCGTGCAGATATTCACCGGTCGCGAACCGTTCGACACCCGCGACGAACGACGCGAGGTCGGCGGGCCGGTTCGGGATCTTGTTGTGATACCACGCGGTGGCCGCTTCGGTCGGCAGATAGAGCACGTAGGCCCAATCCCCGCCGCCGATCGGCTCGCCGCTGGTGAAATCGAGTCCGAAGTTCAGGATCGAGGATTGAAGCACCACACCGTTGAGTGCGACGCCCTGCCGAACCAAATAGTCCGACAGCGCGGCCGAACGCGTCGTGCCGTAACTCTCGCCGAAGAGAAATTTCGGCGAATTCCAGCGATCGAATTTCGAAAGGTAATTCGTGATGAACTGCCCGAACGCCGCGACGTCTTGATCGACGCCGAAGAACGTCTTCTCTTGGCCCGGCATGATCCGGCCGAAGCCGGAGTCAGGCATGTCGATGAAGACGAGATCGCTCTTGTCGAGCAGGCTGTACGGATTGTCCTCGATGCGGTACGGCGGCGGCCCGCTGGGCTCGCCGTTGGCGGCGAGCACGCGCACCGGACCAATCGATCCCATGCGCAGCCACATCGTCGAGCTGCCCGGACCGCCGTTATAGATGAACGTGACCGGACGCGACGTCGGGTTCGCACCGTTTTCGGTGTCGGCCGTGTAGAAAATCGTCGCCGTCGGTTTACCGTCCATGTCGTGGAGCGTGATCAACCCGGCGCGGGTCGTGTATGCGATCGGCTTGCCGTCGAGTGTGATCGAATGGGACGTTACCGAATCCGGAAACATTCCGTGCTCGGCGGGCTGCCGCTCATGCTGAGGGGCAGAGGGCTTGTCGTGCGGTGCGTCAGCGGCGCGCGCGGTTACGGCGAAACCGGCGAACACCGCGAGCATCACGAGAGATAGCACACGGTTCATAGACCCTACATCGCGTGGCGGACCCCGCCTTCCTTCAGGCCACGATTATGGCATTTCAAGCACGGCGTCGCGCGCGAGCGGCGCATCGTCGGGCGTTGCCAGCGCCTCTTCTGCGGCAACCTCATCGGGCACACTGAGCGATACGCTGTGGCCGTTGGGACAGCCGATGGCAACGGTCATCGCTTCGGGCGGCTCCTTCTCCGAGAAGTTAACCGGCTCGTCCCGTTCGTCGACGACGAAGGAGCGCGAACCGGCTTGCGCCAGCAGTGCGCCGCACTGCGGGCAGCGCAGTTCACGCAGATGGACGAGCGCGAGAAACGGCATAGTCGGGTTGGTAGAGTTCGTGTTTGAGCCGGCCGACGGCGCGCTCGATCGACTCGAGGTAGGGCAGCATCGTGCCCTTGATCCGCGACAGGCGCTCTTCGCCGGCCGGGGTGATCGAATAGATCCGGCGCGACCGCTTCGTCGGATGGTCCCACGTCGCGGTCACGAAGCCGCGCTCTTCCAACCGGCGCAGCAGCGGGTAGATCTTGTTGGTGTTGACGGCGACCAGATCGCCGCAAACCGATTCAATTCGCTGCATCAGCCCGTATCCGTGGTCGGACTGCTCGTGAATCAAATGCAGCAAAAGCACCGGGAAGATCGTCTTGCTTTTGATCGGCCCGCGGATCACTTCATCGACGCGCCGGGATGGCGTACCGCTGGTCATGCGTGTGAAGCGGTGCGGAGATCTGCGGCGTAGGCTTGTTCGATCAGATCGCGATAGCGCTCCTCGACGATGCGGCGCTTGATCTTCATCGACGGCGAGAGCTCGCCGCTCTCGACGCTGAACTCGCGTGCTATCAACCCGATACGCCGGATCTGCTCGTACGTCGCAAGATCGGCGGTCTGCTTGCGAACCTCGGCGGTCACGAAGTCGCGCACGTCGCTGCGTCCGGCAAGTTCCTCAGGCGTGATGCGCGGCAGATTGAGTTCGATCCGGAGCAAGTCCCAGTTCGGACAGATCAGCGCCGCCGGATACGGCCGCCCGTCGCCGACCACCATCGCTTGCGAGACGAACACCGAGCGCTTGATCGCCGCTTCGACGCGCGCCGGCGATACGTACTTGCCGGTCGCGGTTTTGAAGACTTCCTTCTTGCGATCGGTGATACATAGAAAGCCGTCCTCATCGATCTCGCCGATATCGCCGGAATGAAACCAGCCGTCGATGATCGCAGCCGCGGTCGCTTCGGGATCGCGATAGTAGCCCTGCATGATGTTGCGCCCGCGCGCAAGGATCTCACCGTCGGCCGCGATCATGATCTCACAGCCCGGAATCGGTTTGCCGACCGCACCGTAGCGATTGGCGGCCGGTTCGCTGGTCGTGATGACGGGCGAGGTCTCGGTCAATCCGTAGCCTTGCATGATCGGAACGCCAAGCGCGAGATACGTCATCGCGACGTCGACATGCAGCTTCGCGCTGCCGCTGGTCAAGAACGCGATACGGTCCAAACCCAACAGCTTGCGCAGCTTTTCCAATACCAAGCGTTTAGCGATCGAGTACTGAAGGCCGAGCATTGGTCCCGCGCCCGCGCCCAGCGTTTGCGCTTCCATGTACTCGCGCCCGACGCGCAGCGCCCACGGAACCAAACGCGCCTGCATACCACCGTGCTGCATCGCCTTACCCTGCACGCCCGCGAGAATGCGGTCGAAGATGCGCGGTACGCTGGTCATATACTGGGGACGCACCGCCTGAAGGTCGGTCAGCAAATCGTTCGGATCGTGGCAGATGTTATAGCGCACCTTGGCGAGCAGATAGATGTAGATCATCGTGTGCTCGTAGATGTGCGAGTACGGCAGCACCGAGAGTGCGTTTTCGTCGCTGCTGGCCGAGTGCAGCCCGTACTCGAGCGCCGCCTGCGCGTCGTAGCCGAGGTTGTCGTGCGAGAGCATCACGCCTTTGGGAACGCCCGTCGTACCCGACGTGTAGATCAGCACGGCCAAGTCATCGGGCTTGAGGACTGCTTCGTACTCCCCTGGCAACTCGGGATGCGCGGCACGTATCTGCGCGCCGCCTTGCTCGAACTGCGCGAGCGACTCGCCCTTCGACGAGCTCAGGGTGACAAAAGCGTGGCCCGGGGTGACAGAAGCGTGGCTCGGGGTGACAGAAGACTCGAACACGATTGCGCGGGGGAGCGTGATGTTTGCGTTTTGCAAGCGCTCGAGCGATGCGGTTGAGTCGATGAACAGTAATTTTGCGTCGCTATGTTTGAGAATGTACTCGGTTTGATCGAGCGCTTGCGTCGGATAGATCGGTACGACGACGCAGCCGGCGAAGAACGTCGCGAAATCGCAGATGATCCAGTCGACGCAATCGTGCGCGATCAACGCGACACGATCGCCTTGCTGCAACCCCGCGCCGCGAATCGCGCAGGCGACGTCCAAGGCGCGCTCGAGCACGCGATGCGACGAGATCGGCGTCCAGTCACCGTCGACCCGTTCGACCAGGGCTTCACTACGAGGTTCGGCCAGCGCCCGACGGATCAGATGCGGGAGCGTTTCTTTCGATAGCACAGCGGACATGGCGCACGCATTTCGCCGACCGGTAGATTGATCATTCTATCAATTGTCAAAATCAAAGGCGCAAGTAGGGCTGCGCACGGTCCAGACGCGCCTGCGTCATCCCGGCAACGTCGAGGAGTTGATCGTAGGTCGTATAGGGACCGTCGCGCTCGCGTACGGCAACGATACGAGCGGCGATCGTGGCGCCGATACCTGGAACGGCGATCAAATCCACGGCGTTGGCATGGTTGAGATCGACCACGGTGACGGCTTTGCGAACGCGACGTGCGGTCGAACCACGCGCGAGCTTGGCGCGCGAAGCAGCCGCTGGCGTTTGACCGCGTTCGGGGACGATGATCTCGTCGCCGTCGGCCGCATGCGCTGCCAAGTTGACGCCGGCAGGGTCGGCGTCGGCGCGCATTCCGCCGGCCTGACGTACCGCCGCGTCGATTCGAGACGATGGCGCGAGCGCATACAGGCCCGGCCGCTGCACCGCGCCCACCACGTACACGACGATCCGCGCATCGGACGGCGCCCCAGCGTGTACGCGCGCCGACCGCGCGGCGGCCGGGCGGGGCGATGCGGTCGCAACGGCGATAGCCGTCCCGCTCGCCGGATGCCAAATCGCAACCGCGCCGACGACAACGATGACCAGGACGAGGGCAACACGCTGCATGCCGTTCCTTCCCACCCCCGCCTCCGACCGGAAAGGTAGCCGGGGCGGCGCCGTGCCATTACCATCCTCTCTATGGCCGAAACCTACGATTTCCGCAGCATCGAACGCACCTGGCAAGAACGTTGGGAGCGCGAGGGCATCTACCGCGCCGACGATTCGGATCCGCGTCCGAAATACTACGTGCTCGAGATGCTTCCGTATCCGTCGGGCGATCTGCACGTCGGCCATGCCAAGAACTACACGCTGGGCGATGCGGTCGCGCGCACGATGCGCATGCTCGGCTATAACGTGTTGCATCCGATGGGATGGGACGCCTTTGGGCTGCCGGCCGAGAACGCGGCGATTCAGCGCGGCATCGATCCCAACGTGTGGACGCGCTCGAACATCGCCAACATGCAGCGCCAGATCCGGCTGATGGGTACCAGCTACGATTGGTCGCGCGAGATCGCAACCTGCACACCCGAGTACTATCGCTGGAATCAATGGCTGTTCTTGCGGCTCTACGAACAGGGCCTAGCCTATAAGCGCGAAGCGCCGGTCAACTGGTGCCCGCACGATCAGACGGTGCTCGCCAACGAACAGGTGATCGACGGACGCTGCTGGCGCTGCGGTCACGCGGTCGAGCGACGCAATCTTTCGCAGTGGTTCTTGAAGATCACCGATTTTGCCGAGCGACTGCTCCGCGATCTCGACAAACTCGAGGGCTGGCCCGAGCGCACGCGCGCGATGCAGCGCCACTGGATCGGACGCAGCGAAGGCGTGCAGTTCGGCCTGAAGGTCGAGAACCTCGCCGCAACGATCGAGGTCTTTACCACGCGTGTCGATACCATCTACGGCGTGACGTTCCTGGCGATCGCACCCGAACATCCGGTGGTCGAGCAGCTCAAGACGATCGTCTCGAAAAAGCATGCGGCACAGATCGAGGCGTTCGCCGAAGGCCTACGCTCGAAATCCGAGCTCGAACGTACGAGCCTGATGGAGAAATCCGGCCTGTTTACCGGCGCGTACGCGATCAACCCGCTCTCGCACGAGCGCGTGCCGATTTGGGTGACGAACTACGTGCTCGCCGAGTACGGCACGGGCGCCGTGATGGGCGTCCCCGCGCACGACGAGCGTGACTTCGAATTCGCCAAAAAGCACGCGTTACCGATCGCGCAAGTGATCGTCGCGCCCGGCACCGAGATCACGGCGCCCCTCGAAGCCGCGTTCGTCGATGACGGCCGCCTCGTCGCAAGCGGTGATTACAGCGGCATGAGCAGCGAGCGCGCGCGCCGCACGCTGGGCGAACGACTCACGGCGATGGGCGTCGGCGCCACGACCGTCAACTTTCGCATTCGCGACTGGCTCGTCTCACGTCAACGCTATTGGGGTACGCCGATTCCGATCGTGTACTGCGAGCGCTGCGGCGAAGTTGCGGTGCCCGATACGCAGCTTCCGGTCCTCTTGCCTCCGGATGTCCCGATCACCGGTGAAGGTTCGCCGCTCGCGCGCGATGCGGCATTCATCAACACGACGTGCCCCACGTGTGGCGGCCCAGCGCGGCGCGAGAGCGACACGATGGATACGTTCTTTGAATCCTCGTGGTACTACATTCGCTATCTCGATCCGCACAACACCTCAGCCCCGTGGCTCCCGGCACTGGCCAACCGCTGGATGAACGTCGATCAATACATCGGCGGCGCCGAGCACGCCGTGCTGCACTTGCTCTACTCGCGCTTTTTCTACAAGTTCTTCCACGATCAGGGATGGGTGAGCGGCAGCGACGAACCGTTCGAGCGCCTCTTCCATCAGGGCATGGTGCTGTACAACAGCGAGAAGATGTCCAAATCGCACGGCAACGTGATCGGCATCGACGAGACCGCCGACACCAACGGCGTCGACGCGATGCGCCTGTTCTTGCTCTACGTCACGCCGCCTGAAGATACCGGCGATTGGACCGACGAGGGCATCAGCGGCCGCGTGCGCTTCCTCAATCGCGTCTGGCGCGCGTGCGAACCGAATCTCGAGGCCGCGCGGTCGATGTCGCCCCGCGAATTGCCGCCGATGGAAGCCCAGCAGGAGCGCGATCTGGTGCGGGCCCTTCACGTCGCCGCCAAGTCCGGCATCGACGAGGTTGCTTCACGCCGCTTCCACTTCAATACCACGATTGCAAAACTGGACGAATTGGTTAACGCCATGACCGCGTTTGCAAACAGCGCACCGGGATCGCCCGCGTTTCTGTATACGGTGCACGCGCTGCCGTTGGTTATCGCACCATATGCGCCGCATATCGCCGACGAGCTGTGGTCGCGCCTGGGTCATACGAGTTCGGTGCACCTCGAGCGCGTGATCGAACCCGACGACGACGCATTGGCCGTCGCGCGCATTACGCTGGTCGTTCAGGTCAACGGAAAGATTCGCGCCCGCATCGACGCCGAACCCGGCATCAGCGAATTCGACGCCATGGCGCTCGCCCTGGCCGATCCCAACGTTCGCACCCAGCTCGAAGGTAAAGAGATCCGCAAACGCATCTTCGTCCCCAACAAACTCGTCAACATCGTCATCTAACTCTGTCGAGCTACACGCCTTGGAGTTGGAACTGGTGTTTGAAGTACTCGAACGTTTCGCGCATGCCATCGCGCAGTTTGGTCTTCGGTGCCCAGCCAAGCTCTTTCTTGGCTAACGCCGGATCGAATTGCGCGTCGCGCGCGTCGCCCGCACGACGCTCCCCGTGCGTAATCGGTGCCTCGAATCCGCTGATATCTGTCAGCGCGCGGTAGATGTCGTTGACGCTGGTCTTGACGTTCGTGCCGATCACATAGCATTTGCCCGAACCATGCTCGAGCGCCAGCAGATTCGCCTGCGCGACATCCTTGACGAACACATAGTCACGCGTCTGATCGCCGTCCCAATCGATGCGCACGCCCTCGCGCTTGAGGAACTTGCCGATGAAGATCGAGATCACGCCCGCCTCACCGTTGGGATCCTGGCGCGGGCCATACACGTTGCCATAGCGCAGCGCGGTGAAGTCGAGGCCCTTCTCCGCACGATAGAAGCGCAGGTAATGCTCGGCGACCATCTTCGTGATGCCGTACGGCGAGGTTGGGAACTGCGGCGACGCTTCGGTGATCGGGAAGCGCTCGGGCGTGCCGAAGGTCGCCCCGCTCGACGCGAAGATCACCTTCTTCACGCCGGTTTTGACCGAGGTATCGAGCACGTTGAGCAGGCCCATGACGTTGACGTCGGCATCGAACTTCGGATCGCGCGACGAGATCGCGACCGAGTGCTGCGCGGCATGATGGCTGACGATATCCGGTTTGAATTCTTTGAAGATCCGCATGATGTTTTCATCACGGATATCCATGTGCACGAAGTTGGCGCGATCGGGGACATTCGCGCGGCGACCGCCGCCATGCTCCCACAGCGAGTCCATCACCAGCACGTCGTGACCGCTCGCGAGATACGCGTCCACGATGTGTGATCCGATGAAGCCGGCCCCGCCGGTCACGATAATACGCACGCTGTCGATCCTTCCTTCGCTAGTCACCGTCACGCGACTAAGCAGATGCCGCGGATGGTTCCGAAGGCTACTACGGCCCGGCTGATTCGCGTAGCTCCGCTGCTCGCCCTCGTTTTCACAGCACTGCTGGTTTCGTCGTGGCGCGCACACCGCAACGTCATTGTAACGGAAGGGCGCACATCGCGCATGACCGGGACACTGCTGGATCAACGTTCCGCCGACCAAGAACACCAAACCTTTACGTTTTCTATAGATTACGGCCCGCTCGTACTCGTGACGCTCGACCATGCTCCCCCGCCCGGAACGCGCGCGATCGTACGCGGCCGCCTAACCCCGCTCGACGACGCACGCAACCCCGGCGAGACGAGCGAACGCACGATCGAGAGCGAGCACGGTATCACGGGACGCATAGAAAGCGCCCGCTTGATCGCCATTCTCGGCCCCTCAACTTCGTGGCGCGCGCGCATCGCACGCATGCGGTATCGCGCGCATGCGCTGCTAGCGCAGCGTCTCGGCGAACCCGACGCATCGATCGTGGCCGGCGAATTATGGGGCGAGCGCGCGCAGCTTCCGCCCGATCTTCGCAAGGAGTTTCAAGAAACCGGCACCGTGCACGTGCTGGTCACGGCCGGTCTGCATGTCGGTCTGGTCGGCGCCTTAGTGCTAGCGCTGCTGATTCGCTTGCGAGCGTCGCGCACGTGCGCATGCGCGACCGCCGTCGCCGCCGTGTGGATCTTCGCCGTGGCAAGCGGCCTTGAGTTGCCCGCACTGCGCGCAGCCACGATGGCGACATTCGCGCTGACCGCGCGCGCCGCAGGGCGGAGCGCCTTGTCTTGGCATACCTTACTCGTTGCGGCGGCGGTCGTCCTCGCGGCGATACCGGGCAGCGCGGCCTCCCCCGCGTTCTGGCTTTCGTTTTGCTGCGTCGGCGCGATCTTCGCGCTCGCCGATCCGCTCGAATCGCTCCTTCACCGAGCGCCGGTTCCCGATCGAATCCGCGAGGCGATCGTACTGACCCTCGCGACGCAACTCGGAACGTGGCCGATCATCGCCGCAATGTTCGAGCAATGGTCGGGATACGCCGTTCTTGCCAACCTCGCGGTCGTGCCATGCGTACCGTTGACGATGGTGCTCGGCGCCGCGCAGCTAGGCACATCGTGGTTCGGTCCCCTCGCGCAAGCATGCGCGAATCTCAACAGTTGGGTGCTTGCATGGGTGGTGGGCGTAGTGCGAATCCTCGCGGCGCTTCCCGGATCGTCGCTGATCATGACACCCGCTCCGCTCGGATTGATCGTCGCCTACGAAATCGCGCTGCTGGTCGCCGCCGCGATGTTGCGGCGCGGCGGCATCACCCCGGCGGTCGCGCTGATGGCGTGCGTGACATCCGTCTCGCTATGGCCGCCGCGCCCCATGCCGGGCGATCTGCGCATCACCGTGCTCGACGTCGGACAAGCCGACGCGATCGTCATCGAGACACCCGCCCATCGCGCGATCGTGGTCGACGCCGGCGGACGGTTGGAACGCGGCCAAACCGGCGACGATTCCGTTGCCGAGCAGGTCGGCGAACGCATCGTCGTCCCTTTTCTCATCCGCGAAGGCATCCATCGCATCGACGCGTTAATCATCTCGCACCCACATGGCGATCATGTAGGCGGCTGCCGGCCGGTGCTCGACAAGATTCGCGTCGCAGAGATCGCGGACAGCGGACAGACGTACGGTGGTCACGCGTATCATGACTGCCTCGACACGGCGCATGCCGACGTTGTGCCAATTGTCTACCCGCGCGCCGGAACCGTCTGGCGAACGAACGACGGCGCGACACTGCACTTCATCGGCCCGTCGCTGCCATTCATCGGCGGCAAGAACGCGATCAACGACAACTCGATTGCTTTCATCCTGCAATATAAACAGTTTCGTATGCTCTTTACCGGCGACGCCGGCAGCGCCGGAGAGCAGCGCTTCTTAGCTGAAGGCGTCGATCTGCACGCCGACGTTCTCAAGGTCGGCCATCACGGTTCGGCCTACGGTTCGTCGCCAGAATTTATCGCCGCCGTGGATCCGCGCTACGCGATCATATCCGTTGGTCGCCACAATCTTTTCGGCCATCCCGCGCCAACGACAATCCAAACGCTGGAACAAAGCGGCGCGACGGTTTACCGAACGGATAACAATGGCGCAGTCACCGTAACAACCGACGGTACTACCAACCCTTTAGTTTTGGCCAACCTCGCGATTGTTCCGCTGATAGACGCTTCTGGGCCGTAGAACCGAATGGTTCCTGGTCTGCGTGGCTAGGTATCTGCTTGTCGGGACGGAACCGGGCCGGCTTCAAAACTTCTCCACACTACGGCTTGCCTTCTAGGGCGCGCGCGCATCGCTCCAAAAGAACAGCTATGCGCTTGCGATCGGCGTCGGTCTGACCGGAAAGCATGCGCTCTTCAATGTCCAGCACCCGCTGGCGAGCCTCGAGGCATTTCGCTCGCCCGCGCCGCGTCAGGACATATCTTATGCTCTGCGGACTAGTGGTCGGGCGCCGCGCGACGAGGCGGCTTTCGGTCAGCGTCCCAATCATTTCGTTGGCGGATTGGGGAGTAACGAAGCAGCGCCGTGCAATTGCCGCGTTGGTGGATTCCGACGCGCCTTCGTCGAGCAGAGCCTCCAAAATTGCATACTGCGAAACGCTCAAGCCAAGCGGGCGGAGTTCTTTGTCCATCGTGGCCCGCAGAGCGGCCTGCACCCGCTTGACCAAGTATCCCACCTTACTCGTGATGACTTCGTCGCTTGTTGTCATTGTATCAGGTTCCTGATAGTATAGCTATCAGGAACCTGATTCGACAAGAGGAGTCGTTATGTCTGCACCGAGCCCTACCGGGCCGAGTTTCGTGGCGTTCGTAGTGGACGACATCGCAGCGGCCAGTGCTTTTTGGACAAATGTGGTCGGACTAACGCCTGCCGCTCACAGCCCACCGGGAGCGCAGGTGTTTCAAACAAGCCCGATACCCTTCGCGATCCGAGGCCCGCGGCCGGGCGAGCTTCACGGAAACGGCCAAGGCGTTGCAGTGTGGTTTTCGGTGAGCGGAGATGTGGACCAGTACCGGGCGGAGGTCTTGCGACGGGGAGCTGACGTTGGCGAACCTCAAGACGGGCCTTTCGGACGGATGTTCACCCTTGTTGCACCAGGTGGGTTTGTTGTCACCGTGCATGCCGGAGCGCCGTGAAATACTGGGTCGGCGTTGCCTCTGCCGACCACGTGGAAGCCGCCGTGGCCGGTGGGTTTGTGCAGCTTGGTCACGGAAAAATGGCTCCCGTCCGTCGCTTATCGCCGGGCGACCTCTTGGCGTTCTACTCGCCTCGATCGCAAATGCATGCCGGCGAACACGTGCGCAGCTTCACCGCGATCGGCAGGGTCCGCGATGGCGAGCCGTATCTCTACCCGCAGACGCCGAGCTTTTCTCCGATGCGCCGCGACGTAACGTATTTCAAAGCACAGGCCGCGCCTATTGAGCCTGTCCTTAGGGAACTATCGTTCATTCGTTCCGCGGAGAATTGGGGGCTGGCCTTTCGGCGAGGCCTGATCGAAGTGACTGAACATGATATGCGCGTAATAGCGAATGCCATGACGGCGATCGGCCTTATACGGCTCCTGAGACCTCGATGCGCTGCGCGTTGATCCAGCGATTATCCGCGGAGAGCAGCGAAGCGATCATCGGACCGAGATCTTCGGGAAGGCCAACGCGCCCGAGCGCGGTCATTTCCGCGATTCGCCTGTTTACTTCGGGGTTATCGCGGACGATGCCGCCGCTGAAATCCGTCGCAACTGCGCCGGGAGCGACGGTATTCACGGCGATCTTGCGCGGTCCGAGTTCCAGCGCCATGAATCGCGTCAGCACCTCAACTGCCCCCTTCATCGAGGCGTAGACCGCTCCGCCGGGCGATGCGAGGCGAGTCCGCGCCGTCGAAACGTTCACGATTCGCCCACCGTCGTGGATGAGCGGAAGCAGCTTTTGCGTCAAGAAGAACACGCCTTTGAAATGGACGTTGTAGATGCTGTCCAGCTCTTCTTCGGTCGCCTTCTCGAACGGCATGTTGTGGTGATTGTTGCCGGCATTGTTGACGAGGTAGTCGAAGCGCTCCGCGCCGAGTTCCGCGAGCGCTTTGCGCGCGCTCTCGACAAAGCTGTCGAATGCGCGCAGGTCGCCGGTGTCGAGCTGGAGCGCGATCGCGCGTGCGCCGGCTTCGCGAACGGCCGCGACGACTTCTTCCGCCGCGTCGCGCCGCGCATTGTACGTAAAAATCGAATCAACGCCGCGCTCGGCGAGACTGATGACGGTATTGCGGCCGATTCCTCGGCTGCCGCCGGTTACGATAGCGATCCTGGTGCCTGACATCTTCATACTCCTGATAGGTTTTTCGTCACGCGAGCATACGCCAAAAGGCATCGAACGCGGTCATGCAATGAGCGTCCGCGTTTGCGGGGTCGCCGATCATGAAGTCGACCGTCGCGTCAGCATGCGCGTTGAACAACCCGGCGACGAACGCCAGCGGAACGTCGCGCATCGGTCCGTTTTCGCGGCTTCGCTCCAGAAGATTTGCGACGCCGGCGAGCGCGGCGTGACCGGCCTCACGACTCTCCGCGGTAATCTCGTCCGATACGCTGAGCTGCGCGATCACTCGACGCTTTTCGGGAAAGGATGTCCCCCAATGCAGCAAGTGCGACCACATGTATTGCGCCTGTTTGCGGATGCCGCTCCGGTTTGGGAGTCCGACCAAGCCGACGGCAGCCATCTCCGTCTTCAGCTCCACGTAGAGCCGATTCAACAGATCGCCCTTCGTCTCGAAATACGTGAAGAGCGACCCGTTGGAGACGCCCGCTTCCTTCGCTATCGTCGCCGTCGCGGCGCCTAGACCGTCGGCGGCGATGACGCGGATCGCCGCCCTCATGATCGCGCTCCGTTTATCATCGCTCTTCGGCCTGGCCATGCGTCCCATTATATAAAAGAGCGGTCAGTCAGTCAATATACTTAGGACGCGATCTAAGTAAGCCCCCGATTGGGCTGGCCGGTGTGTGAGTACGGGACTTTATGCGATCATGTAGGCGGCCGCGCTCCGGTACTGCAGAGGTTGCGCGTCGATGAGATCGCCGACAGCGGTCAAACGTACGGCGGACATGCGTATCACGATTGTCTCGATAATGCGCGTGCCGACGGTGTGCCGATCGTGCATCCACGCGCGGGAATGGTCTGGCGCACCACTGACGGGGTAACGCTCGCGTTCATCGGGCCGTCGTTGCCCCTTATCGGCGGCAAAAACGCGATCAACGACAATTCCATTGCTTTCATCTCGCAGTATCGGCAGTTTCGAATGTTGTTCACCGGCGACGCCGGCGTCGCGGCAGAACAGCGGTTTTTGAGCGAGAGCGTCAATCTACGCGCAGACGTCTTAAAAATAGGACATCACGGCTCCGCGTATTCCTCGTCAGCCCAGTTCATCGGTGCCGTGCATCCAAGCTACGGAGTCATCTCCGTCGGGCGCCACAACATGTTCGGTCATCCGGCACCATCGACGATCGCAACGCTGGAACAGGCCGGCATTCGAGTCTATCGCACCGACGAGAATGCCGCCGTCACCGTCGAGAGTGATGGTGCGACGAGCAGCGTACGATCGCTTTCGCCCAACAAACCCTAGAGCGCGTGTGCGGCATCTCGAAGCGCAGCCGATACCTCTTTCTTCGAGTAGCCTCGGCGCCGCAACGCGACAACGACTTCACCGTATTCGGTGCGACGCCAAGTCGCGCGCGAGTTGCCGTACCGTTGGCAGGGCGTCGCCCGCGCGCAGTTCGCCGCCCTCGACAAATTCGCGCGGTTGATCGGATATCTGCTGAAACGGCGGTGCGTCTCGTGCAGGGTCAACCGAAAGAACCAAGCGCATCACGATGCTAGCGGCGTTCGACTCAGCCGGTGCGCGTACAAGCGCATCCACGCGAACAAACCCAAGCTCAAGATCATCATTGCCGAGGCTACGGAGGAGCCACTGAAGCTGAGGAACATGCCGCTCGTGGCTATGGCAAAAAAGCACGCTTTGCCCGTCCGAGTAGCGCGCGTTTCACGATCCACGATCTGCTCGGCTTCGAGGTCGTCGCCTAAAAGCAAGGGCGGCGCGCTCGATGCGGCTTTGCTCGCATTCGTCGTTCCCAGGCCCGGTCGCGATCGCGCGATCATCCGGAATGAATTTGTCGCACGTTCGCATAGGAGAAGGGGCGCCGCATATTCTGCGGCGCCCCTTGCGCTTCGATGTGGTATGTCAGCCCGATAATCTCACCCGACCATACCACATCGCTAACAGCGCCGCAACACAAACCTGTGTGGCGGCTGGAGCGTCCGGGGATCGAACCCGGAGCCGTTCAGATTATCGGGCCGACGGTCGACACCATCGAAACGCCCCAGCCTAAACCCATCCCGCCATTCGATCCTTGCGCCAAGGGCTTAGACGTATGTGAGCACGGGGATTTATGAGACCACGTCGGCGGTTGCTCTCCGGTGTTGCGGCGGCTGCGCGTTGATGACATCGCCGACAGTGGGCAAACGTATGGCGGACATGCGTATCAGGATTGCGTCGACACGGCGCGTGCGGATGGCGTGCCGATCGTATATCCGCGCGCGGGCGCCGTGCGGCGCACCGATGACGGGGTGACGTTGCGATTCATTGGCCCCTCGCTGCCGTTCATCGGCGGTAAAACGCGATCAACGACAATTCGATCGCATTTGTCCTGCAGTATCACGTATTCCGAATGCTGTTCACCGGAGACGCCGGCGTCGCGGCGGAACGACGATTCCTCAGTGAGGGAATCGCTCTACACGCGGATATCCTGAAAGTCGGCCACCACGGATCGGGATACAGTTCGTCACCGGAGTTCATCACGACCGTGCATCCACACGACGCAGTCATCTCAGTTGGGCGGCATAACATGTTCGGGCACCCAGCGCCGTCGACCATCGGAACGCTCGAGCATGCGGGTTCGCGCATCCACCGGACGGACGAAGACGTGCGCAACGACGATTTTAACCGAGGGCAACGGTGACGTGGCTCTCGCATGCACCGCGACGCCCTGCTAGCCGCTTTGACGTGTGCCGTCTGTATCGCTTGCCGGCGCGTCCTGCGGCAGGTGTTCGGCCATGAAGGCCAGGATCAGTGCCGCGATCTCGTCGTTCAGCTCGTCGAGAGCGAAATGGCCGGCATCCAACAGGTGGACTTCAGCGCGCGGCAGATCTGCACGGAACGCCGTCGCGCCCGCCGCGATGAAAGACGGATCATTCGCTCCCCAAACGACCAGGGTCGGTGGCTGATGTTCCCGAAGCCACGCCTGCCAGACCGGGTATGCGTCGATATTGGTGCGATAATCATAGAGTAAGGCCGCTTGGATCTCACGTTGGCCGGGCTTGGAGAGGTGCGCGATTTCGTCCGTCCACGTGTCAGGATTGTAGCGCTCCGGGTGTGAGGTTCCCGCGATGTGGCGCTCCTTGGTCGCCTCCGGCGACAGGAAGGCGCCGATCACTTCCGGATGCGCGGCTGGATCGGCCCAATACTGGGCGATCTTGCCCCATTTCGGACCCAGGCCTGCTTGGTAGATGTTCCCGTTTTGACTGATCAGCAGTTGCAAGCGCTCGGGGTGCTCCAGGATCAGCCGCATCCCGACCGGCGCGCCGTAATCATGGATGTAGAGACTGTAGCGCTCGACGTTCAGGGCTTCGAGCAGATGATCCGTGGTCTGCGCCAGGTGATCGAAACTATACGTGTAGGTCAACGGCGGTGGGGCGTCGCTCTGGCCGAAACCAGGGAAATCCGGCGCGATCACGTGATAGCGCGTTGCCAACAGCGGGATCAGCATGTCGTATTCTCGGGACGAAGACGGGAAGCCGTGCAGCAGCACGATGGTCGGCGCATCCTTCGGACCCGCTTCCCGATAAAACACCCCGACCCCGTCAACGTCGATGCGGCCATACGTGGTCGTTGCAGTGGTTGAGGGAATGGCACCTCGAGTTTGCAAAGTCTTCATCCTTTCGATGACGTGGTTGGTTTTGGTCGCCAGCCCCGCAATGGTTGAGGCAGATTCGCTGCTCCGGCGAAATGATGCAACTCCTCGTATCACTTCGCGTCTCACATTTGGGCCAAGACCCAGTCACGCCAAGAAGGGTGCAGTTCCGGCATAAGTAGCTCGCGTAAACGATGACGCTCGAAAAGATAAATCTTCGTCATTTCCGCAATCGTCACACCGTGAGCAGGCCGCTGGGCGATCTGAATTCGGCTGCCAAGTTCAATCTCGCCTTCCTCAACGATGCTTAGATAGGCGCCGGGACGCAAAGCCTCAGCGAAGCGCTTGATGAATCGCGGATCGTTCATCTTCATCGCAAGTTTGTAACACGGTACGCGCGGACCTGTGATCTGCAGTAGTGCCGTACCGACGCGCCAGCGTTCGCCAATCAAGGCTTGGTTAACATCGATACCGCCGGTCGTCAGATTTTCACCGAACTCCCCCGGCGACATCGGTCGCTCAAGCTCTCGCTCCCACCACAGATAGTCTTCGCGCGCGTAGGCATAGACCGCTCTGACGTCGCCGCCATGTGCCTCGCGGTCAGCCTGATCGTCACCGCGCAGATTCACGCCTCGTACGGCAACCGGCCCGCTGACCGGCTCTTTGAAGATTCCGGTCGTAATACTTTGGCTGCCATATCGAACGGTGCGTACGGCGCCAACATTCACGGATTGAACTAAGGCCTTCATGCTGCCTCTGCCGCTAGCCGTAACGCTGGATGGCCAGCGCGATGGGAAGACCGACGAAAAGCGCGTGATCCGCAAGGAAACTCGAGAAAAGTGCGGCGTTGAACGCGGACTTGGGCGTACCGGTGAGCGGCAGAACGACCAAATCCATGACGAGCCAGATTCCCGCACCGTACACAATGCCGAAGGTGCCCGCGTGCGAACGCAGGCCTTTTATGCGGCGGGAAGCGACGTAGTACAACGTTGCAAATGTGAATGCTAGAAAGAAATGGATCGCAACTCCAAGCGCAGCCGTGAGCAGGCCGCCCGAGAAGGCGGCAGGCCCCAATAAACCGCTGGCGATGTATTGTAGGACGCCGATGATCGAGAACGCGTGCAGCACGAAAACGTAAGCGATAACGGCGAAAATTGCATCCAGGGCGCCCGCGATAATGGCACCGGTCGCTATTGCTCGGATCGCTGAGGCGGCGCGCGGCGACGCTTCAATAGAAATGGTCTTGTTCATGCATAGATTTCCTGAAGGAAAGCGTTGACGTGTTCGGCGATGGCGTCGAGCTCTTCAACGAGTGCGAAATGTCCTGTGTCGAGAAGTACGACGTTCGCTTCCGGAACGTCGCGTTTGTACGCTTCCGCGCCGGGAGGCGCGAAGAACGGATCGTTTGCCCCCCAAATCGCAAGCAGCGGCGGACGATGGTCGCGCAGATATTTCTGCCACGCGGGATAGCGCCCGGGATTGTTCTGATAGTCCCAGAGCAGCGCTTGCGCAGCTTCCTTGCGACCCGGCTGATCGATCAATGCCTGATCGAGCGTCCACATCGCAGGATCGATGGACGATACATCGCGTGCACCCGCTTCCCACTGAAAGCGCGTCCCCGCAAGCATCAGAAACTGGTCGACGGCTTTTTGACCGGCGGCGCGATCGCGCCACCAATTGGCGAGCGCGGTAACGCCCGGTCCGAAGCCATCGGTGTAAATGTTGCCGTTCTGCGTAACGATGCCGGTGATGCGTTCGGGGTGCTTTTCCGCAATTCGAAATCCGACGGGAGCGCCAAAATCGAACATGTAGAGCGCGTACCGATCCAGATTCAAACTTTCGAGGAAGGCGTTCGTGACGTCGGCGAGCCAGTCGAATGTCCAGGGCGCGTCCGCGGGCGTGCTGCTGAACCCGTATCCCGGATAATCGGGCGCGACGACGTGCCATCGCGCGGCAAGCTTCTCGATCAAGCCGTTGTACGCGTGGGCTCCGCTCGGGTGCCCGGATAAGAGAACGATCGTCGGCGAACGTGGGTCGCCGGCTTCTCGATAGAAGACTTCGACGTCCATAACGGCCTGGAAATGGTGCTTGATGCGGGGGGTGGGCATGGGCCCTCTCTTCGGCTAACGGTAAAGCGACGCTATTTGTCGTTACACGCACTATAACTCTTTTATCTAACGCTTGCAAATGATATACTAGCGTTATTGAAAACCGCGCGTACCGGCACTGCCACCGGGCCCACGCTCGCCGACGCACAAGCGGCCGGATTTCCGGTTGGCGGGGAAAAGCTCGCCATCGACCTTGCCGACACGATCGTGATGGTCTCGTCGCCGCCCACCGACTTGCTTCGAGACCAGGCCACATGCGATCGCTTCTGGGAGCTTCACCACGCCGCGCTGCCGCCGGGCTGGGCCTTTCCGACGCTTGCGGCAACTCGCACGCTGCGCGCCGCGCTGCGCGCCGCGCTCGATGCAGTTCAGCAAGACCGGTCAATCGATGCGCCGACACTGGATCGCATCAATGCGACGTGCGCCTTAGCTACGACCAGCTTCGCAGTTACGGAGCACGAGGACGCCTTGGTGTCGGTCGAACATTGGCACTTCGAAGACGCGAAAGCGTTGACGCTCGCAGCGACCGCGCGTTCGGCGATCGAGATCCTGACATCGCCATCACTTCGGTCAAGCTTGCGCCGCTGCGCGAACCCGAACTGTAGCATGCTCTTCGTACATGGAGACGCCCGGCGCCGCTTCTGCACGCCAAACATTTGCGGAAACCGCCACCGCGTAGCCCAGCATTACCGCCGACACCGACACGACAAGACATAAACGACGGGTACCGTAGCGCAGAATCAACGGCGCGGATTCGTCGCGATAGACAGCGGCAGTCGATGGCTACACGAGCGCAACTGCATGTAGTCCTCCAACGGGGCTGCTTCAATCAGTCGACGGCTGTTCCGCTGTGTCGCGAGTACAGGGACGTTGTGAGACCATGTGGGCGGTCGATCGCCGATTCTGCGAAGTTTGCGTGCTGGAAGATCTGCCACAAGCTGCCAGAACCCAAGGCGGTCATGCGTAATCGTGTATCCGAGCACGGCGCCGATTGGGTACCTGCTTCAGTCGTCGCGGCTGTTCCGGTGTGTGAGTACAGGACTTTGTGAGACCATGTGGGCGGTCGCTCGCCGATATTGCGACGTTTGCGTGTTGACGAGGTTGCCGACAGCGGCCAAACCTACGGCGGTCATGCGTAATCGTGTATCCTCGCGCGGGCGCCGTTTGGCGTACCCAAGACGGCCTGACACTAACGTTCACCGGTCCGTCGCTGCCGCTCATCGGCGGCAAGAACGCGATCAACGATAACTCGATTGCCTTGGTCTTCGCAACACACAACGTGTGGCGGCTGGAGCGCCCGGGATCGACACCCGTTGATGGCGACCTTGGCAGAAGTCTACGACGGCGAGATCGACACCGTGACGAGGGTGAGCATCCGCAGTAACCCGGGCGCGCCCAGGCCGTTGGTGTTGCTCGTCACCGACGTGTACGACGGCGGGGTCAAGATCTTGATGCTTTCGTCCGTGCTGTCTTGATCCGCGACGTACAGGTTATTCGCCGGATCGAGCGTGATGCCGGCCTGAGATGCCCCGCCACCGGTAATTGTCGCCGTCGCGGCGCCCGTGTACGGCGGGGCAAACTCGAGTATTTCCGGAACGCTGCTCACGTACGCGAGCACGAACAAATTCTTGTTGGTGTCGAAACCGATGTCGCTCGGATATCCACCGAGCGGGAAGTCGGTGTAGCCGTTGGTGTACGGTGGCGCGTACTCGCGCACGTCTTCGTTGGTGGTGTTCGCGATCCAAAGATTGCCGCTCGCATCAAACAGGATTCCGGCCGGTTGGCTTAGCCCCGAAATGACCGTCTGCGGCGTCCCGGTGTACGGCGGCGCGACGCTCGAGATTGTACCTGAGTACTCGTTGGCGATGTACAGCGTTCCGTTGGCCGCAACGGCAAGGCCCGTTGGAAAACCCGATCCGATGCTGGCGATGGTGGTGGTCGCCGTGGTGTAGGGCGGCGCGTACTCGGTGACGACCCCACTGCTTCCCGACGCAAAGGTCGACACGAAGAGGTCGGCCTTGGAGTCGAGCGCGACGCCGTACGCCGCAGACACGCTGACCGTGGTGGTCGGCGAACCAGTGAACGGCGACCCGTAGATCGTCACGTCGTTCCCGACCTCGTTTGGGACGAAAAGGTTTTGCGACGCCTGCGTGGCCGTGTAGGCGAACGCCGCCATGCAGACCGCGCCCGGCTGCGTGCACGCGTTGGTGACGTTCGTCCCGCTGTACGACGCGGTCACTTGGAGCGTCGTGGCGCCCGGTCCCGACGGCGTCGCGACGAACTCGTTCGGACTGGTCGTCGTCGGCTGGTCGAGCAATACCGTCGTTCCCGCCGTCTGCGCGACCGCGAACGTCGGCGCGCCCGGGCCGACGATGATGTTCCCGTCCGCATCGAGCGCCTCGACGAGCACGGCGAACGAACTCGGATTCGGTACGGTCGCGACGATCGACGCCGGCACGCCGGAGAGCGAGAGCGCGATGCTGTTGGCCTGTCCGGCGGTGACAGTGAATGCGATCTGCTGTGCGGTCGAGAGCACGGTGCCGCCCGCGTCGGCAGTCGTCAATGTCGCCGTATAGCTTCCCGGCATCAGCGTGATCTGCAGTTGGCAGAGCGTCGTTGCCAGCGTGCTCGTGCAGCCCCCCGACGTCGGCGTGAGCGCGACCGTCGTCGGGAACCCAGAGACGTCGGTGCAGGCTCCCGGACAGCCCGTCTGAATGTCGATCGTCATCTGCGTGGTCGCCGGGGAGACGTACGCGGCGTGGCGCGCCGCGCTGCTGGCGGCCTTCGGGACGTCGATCTTGATCGTTACCGGCATCCGCTGGTGCGCGCTCACGGTAAGCGGGGGAGCCGGGAGCGCATGCGTGCCCCCGCCGGCACAACCGGCGAGCAGTGCGGCGAACGCCGCGATCGTACCGATGGTCAAGAACTTCCGCATGATCTGCACTTCCTATTGAACGCCAAGGTTCGAGGTGGTGTACGTGACCGTGACGCTCTTGGTCTGGCCTGCGCCGTCGCTTAGCGTAAGCGTGCAGATTCCGGCGGTGGGCGACGCGACGGCCGTTATCGTGAACGACGTACCGCTCGCGGGTGATACCGTCGCGATCGAGGAACAGGCCGATGCCATCGTCGCGTTGAGAGTCTTATCGAACGGCGTGTTGGTCCATCCGACTTCGGAGGCGGAGAAGGTCCCTGTCGAGCCGGTTCCGCTCGTAGCGTACAGATCGACCTCGGGACTTCCGAGTACCAGCGGACCGGAATAGGATATCGCTTGCAGTGCCGGCGTGAAGGTTGCCGTGCCGCTGGTTGCGCCGCTTGCCGACGCCGTGATCGTTGCCGGCACGATGGCAAGTCCGGAATAGCTAAGGGTCGCGCTGTCGTTGGAACTCAGCAGCGATCCCGGCGGCAGGCGAATCGCTGCCGCTGAGTCGCGATCGTGGTAGCGCCGCTCGAATCGCTGTCGGAAAGGGTCACCGCGTTTTCGTACGTGCCCATGATCGTATTGCCGTCGGCGTCTTTCACGCTTACGCTCAAGCTTTGCGGGGAGAGCGACGTGCCCGCCGTGGCGCTCGGAACGCCGGTTATGGAAAAGGATGCCGGTACGCCGTCGAGCGTAATCGTGTTGCTGTTGGCCTGACCTGTAGCAATGAGATACGTGCCGGTCGCGGTCGACACCACGTTCCCCGAACCGCTGGCGCCGTCGTACGCCGTAATCGTGAAAGCATCCGAACCGGGCGGCACGGATGGCCCCGGCACGTCACACGGACAAGACGAAAGCGAAATGTTTGTCGTGACGGTGGTCGTCAATCCCGCCGGCGGCGAGCCGCCGTTGACCGTGTTGAGGACGATCTTCACCGATTCGATATTAGCGGTCACATACGCCGGACGTTTCGCGTGCGAGGACTGCTTCGCCGGCGCAAAAACCCAACTCGTTTGTGCGAGATTGGGATGGCTCGGCGGGATGGTCGTCGTTACGGTGCCGGCCGATCCGCCGCCGCCGGAACACGCGGTGACGACGAGCGCGCTCACGATGCTCAAAACGCGAAGGTGTTTCATGGCACTCCTTTAGTGGGCGGATTGGATGACGAAGCCGCTCGTCGTGACGGTGATGGAAATGGTGACGTCTTGCTCTTTTGAATCGGAGAAGGTCGCAGTGCAGGTCCCTGCGCTTTCACCGACCGCCGTGAAGATTGCGGTCGGACCCGCTGTGCTCGCAGGCGTAATCGTCGCGATCGACGAGCACGTGTTGGTCTGCGAGAACGAACCGGCGTAGCCGATCTCTTGCACGGTGATCTGCGCGGCGTTACTTTGACCGGTGCCGTAGATCTCGACCGAGGTCGGATTCACGCTGAGCACTCCGGGCGGCGGCGCCGTGGGAGTCGGTGAGGGCGAAGAAGGCGACGCTGTTGCACCGTTTACCGTGACCGTGATGCTCTTCGTGTTCCCGTTCGCATCGGCAATCGTGATCGTCGCGGTTCCTGGTCCGACAGCGGTCACGGTGAAAGTCCCGCTCCCCGTGGCGTCCCGGCGACGTTGGTTGCGTTTATTGGACGCGATGAGGCTCGAAGGCGATACTGTCGCAACGTTCGTATTCGAAGACGTCGCAGTGAAGCTGCCGGTATAGCCGTTCTCGCTGACGCTTAACGATGCGCGGTCGAACCCGAACCGCTCGTCGTTAGCGAGAGCGTTGAACCCCGCCGGGCAACGTCACCGTCAGACCCGGCGTTGGCGTCGAGGGCGAAATAGGGACGCTAGCCGGGGTACACGCGGCGAAAGCCCCCGCACAGACGAGCGCGGAAAGCCATGTGAACGCGGCCAAACGAGGAATGTGCATGAAGCCCTCCTGCCGGCATACGCTAGCGGGCGACTCTAAATGGATCATCAAATAGGGAGAGCATGTACGTTTCGAGGCTAAGGATCGTCGGCGTGTTCCTTTATCGCGCTGGGCGCGTGCTCGCGCGCGGCTGATCCCTTCCGATCACGTCGTGATCGTTCAGGAGACGCGAGCCGCGTTCGCTCAATCCCGCACTGGACCGGGGAGCCGTACAAACGCAGTGGGGGATGCTGCTCTTCAACTATCTGGTGAAGTTCGACGATCGCGGACACCTCATCGGGGACGTGGCGGTCGCGGTGCCCAGCGTCGCGAATGGCGGGATCAGCCGCGACGGGAAGACGATCACCTATCATCTCCGCCCGGGCGTGCGTTTTTCAGACGGGGCGCCATTAACGGCGCGCGATTGCGTCTACTCGATCGAAGCGATCCAAAACCCGGCCAATAACGTACCGACCCGATACGGATACGACCGGATCGTGCGCGCAGATGCGCCCAACGACACCACGCTCGTGCTGCACCTGCGGGCGCCCTTTGCACCGCTCCTCACGACCGTGCTTGCTCCCCAAGGCTTTCCGATTCTGCCCGCACATCTGCTCGCGTCGCATCCGAACTTCAATCATCTGCCGTTCGACGAACACCCGATCGGCGGGGGACCGTACGTCGTGCGGCGGTGGTATCACGGCGACCATATCGAGCTCGACGCGAATCCGCTCTACTTTGGTGGTAAACCGCGAATCGCGCATCTGACCATTCGCTTCATCGGAGACCCCGATTCAGCGATCGCGGAGCTTCGCACGCATGAGGCCGACGTCTTTTTCAATGACTACGATCTCGGCACCGTTCCGCTGCTCGAGAGCATCCCGAACACCACGGTTTTGCTGACGCCGGTCAATGCCGTCGGCGCACTCATCTTCAACACGCGCGATCCTGATCTGCACGATCCGGCGGTTCGTCGCGCGTTCGTCCAAGCGATCGACATTCCGACGCTCGTCGCGAAGACGTACCGTGGAACGGTCCACGCTCGCGATGCCGGGGGCGGGCTCTTCCAATGGGCGTACGATCCCCAGTATCCCTTGAATGTCCCCTACGCACCGGTTGCCGCACGGGCGGCGCTCGCGCATCGTCACCTGCACGTGCAGCTCGCGATTACGACGACCTTACCAGGCGACAACGTGCTCGGCAACGTGATCGCGCGCGACGAACGCGCGGCGGGCGTCGATCTGCAGTTGCGTGCCTATCCCATCAATTACCTCATCGCGCCGGCAAGCCTGGGCGGCCCGGTGTACGGCGGAAAGTTCCAGCTCGTCTATTGGCAGTTCTCCAACGGCGATGATCCGGACGTTGCCGATCAATTCGGCTGCGCCTACGTCGCCCCGCGCGGCTACAATATCACGCGGTTCTGCGATCCGCGGCTCGACCGGCTCATGCAGCTCGCGCGCACGACCTACGACGTCGCTCAGCGCAAGCGCGCGTACGTCGCGGTGCAAAAAATGTTAAGCGAACAACTGCCGATGGCGTTGCTCTATCGCCGCCGCATGATCGATGCCTACGGCCCGCGCATCGGCGGAATCACCGGATCGGTGTCGAGTATCTTTTGGAACGTTGGGTCGTGGTATGTAAAGACGCCGCCGTCCCGCCCCCATTGATGATCGGTTGATGCTCGCGGTCTAGCCTGGTTGCATGAAGACACCGCCGGATGTCGTACTCGTGCGCTTTTTCCGGGGACCCGACAACAAGGTGAGCGCCCGGATAACCGACGTGATGAGCAAGTCGACCTGGCTCATTGCCGATGCGCGCGCGCTCTGGCGCTCGATTCGGCTGCGGCGAGAGTAGCACGCGGCAATCGCCGCGCCCGTACGGCCAACGCCTCGACGCGAAGGCGCTCGGCAACGTTGCTCTCCCCGATCGACGCCGCATCGAGGGCGAGTGCTTCGAGCGCTATGTCGGCATCGAGCGGCGCGCGGCTAGCACGCTGCAGCAGCACGGTTGCTGCCTCCGCGATACGTTCCCGCGCGTCGGCCGCGCCGGATCGCGCGGCGAGGCGCGCAATCGCCGATTCCCGGGTCAGGCTCATGCCGAAGAGGTTAGGCGCTGGGGCATCGAACGGCAGCATCAACGTCTCCTCGTGCACGCGTGCGAGGTCGTTGGGACCGCTGCGCCCGAGCAACGCTTCGATAAGATGCAACCGTGCAAACCCGCGACGGCTATATCCATCGGCGAGCGGATTATGCAGCATTGCATCGGCGTGCGCGAGGGCTGCGTCCCAATTCCCTTCCGCGCGGGCGTTCGTCGCCGCTTGTGCGGCAAACGCGAACTTGATCAGCGGAAAAATCATACCGCTGCGCAGCGCCGTTGGAACGTGCTTCGAGCGCAGGGTGACCGAGGTCGGTTCGAGTTCGCGGCGCGCCGCATCGAGCCGACCGCGCAGATAGTGCAGCGACGAGCGGCGGATGCCGACCATGGCCTGAAACTGCGGGCTCGCGCCATGCACGAACGCGCTCGCTTCGTCGGCAATGCGCTCGGCCTCGTCGAGATATAGCCAGACGCACGCAGCGGCGACGAAGCGTTCGCGCGCGGCACAGCGCGCGTCGACGATGCCCAAACGGTCGCTGACGGCGATCGTCTCACGCGACACGTCGAGCGCGCTTTCATCGCCGAGGTACTGAAGGCAAAGCGATCGATGCGTCAATGCATAGGCGATCTGCTCGTCGTCGCCGAGCGCGCGCGAGAGCGCCAGAGCTTCGTCGAGGTCGCCGAGCGCAGCGGAAGGCTCGCGCATCTCCAGGATCGACCACGAACGGCGTGCGAGTGCACGTGCAAGCGTGAAGTGGTCGGCGGCGTTGCGCGCATGAATGACGCGCTGGTTTGCGTGATCGAGCGCCGCCTCTCGAGCGCCGCCCTCTTCCTGAGCTCGTGCGCCGATCTCGTGCAAGCTCGCCGCCGCGCCGTGCATCACCGGGGAATCGACCAGTTCGCGCGCAAGCTCGATTCCCGCTTCGACACAGAGCAAAGCGTCGCGCCAGGCATTGGCCGTCAACATCGCGGCGGCCGCGAGCGCGTAGGCCTGGGCCGCTTCAAGCGTCTGACCACCGGCGCGCAAATGCTGCGCTCGCCGTACGAGCGATTCACGTCGCGCGTCGTCCGCGAGACGCTCAGCGAAGGCCACGTGAAGACGTGCGCGGCGACCACTGTTCAAGCAGCCCGAAGCCGTCTCACGAATGATATCGTGGGCGAAGCGGAACTCTGCGTCGTGCTCGTCCGGTTCGATGAGCGAAAGCGAAAGCAGCGCGTCGATGGCGTCGAAGGTTCGGCTTTCGCCCAGGCCACAGACGGCAACGAGATCGTCGGCCGAGGCACGGACGTCGAGCGCGAGGGCACACGCGACCGTCGCGGCGTCTTCACCGCGCGCGTAGAGCCGGGCTTCGATATGTTCGCGAAGGTCGCGCGGCGTCGCGACGTCGAGTGAGGGCTGTGTTCGTTTCCAGCCTCCGGCGTCGGTGCGCCGGAGGTGGCCGTCGCGGACGAGCGATTCAAAGAGCCGGCTTGCAAAGAACGGATTGCCGCCCGAGCGGGCGTGGATGAAGCGTGCGATCGGCTCCGCATCGTCGGGCGCGATTCGGCGAAGTCCCTCGGATATCTCGCCCTGATTGAGCGGCGAAAGATCGATGCGCGTGGCCTCGCCGATCTGCGAGAGGAGCGCCCGCAAACCTTCAGGTCGCATGGCGATGATGAGGCCGAGTCCCTTGGGCCGGCGTTGCGCAAGCTGGATCAAGACGGCGACCGCATCGCCGCGTAGATATTGCGCGTCGTCGACGACCAAGCAACTGCGCCCGCCGGCAGCTTTGAGCAGCGCGGACGAGAGAGCTGTCGCATCACCGGCGACGTCCGACTCGGCAAACGGGGTCCCGGTCATGGAATCGTGCAGGTCGATCCACGGGCCAAACGGCCGCGCATCGTCCTCCACACCGTTCACGTTGACGGCATAGAGGTTCAACCGTCGCGCTGCAAACATCGCGTGCTGCAGCATCGCGCTCTTTCCGGCACCGGCTTCCGCGCAGAGCAAAAGCGTCAGGCGCCCGCCGCCGAGCACCCGGCGCAGCGATCCGTCGATCGAGGATAGGGCTTGTACTCTACCGCAAAACGGTAATTTCGGTTCATCGCCGGCCGGTTGCATATCGACGAAGCGCGCTTCAAACGCGAGCGACGGCTCTGCGTCGACTTCGGCAAGCACCGCACGATAGCGATTGGCAACGGCGACAGCGGCGGCACGGCGGCCGTGCGCGATCTCATTTGCTGCAACGAGATCGTACGGCGCCTCGGCCATCGTTCCCCGGTCGATCAAGATGCGAGCGCTGCGCAGGTCGCGATCGACATCGACGCTCTCGGCCAAGAGCGATTCGAAGATTGCATCGGCTCGCTCGCGCGTCGCGATTGCCCAATCACCGTAGTCGCCGTCAAGAAAGTCCCCACGATAAAGATCGATCGCCGATCGGCGAACCTCCCAGCGCTCGTCATTCGCTCGCGACTCGAACTCCGCGACGTCGAGCGTTACCTCGCCGAGCCACGAGAGACGCGTCTTGTTCGCGGCCAGCATCGTATCGGGATCGATACCGGCCTCGCGCAACGATCGGCGTATCGACCAAAGCGACGTGTTGAGATTCGAACGGCCGCGCTCGGGTTCCAAATCAGACCAAAAGAGTTCGACGATGCGCTCGCGGGCAAGTTCCATTCCGCGATTCCAGACCAGATAGGTCAACAGCGCGCGGCTTTTCTGGGTCGGCGGTACGGGAAACTCGCGTTCGTCGCGGCAAAAGCGGAACGCGCCGAGAGTCTGCAGCGACCATGCACTCATTGCGTACCCGGCCCCTTATCGTTCATGAAGTGCTCTTCAACGGTATCTGCTCGCTGGGCGAGACGCTGCCCTGTTTCCTCTCTAGGTAGCGTCGATCAGGTCGCGTGTCCCCTCAAACGTAGGGCGCGGACGAAGCGCTCGATTTCGTCGCCGACCGCCGGCAGGACATCGGCGAACACAACGCTGTGATGGAATTCGCGAAACTGCTGCGTTGCGTGCACGACTTTTCCGCGCAGTTGCAGGGAGCGTCCCGAGTCGCCGGCCGGTAACGTGAATTGCATGGTCAACGTGCTGCCCTCGGCGATGCGTTTCTCGAACGCGAGGCGCATACCGCCGCGACTCAAATCGAGCGCGAGCGCGGTAATCCGATCCTTCGTCCCCGCCACCGAACACATCACGTCGAACTCGGTTTCCACGCGAATCGCGCTGTCGACCGCCGCCCCCTTCGAAAGCTCCTCTTCGAGAAACCGGCTGAGCATGTTTGCATCGTCCGGCGTCAGCTTCGCAAACTCCACGCCGTATTCGAGGGCATCCGGAGAGCTTGCGGCGTTGTGGCGAATCTTGCCGGTGATGGGAATGCTCCTTCCGCCGGCCGGAAGGTTGAACCGGATCTGCGAACCCGACAAGAAGATGCTCCCCGCCCGCAAACGGCAGCCGCCGGTCGAAAGATCGATCACCGTGATGCGCACGGGCTTGGGAAAACCGTCGACGGTCGCCTCGATCGCTAATGCGAGTCGAAGCCGGAATGAAGGGCTCACAACGCGGCACTATTGGACTTTAGAGCACCGGAAGCATGCAGCCAAACGCGCCGCACACCTCGTCAACCCATATCCGGCGTTCTACCAGAAGAGCTGACCGGCCGCGTGCGGAGTCGTCCAAACGATCAAATCCCAGATCGTGGGCAATTCGAAGATGGTGACGACGTAGTTAGCACTGGGGACGCGGCCAAGTTTGACCAACGTGTCTGCCGATGGGTCCGACAGATTTCCGCCTGCCTTTACGAAAGCGTCGTTCCAAACCCATTGGTCATAGAGCATTTTCCCGGTATCTGGAACGCGCACGACATAGTGGACGTGCCCGTTGAATTCGAACCAGCGGCATGGATAGATCCCCCACAGTTGCGGTCGCGGCTCCGCGTTGGGGCGCGGCACCGAAAAGTCAGCGCCCATGAGGTTTCCGTCTTTGTCGTAAAAAAGCTGACTGGGATGGGTGGGATCCGACGTCCATTGCCGATTGGCATAGCTGATCGCGCCCGTGTCATCGGGCGCCGTGTAACGCACATATCCTGCCGCGAGCGCATCGCTAGCGTGCGGAAAGCGTGCGTTAAGATCGCGCTGCACGCTCTGGACGAACGCCGACTCGCTAGGTGAAAGCGGGCCACGGCAGGTCGGCTGCTCGTCGGCATAAACCGGCATCGCCATGGCAAACGCCCCGACGCACGCAAGCAGCGCCACGGTCAAGCGCGTTTTGATCAAAACGGTCCCCCCCAGGTCGCCATAGTGCCCTTGTAACGTGCGGCGCCCCCGATCTGTGAGCGCGGGGCAGAGAGGTAAGGCCCTTACCTGGCGGGGGACGGTGCAACTTTTCGGGTACCATTGGGGTTCAAAGCAAGCGGCGCGCCAGGCCGCGTCGAAGAAGGTTTCGGCCAACTACCCCCCCAGATATCGTTAAAGAGGATCATTATCGCTACTCGAAGCCGCACACCAAAAACCCGCGAAGCCAAGACGCGCAACGTCGACACCAAAGAGGCGCCGCTCGAAGTTCATGGCAGCATCACGCAGGTGTTTCCCAGCACGACGTTCTCGGTCGAGCTCGACAACGGCCACACAATTCTGGCTCACATCGCCGGACGTCTCCGACGCCACCGCATCAAGATTCTTCCAGGCGATCGTGTTGACGTAGAAATTTCTCCGTACGATCTGAGTAAGGGCCGCATCGTTTACCGCTATCGCGCTGGAGAAGCTCGCCGAAGCTAATCTATCGGTTTCCACGATGTGCCGTCGGCGAAAGCGACGCTTGAAATCTTCGCCGAAAGGACCGATGGTATGCCTTTGTAGAGATACAGGGGCGCTTCCAGACCCGCTCCTTGCTGAGACATTTCGGCGTACGTCAGCAGATCGGGTTCCATGGTTGCGTAAAAGCCGAGGCAATTCGACGTTCGCGTTATATGCGGCGGAATTGTCGCACGCACGTCGGTAACGGTTTTTCCGGTCTGGTTCTGGATTGTCGAACAGGCATACTCCGGCGGGTAGCCTCCGCGCAGCGATTGGAGTCGCACGACCATCGGCGCCGAAGACCATAGGTGGTAACGCCTGACACCGTCACCGGTGATCCCGAAGCGTTGACCGCTGAACCGGCGACGGGCGGGACCAGGCTCCAGGACGCGCCATTTTGATAGACGACGCTCAGCACGAAGACCTGCGCTTGCGCGTCTGCCGCGCCTTCAGCATTTTCCGCGTAGCTCAGGAGCCCGGGCTGCATCGATGCAACAAAGCTGCGGCAGTTGTTAATACGCGTGTCGTGCGCTGGGATGGCAGCGCGTACATCCAAGACATCGTCGCCCAAATCTGTCCCGCTCGCCGTCAGATGGTGGTAGGCGATGCGAGCGCTCGAAATCGGTTTCTGGCTCTGATTCGTGATTGCCGAGCAAACCTGCGGCACGAGTGCTGCGGGAACGCGCCACGCGCTCAATGCTGCCGGTGCTCCGACGTCGTAGACAGCGACATCCGATAACGTCGCGGGAGCTCCTGGTTTATTGAGCGCCCGTTCCTTGGCGGGCGGAACGAGGGTCCAGCTCGTTCCATTCTCGTACGCAATGTCCGTGACGAATACGTGGAGAAGCGCACTGGACGAGCCCGTTTCGGTACCGTGCGTTTGACAAGCCGGTCACGGCCCGTCAAAAGCCAGCATGATCACGAAGCCTGCGATGGCTATGCGGCTTCGGCTATTGCGCTTCATGAATCTATGCTTACTCGGCGGCCTGACAGTCATCTGAAAAGCAACGCAGTCGCTCTCCGTCTAGGCCGAGGGGTATCGTTTGCATGATGACCGGCCCAAAAGTACGAACGCAGATACGATGCGCAGCTTCTTGCCGTTCATCCTCGCGGTCGCGACGATGGGCGTTACGATCACGCCGAGCAATGTGGCGGACTTGCACGTGCGATGGCAGGTCAAGCTCGGCTCGGTCGCCGACTCCGCACCGATCGTCGCCGGAAACACGCTTTATATCACCGCGACGGACGGCACCACATACGCCATCGAACGGGCAAGCGGTCGAATCCTGTGGCACTTTGCGACGCACGGCCCGAAGATCACAACCTCGGTCCCCGCCTACGATCCAACGACGCACGCGCTGTACGTTCCGGGTGTCGATGGGATGGTGCACCGGCTCGATCCCGTAACCGGACGGGAAGTGCGCGGAGCCGGTTTTCCCGAGCAGATTACGCTCGCCCCGCAGACCGAGAAGAACGCATCCCCGCTGCGCGTAGCCAACGGCTATCTGTACGCGCAGACGTCCGGTTACATCGGCGATGCGACGCCCTACGTCGGCCACATCCTTGCCATTCGTCTACGTGACGGCAGCAAGCACGTCTTCAACGCGCTGTGCAGTTCGCGTCACGAGCTGATCGAGCCGCAAAGCTGCGCCGCACAGCGCGCGGGGATGTGGTCGCGCGCCGGCGTGGTGGTCGACCCGGAAGCGTCGATGCATGGGCGTATTTACGGCGCTACCGGGAACGCCCCGTTCGATGCTGCCGCCGGAAACTACGGTGATTCGATCCTATCGCTGAACGAGGATGCGACGAAGTTGATCGGATTTCTAACGCCGCCGGATTACAACGACCTCGAAGCAGAAGACGAGGACGTGGGAAGCTCGTCACCGGCGATGCTGCCGCGTCAACCGGAGAGTGCGACACCGCTGATGGCCGTACAGGGCGGCAAGGATTCCGTCTTGCGTCTCTTCGATCGCACGCATCTTGACGGACCGCATCCCCCGCTGCAAACAATCGCTCTTGACTCCCTGCTCTTTTCGATCCCCGGCGTATGGACCGATCGCGCGGGCACGACCTACGTATTCACCGGAATCGCCGACGGCGTCTACGCCTATCGTCTCGTTACGAAGAACCGCGTCAGCCATCTGGTCACCGCCTGGCATACCGAGCTCGAACTGGGACGAGAAGGCGCTTCTCCCGTGGTCAGTGGCGGCGTGCTGTTCCTTGCAGCGAGCAGCGGGCTCGTGACGCTCGACGCGCAAACCGGCCGGCGCCTATGGACAAGCAACGCGATCGGCCCGATTCACTGGCAGATTCCGGTCGTGGCCGACGGCATGGTCTACTGCGCGGACGAAAACGGCACGCTGACCGCTTTTTCACAATAGTTCGTCGACCGCAGTGAACGACTCATCGCGTCAACGCAATAACGATGGGCACCATGACGATCATCGAAACGGTCGTTAGAAGAAACGTTGAGGCGGCTTCGGCCTCGTAGACTTTGTAGCGCACAGCGAGCATCGGACAAATCACCGCGGTGGAAATCGCGCAAATGAGGATTGCCTCGCTGCCTACGGGCCTGGCGATAACAAGCGTGATGACGAGTAGTGCCATCACGCCGGGTTGCACGATCATCTTCGTAAACACGTTTCCCAGGATCTCCGGCGACACTTTGATCTGATACGCTGCGAGGATAAGCCCGGCCACAAATAGGGCTACGCCCGCCGTCGCCGACCCGATAAGGTCGAGCATGTTCTGAATCTCTGCCGGAACGCTCACGCCCAACAATACGAGAATCGTCGCCAGCAGCGGCACCCACACGTATGGCCGCTTGAAGCTGTCCGCGACGCTCCGCCGCAGCAGCGGACCGACGCGAAGCGTTGTCGCACCTGCAGCACGTTGCCGATCGTATTCGAGCATCGTAACCGTTGCCGGAACAATCATAATATTGAACATCAGCGCAGCGATGGCGATCGTGAGAAGGCTAGACTGCCCAAAGAGCGGCGTAAGTATTGGAATACCTGCAAACGAAGCGTTCGAATACGTGACGCTCGCGGATTGAATTGCGGCAGCGCCGAGGCCATGCCGCAGCACCAGGACACTAAGAAGCGCCACCACCAGAAACAATCCCAGCGCTGCGACGATTAGCGCGAGTACGAACGGTGCTTCGGCAAAGAGCAAAATTCGCGACGCACGGACGATGCCGACGAACAAAAGCGCTGGGAAGGCGTAGTCCAATACCAATTCATTTAGGCCGGCAACTTGGTCGCTGTCGAACCGCTTTGCGCGTCCCGCCAAATATCCCAATGCAAGGACGAAGAGCACGGGCAAGAGTACGCCAACAGCACTGAAAAAGGTCCCGACAGGCATGTCAAGCCTCCTATTATCCGCAACGTCGCAGAGCGCACGCGAAGCGCCTAACGTTGCACGACGCCTATGCGGCAACCTCTCCCTGGGTCATGATTTCAGGCGGGCGAATTCAGCGAGCAGGTCTCGATTGACCAACTGAACGTGGCCGCGTTCGCGTTTGAGCGCACCTTGGCGTTCGAGCAATCCGATCGTGCGCGCGGCAACGTCCTTGACCGTGCCGGCTGCAGCGCCGATTTGCGCTTGCGTCATCTGCGGAAGCGGCTCTAGCGCCTCAGACATTCCAGAACCACTCGCGTAACCGAGCAGATAGCGCGCGATTCGCTCCTGCGCCGTGAGATTCAATTGCGCCGCTAGAAGCGACGTGGTACGACGCACGCGTCGCGCCAACGTCATGGCAAACGCGATGGCCAAGATCCCATGCTGCTTACACAGCTCCATGACCGCATCTCGATCGATGAGTGCGTGGCACGCTTTTCGAGAAACGACGGTCGTTCTCGCCATCTCCACGCCGCCGTCGAACATCGCCGACACACCGAAGAAATGCCCCGGGAAGACGTGCTCGTAGAGGTGCTCTTTGGCATCTTTTCCGTTGGCGAGCATCGCAATGCAGCCCTCGATGACAAAGCCCAGCTGGTCCCAGCGCTCGCCTTCATCGTAGATGACCTCACCCTTGCGCGCGTCCCGAACCGCCGCCCCGTCGACCAGCGCGTGAAGCACCTGCGCGGGCACCTCGCCAAAGGCCGGATCTCCGACGAGCTGCTTTAGCATAAGGTATCTCGCTGCCTCGACCGCTTCTTTTCGCACGCCGTTGCCTTCGATTCGCCTCAACCCCAGTCAGCCTTCTGTGGGTATTGACCTGTAAATAGTTGGCTAAAGTCTATTATATTAGAACATTACTTGTCCGATACTATGATAAAACCACTTTTCATTGAGGAGCCTTCATGCTGGCCCAGCTGCCCACCCGACACTGCGAGGCTATCGATGCGATCGCCCGGGCGGTCAGGAGCGATCGGGTCACGACGGAAGCCGCGAGGCGCTACGATGGCTGAGATTGCGATTGCCGGCGGCGGTGCGAGCGGCGTTCTTCTTGCAACGCAGATCCTGCGCGAATCATCTGACGCGCATGTGGTCGTCTTCGAGCCGGGCGAGCTCGGGCTCGGCGTCGCGTATGCGACAACATACCCGACCCACCAACTCAACGTGCCCGCCTCGAAAATGTCGGCATTTTCAGACGACCCCTCGCACTTTCACAACTGGCTCGACGCGCGATATACGGGCGTCTACAACGGCGGATCGTTCGTTCCGCGTTGCATCTACGGAAAGTATCTACGCTCTATTGCCGTTGAGATAGCGGCCACATTTGGTGAACGTTTCGAACATCGAGGCGAGATGCTGGAGGTGCGACCCGAAGAAGCGGATTTCTTGGTTCTGGCGACGGGAAACACCGCCCCGGCGCAATGGCCAGGGGCGCCGCAGAGCCGCCGGTTCTTTGCCAGCGCTTGGCAGCACGATGCGCTCGTCCCAGAGAGAGCCGATGAAAACGTGCTCATCCTTGGGACCGGGCTGACGGCGGTCGACGCGGTCCTGGGTCTGCGCCATAACGGACATTGCGGCCCGATTTATTTGATGTCGCGACGCGGGCTGCTGCCGCACGAGCACCGGCTCTTCGATGCGCCGCTCGAGGCGACCGCCGGGTCCGGCTCGCTCGAAGATCTCGTGAGCAATCTTCGCTCGGGCGCTAGTAAGAATTGGCGAGCAGCGATCGACGGGGTTCGCCCGTTGACGAACGACCTGTGGCGCGGGCTCACGTACGCCGAGCGGCGGCGCTTCCTGCGGCACGTGATTCCATATTGGAACGTGCATCGGCATCGTATGGCGCCCGAAGCAGCGACAACGATCGCCGAACTTCTTGCCTCCGGTATGATTACCACGATCGCAGGTCGCACGTTGACCTTTGAGGATAAGCCTGGCTGTGTGCATGTGCGTTTGCGAGAGCGAGGAAGCGCTAGCGAACGCACGCTCGACGTCCAACGCATCATCAACTGTAGCGGTCCGGAACACAACTTCGCAAAACTGCGTAACCCCTTGATCCGCGCGCTCATCGCCGAGGGTACCCTCACTCCCAACGCGCTCGATATTGGGGTCGAGGTCGCATCGGACGGCGCACTGATCGACATGAACGGCCTTCCGTCGCAAACCATCTTCGCAATCGGCCCCGTTCGATTTGGAACGCTGATTGAGACGACCGCCATTCCCGAGATTCGAGCCCAAGCCAAACAGCTCGCAGCCACGCTGGTGAGACTCGCTTCAGCGAGTCACGTCCATCGCGCGGCTCTCTCGTAAGAATTCCCAAACGATCAATGCCGACGCGGCGATGCCGAGCGTTTCGAAGCTCTCGCTCCAGCTAAAGAATCGATGCGGGTCGGCAACGAGCGCCGGTATCCAGACCAGTACACCGAAAGCCAGGACCATCGCGGCGGTCAATCCCGATGCAATCCGAGCCATGATGCCGGTCAGCAAAGCGACGGCAGCCGCCCCGAAAGCAACCGTGGTCGCGATCGCCCAAAACATCTGGCTCGGCGGAATCCAACTCGGAACAACGTTCGCCGTCTGCGAGAGATAGAAGAGTTGCTCCAATCCGAACGAGAGCACGCACACGCCGTACGTGTAGTATCCGAACTTTGCCAATCGCGACGATCGCTCGTAGATGATCAATGCCGCCGATACGAACGACAATTGTTCGAAGAAATTGCCGTACCCGTTGTAAACCAGAGGTTGCGCGACGATCGCCGACATTCCCGACAGTGCAAACGCGAGATAAATCACACCCAACACCGCGGCGCCCACACGCGCGCTTGCGGGCCATGGAATCGCAATGCCCGCGACGATTTGGATGCATGCTACGATGTCGGTGAGCGCGGCGCCGTGCGCAAGCTCCGCGAACAGCTTGATCGGTTGCCAGCCGGCGTAGGTATGCCACACCAAAGCGCACAGGCCAAAACCGATGGCCGCCACGCCGTACAGCGATCGTCCCGCAGAGTTCTTCACTTGGATGATTCAAACGCCGGGCAGCAGCCGTTCGTGACGCCGCCGAGCTACTGGGGGTCGCCACCGCCGGCCGGCAGCCTTTTGAAACGGCCGCGCCTAATAGGCGTGTATGGCTGAAATTCCGCCACTAGAGACCGAGCGGCTTCGGCTTCGGGGTCACCGCAGCGGTGATTTCAACGACTGCTGCGCGATGTGGGCCGATCCGGCCGTCGTTCGCTTCATCGGCGCAAAGCCGTCGACCGCACAGCAAACGTGGTCGCGCCTCTTAACGTATCTCGGTCTTTGGCAGGCCTTGAATTTCGGATACTGGGCGATCGAAAAGCGCGATAGCGGCGAATTCATCGGCGAGATCGGCTTCGCGGATTTCAAGCGCGATATCGTTCCTGCAATGCAGAACGTCCCGGAACTCGGTTTTGCGCTCGTGTCGTCAAAGCACGGAAAAGGCTACGCTCGTGAAGCGGTTCGCGCCGTCCTGGGCTGGGGCGACAGGCATCTGCCGTCCGCGCGAACGGTGGCGCTGACGAACGAGGAGAATGCCGCATCACGGCGGGTTCTTGAAGCGTCCGGCTACCATCTTTTCGACCGCGCCGCATTCAATGGCTCACCGGTGCATTTTTTCGAGCGCTATTGCGCGCGGCAATCCGCCGCTACCGAGACGACGGTTTGATCGAGCGCGTTCTCGGCGCGCGCCGTGCTTCGCTGATGGTCCAACACCGCGAGATAGAAGCGGCCCATCGGATTGTTGGCAAGATCGGACGGTGGTTGACTGACGGCCGGATTCTGATCGAGCGTCGGATCGACGGCATGACCAACCCGTCCGCGGTCGGGACCGGAGGTGACGTCTTGGAAGCTGAGTTCCTGATCGTTGTGGCTCACCTGACTACCTGGCCCAGCGGCGTTGATCGCGCCCTGCGTCCCATCGCCCTTCGCGATGAGGTCCTGCAGCGAGGTCGTATCCGCGATTCCGAACAGAACGTTGAGATTCTTACGCTGCTCGTCGGCTACCGCTTGGAGCTGGCGCTTCAGAAGTTGCGCTTTCACGTCGCCCTCGGTTTTCTGCTCGGCTGGGAATCGCACCGGATCGTTCAGCAGGGCGTCGATGATCCCCAAGTTGTGCAAGATCTTCTCGGCGCGGTCGCGCAAATGCTCGTCGTCAAAAATCAGCGCCGGATTCGTATCGTGAACGCCTCCCGGGGCTATGCCCAATTGCGCCTGTCGTTGGTCGAACAGACCGGCACCGGGATTTTGTGGGATGACGTCGCTTCCCATCCGCAGCAAAACACCCTTCGAACTCTCCACCACCCGATCGTTCGCACGCAGGCCTTCGATCGCATGGAGCGTGTTACTTCGAATCGTCGTGCACAGTGGCGAGGCGCTGGCGTGACCGATCGTCTTGAACGGCGCAGCGGTTGGCGACGACGAAGGCCCAGGCGAAGCCGCCATCATCACGGTCAGGACCGCACCGAGCATAGCAATCCCCTTTCCAGTCTGACCTTACGCACCTAGCGAGTTCCAACCTCGGGACGTGACGCAGAAACGAGGAATGAGCCTTTGTACCCATAGGTGGTAGCTCGGCTCATGCTTTAGCGCGATGTCGCCGAACGTGTGCCTGTATAGATCACGCGTCAGCGCTGTTGGCACTGATGCTGTTTTCTGCCTATCTACGGGTTGAAAGGACAGAATCGTGAAGCGCACTCACCTTGGTATCGCATCCATTCTGATCGCAGCGCTCGCCGCATGCGGCGGCGGTGGCGGATCGACCAGCCTACCGCAGCCGACGCCGAGCGTCGCGCCGTCAGTCAGCGGCGACATGCTGGCGCTCAAAGCCTCGCAGGGTTGGAACTATCAAACCACTTTTCAGGGGACGTCACTCACGTTAACCACGTACGCCGATCCCAATTTGGTGAACGGCGTGCAATCGCTGATAGCATCTTCCGTCGTCGGACTGGTACCCACGGTAGCAACAAGTGCATCGAATGTGACGGCTAATCTCGTCGGCGCCCTCGGTTTATCGATCGATGCTTCGAAGGATTACAATGCGGTATCCGAACTTTCAGCGGGAAGCCTAGCGGCGATTCCGGGAAGCCCGCTCCTCGTGCCTTCAACGCTGACGCTCGGCCAGACGTGGACGCCATATGCCGGCGTGGGCGCGCAGGTCATCAACGTCGGGACCGTTCCGAATTCGGCCGTATGTGGTTCGGGCACGCAGACCGGTGCCCAGGTGAAATACACGTATGCCGATTTGAGCTACACGATCGCTTACGTTCCCGGCTGCGGCATCACCGATTTCCTAAACAATGCCAACGGTGCGGAATTCAAGCTGATTTCGACGGCGTCGTACGCCTCGCTCGGTCAGCTAGCCAGGGGCCGCGATGTCGCGACCGCCACGCTTCTCGACACCGCCGCGTCGCTGCTCGGTCAGCGCCGCAGCGTCATGCCCGCCGCAAAACTCGTCCACGCGTTTTTTCCCTAGTGCGCATAGCGGCGCGCAGCTCGAGAAAGATACAGCGCGACGAGCAGTCCGTAGAACACGACATTCGTAATGAGCCCAAACGCGACCGACGCGGGGGTCAGCGGCCCGAGTACCCCGCGGAAAGCTAAGAACACATCCATACACACCGTAACGACGATGCCCCAGACGATTCCGCCTACGACCCAATTACGAAGCGAACTCACTCTGCTCCAAACCAATGCGTACAGATAAGCCCAGAAAAGCGCCGTGATCAGGTGAAGGGCCAGCCCGATCACGGCGTACTCCGGCGATGTGTACGCGAGCGGTCCGAATCCGGCTGATGCGATGTATTGCCACACCGTGACGGGCGACGTGTGGTGAGCAATCGAGATAAAGGCGTCGGTTCCGACAGCCCCGATAATACCGGCAATAAGCGGCTGTAATTTCATGCTGAACTCCTACGGCTCGATGACCGCGTAGATAATGGCATCGGCTGCGCCCCCGTTGCGAAACCAGTGCGGCTGATCTCCCGGGAAGACGAGCGAGTCGCCCGCATCGAGCAGCACCGTTTCGTCGCCGACGTACGCGTTGACCGATCCGGTTCCGATGTGTACGCGTTCGATTGATCCCGAGGAGTGCGGCGCGAAGATCCCGCTCTTGGCGCCTGCGGCCAGATCGATGCGAATAAACTCCACATTACTTGAATGAAGCGTCGGGCCCAAGTGGCGGCGGGTGATTCCCTTGCCTTCCTTGACGGGCCGATGTTCGGCACTTCGCACGACCGAGAGCCGCCCGGCGGGCGATTCCTCGTCGACCAACTGGGAGAGCGGCGCGCCCAGCGCGCGCGCCAGGGCCGAAAGAATCGAGATCGTGGGCGACTTCGATCCTCGTTCGATCTCCGAGATCATCGCGGCCGAAACCCCGGCTCGCGTCGCCAGGTCGCGAAGCGAGAGGCCCTGCTGCGAACGAAAGTCTTTGAGCCGCCGGGCGATGAGCCGATTTACCGATACGTCAACCATAGCGAACCATGTGTTGACTATAGCATACTTGTCAACTATAATGGACAGACGTCCACCGCCTCTACCGGTGGCGCGACAACGGAAAAACGGGTAAAGCACGATGGAATTCACCGACATACACGGCACGCAGATTCGAGCGACACGAATCGGGCTGGGAACCTGGGCGATCGGCGGGTGGATGTGGGGCGGAGCGGACGATACCGCAGCCGTCTCCACGATCCACCGCGCGTTGGATGCGGGCATCACGCTGATCGACACAGCACCGGCATACGGCCAGGGCCACGCCGAAGAAGTCGTCGGCCGCGCGCTGGCGGGCCGCCGCGACCGGGCCATTATCGCAACGAAAGTCGGCCTTGCGTGGGACGACCATCAGCACGTCCGTCGCGACGCTTCCGCGGCGCGCATACGCCAAGAAATCGACGATTCGCTACGGCGTTTGCAAACGGACTACATCGATATTTATCAGGTCCACTGGCCCGACCCCGCTACACCGATAGCCGAAACCGCGGACGCAATGCAGGCGCTCCTCGATGCGGGCAAGATCCGAGCGATCGGCGTAAGCAACTTCTCGCCCGCGCAAATGGACGAGTTCTCGCGCCACGCTACGCTTCACACGCTACAGCCGCCCTACAATCTCTTCGAACGCGGCGCAGAGCGCGACATTCTTCCGTACGGGGCCGCGCAGGGTTTGACGTCCCTCACCTATGGCGCGCTCTGCCGCGGCCTGCTCAGCGGAAAAATGCGCGCGGACACGGTCTTTACCGGCGACGATCTGCGCCGCAGCGATCCGAAATTTCAATCGCCGCGGTTCGAGGAATATCTGCGTGCGGTCGAACGACTCGACGCGCTGGCGCAACGACGTTTCGGAAAGCGCGCGATTCATTTGGCGCTGCGCTGGGTGCTCGATCAGCCCGGCGTCGGTGTCGCGCTCTGGGGCGCGCGGCGCCCTCATCAGGTCGACGCTGTGCCCGAAGCCTTCGGCTTCTCACTGGACGAAGCGACTCTATCCGAAATCGACCGGATCGTCGCCGAAGAAATTCCCGACCCGATTGGTCCGGAGTTCATGGCGCCCCCGGAGGAGGTAACCGTATCATGATGCGCGTTGGCGTGGTTGGCTTGGGCAAAATGGGTAGCGCGATCGCGAGCAACTTGCTCGCGCGCGGCTACCAGGTTTCGGTGTGGAACCGATCTGTTGAACCGGTCGAAGAGCTTGCGGCTCGCGGCGCAACGCCCCGATCTTCGATCGAGGAGCTAGTGGCGGCGGTCGACGCGGTGCTCGTCATGTTGTGGGGCGACGATGCGGCACGCGAAATAACGCTTGCCCGCGTCATCCCTGCGGCCCGCGCGCAGCAACTGATCCTCGAAATGTCTACGCTGTCGCCTGCGATGTACGAGACGCTCGAACATGCTGCACTCGCGCGCGGCGTCGACTTTCTCGCCGCGCCTGTACTCGGTAGCGTCGGTTTAGCGCAGGACGGCTCGCTCACGGTGCTCCCGGGCGGCCGTAAAGAAACGGCAGAAAGAGCGCGGCCGCTGCTAAACGCGATTGGCAAAACCATAACTTATACGGGCAGCGTTGCGGCGAGCGGCGTCCTCAAACTAGCAAACAACACGGTGATCGGCGTCTTCGCCGAGACGGCGGCAGAGTTGCTGCGCCTCTGCGATCGCGGCGGAGTCGACCGCACGGTGGCGGTTGAATCGATCACCGGGGCCTTCGGGCGGATTGCAAGTTCCAAGACCAAGCAGTTGCTCGACCGCGATGCCGAACCGCGCTTTTCCCTCGATGCATTGCTCAAGGATCTCTTGCTCTCTCGCACGGCTTCCCAATCTCTGCATGTCGACATGCCGGTGTTGGATTGCGTGCTAGGACCCATTGAACACGCCGCGCACGAGGGAGCGGGGAATCGAGACTACATCGCCATTGCCTTGCGCGCTGAGCAGAAAGTCGAGGCGATAGCGACGTCCGATTGGTCTAACGGCTCAGGCGGCGCTGAACCGGTCGTAGGCCCATAGCAGCAGCGTCGTCACTAGACCCACCGCGGTGACGGCCGGCCAGATCAGATCGGGCCGGTGCATCACCTCGCCAAACTGGTGCAACAACGTCCCGCCAAACCATCCACCGATCAGCGAACCGATGCCGATTGGGAGAAACGCAAAGCCCATGTACGTCCCTTGTCGACCCGGCGGCGCAAGGCGCGAGATGTACTCGTAATACCGCGGCGATTGCGTGATCTCGCCGAGAGCGACGACGGCAAGACTTGCGATCGCCATTTCGACGCTCGCATGCGCGGCGATGAGCAGCCAACCCAGCGACGTCGTCAACGTTCCAATGATGATCGCTGGAAATGCCGCGAGCCGTCGTGTGAGCGCGTTGAGCGCAACGGTGAACGCGATCACGATCAGCGGATCCGTGATCAAAATCATCGGCGTGTTCGCCGTTGCGCTCACGTAATTTTGAATGTAGATCGGCAAGATCAGATACTGCTGCCAAAACACGATCCAGTAGCCCGAAAAAATCACGAGGAAGAGCACGAACCGGCCGTTGCGAAGCACGGTAAGAAAATCGCGACTGACCTGCGCAAGTGACGGCGGCGGCGCAGCATCGCGCGTACGCGGTTCCTTGAAGAAGAGCAGTACGGTGAAGAACATCAGGAACACGCTGCAGGCCGCGATGAGAAACACGCCTTCGGGACGCATCCTCGAGTGCAGCCAACCGGCCAGGAACGGGCCCGCCGTACTGCCGATGTTGACCATGCTGTAGTAGATCGCGTAGCCGATGGACCGCACGCTCTCCTTCGAGGCGCGGGCCGTCGTACCGACGACCGACGGTTTGACCAGCGCAACGCCGAGCGCGGGCAAGAAGAGAATCACACCGGCGAGCAGTCCGAGCGGCACCACGTTGCGCACAGGCGCAAGCCACGGCGCACCGATCGAGCCGACCAAGAAATAGGCGACCGCAAGAATCAGGTACGCCGTCGAGAGTGCGCGGCGGAAGCCGATACGGTCGGCCAGCGCGCCGCCGAAAATGGCCATAACCCACACCGCGCCGCCGAAGATGCCGCTCAGGCTCGCGGCTTGCGAACTGGGAAACCGCAGCGTATCGTGCAGATACAGCGCCAGCACCGAAAAGACGGCATAGTAGGAAAGCCGTTCGAAGATCTCACTGACATTCGCGACCCAGAACGGGCGTTCAAAGCCCGTGCGGATCTCGTTCCATCGCTCGTGTATCAGCATCGCGCCCTCCTTCGGCGATGTTCGATCAGGTGCCCGCGTCCGCACCGGCGTGAAATACGAATTTCACGATGAGCCGGTCGAGCGTGGCCGGACTCGCCGGCGTCCCATAATTGATGTAGAGTTGGTCGCCGTTGGAAAAGCGGCGCTGATACGCAAGCGCCAGATCGCTACCCACCGCCGGCTCGAAGCCGCCATAACCGTTGACCGATCGCAGTGCGACCGTGAACGTGCTGTCGCGCGAAACGTTGAATCCCAGCGAGATCCGGCGCAGCCATTGCGAGTCCAGCACACCCGTGGTTTGCGCGCGTTGGTAGGTAGCATCATAGGCCAGACCCAACGTCACGCGCTTGGCGATCAGACGCGTCTCGTTCAAGGTAAACAGGTGCATATCGTCGCCGCCAAAAGAACCCCACGCGTAATCGACGTCGAACGGATTGGGCGTCTGATCGCCAAAGCCGATCGGAACGCTCATCAAATCGAATGGCTGCGTCATGCCGTCGAGGTAGCAGGGATATCCCGTGAAATACGAGCGCCCAACCATCGCCCCACTGCAGGCGGGCCCCGACGGCACGGCATACGAGCGCAACTCGCCGACCTGCGGCCCCGCGCCGTCCAGTGACAACCCGTCGTCGAAGGTTACGTTCGCAAATGCTCCGCTGTCGGCCTGATGCACGGCGCCGCTTTGATCCTCGAAGCGGTCGCCCTCGAAGAATACCGTCCAGCCTTTGACGCCGTGCGACGAACCGCCGGTGAAGTCCAGCAGAGCTTGCGGCCCGCGAATGTCGGAATTTGCCGTGTATCCGTCGATCGGGTTGTAGTTGGGTGCGATCCCCAGGTAGCCGACGTTGACCTCATAATTCGGCTTGTGCACGTCGGCGAAGGCATCGAACATATCGGCGTGTCCGCTGGGCACCCAGCTTCCGTTCTCGACCGCGTAGTCGGCGAACGTGATCAACCCGCTTTTGAGATCGCGCGCCTCAACCCCGCCTTCCATCGTCGCGTCGTCGCCCGCAAGGCTGTGATGCGCCAAGACGCCGTCGCTCCAATAGATGAACGAATTGTTTTGCAGCGCGTGCTCGTAGCCGAAGGCCTGATCGTCGAACGTGTTGCCCGTCGTCGGATCGAATCCGCGAAAGCTCATGATGCCGAAGCTCTGGTCACCGAACGAACCTTCGACTTTCGCGCCCCGGTCGAACGACCCCACGCTTGGCGAATAGAAGATTTGGTTGGTCGGCGACGAGTACGCGCCGGTCGTCGTACGCATACCCGAGGCGGCGTTGATGAAGACGGCGCCTTGTGAAAAGAACGGCCGGTATTCCGTAAGTTCACGCCGGAACTCTTGGGGAGCAATGGTCTCCTGGTCGGTTTCAACGTTTGAAAAGTCTGGATTTAGCGTCCCGACGAAGTCGATCGTCGACGTCAGCGGGATACTCGCGTCGATGCCATAGTTGCGTACCGTCTGCGGTACGAATGTTTGATTCGGCTGCTCGAAGACGTCGCGATCCCGTCCGATGCTGTCGAGCCCGTAGATATCGGCGCGCGGTTTGGGGCGTGAGGCGCTGCTCGCCGCGATGCGGATGCCCGTTCCGGCCGCCCAAAAACGCGCATCGACAAACGCGGGCCACGAGCCCGCCGCACCATCCTGCATCAGGCCGTTGTAGGCCCACGCATAGTGCTCGCCTTGCGCCGCGACCGCGCGCACGAACTGAAGGCGCCAGGTCTGCAGCCCCGCGCGCCGGACGTGGAGCACGTCGAGCGGGATGATCAGTACGGCATTCCAACCGTCGCTCGTTCGGATCGCTGCACTGCGCCAGACCGGATGATAGCGCGTATTCTCGTTCGACTGCTCGTAGCGCGTGCCGATCGGCGTCGTCTCGAAATAGTAGTCTTGGCTTCCTGCGCCGCTGGGATCAAGCCCGATCCCGACAAAATCGTCGATTCCGAAGCCGATGTCGTGTTCGGTTTGCGTTGCCGTAATCGCGGCACGGTGCTGCACCACCCGAAAGGCCACGTACAAGAACCGATCGTCGTACAGCAGATACGCCTGGGTCTGCATTGGCGCCGCGCCGCGTATGGTCACATCGACCCACGCGCCATCATCAGGAACATGCCCCGCAGTCCACGCCGGGTCTTTGAGCGATGCATCGAGGGCAAGCGGATGGGGCGCGCGAGCGACCGGAAAGCTGAATGCCGCAGTTACGGCAGCGAGTGCGGGAAGCGTCGCGCCTGCCAATAGCACGAACAGCGACGCACAAAGCTTGAGGCCCCACATGAGCCGGGCGTATTCGTGCAAACGCCGGCCGAATCCACTTCCGAGAACCATTACGCCATCCGGGACACCGTGCCGTGAATGTCTGCGCGGCACCGCTGACGCGGTGCCGCGCGTACGCTGTCCGCAGTGCTAGTTGCGCGAGGGGAAGAGTCCCGTGGTTGCGATGATGTAGTTCAGCGCAAGGTAGGGCGGCAGCGATGCGAAGGGCTGGCTTCCCCCGGCTTGACTGATCGACTGTATGTTCATGTTTGTCGTCGGCGCGTTGGCCGAGTACATCTTGTCGGTCGGCGACGCTCCAATAACGTGATTGGGTCCGGGAAATTCCTTGCCGTTACCGACGCCGTCGCCCATGAGCAAGTGATTGTGTTGCGGCATGTTTTGCGTTAAGAGCGTTATCGACTCTCGACCACCGGTTGCTCCGATGACATAAGGCGACAAGCCCTGCCCTTGTCCGGCGCCGATGGCCATTCGGCCTTGCAAATTCGGGAGACCAAACGTTCGAACGCCGTCACCCCCGTAAGAGGTACCCAAGATTGAAAAGAGCGCCGTGTTGGTGTTTATTGCAAGCAGTTGTCCCTGACACAGCGCGAATCCAACCGGCGCGAAATTTCCCGCAAACAAAAACACCATTCCGATATAGACTTCCACAAAAATCAGCTCCCGTCTGGCATGTGTGAGCCAGGTGGGTTCCACCACGACGGCCGACTTACTGCCAGGCGGGACCTTCGTACCACCGGTAGCGTTCGAGCAAGGCGGCCGCGGCCGCACGCAACTCGGGCGTAACGGCGGCGGACTTTTCCTGACTATCGGGGACGAAGGTCACCATCGGCTGTTTCGCGTGATACGCGGCGCCTGCGCGGACGCGCGCAATCTCACGTTCGGAAAACGTCAGGCCGAACGCCGGCCCAATTCGTTCCCAGATCGCATCGGGCAATTCGCGATAACTCACCGAGCAGCGCGGCGGTGAGTCCGAGGCGCGGACGCCGTCGAGAATCGCGCTCAATACCCGAACGCAATAGTCCGCTCGGCCGATCCGTGCAGCGTCGGGTACGGACATACCCGACGCCGCCGGGGCCTTGCCGAATGCCATCATGTAGCTGGGCGTACGCAAATGCGAGACGAGCACCTCGAGCGGATTCCGGTGAAGAAACACCCATGGCACGTCAGGATACGCGCGCTGAAGAATCCTCAAAAATCGTGCGTGCCAAGCGTCGAGTTTGATCACCGCCCGCGTTTGCTCGGGCTCGCGTCGCCGAGTTAGCAGATCGACGATCCACCGCAGCCACGTCGCACGCACGTCGTCGGTGATGCCGGGCGCCTCCACCGTGAGCACGTCGTCGATCGGGCCGGCTTCGGCCACGACAAGCGTGTCGGCCCGCAACGCAAACGACCGCGATACCAGGGTCGAACCGCAGCGGGACATGTGCAGCAAAAACCCGCTTGGTTCAAGTCCCGAGCGCTGTTCGGCGATCCGGCCGGCGAATTCGATGGGCGTGTGACGGGCAAAAACCAAATTGAACGGATGCTTCGCCGCGCGAGCGATCGTCTCGAAAAAATAGGCGTCGTCGAGCGTGATGTCGGCCAGGTAAAACCAATGCACGTATGCCTGACCGTCACGCATGTACACGCGAATCGGAATCCAGCCCTCGAACGCCCTTACGGACTCCATGTTGCCAGCCACGCCTGACGCCCTTCCTCGATTGCGGTCCAGATCGCACCTTCGCTGAGGACCAAATCATACTTGATCGAAAGCCGGATCAACTGCTTGACGAATTGCACGGAATCCGCGTGCCGCGCAAGCTCATCTTGCAGGCGAGGATCGGCGTCGACGATCGCGCGCAGGCGTTCGAAATCGGAGGTCACGCCGAAAGCAGCCGCTCGAGCCAGGGATTGATCAAACAGTCGACCACCAAATGGATGCGCGCGCTCTCGCCGCGATTCTCCGCTCGGTGCGGCCGGCTCACGTCGAGGTACCAGCACTCGCCTTCCGCAAGGTCCACCGGTCGTCCGTCGAGTTCGAACGTGACGCCGTCGTTGCTCTGCACGCACACGTGGATTCTCGCCTCACCCTCCTCACGCGTGAGGTCGTAGTCCTGATGCTCCAAAATACGCGAACCGGGCCCGAGGCGCAAGAATCGCACGGACGTGAACTCGCAGTGAAACGCAGCGAGTACCTCGCGCACGGCCGGACACCGCGCCAAGAGCGGCGTGTCGGCGAAGCCGCGCGCGTAGGGATCCGGGTACAGCGCAGCGCTGCCCCCGTTCGACCGCAGTGCAACGCCGCTCCAATCGCCTTCGAAGAGCGCGGTATTGAAATGCCGTGTCCACATTGCGTCGTCGATCGCGCGCGCATCGGCTTGGAGCGCGGCGGAGTCGAAGCGCATACGCATCCTCAGGCACCCGCCGCCATCGGTTACGGTCATAGCACCGGTCGTTTACGCGAGCACGGTAGCGCGACCCTACCCGGCCGGCCGGTTTATGGGACGATCACCATGCGGAAGCGCGCCTCACCGCTCATCATCTTCGCGTATGCGTCGGCGGCACGGTCGAGGGGCATCGTTTCGGTCATCGCGCGTACGCCGGTGAGCACGCAAAAATTCATCGTATCCTCGGAATCCACGCACGTCCCCGACGGCCACGCCGCGATCTGATGACGTCCGCCGATCATGCCCACCGTGTTCAACTGCATCGGTTCGGCCGAAGCGCCGACCACGACAACCCGCCCGTCGATTCCCAAACCGCCCATCACCGCCTCGATTGCTTTGGGGGCCGTTACGGTCGAAAGCACGACCTTCGCGCCTCCCAGCTTCTGCAATTCGGCAGCCGGATCGCTCGCGGTGCTATCGATGTACGCGACCGCGCCCAGTTTGCGCGCGAGAGAGGCTTTGTCGCCACCGCGCGCGATCGCAACGGTACGAAACCCCATCTTTGCCGCGAACTGCACGCCCAAATGCCCCAAACCACCGATCCCTAGGATCGCAACGAGGTCGCCTGGTCCGGCGCCGCTGTGCCGCAGCGCGTTGAATGTCGTAACGCCGGCGCACATCAACGGCGCCGCTTCGGCCGCGGTCAGCCCGTCGGGAATGCGCGCGAGCGCAACGGCGGGCGCGACGACGTATTCGCTATAGCCGCCGTCGTACGCCATGCCCGGCACCTGCAGCGATCGGCACGTGATGAAATCACCGCGCCGGCAGCGGTCGCAATGCCCGCAGTGACCACCGTGCCAGCCGACCCCGACGCGATCCCCAACCGTAAAGCCCACGACGCCGTCGCCGACTGCGTCGATCGTGCCCGCGATCTCATGGCCCGGCGCTCGCGGGAACGAGATCCCCGGGAATACGTTGTGCACGGTGAAGAGGTCGCTGTGGCAAACGCCGCAGGCTTCGACCCGGATACGTACGGCACCGGGGCCGGGCGCCGGTACAGGCACATCTTCGGCGACCAGCGTCGGCTGCGACGCAGATGGAACACGAACGGTTTTCATGGAGCTCAAGAACCGCTGGGGTAACTCGCGGTTGCCGCGCGCAGGCGCGCTTTGATCTGCGGCCATTCCGCCGCGACGATCGAATAGCGCTTGGAGTCGCGCGGTGTAAAGTCCGAGGCCATCCGATGCGAGCGCAGGACGCCTTCGAAGCGCGCACCGATTCGTTCGAGCGCTCGCGCGGATCGTTCGTTGCGAACGTCGGTGTGAAAGCACACGCGCAGAGCGTCCCAGGCCTCGAACGCATGTGCGAACATCAGTACTTTCGTTTCGGTGTTGACCGGCGTGCGAATCGCGTGACTTGCAAGCCAGGTGTAGCCGATTTCGCAGCCGTCGGGCGACTCGCGCTGCGCGCGCGGGTGCTCGCGCGGCCATGCCCACCGTTCGAGGTCGAAAAAGCGCGTCGAGCCGACGACCGCTTCGTCGCTCGCGCGCACGATCGCAAAGGGTACGCACGTCCCCTCATCCCTGCGGGCCAATGCCGCGCGCACGTAGGCGCAAACGGCATCGCGCCCTTGCGGCACCAGGCTCCAGCGGTAGAGTTCGGGGTCGTCGCTCGCGGCAGCGGTGAGGGCGTCGATATGGCGCTCGTGCAGCGGTTCGAGGCGGACGTGTGCGCCGGTCAGCGTAATCTGATGCATCCCGCTCTTCTTAGCACATAGAGACAAGAGAGACACCCCGGTTCGTCAAAGCGCTTGACTTTGACGCTGCGTCATAGCCTATCGTACGGAGCGTGAGAGCAATGAACCATCCCGAGCCGCGGCGCTACCTGGCCAAGGAATTCGCGACCCTTGCCGGCGTGACCGTTCGCACGCTGCATCTGTACGATCGCATCGGGCTGCTGCAGCCCAGCGAACGTTCCGATGCCGGGTATCGCCTCTACCAAGACGCCGATCTGGAACGATTGGAACAGATCTTGGCCTTGCGGTTCGTCGGGTTCTCGCTCGAGCGCATCAAAACACTTCTGGGTGGTCCGCCCCTGCCGCTGGCCGACGCGCTTGCGCTGCAGCGCGAGATCGTCACGCAGGAACAACGTCGTCTCGACCACGTCATCTCTGCCCTCGACAACGCGATTGCCGTGGCCGCAGCCGACGATGGCCAGACCCGCTGGCGCGCCATCCGCACCGTCATCGAGGCATATACCATGCAAAACGATTGGAGCTGGACTGAAAAGTACTACTCGCCCGAGGCCCTCGCGAAGGTCGAAGAGGGACGCCACTCGACGCCGCCCGAGGTGATCGAACAGGGGCAACGCGATTGGGCGCAATTGATCGCCGAGGTCGAGGCCGCCGCCGAAACGCAAGACCCAAAGGGGGCGCGCGGACAAGAGCTGGCCAAGCGCTGGAGCGACTTGATCGGCCAATTCACGAAAGGCGATTCGCAAGTACGCGACGGATTGAATACGATCTATAACGATCAGTCGCATTGGCCGGCGGACTTCAAACGTCCGTGGAGTGACAAGGCCGACGCGTTCATCCGCGAGGCACTCGCGTAAAGGGAACTCCATGGACCGCTGGCCGCAGCTCCGTCAGGCCGATTGGAAAGACACGCAGGCGACGCTCCACCTGTGGACGCAGATCGTCGGGAAGATCCGGCTACGATCCGAACCGATGCTCAACCACTGGTGGAACGTCACCCTGTACGTGACGCCCGACGGGCTCACGACGTCGAGCATGCCGTATCCCGGCAGCCGCGCGTTCAAGATCGACTTTGATTTCATCCGGCGCGAACTGCGCATCGACGGCTGCGACGGCGAGCGCGCGTCGTTCGCGCTCGAACCGATGACCGTCGCGGATTTCTATCGCCGGCTCGCCGATGCGCTGGACTCGCTCAACATCCACGTCAAGATCAACATGACGCCCAACGAAATTCCCGACGCCGTGCGCTTCGATCGCGACACGGTGCATCGCGCCTACGATGCGGAACAAGCCGAACGCTTCTGGCGCATCCTGCTGCAAGCCGACCGGCTCTGCAAGGACTTTCGCTCCGGGTTTCTCGGAAAAGCAAGCCCGGTGCATTTCTTTTGGGGAAGTTTCGATCTTGCGGTCACGCGGTTTTCCGGCCGCCCTGCACCGCCGCATCCCGGCGGTTTTCCGAACATGCCGGATTCGGCGACACGCGAAGCCTATTCGCACGAAGAACACAGCGTCGGGTTTTGGCCCGGCGGTTCCGGAATGGAAGCGACGTTCTACGCCTATGCGTATCCGGAGCCGTCCGGCTTCGCCGGCGCGCACGTGCTGCCCGGCGCCGCCTTCTGGAACGATCAGATGCGCGAGTTCATGCTGCCGTACGAAGCCGTGCGTACGGCAGCGCATCCCGATCGCGCCGTGCTGGATTTCTTTCAATCGACGTATAACGCCGCTGCCGATCTCGCACACTGGGACCGGGCAGCGCTGGAGCGGTGAACGACATGCGTATTCTCGTGGTCGGTGCCGGAGCCACCGGCGGACTTTTCGGCGGTCGACTGGCGAAATGCGGGCCGCGACGTGACGTTTCTGGTGCGACCGCGCCGTGCCGCGCAACTGCGCGAGCGCGGTTTGCGCATCGCGAGTCCGCTCGGAGACTTCTCCCTTGCGCCGCAGATCGTCGAGACGGGCGCGGTGTCGCAGAGCCGTACGACGTAATTCTGCTTGGCCTCAAAGCCTACGCGCTGGACAGCGCGATCGACGACTTCGCACCTGCGGTTGGTCCCCAGACCATGATCCTGCCGATGCTCAACGGCATGCGGCACATCGACGTCTTGGTCGAGCGCTTCGGCGAGGAGGCCGTACTCGGTGGCGTGTGCATGGTCGCCACGATGGTCAAGAGCGACGGCGATATCGTGCAGCTCAACGACATGCAGTCGCTGACCTACGGCGACCGCAGCGGTGCGGTGACGCAGCGGATCGAGGCCCTCGACGCGCTGATGCAGGGCGCCGGCTTCGGCGCGACCGCGTCCGACCATATCGTGCACGACATGTGGGAGAAGTGGACGGTGCTCTCGACGCTGGGCGCGGCCACCTGTTTGATGCGCGGGACGATCGGCGACATCGAAGCGGCAGGCGGCGCGCCGATCACGTCGGCAATCCTCGATCAGAGCGCGGCGATTGCGCGCGCGGCCGGATACGCGCCGCGTGAGTCGTTTCTCGCCGATGTTCGAGGCCGTTTCACCGCTGCGGGGTCACCGCTGGCATCGTCGATGTATCGCGACATGCAGCAAGGCAATCCCGTGGAGGCCGACCACATCCTGGGCGATCTGATCGCGCGCGGCGAGCGCACCGGCGTATCGACGCCCCTGCTCCGAGCCGTCTACGTGCAGCTACGCATCTACCAAAAGGGGCTCGCCTAGTGCAAGCCGATCGCGACCGTGCGCGTATCCTCGACGCCGGCCGTATTGCGAGCGATCACCAGTAGCGTGTAGGGACGTTTATATTGCGGCACGATGTCCAGCACGTGCTGATCGAAGACGAACTGTCCGAATGCGACACGCTGCGCGTTGAAAGAAAAGGACTCGGTGCGCACTTCGAGACTGGCAACGTTGGTCGTCGTCGCGATACGTCCGGACCAGTCTTTACCGGGAACGATCTGGGTTGAGCTGAGCCAGAGCGAAAGGATACGCGGCGGCGCGGACGGTGCAGCGTCGACTGCGTGCGGCCACGGCGAAGTCATCACCGTGACGCTGGACGGATTGACTGCGGTTCCTTCTTGACCGTGCGCGCAACCCGCAAGCGCGAGTATTGCGAACATTGCGGCTGCGATCGGACGCTGCATGTGAGGGGTGTTCGCGCGCGGTGCGGAAAGCCCCGCACATGAACGACCGGCCGGCGCCCAGCGCCCTTTTCGATTGGTCGATGGCGATTGCGAGCCTCTGGTGCTCGGGCGGCATTCTGCTCGATGCCTGGTACCATTTCCACAGCGATGTCGAAACATTTTTCGAGCCGGCGCACGGATTGCTGTATGCGGGTCTGCTCGCAAGTTACGTCGTTACCGGGATCACTGCGTATCGCTTTCATCGTCAAGGCTTTCCATGGCAGCGCGCGCTTCCGGCCGGATACGAAACGACTGTGCTCGGTTTGATCGTGTTCCTGATCGGCGGCATCCTCGACATGATCAAGCACACGCTTTGGGGATTCGAACAGGGATTCAATGCGTTGCTGAGTCCGACGCATCTGCTGATCGGCGCGGGCATGTTTTTGATTATCGCCGGCCCGATCCGTTCCGCGATCGTGCGCGCGCGTCAGCCGGCCACACTCGCGGCGCAATTGCCGATGCTCTTTGCGCTCGCATCGATGATGGAACTCCTGCATTGGGGAACGCAGTACGTCTTTTTGAGCCAAGCCGAAAACATGAACGCGCCGCTCGATCCCGCGCGTTTCCCGCACGATACGTTCACGCTGCTCTCACTGCTCTACGACAAGCAAGGCCTGGGTCTTTTGGCCGTGATGGTGCAGAGTCTGCTGCTGGCGGGGTTCGCCTGTTACGCGGCGCGGCGTGTCGCGCTCGCGCCGGGAGCGCTCACCGTGCTGTTCGTCGTCGGCAACGTGTTCGTCGCGCTGGCGCACTCGAATTACGCCGGACAGTTCGAGGCCGTGATCCTCGCGAGCGTCGTCGCCGGCGCCTATGGCGACGCCTTGCGCGCCGGACCGTCGACACCGCAGGGCCGTTGGAGCCTGTCGGCGTTCGGGATGCCCGCGATCTACTGGGCCGTGATGCTCGCCGTGCTGGCGCTCACCATGGGTGGGATTTGGTGGTCGCCCGACGTGATCAGCGGATCGATCTTCATCGCGGGCCTGACCGGCGCGTTCATCAGCGCGCTCTCGGCCGCGCCGCTGCGCAAAGAACAAAGCCCGTCGCCGTGAGGCGCCGGGCTTTGATGTAGCTTCACCGTTTTGCGGCCTGTCTGAGTCCATTGCCAGACCCTTACTGACCGCTCTGCGTTGAAGGTCATCGTCGTCACTTCGCTGCCGGGACGACCGGTGTGCGTCGGGCGTGTTGTCGATGGCGTTTCTACGATCCGCGCTTCGTTCGTTACTCGAAGTGATTGCATGGTATCAAGCGAAAAGTACGCTTGCAAGACCGTTGGGGGCGCGCTCACAGCTTATCGACAAGAAAGTCGGGTTATTCACAGATTATGCCCAGTTCATCCATCGATTCGCTACTGGAACGATCGCTGCGGGCCGCGATTTTGGCCGCCGCGCAGAGCGCGACCGTTCAGCGTGTCGTCAGCCGTTATGGGATGCAACTGGGCGCACGTCGCTTTGTGGCGGGGAAAACGGCGCAAGATTTCCTTACGGCGGCCCGCGCGGTCAACGCCCGCGGATTCGCGGTCGCCTGCGGTATCCTCGGCGAGGGCGTACGCGAACGCGCTCAGGCCGACGCGGCCGCGCAACAGTACTGCGCGCTCCTGCGCACCTTCGCCGCCGAGGGCATCGACGCGAACGTCGCCTTCAAACTCACGCACGTCGGCTTAGACATCGATCCGCAGTTGGCATACGAAAACGCTGCACGAATTGCGCAAACCGCGCGCGAGTCCGGTAACACGATGCGCCTGGATATGGAGCAGGCCGGCTACGTCGACGCGACGCTCGCGATCTACCGCCGTCTGCGCACGCAGTACGACAACGTCGGCTGCGTGCTGCAATCGTATCTCTTTCGTAGCGCCGACGACCTCGCGTCGCTGCAGCCGCTCGATCCTAATATCCGCTTCGTCAAGGGCGCATATCTCGAGCCGGCATCGATTGCATACGAAAAGAAAGGCGATGTCGACGCGAACTATCTGCGTCTGGTTTTTGCATCGCTGGAAGGCGGCGGGTATACGGCGATCGCCACGCACGATCGCGCGATCGTCGAAAAGGTCGAGGCGTTCGTTCGCGAACGTTCCCTTCCCATGCGCGGACGTTTCGAATTCCAGATGCTCTACGGCATCGGCGCGCCGCTCGCACAGGCGCTGGCAGCACGCGGCTACCGCGTCCGCCTGGCCGTCCCATTCGGTGACTACTGGTTTCCGTATCTGATGCGCCGGCTCGCCGAACGGCCGGCCAACCTGGCCTTTTTCTTGAAAGGAGCGCTTACGCGCCCATGATCGCCATTACGACGCTGCGCGGAATTTGGTCCGCCGTGCTCACGCCGATCGACGAACGCTGCCAGCCCGACGCGGCGCGTGCGATCGCCTATTATCGCGATCTGCTCGAGGGCGGGATCGACGGCATCAACCTGCTGGGCACGACCGGTGAAGCGATGTCGTTCTCTGCCGATCAGCGCCTGCGCCTGATGGAAGCGGTTGCTGCCGCGCTGCCGCGCGAGCGCGCAATGTGCGGTACCGGTGCAGCCTCGCTAGCCGATACCGTGCGCCTTACACGCGGGGCGAGCGAGCTGGGATACGCCGCGGCGCTAGTGATGCCGCCGTTCTTCTACCGCGACGCGTCGGACGACGGCATCGTCGCGTTCTTCGATCAACTTTTCGCACAAGCGGGCGCGCTACGCTGCGCGATCGTGCTGTACAACTTTCCCAGCATGACCGGCATCACGTTCAGCACGCAGCTCGTCGATCGCTTGACGAGCGAATTCCCGGGCGTGATCGGCGGCATGAAGGACAGCTCGAACGATCAGGCGCTGCAGCAAGCGCTCCTCGCGCGTCATCCGGAACTGCGGATCTTCCCGGGATCAGAAGCCTACCTCGCGCAAGCCAAGAGTTACGGTGCGGCCGGCTGTATCTCGGGCAGCGTGTGCTTATGGCCGCGTCTGGCCAACGACGCGTTCACCCGCGGCGACGAGGAATTGTCGAACCATGTGCGCGATCAGCGCGCAACGCTGACCGGCGCGCCGCTGATCGGGCTGGTGCGTAAACGCGTCGCCGCCGAACGCAACGATGAAGCGTGGGCGCGAGCGATGCCGCCGAACAGCGTGCGTTAGAGCGACCGCGCGCGCAGTCCAATCCAGCGATAGACCAGCAACGGAACCGCGATGAAGGCGATACCCGCAAGCACGTTTGCGGCGGTGGCAAAACCGTCGCCGACGATCGCGAGGGGCGTTGGATTGTTGCTGACGTAGATCACACCGGCGAGCAGCACGCCGAAGATGCTTTCGCCGGTGATGAATCCCGACGCGATCAGCACGCCCAAACGTTTGGCCGGCGCGGCGTTGGGCTTGGTCGAAACCCAACGATTGTAGAGCGCGCCGAAGACCGCGCCCAGCACCGCGGGCGCCGTCGTCGAGGCCGGCAAGTAAATGCCCAGGCCAACGGCTAGCGGCGGAAAGCGAAAGCGTCCGCTGATGCGTCCGATCTCGTCGACGGCGATCACGGCGCACCCGACCAACACGCCGACGCCGATCAAACTCCAATTGATCTGACCGCCGATTACGCCTTTGGCCAGGGTCGAAATCAACGTCGCCTGCGGGGCTGCCAGGCCATGCACGCCGCCGAATCCATAGGCCTTACCGAGAACGACGAGCACCGGCGGAATGACCAGCGCGCCAAAGATCACGCCGACGACCAATGCGACCTGTTGCTTCCACGGTGTCGCACCCACGAGTTGCCCGGTCTTGAGATCTTGCAAATTGTCGTTCGAGATCGTCGCCACGTTGATCACGATCGCCGTAACGAACAGCGCGTAAGCAACGAACGCCGGCGTGGCGGACGGCGCGGCCGCGCGCGCAAAGAACACCAGGATCAGCGACACGCCCAACACCGCGAGAATCGCAAGGCCCGACACAGGGCTGTTCGACGATCCGATGAGGCCGGCCATGTATCCGCATGCGGCGGCGACCAAAAATCCCACGAGCACGACATACACGATCGCCCCCACCACCAACGGCACCATCAGCGACGTCAACACGCCGCCGTAAAGAAAGGCGATCAGCAAAATTGCCAGCGGTATGAGCAGTACCGTGCTGATGAGCGCGACGGTACCGATCGGGATATCTTGTTCGGTGATGTGTACCTCGGCGTGGGGATCGGCGGCACGTAACCGCGATGCCCGCAGCGACGAGCGCACGCCGCCGATTACCGGCATCGTGAGCTTGCCCAGGGTCCACACCGCGGAGATGCCGATCGCGCCGGTTCCGATGAAGCGCACGTAGTGCGACCACACGCTCATCGCCACGTCGCCCGCTGCGCCGGCCATCGGATGCATCGCGGTGAGAATCGGAATGGCAACGCCCCACGCGATGACCAGCCCACCGAAGATCGCCATGCCGACGGTCAAACCGATCAGATGCCCGGCGCCGATGAGCGCGAGCGAAATGTTCAAGCCGACGCCTGTCGTCGAGGGGCCGAAACGACGGTACGCACCGAACGTGCCGGTGAAGAGGCCGAACGCGACGAGCAACTGGAACGCCGCCGACACGACCGATCCGACGATCAGCGCGAGCAGGCCCTGCTTGTTTTCCGCAACCGCCGCGGTGTCGTCGCTGCGCGAGCCGACTTTGAGCACTTCGGCCGCAGCCACGCCTTCGGGATACGGCAAGTCCGAATTCGGTGACCAGCGCGCGCCGCAGCGGCACGCTGTACATCACGCCCAGAATACCGCCCACCGCGCAGATCCCGAACGACTCCCAAAACGGAAAGCCCGTCCACCAGCCAACCATCACCAAGCCCGGCAACACGAAGATCACCGAAGAGAGCGTGCCCGCCGCCGAGGCGACGGTCTGCACGATGTTGTTCTCCCAGATCGTCGCGCTCTTGAACCCGCGCAGGACCGCCATCGAAATGACGGCTGCGGGAATCGACGAGGCGAACGTCAAGCCCGACTTTGAGGCCAAGGTAGACGTTGGCCGCCGTGAAGACCAGCGTGATCAGCGCGCCTAGGGCCAAGCCGCGCACGGTTAGTTCGACGCGTGACAGACGCGCCGGTCGATGGGTATTTTGCACGTGGTTCGGATTGCACAGCGCCCGCCGGAGTCTTGCATGGAGCGCAGGAAACCGCACCCCCGGACGAGGAGGGTCGCCAGCATGCCGCCGTTCGTGGGCCGTCAGGCAGAACGTTCCGTCCTTGCTGATGCCCTTGACGCGGCGCGCGTACAGGCGCGCGCCGTCACGGTGGCCATCGAGGGGCCGGCCGGCATCGGCAAATCCGCGCTGCTCCAGGCGTTCCTGGAGAGTCTTCCCGATCGCGCCGCCGTCACGCGCTTGCAAGCGCAACGTCTGGAGCGTGCGATCGACGGCAGCTTTGCCGCGCGACTGCCGGATGCGTTTACCGTGCTCGCAATCGACGACGCGCAATGGATCGACGCGCAGAGCCTGCGCACGCTGGCACGCCTAATCGAACGCAACGGCTCGCGCTCCGCACTCGTGATCGCGGCCCACGATGACGAACGCGCGCCGTTCGCCGCCGACCGGCGTATCGTCCTAACGGAATTGAGTGACGGCGATACGCGCGACATCGCGCGCGCCCACGCGCCTGCGCTTTCATCCGACGTCATCGACGCGATCGTCGACCGAGCGCGCGGCATTCCGTTCGATGCGGTAACCCTTGCATGGACGTCGTCGATACGCGGCGGCATCACACCGGGCGAAGTTGACACCTCGGGCCGCCGCGCGATCGCGAGGAATCTTGCGGAGCTATCCCCGAACGCGCGCACGTTCGCACAGACGCTCTCACTCTTTGCGGCTCCCGTCCCGCAACGAATCGTCGACGCCTTGCGGCCCGATGCGCGCGATATCGCGGCGACAATTTCGCCTGCGCTCTTACGCGAAGACGGAGAAACGGTTGCGTTCACGCACGTGCTTGCCGCCGCTGCGGTCAGTGAAACGATCGCAATGAAAATCCCGCTTCACCGCCGCATTACCGCGGCAATCGAACGCAGTGGCGTGTCGTCATTGACGGACCGCCTGCTGCTTGCCGAACAGACGCTGGAAAGCGGCGACCGTGCATCGGCCCAGCAAGCGACGCTCGAACTGGCATTCGCGGCGGAAGAACACGGCGCGTCGCAAGCCGTGCTGTGGGCGTCCGAGCGGCATCTCGAAGGCGGAGAACCGCCGGACGAGCAGTTCGTCGCGTTCTATGCCCATTTCTTGGCGGTGTTGATGGAACGTGGGGAGTTCGCGCGAGCCGAGGCGATCGCATCGCATGGCCTGAGCGAGGCGCAGCGGCGCGATCTACGCGGAGCTGGCGTGCTTGCGGGCCGGTTGGTCGCGGCACAGTGGAGGGGAGGCCGCCGAGAAGCTGCGCGGACGAGCTTCGATCGTTACATGCTCGCGTTCAAGGATTCGGGGGACGCTCGGGCGCTGCGCGAAGCCGCGCCATGGGTCGGCGCAACCTAACCGCGCGCGAGGTCGTTGCGTTGGACGAAGACGGCGATACGCCGGCCGTCATACCCATGCAACGGAGCAACGGTTACCTTCAAATTCGAAACGACCGCCGTGACGCTGGCCATCGGACGGGTGGTCCGCCAGGTTGCGGTGAGCGCACGGACGACCCGGTCGATCGGGCCCGGAAGCTCGTCGATCTGCGAGTCGGCGGCATAGAGCGAGGCAAGCGGGTCTTCGCCGCCCGACGGGCCGGCCATGACCACACGGTAGGTGTCATCGAGAATGAATGTATAGGGGACGGCCTCGGCCGGGCGTTCGATCGAGCCGAGGGGCAGGACGGAGTCTTTGACGGTGAGCGCGGTTGCGTACATGTTGGGCGTTACCTCCACGCCCACAGCGTAGCAAGCCGCCCGCCTGCGAGGCCTCCGGGGAAATACCTGATTTTCGCCTAAGCCCCGGTTCGTGGGCAACGTACTGGGACGGGACGCGGAGCTGCAACGCTGCCGCGCGGTTTTCGATTCCTCGGCCAAGGGTCATATCGCGCGGGCAATCCGGATTCTCGGCCCGACCGGTGTCGGCAAGACCGCTCTCGCGCGCGCCGTCGGCGAGGCAGCGGCAGCCGGCGGCTGGCTCGTGGCCAGCACCGCTAGCTATCGTATCCAGGTGACGCTACCGCTTTTTGCCGCCCGGCAGACGGCTCGTGCTATTCTCGAAGCGCTCGGCAGCGATGCCGGGCGCTATCAGTCGGGGTTGGAACTCGAACGCGGAAACCCCGAGGAATTCGAAGAGGCGTTTCTTCGCATCGTCGAGGGGGTCACCCTCGACCATCGGCTGCTCTTGTTGATCGACGACGCGCAGTGGGCCGACGAGGAAAGCCGTACCTTGGTTGCACGCGTTCTGACGAGCCTGGCCGACCGCGCCATTGTCTTGCTTTCGACCGAACGCAGCGGCGAACTCGCCGAGCCCGCGTTTCAACTGCGCGACGAATCGATCGCTCTCGGCGACCTGCTGCCGCAAGCCGCCTTGGAAACCGTGCGCTCCATTTACACCGATGTCAATGACGAGGTTGCGAGCGCGATCGTTACCGCCACGCGGGGGCACGCGGTCGATCTCGTCGCCGTCAGCACGGCGGCGCGCGAACACCAGGCGCGTACGACACGCGACGTCAGCGAAAGCACCCGGCGCGTCGTCGCTCGCGATCTTGCGCTCCTCGATCCCGGCGTCCGCACATTTTTGCAGATTTGCGCGCTCATCGACGAGCCGATCGAAGTGTCGGTGCTCGCGCTTCTCTGGTCGCAGGATCAACTTGCAGCGCTCATTTCCGAGGCGTCCGCGCGTTACTTGATCGCTCACGGGGACGAACTGCGCTTCGTCCATGCAACGATCATGGAGAGCGTTCTCGAAACCATTCCAATCGCGATTCCACTACGCCATCGCATCATCGGAGCGATCAGGAAGATAGCGGTTCCACGCTTGGAAGACCTCGAGCGCCTTGCAAAGCAAGCGCATGCCTGTGGTAATTTTGATCTCGAGCACGACGCACTTCTCCAGCTTGCGGACGCTGCCGAAAAAGGCGCGCTCTGGACGCTGGCCGTCGATGCACTCGAACGCGCGATCGCCATTCGAGCCCCGGAGTCGGTCGCGATCATCCCGACGTTCACACGGCTTTCTGTGCTGTATAACGCGCTCGGGCGCGAACTCGAAACGATCCGCACCTGCCAAACCGGCATCGCCCTGGCGAAAAGCGCCGGACTAAAGACCGGCCTTGCATCGCTCGGAGCGTCGATGATTTTGGCGATGTGGCACGCCGGCCGTACCGACGACGCTATCGATGAGTTGCGCGCGTATGAACAGGAGGCCACTGACGCCGCCGACCGCAGCCAGATTCTCTCGACTGGTCTCTATCTTGCGATGAATCGCAACGATCGCGCCGAGTTTTCGCGCCTTGCCGCCGAATTCGAGACAACACTCGAGGCCGCCCCACCTTTCGTGCAGATGCGCGCGCGCATCATGGAAGCCTTCCTTGGTATGCGATCGGGGGACGAGGCGTCTGCGACGGCCGCGCTTCGGCGCGCGGAACGGTTGGCCGAATCCCTACCACCGGTCGCCGGCGCGATGCCACGTGTCGTTCGTGGGCTACTCGCTTTTCGCTACCGAAGTGTTCTTGCATCTCAGCAGCACCTCAATAAATTAGATCAGCCGGCACAAGAGCCGGTTTATCTCATGCTCCAACCACACGTGTTGATTGCGCGCGGAGAGCTGAACGATGCGGTGGAGTTTTGCTCTGAGCGCTTGAACGGATCCCGCGATCCGCTTCGGCGCCGCTTGCTCGTTGGCCCGATGGCGACGGCCGCGGCGCTTTCAGGGAGACCTCCTCACGATCCGGTTTGGTCGGCCGTCGCCGCCGAGGCATCGCTGTTCGAAGAAGGGCAAAAGACATCGCTGCTCTGGCCGATTGCTGCAGCGTGGAGCGTGTTGCTGAGCACATCGTCGCCAAAGCGCGCTTCAGGGCTTATGGGGCAACTCGTGAAATCCCGTCATTCTGAGATGGACGTCAGCGTGTTCCCCTATCCTGTGCTGTTGGCGATGACAGCGCGGACGTTGAATGATAGGCACTTGCTCGAACAAATCGCGGGCGGGGTCATGCAACCGGACGATCAGCCCTGGAATCTCGCGCACCATTTTCTGGCACGCGCGGTAGCGGCCGCAGCTCTGGGCATGCCTGAACGGATCGACCTATCTACGCGTGCCGCGGAACGCTTCGATGCGCTTGACGCCCCGTTTTGGGCTTCGTACGCGCGCGAACTCAAGGAGACCGCGCTGCCGATTGGGGCCGCGCGCGAACGGCGCAAGGATGGCACGACGCGACGAGAGCGCGAAATCGCCGCTCTCGTCGCGGAGGGCCATACGAACCGTCAGATCGCGGAGAAGCTAGTCTTGAGCGAACGGACCGTCGAAGGGCATATAGCCAATCTGTTCGCCAAGGTCAACGTCAACTCGCGAACCCAGCTCGCGGCATGGTACATTCGGACTACGAATTCTGTTGCATGAGCGCGATCATGCCGACGTGACGCGGGGCATTTGCGTTGGCAGCCTGGATCGCGCTCGTTTGGTCCTTTAGGTGCTGGTCGACGTACGTCGCCATCACGTGAAGGTCGGCCTGATCCGGTGCGGTGGCCAGGTTCATTTCCTCCTTGATCAGCTTACCGATGGCTGCGTAATCGTCTTTCGGAATACGGATCCACTTATCGTAAACGTCGCGATGGACGTGTAATATATGGAGAAAGCCGGCGGCGACGGCATGGCGTTGTGATTCGGTCATAAAGCTAACTCCGTTAAAAACGGGCGATTGGTTCGGCTCTTATCGGCGCTTCCGCCGATCGGCAACCCACTCCTTGCCAGCTTACCGCGCAATTACCAAACGAAGCGGCATAGTGACTGCGATCATGCCCTGCGAATTGGGCGTTGCGTGCGCTTCCAGCGAGGACGCAGTCGCGCGCTGCAGTTTTTCGGGGAGCAGTCCGAACGGATATACGCGCCGCGCAATTTCCCAAAACTCTCCCCGCGAAAGCAATCCGCTCAGACAGTAGCGCTCGATCCGCGTGCGCGCGAACCCCGCGTCGGCTAGCCAAGCCGTCACGCAATCGTCGCGTTCGATGCCGGCTTTGTGTGGGACGACGGCGCTGAACTGCGGATATGCGCGCACGAGGTCCCGCAACACCAGGCCCAGCGTTTGGAAGATCGAGTCGCTCTGCGTGGGATCCTCGAGGGCGATCGCGAGCATACCGCCGCGCCCGAGCAATCGCCGGGCGCGCACCAGCAACTCGTCGAGTTCGGGCACGAGGGAGAAGCTAAGGTGTCCGATCGCGACGTCAAAAGCGCCCGATTCGTACGACTCCGTCAGAACGTCGCCGCAGACAACCTTGGCGCGCGGCAGGTCTTTACGAGCGCGAGTCACGTCGCCATTACTCAGGTCGACGCCATGAAGCCGTACGTCCCCGGCGTACCGTTTCGCAAGCTCAAGTAACAGCGAACCCTCGCCGCACCCGATATCGAGAATGGATTGCGCTCCCGGCATCTCCGCTGCGATGCGAGCGGCAACATGGGCGTACGACGTGTCACCAGTTTCGGTACGAAGCAACGATAGAGCAAGGGTAGTCGTGTCTGGAAAGGCAGCGTGAAAAGCGATGAGATGCTCGCGCCACTGCGCCAGGGTTGGCGTTCGTCCAGATACGATGGCGTCGACGTAGCCGGTCATGCCGGCGTTGCCGTCGGACGCACCGCAAACGGATTCAGCTCGGCGCGCAAACGCGCCCCTGCGTAGCCGGTAAACATGAACGTTTCGAGACCCGGCACGATCGCGCGGACCACCGCGATCGGCAACTCGGGCGGCGAAAGATCGACGACGATGACGCAGCCAACGCCATACCGCGAAAGGGCATCGATCGTCACTTCTAGATCTCGCGCAAGGTCGCGCGTCGATCGATCTTCGATGTCCCGTAACGCCAAGTGGCGCTCCGCGGCGCGATAGTACCACTGCTTGGTCGGAATGGCGGCCAGGCGGCGCGCATGGTCACCCATGATCCCAGCGGTTTCACCTTCCCGCAAAAGATCTTCGCGAGCGCCTTGGATGTCTACGACACGACTTTGCACGGCCTCGGTGATCGCCCGAGTCAACGCGTGAGCGGGCGAAAGCGAGCAGCCCATTCCCATGTGCGCCATCGGCGGCGAGGATTCGGGCTCGGTAACCGTGGCGAGAATCGTCGTCGGCAGCGGCGGCTCCTCAAGATAAAACGCTCGTACGATAAGTCCATTTGCCCGAAGGCGACGAACGAGGTCGTCGACTGCATCGTCGCCGCACGGTAATTCTATTTCTGGAGCGAGCATTTGATCTTCAGCGTCATTGCCGAAGAAGATTCGCGGTGCAAGCGAACAGCGCGTATGGTAGATCGCCCACGCGTGGCGCTCGATGAGTTCACAGAGGGCGTGATAGGTCGCTTCGGTGCGGTTGTTGCCCGACGCAAGACCGTTCGACGTCGTAACATCGAAGAGCTTGAGGCCGAAGTACGGGCATTGCACCATGGCGAGAGGAACGGGAACGACGGCGCCGGTGAGGAGATCGGTACCGTGCACGCAATCGACGAGTTGAAGCTCCGCCACGCTCCTCGCTCCGCAGGCGCCTACATCGATCGCCTCGCGCACCTTGGCCATCGTCTGTTGCACGACCGGAAGTCTGACCTCGGCTCCGATCTGTCGCTCCGCGGCTTCCATAACCGCGCTTGCGATTGCCGCTTCGCGCGAAAGCCCCTTGCCGTTGTAGACACCCAAAAGATCGGGCGAATGCGGAACCATCGCTGAAAACGTCGGGATTCCCGTTCGGTCGAGATACGTGGTATCGGCAACGCGCGTGATGCCGTACCGTTCTCGCAGCGCGGGCAAGAGCGCGAGCGTTTGGACGAACGGGACCGCGCGATCGTACGTACCAGGGATCTTCGGAACCGTCGTCGCGAGCCGAAGCGGCGTGGTCGCCGGCACGGCTGCAAGCGATGCGGGTTGCGCGCAAGCCGATGAGGGCGAAAACGCACGCCCGCGCGCACGAAAGACCCTTCGGAGGGCGAACCGCGCATCGAGCCGTTTGAGGTCGCCGGCACCCTGCACAAGCGCGCGAAGATCGGATCGCACCGAAGAGGGCCACGCGCTTTCGAGATCTTCCCACGTCCGATCCATGTAGAACGTGCGGCGCGCCCGGTCGATCAAATTCGCGGCGGTCTCTCGATCGAGGATGCCGGCGCGCGTCGCCAGCCGCATCACGTGGCGCACGTTGACTAATGCAGCGGTGAGGGCAACGTGCGTGCGCGGATGCGTGAGCACCGCAACTTCGTCGTCGCCGTCGATGACGCCGCGAACGTACCAACGCGCGATCGCGCCGAGCGGCGTGAACCCGTATGGCGCGCATTCAGCCGCGCGTAATGCACCCATGCTTGCCGCGCCGAACATTTGCGCGTGACGCGTGGCTTCATAACATTCTTTCGGTGATGGTGCGAGGTCATGATGAAATACGCCGTCGATTAAAAGAACGACATCGTAGTTTCGAGCTGCGCGTTCCACATCGCCGCGGGAGGCCGGCGACAAGTAGGAGACGCCTTCGACAGCAACGCGATCTTCCGGCGGGAGCGACGGGCCGGCAAACACGGCAAGAGATCGCAAAGAGGAAGCGCGCACGCGCCGCATTTTGGGCGGCACGCACGCGCTTACCTGTGGTTCTTTCGGACTAGGCTTTGGATTACGGAGTCATCGACGGCATCGGTGACGTGGACGGAGATGCCGATGGCGTCGGGCTTGCCCCAGGCATCGGCGGGGTTTGAGCGTTCGCGGCGGCACCGACGGCGAAGACGGCGGCAAGTGCGGCGGCGATAGCGGTACGTTTCAATAAGCGTTCCATGGATGACCGCCTACCCGCGATCGTTGCAACGATAACGCTCTAAACGCCCGCTCCCTCCTGGGGCACTTGTGCAGGCTCTTCCATGACGCGCACGATCGCAGACTCCAAGCGATCGAAGCCTTTGCCGCCCGCTTGAAAGTGTCGCAACTGATGGTCACGATTGAAGACATAGTACGCCGGCACGAACTGATTTTCGAAACGGTCGACGATCGCGTGATCGTTGTCGATGGCGACCGGTTGGGTGAGTTTCATCTCTTCGAGGGCATCCTTGCTCACTGCTTCGACATCGAGTTCGTCTTCCGAACGCGGCTGATGAATCGAGACGAATGCAACGCCATCTTTTTCGAATTTTTCCCGCCACGCATTGAACTGCTCGGCCGTGTCGTGGCAGATGTAGCAGCTCTTGGACCAAAACGAAACGACGACCGGTTTACCGCGCAGCGCTTCGGCGTCGATACCGCCGTTGAGCCACGCGGCAGCCCCCTCCAATGACGGGAGGGGGCTGCGCATGCGAAGTGCCATTTTACGCCTTCTGCAGCAGGCTCTTGCCGGGCTTCCATTCAGCCGGGCACAGACCGCCGGTTTGCAGCGCCTGCAACACGCGGAGCGTTTCCTCGACGCTGCGGCCGACGTTGTCATCGGTCACGACCGCGTACTTGAGCACGCCTTCGGGATCAATGATGAATAGGCCGCGCTGCGCCGCGCCCGACGCTTCGTCGAGCACGCCGTACGCGCGTGCGGTTTCTTTGGTGAAGTCCGAAACGAGCGGATAGCTCGTGCCGGCGATACCGTTCTTCGTGCGTTCCGTGCTCAGCCACGCCCAGTGGCTGAAAACCGAGTCGGTCGAGCAGCCGAGAATCTCGGTGTCGAACTCTTTGAACTCATCGGCGCGATCCGAGAGCGCCGTGATCTCGGTCGGGCAGACGAACGTGAAATCGAGCGGATAGAAAAAGAACACGAGCCACTTGCCGCGATAGTCCGACAGCTTGATCTCTTTGCCGAGATCCTTCGCGCCGGTCGCGTCCTTGGTGCTCGGGAGCTTGAATTCCGGGGCGGGTTTACCAACTTGCGCCAACATGTGCGTGTCAAACTTCCTTATCTAAGCAATTACTAGTCAGGGGTGGACTCGAAGCGTCGTATGTGCTTCGTAACCCAAGCGCACTGCTAGAGGTTCCATCCTACCGGCCACTGCGCCCCGCACAAACGACTCCTGTCATTGGGGGCGCCCACACCGCCGTCACGTTGGCCCCCCTCCGTGTCACCCTGAGCTTGTCGAAGGGCGCGGCGGCCCTTGCATCGAGGCGGCCCTTCGACAGGCTCAGGGTGACAAACGAGGGGGGCTCAGGGTGACAGAGGGGGGCTCAGGGTGACAGAGGGGGGCTCAGGGTGACAGAGGGAGCCAACGTGACGGAGGGCGGGGGCTAGGCCAGACCGGGGAGCGGGGTGCTGATGGCGGCGTAGCGCTCGCGGGTGCGGACGGCGTCGATGTGGTCGTAGGCGCGGGAGGCTTCGCGGGCCAGCTCCTCCAGCAGCACGATTTCTTCGGGATCGAGTTGCGCGCCGTTGACGTGCGCGCCGTAGAGCACGAACGATACCAGTTCGTGCCGCACGGTGACGGGAATGGCGAGCACGTACAAATAGGCGTTGGCGGCATCGAGGTGCGTGCGCAACTCTTCGAGCCACACCGGATCTTCGTTTGATTGCAGCATTCGCACGAGCAGATGGTTGCGGTCGAAGCCGGAGGGAGCAACCGTCGCATTGGTCGACGTCGCCAGGCCTTCGAAGCACGAGCCGTCATTTGATTGCCGGTAGAGCGCGGCGCCGGCGAGCACGAGTGCGTCAACGGGGACCTGCACCAATCCGTCGGTGACGGCGGACTCTTGCGTCGCATACGGCAGTGCATGCGCGGCGCGTATCAAATACCGCTCGGCAGCCCGGCGTTTGCGGAAGAACACCGACTCGACGAGGCGTTCGACGCGCTTGTTGATGCGATCCAACAGAAATCCCACCGCGATCGTCAAGATCAACTCCAGGCTCGTGGCAAATCGACCCTCGGAGATCACATGGCCGGCACCCCAGTCGAGCAGCGAGACGAACGCGATCACGATGACCGAGAGGATGCTGTAGCCCAGCGCTCGGTTGAGTACAAAATTGACGTCGAGCACGCGATGTTTGAGCACCGCATACATCACGCAGATCGGCATGATCACGACCGCCCCACCTACGACCTGCGCAACCGCGGGCGGAATTCCCGGAATGAAATACAGCGCATAAGCGACGAACGAGACGACCAGGCCGATCGTCAGGAACCCGAAACGCTGACGCACCGCCGGCGTGGCGTGCTTGTACTTGCGCACCAAGATCAGCGTCGCGGTCGCGAACGTCGCAAGCGGCAGCCATTCGTCGAGAATGGCGGTAAGCGCCCAGCTCCCCAGCCAGGACCAGGTGAGGTACCACTGATACGAATATGCCACGAACGCCAGCGCAATCACCACCCACAGCGCGCGATCGAACGAACGCCGGAAGCCGGTGAGCTTGTTGTCGGGAAAACGCACGATAAACGGCAGCAGCGGCAGCACCGCGAAGTTTCCGAAGAACGTCGTCAGCAAGAACGTAAGCGCGACGTAGGCCGTGGTCGACAAATACGGATGAAAGAACCCGAACGAGGGACCCGTCGAAAGATAGCCGGCCGCGTACGCGTAGAAGCTCCACGTCATCACGCTGGGGCGCAGGTAGACGAGCGCGAACGCGATCGCCAGAAAGATCGTCGCCGGCAGCAATGCGAGCACACCGAGCAGCTTTGCATCGCGCGTGAACGACGCCACCGGAACGGCGGTCATCGTGACGCGATACCGCGTGCCGTCCGGACGCTGCAACTCGAATGTCCGCCGATCGCCTGCGCGCGGAAACGCCGCGTCGGGATACGCCTTGGAAAACGGAGCGATGATAAGACGATCGCCGGGACGGATGCCGGCCCGCGCCGCAGGTGAGCCTGGCGCCACGCTGTGCACGGTCGATGCCGGACCGGCCCGCGTACCGCGCACGCCATACGTGCCGCCTTGCCAAACACCCGTGTAGTCGGCATGACCGGCGGGCGCGTAGAACACGACCACGATGAACGCGGTGATTGCCATAAGCACCAGCCGCGCGAGCAGTTTCACGTCGGGTCGGGGCTCGCGTTCGACGGCGTGGAAAACGCCAATGCCGCGTCGACACCCAGCGCGATGCCCGCGCTCGCGAATGCGTCGTGAAGACGCAGATTGATCTCGCGACGTAAATCGAACTGCCGCAGCGGCGCCGTGCGGATCACGGCGCGCAGCACCAAACTGCTGTGCGATACGCTCTCGACGCCGATCCACTCGTACGGTTCGATGACCGCATCCTTCCAATCCGCATCGCTCTTGAGCGCGTCGAGCGTCGTGCGCAGCACCTCGATACCCTTGCGCAAATCGGCGGCCGGATCGAGCGACACCTTGTAGTCGATGCGCGACCAGTTGCGCGACGAGTTGACCACCTGCGTGACCGAGCTATGCGGAATCGTGATCAGGTTCCCTTGACTATCGCGAATCTGCACAACCCGCAGCGTTAGCTGCTCGACGACGCCGTTGAAGAGGCCGATCGCGATATAGTCGCCGACCACGTACTGATCTTCGAACAGCACGAGCAAACCGTTGAGAAAGTCGCGAACCAGCGACTGTGCCGCGAACCCGATTGCCAGCGCAGCGATGCCGCCGATCGTCACCACCGACGCGATCGGAATCTGCAGCGTCGAAAGCGTTACGAGCGCCGCCACGAAAAAGACGATGAAGCGCTTGAAGCCGCCCAGCGCCTTCGACATCGTCGGCACACGCAGCAACGACCGCGCCTGCGCACCGGCCGGAACACCGAAACGGGCGTAGGCGCGGATGCCTTCGTGCACCGCGACCGACAACAGCCGGTCGACGATCAGCGCCGCAATCCACACGAACGCCACCCGGACCACCGCGTGAATGATCCAGTGACCGTACGTGACGGTCTGCGGGAAGAGCAGCAAGCCATACGTCACGGCGCCCACCCAGATCAGCACCAATGCCCAGCTCAACACCGCCGCCACATTGCGGTTACGCAGCATGCGTACGACCAGCAGTCCGAGCAGCGTGAGTACCAGTAACGCGATCGCGCCGCGCGTGATCAACGTCGTGCTGCGATGGATCGCGGCGGGCTGCCGGCGCTCGAGTGCCGCAACCAGCGCCGTTTGCACTTGCGCCTGCCACTGCGCGGCGAGGACTTGCGGCGTCTGATTGAGACGCCGGGCATCCTCGGCCGTCACGGTCAGGATCGGCAGCGGGGCCGGATGCTTCGCGTCGGTGGCGACCAGCGCATACTCCGAGCCTTCTTTTTCCACGCTCACCTTGAACGTCGCCGGATTGTACACGGTCATGTTGCTGTCGGGATTGGTCGCCAAGATCTGCGCGATCGCGCTGTCGATCAAGAAGATGCGCGTCGCCAGCGGGGTCGCGCCGGGCGGCGGGCTTGCGAGCGCTGCGATGCGCACGACCGGCGCCCCGTCGATGATGATCGGAGCCGAGTCGAAAACGCCTTGCCCCGCCGCCGGGCTAGCCGAAAGGCCCGGCAATGCCTGCGCACCGGCCCGCACCGGGCCGATGCTGCAAATAATCGCCGCCATGACGGGTAGTAAGAGGTAGCGCACGAACCGCATCGCTTCTCACCTGCGTCAAGGAGGGGCGACGTCCCTCCGAGCCGCAGAAACCAAACGCAATCTCATGACCACCACCGCACTACCGGCCTCCACCGAAATCGATCCCGAAACGCTGCGGATTTTCGAGCGCGTCGCGCATGTGATTCCGCGCGTCGAGTGGCCGCTTCATGCGCCTTACGTCGCGGCGATCAACCGCCTCAAGCGCGAACGCAACGCCGTGATCCTCGCGCACAATTATCAGGTGCCGGAAATCTATCATACCGTCGCCGACATCGTCGGCGATTCGCTAGCCCTGGCTATGCAGGCCGCAAAGACCGACGCCGATGTGATCGTGCTGTGCGGCGTCCACTTCATGGCCGAAACCGCCAAGCTGGTCAATCCGGAAAAAACCGTGCTCGTGCCCGACATGAAAGCCGGATGTTCGCTGGCCGATTCGATCACCGCGGCCGACGTGCGGCTGCTGCGTGAAACGTATCCGGGCGTTCCCATCGTCACCTACGTCAACACGTCCGCGGACGTCAAAGCCGAATCCGATGTCTGCGTCACCAGCGGGAACGCCGTCGAAATCGTGCAGGCGCTCAACGTGCCGCGCGTGATCTTCCTCCCCGACGAATATCTCGCCAAGTACGTTGCGTCCAAAACGACGACCGAGATCATCGCGTGGAAGGGCCACTGCGAAGTGCACGAGCGCTTCACCGGCAAAGATATTCGCGCCTACCGCGACGGCGATCCGAAGCTGATCGTGATCGCGCATCCCGAATGCCCGCCCGATGTGCTGGCCGAAGCCGACTACGTCGGTTCCACGCAAGGCATGACCGAGTACGTCGCCCTTCGACAGGCTCAGGGTGACAGCGACGCTCAGGGTGACAGCGACGCTCAGGGTGACAGCGACGCTCAGGGTGACAGTGGGGCGGCGGCTCCGCGGGTGTTGTTGATGACGGAGTGTTCGATGGCAGATAATGTGGCGGGGAATTTTCCGCGGGTCGAATTCGTGCGGCCGTGCAATTTGTGTCCGCACATGAAGCGCAATACGCTGCCCAAGATTTTGCACAGCCTCGAGACGATGCAGTACGAAGTGACCGTCGATCCCGCCGTTGCTGTGCGGGCGCGCGCGGCCGTGGAGCGGATGCTCGAATTTAGCCGTGCCCGCGCATAAGCCGCACCGCCTGACCGTCGAGCCGCTGATCCGCGCGGCGCTCCTGGAAGACCTCGCGCACGGGAGCGATCTCACCACCGACGCCATCGTTCCTTACGAATTGCAGACCACCGCACGTATCGGTGCCCGAGCGCCCGGCGTCATCGCCGGCCTCGATGCAGCGCTGCTTGCCTTCGAACTGCTCGAACCCGGAAGCGTTCACGCCGACATCCACGTACGCGACGGGCAATCCGTCGAGCGCGGCGCCGTCGTCGCCGATCTTCGCGGTCCGGCACACGTACTGCTCACGGGCGAACGGACGATGCTCAATCTGCTTTCGCGGCTCTCTGGAATCGCTACCGCAACGCATGCGCTCGTACAGGCCGTTGCGGGAACGCGCGCACACGTGGTCGACACGCGCAAGACGACGCCGGGCCTACGGATACTAGAGAAATATGCGGTGCGCTGCGGCGGAGGCAGCAACCATCGCTTCGGCCTCGACGATGCGGTGCTGATCAAAGACAATCATCTCGCGCTGGCCGGATCGGTGCACGCCGCAGTGGAGCGGGTTCGCGCCCACGCGGGACACATGGTCAAGATCGAGGTCGAAGTCGACACGCTCGATCAATTACGCGAAGCGTTGATCGAACCGATCGATGCGGTGCTGCTCGACAATATGGAACCGGCGATGCTGCTTGAAGCGGTAAGCATCGTCGGCGGGAACGTGTTGACCGAAGCAAGCGGCGGCATTCGTCCGGAAACGATTGCCGCCGTTGCTTCAGCCGGCGTCGACCTGATCTCGGTGGGGTGGCTCACCCACGGCGCACCCGCCCTCGATCTGGGTCTGGATATCGCGCTCTAAGCGCTAGCGCTGGTGCGGGGGTCCGGGCGGTCCGCCGCGATGGCCCATCATCATGCTGTGGCCGCTCGCGACCATCAGCAGAATGCCGCCAGCGGTCGGCGCATGGTGTTCGCGCTTGCCTTCGCGCGCTTTGGGCGCTCCGCTACGCTGCGGCCACGGGTGGGCGGCCCGCATCGCCTGCATCTGCGCGCGCATTTGATCGTGCATCGCCTTGGCGTCGGCAAGGATCGCGCTCTTTTCGCCGGGCGAAAGCGCCTCGTCGAGCTGCTTTGCGGCAGCGCGAATGTCGGGCTTGTCGGCGATCGCGAGATTGCCCGCGATCGAAGCGAGGAGTTGACGGTGTTCCGGCGTCAGTGCGCCGAGGATTTGCGCGCGGAATTGTTCGTGCAGTTTGCGCATCTGCTGCATATTGGTGCGCATTTGTTCGCGCTGGGCTTGGGTGGGCGGCCCCATCGGGGGTTGCTGCGCGCTCGCGGCCAGCGGCAGGGCTGCCGTTGCCGCAAGTGCGAGCGTACAAAGAAGACGTTTCATACTACGGTTGTACGCCCGCTCGCCATGGAGAAAGCTGTGAATTGCGGGGTTCCCGCGAGGCTTCACGAAGCTCTCATTATGTCTGACGAACGCGCGCACGCCGCCCCCGCCAAGGCCGCCCACGACGGCGACACACCGCAACGCCTGATCGACTTCATGTCGCAGGGCTGGATCGAAGCGCCGCTTCGCGCCGGTGCGCACCCGCAGCTCGCCCGGTTGCAGTCGCGCCGCGACGCGCTCTCCCGCGCCTACCCGGGCTGCTATCTGGTCATCCCGGCGGGCCAAGAGCACGTCCGTGCCAACGACACGAACTTTCGCTTCCGCCCGTCCAGCGATTTCGTCTACCTCATGGGGACGGGCGAACCCGGCGCGCTGCTGGTGCTCGAGCCCGACGGCGCGTCGCACCGCACGCTGCTGTTCGCACCGGCGCACAATCGGGGAAAGGCCGAATTCTTCACCGATCGCGTGTACGGCGAGCTATGGGTCGGACGCCATCGCGGACTCGACGAAAGCCAGCTCTTTTTCGGTGTCGACCGCTGCCGGCCGCTGCAAGAGCTGCCCGCCTACCTGACCGACCTGCACACCAGCAACCATCCGGTGCACGTCGTGCGCGGGCACAACCGCGCGATCGATGCGCTGCTGCCGCACGACGACGGCGACGCCGATTTCGCGACGCGTCTCTCCGAGATGCGGTTGATCAAAGACGACTATGAAATCGCCGAACTGCGCAAAGCATGCGTGATCACTAAGCGCGCCTTCGAAGACGTGATCCGGCTCTTTCCTCGCGCAACCAGCGAACGCGAATTCGAAGCCGCGTTTTGGGGACGCGCGCGCATCGAAGCCAATGATGTCGGCTACCTCACGATCGCGGCATCGGGTCACAACGCCTGCACGCTGCACTGGAACCGTAACGACGGCTCGGTCGACAAGCGCGCGCTCTTGCTGCTTGACGCCGGCGTCGAATGCGACTCGCTCTACACCGCCGACATCACACGCACGATGCCGATCGGCGGACGCTATACGGGCGAACAGCGCGCCGTCTACGACCTAGTCTATGAAGCACAGCGCGTGGGCATCGATGCGGTCGCACCCGGGAACGATTTCCTCGAACCCAACACCCGTGCGATGCGCGTGCTCGCGCAAGGCTTGATCGACCTTGGTATCTTGACGTGCTCGCTCGACGAGGCGCTCGATCCGCAAACGCAATTCCACAAGCGCTACACCCTGCACGGCGTGAGCCATATGCTTGGACTTGACGTGCATGACTGCGCGCAGGCGCGTCAGGAACAATACCGTTACGGCAAGCTGCGCGAAGGCATGGTACTCACCGTCGAACCGGGCCTGTATTTCCAACCCGACGATGCGACCGTGCCCGAACGGTTCCGCGGCATCGGCGTACGTATCGAGGACGACGTTCTGGTGACCGCGAGCGGACGCGAGAATCTCTCGGGCATCTTGCCGTCCAAGGCCGATGCCGTCGAACGCTGGATCACCGATCTGACCGCTTGACCTATACCGATCAGGTTCTCGCGATCGAGCCGACCGGAATCGAAACGGTGCCGGACGCCTCGCGGCACGGCAACGCGCGCGACCTGTTCGGAGTCTGGTTTTCCGCCAACGCGGAAATCGCCACGTGGATGGTCGGTGTGTTCATCGTCGCGCTCTTCGGGGCCGATCTGCGCAGCGCCGCGCTGGGAATCGTCGTCGGCAACGTCGCCGGTTATGCGATCTTAGGCGCCCTTGCAACCTTCGGGCCGCGCTACGGCGTGCCGCAGATGCTCGCGTCACGGCTCGCGTTCGGCAAGCGCGGAAACATCGCCCCGGCGGCGCTCAGCTTTCTAGCCGGCGTCGGCTGGTTCGCAATCAATACCATCTTCGGCGCCTACGCGCTCCAGACGATCGCTCACCTTTCGTATGCGGTGGCGCTCGGTATCATGCTGGTGCTGCAAGTCGCGCTCGCCGTCTACGGCTACAACATGATCCACGTGTTCGAACGCATCTGCACGATCGTGCTCGCCGCCGGATTTGCGCTCCTGGGCGCGGTCACGCTTCCGCACGCAACGTGGACGTCCACGCATGCGCCGCTCACCGGCTTTCTGTTTGGCGCGGCGCTGGCTTTCTCGTATGCCACCGGATGGGTTCCATGCGCGTCGGACTATTCGCGCTATCTGCCTCGTTCGACCGGCGCGCGCGCCGTGTGGCTCTACTCGTTCGTCGGATGCGCGCTGCCGTGCATCGTCATCGAGATCATGGGTGCCGCCGCCGTCACCGCCGCGCACGTGGATCTGCGCACATCGGTGCCGACAGAAGCGATTTCGCAATTACTCGGGTCGGGAACCGTCGCGACACTGGTGCTGCTCACGGTCGTGCTTGGCACGCTGACCGCCAACTGCATGAATCTCTACTCGGGCGCGCTTGCAGCGCTCGTCGCGTTCGATGTGCGACTGCCGCGTGCGGCCGTCGCGGCCGGCGTCGGCGTGCTCGGTGCACTGCTGGCGTTCGGCGGCGGACACCCGGCGCAGACCGCCGATCTCTACACGAACTTTTTGCTGCTGCTCGCCTATTGGGCGTCGCCGTGGGCGGCGGTGGTGCTGGTCGACGCCTGGATCGCTCGCGGCACCGCACGCGATCCTCAAGCGGTGCCGTCGTGGCGGGCGGGATCGATCGCGTGGTTGGCCGGCATCGCTGCATCGTTTCCGTTCTGGAATCAAGCATGGTACGTGGGCCCGTTCGCGCGCGCATATCCGCAGTTCGCAGACCTTTCGTACTACGTTGGCTTCGGCGTGGCAGCCGTGGCAATGCTGGTGTTACTGCAACTCGTCTCACGCGGCAAGGCGTTCTAGCTCCACCCTGGAAGAATCCGGGCATGCTTGATGTCGACCACGTGGGCAAAAGCTTCGGCTCGGTGCATGCCGTCAGTGACGTTGCATTTCACATAGACGACGCCGCGACGTTCGGCTTGCTCGGCCCCAACGGCGCGGGAAAAACAACCACGATGCGCATGATCTTGGGAATCCTCGTCCCCGACAGCGGACGGATTACCTGGAACGGCGTCGCGGTGCGGCACGACAGCCGGCGCCACTTCGGCTACCTGCCCGAAGAGCGCGGCATCTACGGCAAGATGAAAGTCCGGGATCAGATCGCGTACTTCGGCAAACTGCACGGCGTGCGCGATCCGGATCTTTCCAAGCGCGTCGATCGCTGGATCGAACGCCTGGGCCTTTCGGTCTACGCCACGCGTCCGTGCGCGGAGCTTTCCAAAGGCAATCAGCAGAAAGTGCAAGTCGCCTGCGCCGCGGTGCATGCCCCCCAGTTGCTCGTGCTCGACGAACCGTTTTCCGGGCTCGATCCGGTCAACGCCGAAGTGCTCATGTCGGTCCTCAATGAGATGAAGCAAAGTGGGACGACGCTGATTCTCTCGAGCCATCAGATGTGGCAACTCGAAGATCTGTGCACCAACTTTTGCATTATCGCAGGCGGCGCAAACCGCGCGACGGGTTCGCTCGCCGAGCTGCGTGCGCAATGGCCGACACGCGTGGTGCGAGTCGCGCCGCCGACCGACGCTGTGCGCAATCTGCTCGAAGGCGTCGCCGGTGCGCGGGCGCTCGCGCACATGAACGGTGCGATCGACTACCAAGTCCCCGCGACGACCGATTTCGCGTCGCTGCTACGCTCGCTTGTCGACGTCGCACCGGTGACGCAATTCGAAGCGCTCCAACCGTCGCTCAACGACATCTATCTACGTGCCATCGGGGAGACTGCGGCATGATCAACGATCTGGGAACCGTCTACGCCGCCGAGCTCGCCCGGCGGATCACGTCGCGCCCGTTCTTGATCGGACTGTTCATCGGCGTGCTCGGCATCACGTTCTTCGTGCGCATGCCAAGCTTCATCGGCAACGCGTTCACCGGCTCCAACACGATCGTGCTCGTCGGAGACCCGACGCTGACGGCACGGGCAAAGCCGCTCCTGAGCGATGACTACAAGATCGAAGGCGAGCTTGCAGCACAGCCCGTCGGCGACAAACTGCTCAAGGCCGAGCACGCTAACGCCGCCGTCGTGCTCACACAGGGCGGCGACGGCCTGCACGTCACGATCTACGCGCACGATCCGGGCAGCATGGGCCGAGGCGATCTCCGTCAAGCGCTGTTGCCGCTCCAACTTGCGCTAACCACGCACCGGTCAGCGTCCCAGGTCGCAAAAATCACCGCGATCCCCATCGACATCAAGACGGTCGCGTCGAAGTTTTCCTCGGCAAACCAGGCGGTCGCGGCACGCGGCGTCGCCTACACGCTGATCTTCTTCCTCTACATGCTGATTTTACTCAACAGCCAGCTCGTGATGAGCTCGGTCGCCGAAGAGAAGACTAGCCGCATCGCCGAGCTGCTCGTCGCGTCGGTCAACCCGACCGCCCTGCTGGCCGGCAAGATCCTCGCGTCGGCAACGCTGGGGCTTTTGCAGCTTGTGATCTGGATCGCCGCAGCGATCTTTCTGGGCGGCGACGGCGGAGCGGCGACCTCCTCGGCGCAGAGCGCCAACGCGAACAATGTATTGACGCTCTCGAGCCTCTTCGATCTGATCAGTCCGGTCGTGATTCTCGCGTTCTTGATCTTCTTTGCCATCGGGTTCTTCCAGCTCTCAACCCTCTTTGCGGCAGGCGCGTCGCTGATCAATCGGACCGAGGATCTGGGTAGCATCACGATGCCGCTGGTGCTTCCGGTCGTCGGTGCGCTCTTCATCGCAATCGCCGCACTGGGCGCACCGGAGTCGCCGCTCAGCGTCACCACGAGCTTCATTCCGATTCTCGCACCGTTCGTGATGTTCGCGCGCATTGCGGTGAGCAACGTTCCACTATGGCAAGTCGCAACATCGCTTGCCATCAACTTGGCCGCACTCTATCTCATCGCGATTTTCGCCGGAAAGGTCTACCGCGTCGGGATGCTGATGTACGGGCGCGCGCCGAGCATCAAACAAATGTGGAGCGTCATTCGCGCCTGATGCGATGGCGCTGATCTTCGTGCCGACGCCGCTAGGGAACCTTGGCGACGTCACCTTGCGTTCGATCCAAGCGTTGCGCGACGCCGACGTGATCGTCGCCGAAGACACGCGTGTCGCACGCCGCTTGCTCAATGCGCTCGAGATCGGGCCCAAAGAACTGTGGAGCTACCGCGAGCAAAATGCCGCGTCGGTGACCGGCGGCATTCTCGAACGAGCGCGCGAGCAGCGCGTCGCGGTCGTGACCGATGCCGGAATGCCCGGCATCTCCGATCCGGGAATCGATCTGGTCGCCGCGGCCCGCGCGGCGGGCGTTGCCGTAGAGGTGCTGCCCGGTCCGAGCGCGCTGCTCGGCGCCGCCGTGCTCAGCGGCTTTCCACTACGGCGTTTCCGTTTCGAGGGTTTTCCGTCGCGCACGTCTTCGGCGCGCCGCGAGGAGTTTGTCTCAGCGCTGCGCACCGGTCTCACGACGATCTGGTACGAATCGCCGCAACGCATCGTGGCGGCGCTGACCGACCTCGAGACGGTCGCGCCCGATGCGCAGGTCTTTCTGGTGCGCGAATACACCAAGCGCTTCGAACAGCAACTTCTTGGAACGCCGGCGCAGATTTCCGCCGCGCTCGACGCGCCCGTGCGCGGTGAGATTGCGTTCGTTATCGCACCGTATGCGAGCGTGCCCCCACCGTCTCACACCGACATCGACCTTGACGCAGCAATCGACGCCCGGCTGGACGCCGGCGAGCATGCCGGCGACATCGCGCGCGCGCTCGCGCGCGAGGGTGTGGGCGACCGGCGCGAGCTTTACGCGAAAGTAAGCGAGCGCAAGGCCGGGCGAGGCATGGGCCGCAGGCCCGCCGCCGAAGACCCACCCTCCTGACATGAGCCGCGCTTTTTACGTCACCACCCCGATTTATTACATCTCGGGCAACCCCCACATCGGGCACGCCTACACCACCGTCGTCGCCGATGTGCTGGCCCGCACGGCCCGCACCGCCGGGCCGGCCTTCTTCTTAACGGGCACCGATGAGCACGGGCAAAAGGTCGCGAACGCCGCCGCCGAGCACGGCACGACCCCTCAGGCCTGGTGCGACGATCTCGTTCCGCGGTGGCAGTCGCTCTTTTCCGCATATCACGTGGAGTACGACGACTTCATTCGCACGACGCAGCCGCGCCACGAGATCAAGGTGCAGCGCGTGTTCGAACGGCTGCGCGAAACCGGCGACATCTACCTCGGCACGTACGAGGGATGGTACTGCGTCTACGACGAGACGTTTTGGCTGCAAGCCAAACTCGTCGACGGCCACTGTCCCACCTGCGGACGTGAAGTGCAGTGGATCTCCGAGAAGGACTGGTTCTTCCGTCTCTCGGCGTATCGCGACAAGCTGCTGGCGTATTTCAAAGCCAATCCCAACTGGGTGCGGCCGCGCAGCGTCCACAACGAGATGGTCGCAATCCTCGAAGAGGGCCTCGACGATCTTTCGATTTCGCGCACCAACTTCGACTGGGGCATTCCGGTGCCCGATCCCGGAGAGAACGGCGGCGTGATCTACGTGTGGTTCGACGCGCTCCTCAACTACATCACGGCGATTGGCTGGTCGGAAGATGACGCGCGCTTTCGCAGCTTGTGGCCCGCGTCGGTTCAACTGATCGGCAAAGAGATCGCGCGCTTTCACACGATCATTTGGCCTGCGATTTTGTGGGCGCTGGGCGAGGCCGCACCCGAGCTGGTCTTCGCGCACGGCTGGATCACGGTCGACGGTCAGAAGATCGGCAAGAGCATGGGCAACGCGGTCGATCCGTTCGCACTAGCCAATCGGTTCGGCGCCGATTCGCTGCGGTATTTTCTCCTGCGCGAGGCGCCGTTCGGCAGCGACTTCTCGTATTCGGAAGAGAAGATTGCGCAACGCCACAATAGCGATCTAGGCAACGATTTTGGAAATCTCTTGCGACGCACGCTCTCGATGCTGCAAAAATATCGCGACGGTATCGTTCCCGTGCGCAGCGTCGAAAGCGCGCTCGGCCAGCGCTTCGCGACGTTGCCGCAACGCGCGCGCGAGCTTACGCTGTCGCTGGATTTTCGCGGGGCACTCGAAGCGATCTGGGAGCTGGTCACTGCGCTCAACCGTGAGATCGACGACCGCAAGCCGTGGGCGCTGGCAAAAGAACGGCGCGATGACGAACTCGACGCGCTGCTCTACGATCTGTGCGAAGGCCTGCGTTGGCTTGCGATGCTGCTGCATCCGGTGATGCCCGAACGCACGGTGCACATGTGGGCCCAGCTCGGCTTGCGCGAAGGTATCGGTGCGGATTGGAGCACTGCGCTTCGCTGGGGCGGCCTTACGCCCGGGACGCAGACACGGGTCGGCGACGTGCTCTTTCCGCGCATCGAACTGGTGGAGAGCGGCGTCACGACATGAGCGAACGACGCGCGCCGAGCCGAGCCGTCACGATCGGCGGCGGCATTGTCGCCGTCGCGGGCGTAGCCGTTGCACTCACGCTCTACGCGCGCCAGTTCTCACAAACCGATTGGATTCTGACGGCGTGCGCGGCTGCGGTGATCGCATTCGTGGCGATGAACGCGGTGCCGATCCGCGGGTTGCGCCTGCGCCGTACCGGCCTCGCGCCCGAGGCGGTCGTGCTCGACCTTCCGATCGCCGTGCCGTTGATCGCGCTCGGCGGATCGGTCGGAATCACCGCCTGCGCGCTTGCGTTTGCGGCCGGTTACGGGATTGCGTCGCTGACACGGGACGCACGGCGTGTGACGGATCTCGCGCGCCACGGCGCGCTTCGAACGCTCGCCGTGCTGGCAATCCTTCCGTTCGCAATCGCGCTCGAACCGCTGCGCGCGCTTCCCGCAGCACAGGGTTCGCCCGTCTTCGCGCTCGCGCTCACCGTCGTCGCATTGGTCTACGGCCTAGGAATCTCTGCACCCGCGTCGGCGTACACCTTCCGTATTTCGATCGTGCGTATTTGGGGTCGTATGGTGCGCGATCCGCGATCGTGGCTGGCAATGGCCGGCGGCATCGTCTGGGCGACGCTGGTACGCGACCAAATTCTCGCGCATCATCCGGTCGTTGCGGTCGCGCTCTGGTTACCGCCCGCGATCTGCGCCGCCCTGATGCGCACGATCGACAAGCAGCAGGCCGAGCTTCACCGGCTGCGATTGGTTCGTGACGCGGTGCAGGCGATGCTCGGCGAGCGCGACCCGCTCCCGCAGATCAACGCCATCCTAGCAACCTTGCGCGTTCCATCGCTCGACGAGACCGTCTCGGTTCTCGCCGCGACCGGCGCGCGCACCGATTCGTGGCGCACGGTGACGACGATCGGTCCGCCGCTCAGTTCCGCCGGCGACGAGCTGCGCCGGCGCTTACTCGCACGTCTAAAGTTCGGGGGCTCGGGATCGACCACGCTGCGCGATGACTTCTACACCGCATACGGCTTCGGCGTGCGGTTGGCCGACGGCGACCTGCACGGTGCGTTGATCGTGCACCGGCGCAACGATCGTCCGCTCTCGCATGAACAGATCGCCCAATTCACCAACGCGGCCTTCGAACTCGCCCCGCTGCTGCGCGACATGCGCACGATCGCGGCAACACAAAGTGCGGCAACGATCGACGGTCTCACGGGACTGGCCAATCGCGCGGCGACGATGGACCGGTTAGTGGCAATGCTCGACGATCTTTCGATCGCCGAACGCGGCGCCGTGCTCCTCCTGGACATCGATCACTTCAAGACGATCAACGATCAGCTCGGACACGCAGCGGGCGACGAGTGCCTACGCAAGATCGGCGACATCATCCGCACGACTGTCCGCGGCGGCGACACCGCGGGCCGCATCGGAGGCGAAGAATTTCTCGTCGTGATGCCCGGTGCGTCACGCGACGTCGCAATGACCGTCGGCGAGCGTCTGCGTCTGGCCGTTGCGCTCGGCGGCATGCGTTACGCGAGCGGCGAACCGGTCACGACCAGTATCGGCGCGGCGGCCGCGCGCGCCGGCGACACAACCGAACTTCTGCTCGCTCGTGCCGACCGCGGTCTCTACGAAGCCAAACGCCAAGGCCGCAACCGCATCGTAGAAGAACTCGAAACCGCATAATGATCGATACCCACGCACACGTTCACGATCCCAAATTTGACGAGGATCGCGCAGCGGTGCTCGAACGCGCACGCAAGGCCGGTATTTCGTCGATCGTTACGGTGGGCTGCGATGTGGCGGATTCGTTCCGCGCGCTGGAAACCGCGCGCGAATATCGGATCCATGCCTCGGTCGGCATCCATCCCCACGAAGCCAAGGACGCCCCCGCCGACATCGCGGCGGTGTTCGAACCGTTTCTGCGCGACCCGCGCGTCGTCGCGATCGGCGAAGCCGGTCTGGATTACTACTACGATCATAGTCCGCGCGACGTTCAGCAGCGGGTCCTGCGCGAACAGCTCGCGCTAGCCTACGAGGCAGGCTTCCCGTTCATCTTTCACCAGCGCGACGCGTACGATGATTTCTTGGCGATCTTGCGCGACCAGTGGCGCGCGCCGATGCGTGGGGTCATTCATTGCTTCACCGGAGATACCCAACAAGCACAAACGTTCACTGAAGAATTCGGCTTGTATCTCGGCATCGGCGGCGTGGTCACGTTCAAAACCGCAGATCTACTGCGCGAGGCCGTACGCAACGTCGGACTCGATCGCCTGGTCCTCGAAACGGATTGTCCCTATCTTGCGCCGATTCCTCATCGCGGATCGCGCAACGAACCGGCGTATGTCGCACTTGCGGCACAGAAAATCGCCGAGATTCTCGCGTGTAGCGTAGACGAGGTTGTCACCGCGTCCGACGCGAACGCGCGTACTTTATTCTCCCTTTCCTAGGAGCCTTGGAATGAAACGCACTCTCGCGCTGGTCGGCGCTTGCGTTCTTGCCTGTACCGTGGGCGCGCTCGCGCAGACGACGTTGCCGTTCACGGCGGCAACACCGTACGCAACGCAGTCGAACCCAGTGACGCTCGTGCTCGACGCGTCGCAAGCGGCGCGCGGCATCAGTTACGTACACGAAACGGTCCCCGTCGTTCCCGGCGAGTTCACGCTGGTCTACCCGAAATGGATTCCCGGCGAACACGGACCTACCGGACCGCTCTACGACCTCGCGTCGATTCGCGTCAGTGCGAACGGCAAGGCGCTGGACTGGCGACGCGACACGGTCGACCTGTACGCGTTCCATGTGAGCGTGCCCGCGGGCGTATCGTCGCTCGATGTCAATTTCACGATTCTGATGAACGCACCAGGTGACGTATTCTCGACGCATTCGGTCGCGATCATCAACTGGAACCGCTACCTGCTCTATCAGCAGGGCATCGACTCGCACGACTACTACGTCAAGCCGTCGATCGTCGTGCCCAAGGGCTGGCAGTTCGGAACCGCGCTGCGCGACCCGCAGCAAAGTGGCAATCACGTGACCTTCGCGCTCACGCCGTTGAACATGCTGGTGGACTCCCCGCTGGACATGGGCAGCTACGTCAAGAAATGGACGCTCTGGAAAGGCGACGGTTCGTTCGTCGAACTCGACGCGTTCGGCGGGCGTCCGCAGGATCTCGACATCTCCAAGAAGCTGCTCGACGCGTATAAGCGCGTGCCGGGCGAAGCCTTCGCGCTCTACGGATCGCGTCACTTCGCCGATTACCACGCACTGCTCACGCTCAGCGACCAGATTGGCTTTCAGGGTATCGAGCATCATCAGTCCAGCGACGACCGCGCACCGGACGACTTTCTGACCAATCCGGCCGAGTCGCTGCTCGGCGGCGACCTGGTGACGCACGAGTTCTCGCACTCGTGGAACGGCAAATACCGCCGTCCGGCGGACCTGACGACACCGAATTTCCAAGTTCCGCAGCAGACCGATCTGCTGTGGGTCTACGAGGGCATGAACCAGTACCTCGGCGACCTCATCTCGTTCCGCTCGGGCATTCGGGATTACAAAACCTACCCGCAGTACCTAGCGTCGATCTACGCCGATATGGACACCGAAACCGGGCGCGCCACGACGCCGATCATCGACCTGACGTCCGGCGCACCGTACTACTACGTCGCGCGCGGCGATTACCACGCGATCCGGCGCGGTGCGGGCGACTTCTACACCGAGGGCGAGCTGATGTGGCTCGACGCCGACACGATCATTCGCCAGCTCTCGCACGGCACCAAGTCGCTCGACACGTTCCTCCATGAATACAGCGCACCGGCCGTCACCGGTCCGATCGTCAAAACCTACGATCGGGCCGAGATCGAAGCGTTGCTCAACAAGGTCCAGCCGTACGACTGGCATGCGTTCTTCCAGAAGTATGTCTATTCGATCGCGCCGCATCCGCCCACCGACGAACTCGCGCGCTCGGGATGGAAGCTGGAGTATACGAACGAACCCAATCCGTTCGTCGCCGCGGGCGAAGGGCTCGAGCACGAGATCAACGCCTGGTATTCGGTCGGCGCCGACATCTCGATGAAGGGCACCGTGCGCGACGTGCGCGAGAATTCACCCGCGTGGCACGCGGGGCTCGCGGTCGGCGAAACGATCGAAGCGATTGACGGTCAAGCTTTCGATCCCGACGTGTTCACCTACGCTCTCAAGCACGCGCAGCACTCCGGTGTGCCGATGACCGTGACCGTCTCGCAGGACGGCTGGTTCTCGAACCTCTCGCTGCGTTACAGCGGCGGGCCGCTCTACCCGCACCTCGTGCGGATCAAAGGCACGCCCGATATGCTGGCGCAGATCATGAAGCCGCACGCGATGAAGTAACCGGCGCGGCGCTGTTCCAGCGTTCCTCGAACGCGTGGCGCAGATGCGCAAGGATGGCGGGGGAGTCGGTTCGCGCACCCCAATCGAGCTGATCGGGATGGTCGAATGCGGCCGTCGCGTTGGCCGAACCCAGCCATCCTCGCGTATCGCGCACGATCGCAAACTTCTCGTCGGCGCCGCAGGTTCGTACTGCGGCGCCGTCTTTTTGCAGGCGCAGCAACGCCGCGAGTTCGTGCGCGTTGCCCTGCGAGTCGCGCTCGCTCACCAACAGTCGCACGTGCGCGCCGCGCAGCACCGCGCGCTCGAGCGCGGAATACACGCGATTGCTCGCGCCGAACGATTCGCTTTCGAGGATCACGTCGTCGCCGGCCCGCGGCTTCGTCAAGCAAGCGCGCCTCCGATGCGAGCGCTTCGCGTTTGGCAATCGCGAAGAACGGCGTCGGGGCATCTTCACGTCCCGCCGCCGCGTCGGCGGCGATCCGCGCGTCGGGCGCAAAGTCATCGCGCACGATCGTGTCCGCGCCGTCGTCGGGCCAATTGCGATCGTCCAGAAACAGCGTACCGTCGACCAACGCGGTCTTGGCGTGCAGCATCGGATCGGGCGAATCGGCGGCGGGATGCACGAAGCGCACGTCGGCGCCCGCAGCGCGCAAGCGCAACACCGCCGCGTCGTTGGCCGCCGTCACACTTCCGTCGTCCTTGTAGATCGCGCCCTCGAGGCGAACGTGGACCTGCGCACCCGCGCTCGCGGCCGCCGCCAATCCGTCGAGCACGCGTCCCGACGGGAGGGTGTAGGCCGTCAGCGTGACGTCGTGCGCGCCGCGCAGCGCGGCCAGCATGTCGGCGGTCGAACTCAATGCGATCATCGCTTCTCCCTTCCCGACAAAAGGCGCATTCGACAAGGGTGACGAGGATCACAGCGCAGGCACCGGAAAGAGCGGGAGACGTCCATGACCACTACACCCGCGCCCCGGCCGCCCGCCGGCGACAAGGGGGCCTACGTCCGCGACATGTTCGCGCGGATCGCCCCTCGCTACGACGCCGCCAACCGCGTGCTGACCGCCGGCATGGACGAGCGGTGGCGCAAGCACGCGATCGCGATCCTGGCTCCGCCACACGGCGGATCGGTGCTGGATCTGTGCTGCGGCACGGGCGACGTGGTCTTTCATCTCTTGCGAACCGATCCGTCACTGCACGTGGCCGGGATCGACTTTTGCGCACCGATGCTCGACGGTGCCCGCGCCCGAGCCCCGCGCGAGTCGCGCGGTGACGCGACATTCATTGAAGGCGACGTGATGGCGCTGCCGTTCGCCGATGCCTCCTTCGACGGAGCGACGATGGGCTTTAGCCTGCGCAACGTCGTGGACATCGATCAGGTGCTGCGCGAAATCCGGCGCGTGCTGCGTCCCGGTGCGCGCTTCGTCAATCTCGACGTGAGCAAAGCGCCCAACCGCGTGTGGAAGCGCTTGTTCGATCTCTACTTCTATCGCGTCGTGCCGCTGGTCGGCGGTTTGGTGGGCGGATCGAAAGCTGCTTACACCTATCTGCCCAACTCGCTCACCCACCATCCCAATGCGGACGACTTGCGTGCGCGCTTCGAGCGTGCCGGCTTTGCCGAAAGCGGGTACGAACGGCTGATGGGCGGCTCGATCGCGATTCATTACGGGACCAACGTCTAGCATGGCGAGCACGCTGCGCAGCGACGAATCCGACCTCTACGAACTGGTCGAGGACTTCTTCCGCGCGCGCTTTTCGACCGACAACCCGCTGATTACCGAAGCGGTGCGGCGGATGCTCGCGGCCGGCGGAAAGCGGTTGCGCCCACGCGTTACGCTGCTCGCGGCCGGTGCATGCGGCGGTGATCCCGTCGAACATCTGCATCTTGCCGCCTACATGGAACTGATCCACGTCGCGACGCTCATTCACGACGACGTCGTCGACAACGCATCGACGCGCCGCGGCGTCAACGCCACCGCCGTCGATTTCGGCAACCGCGTCTCGGTGCTTGCCGGCGACTATCTTTTCGCGTGGATCTTCAAAAACGTTACCGCCGGCTATCCGCATCCGGTACCGAACATTCTCTCGGCCACGCTGGCCGATATCTGCGACGGCGAAGTGCTTCAACTCCAGGCGCTCGGCAATCTCGATCTGCCGGTCGAGGCCTACATTGAGATCGCCCGCAAAAAGACCGCGACCCTGTTCGCCGCGTCGGCGGCGTGCGGTGCGATTATGGGCGGTGGCTCGCAAGCCCAGATCGAAGCGCTGCGCACGTTCGGCGATCTCTACGGCGTCGCGTTTCAGATGAACGACGATCTGCTCGACCTCACCGCCGACGAACGTTCGCTCGGCAAACCGGTCGGCAACGATCTCTCCGAACGCAAGATGACGATCCCGTTAATTCTGGCGCTGCGCGCGGGCAATCGCGACTTTTACGATGCGGTCGCACGTTTATATTCCGGGGCGCAATCCGGCGGCATCCCGGCGGTGGTTGCTGGAATCGAACGCGAAGGCGGGTTGGCTGCGACGCGGGCCGAAATCGCCGTGCTCGCGGGCCGCGCCAAGGCGGCGCTGGAGCCTTTGGGGACCGGCGCGGCGAAAGACGAATTGATCCGCCTCGCGGACGCCCTGGTCGCGTAGCCGCGGAAAGGAAAAAATCAACAACCATGTTTCACCCTGTCCTGGCAATTATCGACGCCCCGATCATCATCGGTATCCTGGTCGTCGGTGCCCTGCTCTTCGGAGCGGACAAGCTGCCCAAGCTGGCCCGTAGCGCGGGCGCTGCCAAAAAAGAATTCATGATGGGCCAGATCGAGGCCGACGAAGCGACTGCGCGCGCCCGTGAAGAAGCGCGCCAGCGCATCGAAGCCCAGCACGCCGACCCGATGCACAACGTCGAAGCCGGCAGCGTCGCCGGCGAAGCCGTCCCCCCGCCCACCAGCCGAGGCACCCAACCCTAACTTGACCCAATGACGCCATTACCGCTTCACGTGGTGGATTCATCGCACGGCGACGAGTCCAGCAAGTGGGATCAGAAGGAGATGCCGTTTACGGAGCACCTGCGGGAGCTCCGTACGCGTCTGTTGGTCGCGATCGGAAGTGTGGTAGCGATCGCCGTCCTGCTCTTCTGGCCGTCGCAGTTCATCATCAGGTGGATGGTGCAATCGTACTTCCACGGTATCACGCTGCACGCGTTCGGCCCGGCCGACGTGATCTTCACCGAGTTCAAATTTTCGCTGATCGGCGGCATCATCGTGGGCCTGCCGGTGCTGTTCTACCAAGCTTGGATGTTCGTCGTGCCGGCTATCCACCCGAAAACGCGCCGCATGGTCTACAGCTTCATCATCCCTTCGCTCCTGCTCGCGGCAGCGGGCCTCGCGTTCGCTCACTTCATCGTGATCCCGCGCGTCGTCGCTGCGTTGATCGGGATCACCGACGCGATCGCGACGCCGACGTTCGGCGTGGCCGAAACCCTGAATTTCGTGATGATTCTGCTGGCGCTTTTCGCGCTGATCTTCCAATTGCCGATCGTCTTGGTCGGGCTCGCCCGCTTGGGTATCATCAACGCGGCGTGGCTGGGAAAATACCGTCGCCACGCAATCTTCGCGATGGTCGTCGCGGGAGGCATTGCAGCGCCCGATGGCAATCCAATGACAATGGCACTTCTGGCCTTCCCGATGTATGTCTTGTATGAGGCGTCGATCTGGATAATCCGTATATTTGAATCATCGTGGTCGGCAGCCTAACTTCCGTCAACAGCTATTACGACGACTTCGTCCGGACGTTCAGCAATGTGCTCTTCGCCGTAAGTCTGTTCGTCGTGTGGGGCGTGCTCACGTTGATCGGCGTCATCGTCGATCAAGGCAAGGATGTCGCGACCTATTTCGCGGCCTATCCCGCGCCGATCGCACGGGCGATCGTTCGCCTGGGTTTTGACAATATCTACCACTCCCCGTGGTACGTCGGGATCGTCGGCCTGATCTTACTCTCGCTTGCCGTCTGCACGTTCAAACGCGTGATCCCCGCACGATTGCCGACGTTGCGTCCGGTTAAGATCGACAAGATGCCGCTGCACGCATCGATCGATATCGCGGGCGACGAGCCGGCCGTACGCGGCCGCGTCGAGTCGTTCTTCCGCAAGCGCGGCTGGCAACTGCGCAACCGGGAATTCGACGGCACCGAATGGACCTTCGCCGACAAGCACAACTGGGCGCGCCGCGGCGTGCTCGTCGCGCACATCGGCTTTGTGATCATCGCGGCCGGAACCACCATGTACTGGGCGCGAGGCTTCTCGGGCGACACCGTCGTCGTCACCGGACAGTCGGTGCAAATCCCGCAAACCAAAGCCATCATCCATCTCGACAGCTTCAAATACACGATCACGCCGGTACTGACCAAAGGCGGCATGGTCTATCAGCCGACCGATTACGTCTCGCATGTAACGGTCACCGGAAAGAACGGCGTGCCGACGCCGATGGTCGTGCGCGTCAATCATCCGATCGACATCGACGGCACGCTGTACTATCAGGCCAGCTACGGTTTCGGCATGCGCTTCGACGTCACGCACAACGGCAAGCCGGTCCCTTCGCTCTCGCAGCAGGTGCTGCTCGAAGGCGATCACCTCGACATTCCGGGCTCGCGCCTGAGCGTGAACTACGATCGTTTCGTTCCGACCGTCGACAAGGTCAGCGGGATGCCGGCAGCCGATCCGCGCGTCAACGATCCGGCAGCGATTCTGAGCGTTTCCGAGCGGCGGCGTGCAGACAGGGACCGCGCTGGTCCCGTTGCATACTTGGGTCGATCTCGGCAGCGGCTGGCGGATCGTACCCGCGAAATACGAACTTTACAGCGGCATTCAGTATCGCTTCGACCCGGGCATCCCGCTGGTCGGGATCGGCGCGCTCGTGCTGGTTGCCGGATTGTTGATCTCGTTCTACTTTTTGCCCGCGCGCCTGTACACGCGCATCGATGCGGACGGCGATGGCCGCTGCACGGTTGGTATCGCCGCCACGACCGTCAAAGGCTACGATATGTTCGAAACCCAGTTCCGGGGATTGCTCTCGGAGCTGACCGCGGAGGCCACATGACCGGACACTTGCAAGCCGACGAACTCCTGATGATCGTCGCGATCGCATCCTACATCATCGGCGCGCTCGCACTCTTGGTGTATTTCTTCTCGCGCGAGGCGTGGCTTCGCAATCTTGGAGTTCCGCTCGCGGTCGTGGGATGCGTCGCGCAATTCGCGCAGCTCGTCGTTCGGTACGAGATCACCGGCATTTGGCCGCTCCTCAATCTCTACGGTTCGCTCTCGCTTTTCGCTGCGATGTCGGTCGCAATCTACATCGGCTTTGCATGGAAGTACAAGCTCTGGTTCGCCGGCGGGTTCGTGCTCGGAATCGCGGCGATTTCGCTGGCTTACGGACTGACCTGGAACGAGGGCACGATGCCCGCCGTTCCGTCGCTTCAATCCTATTGGGCGAAAATTCACGTTCCGATCGTCGTATCGTCGTACGCGGCGTTCTTAGTCGCCTTCGTGTTCTCGTGCATCTACCTCGTCAAATATTACGCCGAGCAAAATTTCGCCGGGAAACGGATCGTCGGTAACGCTGCGACCGGCGCTGGCGGCGTATCGGTACGCCTGGACGCGCCGTACGCCCCATCGGCAACGCTGGACGCCGGGTTCGGTGCCACCGCGGCGGTTCGCGGCGGGACGCCGGCTATCGACGCCGCTGCCCTCGAGGGAAACGCAGTCGCGCAATGGCTCACATCGCTGCCGTCACTCGCGCAACTCGATGTGATCGTGTATCGCGCGGTTGCGATCGGGCTTCCGCTGATCTCGATCGGTATCATCACCGGTGCCGCCTGGGCCAAAGAAGCTTGGGGCGCGTACTGGCAATGGGACCCCAAGGAGACCGCCGCACTCTGCACGTGGATCCTGTACCTTGCCTACATGCACTTGCATACGCGTAACGCGTGGCGCGGCGTGCGCACCAATTGGGTCAGCGTCGCCGGCTTCATGCTCGTAATCTTCACCTATCTCGGCGTCAACATCTGGATCAGCGGCCTGCACAGCTACAAGATGTAACGCGGAGAACGGCCCGCCGCTCTCGCCCTCGTCGGCTCGGACCGCGTGGCCGCACTGCCGGCCGGGATCGGGCGCAAGGCCACGACCTCGCCGAGGTGCGTCCTGCCGGTATCGACGGGGTCGGGGCGCTCAAGATGCGCGACGAAAAGATCGCTGCCGTCTCTATTTCGCGCAATCCCGACAAGCTCGGTGCGGTCGCCCGGGTTACCGGACCCCCGATCCGTTGACATTTCGCGTAGGCATGCGCGACAGGGTGACCGTACAATTCCTAGGAATTGGGCTAGCGGGCTAGCACAGTATCAGCTTTCCGGAGAGTGTACGTTGTCCAAGCATGCAGCCGCAGGCGCTTCAGAGGAGCCTGGGCGTAAGATTTATAGCGCCTACGATGACCCCGGCACGGCCGAGGAGATCAGCCGGCGGACCTTCATGGCCAACGCCTCGCTCGCGATTGGCGGCGTCGTCGGCCTGGGTTTGATCATCCCGATCGTGGGATCGTTGATTCCCTCCGGCGGTGGAAGCAAGGGGCACTGGTCTCCTTTGACTGCCGACGAAGTAAAGTCGCTGCAAGAGGCGACCAATAAGCCGATCAAGCTCGAGTTCACGCTCAAGGCAAAAGATTCGTACCTCCCCGAACAGTCGTCGGGCGAGTACGTCTGGGGCATCAAGGTCGCGAGCCCGCAGAAGTTCCTCTCGGCGCGCACCGACCTCACCAAGCCGACGCTGCCGTACTTCGACGGCCAGTACGACGTGGTCAACATGGACTTCGTAATCTTCAGCCCGATTTGTCCGCATCTGGGTTGCCGCTTCGAGTGGCACGACGATACGACACCGCCCAAGTTCCAGTGCCCCTGCCACGGTTCGCAGTTCAACCTCGACGGCGAGCATCTGGCCGGTCCCGCGCCGCGCGGCCTCGACCCGCTGCCGCTCAAAGAACAGAGCGGCACGGCGCAAATTATGTGGATCCGCTATCAGTCGTCGACTCCGGATCGCGTCATCATCTCGTACCAATCGTAAGGAAGGATTCGCATAGCGATGCTCAATTGGATCGAGTCGCGCACCGGCTTCATCTCGATGGCGAAAGACTTCCTCACGGAAGACGTCCCCGGCGGCGCAAGTTACTGGTATGTGTTCGGCAGCGCGACGATGTTCGCGATGATTCTGCAGATCGTCACCGGTATTTTCCTCACGTTCTTCTACGCGCCGTCGGCCGCGACCGCATGGGAATCGACGCGCGCGATCTACCTCAACCCCTACACGCATTTCTTGCTCTCGCTCCACTACTGGGGCGCGTCGGCAATGATCGCGCTGGTGTTTTTGCACCTGCTGCAAGTGCTGATCTGGGGCGCGTACAAATCGCCGCGCGAACTGCAATGGATCGTCGGCGTGTTCTTGCTCCTCGTCACGCTGGTGCTCGGTCTGACCGGATATCTGTTGCCGTGGGACATGGACGCGTACTTCGCCTCGCAAGTCTCCCTCAACATCGCGGGTCTTCCGCCGGGCGGCGCCATTCTCCAGGGGATTGCGCAAGGCGGCACCGTGATGGGCACCAACACCATCAACCGCTTCTTCGGCCTGCACGTGTGGCTGATGCCGGCGGTCCTGGTGTTACTGGTCGGCGCGCATCTTGCGATCTTCCGCTTCAACGGACCGGCCGGCCCCGTGGTCGACGATCCGCGCAAGCTCAAACCCGGACGCTTCTGGCCGGATCAGATGTTCATGGACGGCTTCGCGTCGCTGGTGGTCTTCCTGATCATCGTCGGCTTGGCGTTCATCGCACCGCCGTTCCTCGACGCCAAGGCAGATCCAACCAACGCCGCGTTCGTCCCCTATCCGGCGTGGTATTTCTTGTCGCTCTTCGGCCTGCTCAACCTCGTTCCGATCTTCCTAGGCAACGGCCCGTTCCCCGAGTTGCTGGCCGCGATCATCGTGCCGACCATCGGCCTGATCGTGGTGTTGCTGTTGCCGTGGATCGACCGCAGCACGACACGCTCGTTCTCGGCGCGCGGATGGATCCTGTGGCCGACGACGCTGATTATCATCGCGATCGTCGGACTCTCGATCTACGCGCAAATGGGCATTCAAGCCAAAGAAGCGGCGGGACCGCCGTCCCAGAGCGAAGCGCAAATTCTCGCCGAACCTGCCGAAGCGGCGGAAACAACCGCATCGACTGCCGGTGCTCCGGCGGCGGGCGCGAACGGCGCGCAAGTGTTTTCGCAAAACTGTTCGAGCTGTCACGGCGCGAACGGTCAGGGGCAACCCGGTGTTGCACCGCCGCTCGCCGGCAACCCGACGGTAACGGGCGATCCCAAGGACGTCATCACGATCGTCGAAAACGGCCTGCACGGCAAGACGATCATGGGCCAAACCTTCGCAGCGCAAATGCCCCCATGGAAAAGTTCGCTCTCGAAGGCAGACATCGCCGCCGTGATCACCTACATCCGGGGATCGCTCGGAAGCAACCACGCCTCGGCGGTAACACCGGCGCAAGTTCCGTAGAGCTCAAACCCTTCGAACGAAAAGGGGAACGCAGCCGCGTCCCCCTTTTCTTATTTAGCCCCGCGCAATTCCAACCTGTCATGCTGAGCCTGTCGAAGCATGAGCCTGTCGAAGCATGAGCCTGTCGAAGCATGAGCTTGTCGAAGCATGAGCTCGTCGAAGCATGAGATTCAGCGGCCCTTCGACAACGGGTTCGCGGAGCGAACCCTGCTCAGGGTGACAGATGGTTCAGCGCGCAATTCCAACCTGTCATGCTGAGCTTGTCGAAGCATGAGCTTGTCGAAGCATGAGCTTGTCGAAGCATGAGCTTGTCGAAGCATGAGATTCAGCGGCCCTTCGACAACGGGTTCGCGGAGCGAACCCTGCTCAGCGTGACAGATGGTTTAGCGCGCAATTCCAGCCTGTCATGCTGAGCTTGTCGAAGCATGAGCGTGTCGAAGCATAGGATTGCGCAACCCTTCGACACGGGTTCGCGGAGCGAACCCTGCTCAGGGTGACAGATGGTTCAGCGCGCAATTCCAACCTGTCATGCTGAGCTTGTCGAAGCATGAGCTTGTCGAAGCATGAGCTTGTCGAAGCGTGAGCTAGTCGATGCAGGTGGGGCCGTTGATGAGGTAGAGGGCGCCGCTGCCGTTGATGTCGATGAGCGAGCGATCGCGGCCGTACGTCGGATCGAAGGCGGGGCGTTTGTGCGGTGCGACGAGCCAGATGCGCGGGTGCGAACAGAAGACACTGCGCGGATCGACGCCTTCGTCGCTCTTGCTCGCACCGGGCGGCGCAAGCACGTAGACGTGCGGTTGCGTATAGAACGTGAGCGCGTTGCCGCCGCGAAAACTCTGAATCGCGACCGCGTCGCCGGGTTGACGGCGTTCTTGGATGATCTTCGCAAAAACCGGGATCGGTTTGAACGCTTCGGCGTGCGGAAGCGCTTCGAGCGCGAGGATGTCGACGGCAACGAGCATCGAGGCGCCCAGCACGTACGGCGCCGCAGCGATCGTCGAGCGGCGCGCGAGCATCACCGCGGTGACGATCGAGCCCGCGCCGATGGCAACGCCCATCTGCACGAGGTACGGCGCGAGCGTCAACGCGCTCTCGCTGAGTTTGTTGTCGCGTACGAAGAGTACGATCGCAACGGCGGTAAGCCCGATGAAGATCGGCACCGTCGCGGCCGAGATCACGATCGACCGGCTCACCCCGCGTTTGACCACGGCGTCGACGTAGAGCGCGACGACCAACGCCAGCGCGGGAATTTCCAGCGCAACATAGTTGGGTAGCTTCGTCTTCGCAAAGCTGAAAAACAGAAACGGTACGATGATCCAGGTAAACGCCAGGCGCCACAGACGCGCGATGTTCGGCGACGTATTGCTGATGCGCAGCGCGCTTACCCCATAGCCGATGCCGGCGGGTAAGAACGCGATCCACGGAAAGAACCCTAGGACCAGCACCGGCACGTAGTACCACAGCGGCCCGGATTGGTTCTCGATCACGCCGGTGTAGCGACCGATCGTGTAGTGACCGATGAGCTGCACGAAAACGTCGCGGCCGGCGTGCACGGCGATCGCGGCCATCCACGGTGCGACCACCAAGAGGAAGGCGGTCAGGCTGATCGCCCAGCTCCGCAGCGACGGCCAGCGCATCGGCTCGCTGCGGTTGTTCCACCAAGCGTATGGGACGATGACTAACAGCGCGACCACCGGCGCTACGGGGCCCTTGGCCAAAAACCCGAATCCGGCCGCGATCCAACCGTAAATCATGTAGCGGTCGCGCCCGGACTCCAGCGCCCGGAACCACCAGAAGATCGTCAGTGCGACCGCCATGTCGAGCAGCGCGTCCATGATCGCTAGCCGTCCGATCACCGCCTGCATCAGCGCGCTCGAAAGGATGGCGCTAGCATAGATGCCGATCCGCGTTCCGGCCTGGCGCGCGACCGCATACCCCGTCATTGCCCCCATCGCGATCGTGGCGATCGCCGATGGTAGACGCAGCGCGAATGCGGTGACGCCCAAGAGTTTGGCGAAAATCGCGCCAATCCAAAAGTAAAGCGGGGGCTGCACGAACCACGGGTCGCCGTTGAGATGCATGACGATCCAGTCATGCGTAAGCAAGATCTCCCGGGCGACTTCGCCGTAGGCGGTCTCGCTGTTATCCCACAGGGTTCCGACGCCAAGGCCCGGCAACGTGATCATCGCCGCAATGAGTGCGCCGACAAAAGCCGCACGCGCGGGTCTCTCCATATCGACGGACGGTGTTTGGCACCCCGGCGCGGAACTCATTTCCTCAAGCTCATGCTTCCGATTGCCCTGCGTACCGCCGGCCGGCGAGCACTCGTCGTCGGCGGCGGCAACGTCGCCGCGCGCAAGGCGCCCGCACTGCTCGAAGCCGGTCTTGCGATCACCGTCGTCGCTCCGACGATCGGCGCTGCACTGCGCGCGCTGGCCGCCGAAAATGACGTTCGTATCATCGAACGCGCGTACGAGAGCGGCGACCTCGACGGCATCGACCTCGTGCTCGCGGCCACGAACCTTGCGCCGATCAACGAACGCATCGTCGCCGATGCCCGCGCCGCCCGCCTGCCCGTCTGCGACGCCGTCGAACCCGAACGCGGCGATTTCACGATGCAGGCGACCGTCCGCGTCGGGGAGCTCACGTTTACGGTCGATTCGGGCGGAAGCACGCCCGCGTTCGCGCGCCGGATCGCCGATGAAATTCGCGAGCGGTTCGGTCCGCAGTATGACGCCGCCGCGCGCACGCTTTCGCGCATGCGTACCTACGTGCGCGCCGTCGTCGATCCGGCCCATCGCGCTGCCGTGCTGCGCACGCTCTCCGCATTGCCTATCGAGGAACTCGCCGGACTGAACCCCGTGCAAGCCGAGCACTGGTTGAAGAAACGATCGAGCACGAACTCCACGGCGCTCACGAGGCGCGGCCGCCTACGAGCGTGGTGTGCGCGTCGCGCGCGAGCGCGCTTGCAATGACGCAAACGCGCATGGTCGCCGCGCGCCTCGCGCAGCGCGGTATCGCAACGACGATCCTCAACGTCTCGACCACCGGCGATCGCGTGCAGGACCGTCCGATCAGCGAGCTTGGCAGCGTCAACGTGTGGGTCAAGGAACTCGAGGTCGCGCTGGCGGACAAACGCGCGGATTACGCGGTGCACTCGTGCAAGGACCTTCCCGGTATGCTTGCGCCGGGGATGCGCCTGGCGGCGATCTCGTCGCGCGAAGACCCGCGTGACGCGTTCTGCAGCGAACGCTACGCGCGCTTCGAGGATCTTCCCGCCGGCGCGCGCGTCGGCACCTCGAGCCAGCGACGCCGCGCGCAATTACATGCGCTGCGCCCGGATCTGCGGTACGACGATTTGCGCGGCAACGTCGACACGCGTTTGCGCAAACTGCGCGATGGGGAGTACGACGCAATCGTACTTGCGATGGCGGGCCTTAATCGCTTAGGCGTTCGCGCCGCGCACACCGTCCCGTTCGATCCGCAATCGCTCGTCCCGGCGGTCGGTCAAGGCGCGCTCGCCGTCGAGACGCTCACGGATGCAGACGCCCTTGCCGCAGACCTGCACGCGTGCATCAACGACCCCGCCGCAGAGCTCTGCATCGAAGCCGAACGCGCAGCGCTTCGCATGCTGCGGGCTGGATGCAGCGCACCGCTGGGCGTTCACGCCTACATCGACGGCGAGACGATGATCGTCGACGCGGCCTTCGGTACGTCCGACGGACGGCTACTTCGCGAGTCGCTGCGCGAGCGCGTCACCGATCTCGACGCCGCGCGCGCCTTGGGCGAACGGATCGCGCAGCGCTTGGAACGCGGGCGGTCCGGCTTGCGCCGCGTCGTGCTGCCGCGGACGCAGGACCGTCCCAGTCGCATCGCATCCGCCCTGCGCGAGCGCGGGGTCCAGGTCGTAGAGGTTCGCGAGGGCGAATCCGACCACACGCTGATGGAGTCGATTCCCGATATGCTGCTCTTTCCGTCCAGTGGCGCCGTCGCGGCGCTGCGGCCGTACTTGGAATGGCTGCGCTCGCAGCCGCACCGCCCGTTGGTCGCGGCCATGGGGCCGCAGTCCGGCTCGGCCGCGCGCGAGGCAGGGTTCGCACCCGACATCGTGGCCGAAGATGCGAGCATCGACGCGTTCGTCGCGGCGGTGGCCGCGCGATTGGAGATGGCATGATCCGTCCGCGACGTTTACGACGAACGCCGGTCGTGCGCGCGATGGTGCGCGAACACGCGGTGCGCGTCGACGCCCTGGTGATGCCGCTGTTCGTCGCCGCGCGCGATGCCGACGCAGGTCCGATCTCCTCGATGCCGGGCATCAGCCGGCTCACGCTGAGCCAGAGCGTCGACGAAGCGCGCGAGTTACATGCCCTGGGCGTGCGCAGCGTACTGCTCTTCGGCATCCCCGAATTCAAAGACGCCGTCGCGACGAGCAACTACGATCCAAACGGCATCGTGCAGCGCGCGGTCACCGCGATCAAAGCTGCCGTACCGGAGATGTACGTCATCGCCGATCTGTGCAACTGCGAATATACCGATCACGGTCACTGCGGAATCATCGACAAAAACGGCGACGTCGACAACGACGCGACGGTGGCGCTGCTCGCGCGCACGGCCCTAACCTACGCGCAAGCCGGCGTCGACGTGATCGCGCCGTCCGACATGATGGACGGGCGCGTCGGCGCGCTGCGCGCCGCGCTCGACGAAGCCGGCTACACCGATGTCGCGATCATGGCGTACAGCGCGAAATACGCATCGGCATTTTACGGACCGTTTCGCGAAGCGGCGGGTTCCGCGCCCGCTTTCGGCGACCGGCGCACCTATCAGATGGATCCGCCCAACGCGCGCGAAGCGATGCGCGAGATCGCGCTGGATATCGAGGAAGGCGCCGATGTCGTGATGGTCAAGCCCGCCCTTCCCTATCTCGACATCGTGCGCATGACGCGCGATGCATTCGACGTTCCGGTCGCGGTCTACAACGTCAGCGGCGAATATTCGATGGTGATGGCCGCGATCGAACGCGGATGGCTCGAACCCGAGCGCACGATCGACGAACTGCTGGTCTCATTCGTCCGCGCCGGCGCCGACATCATCATCACCTATTTTGCCAAGGAGTACGCCCGCCGTGCTGCCCGCAGCAATATCTGATCTGGCGATCGTCATATTGGCCGGAGGGCGGGCTTCCCGCTTTCCTGGAAAACTCGAGGCGCCGATCGCCGGCGAGCCGCTGCTCGCGCGTGTCTATCGATCAGCTTCGCGACCTCGGTCCGGTGACCGTTGCCGGACGCGACACGTTTTCGCCGCAGCTCGACGCGCTGCTGGATTGTCCGATCGTGGTCGATCGCTGGCCCGATCTCGGACCGCTCGGCGGATTGCTCAGCGCGGCGCAGGAGAGCGGCGCGGCGCGCATCTTCGCCGTCGCAGGCGACGCACCGTTCGTCATGCCGGCGAAGTCCTCGATGCCCTGCGCGGCGCGTGGCGCGACGGCGACCAGGCTGCGGTGCCCGAACACGGTGGACGCCTCGAACCGCTCGCCGCGCTCTACGACCGCAGCGCGCTGATCCGCGAAGCGCACGCGTCACTAGGCGGCAACGATCTTTCGATGCACGGCATGCTCGCCCGCCTTCGCATTCGTGCCGTTCCGATGGACGAGCGGTATTTCGCCAACGTCAACACCGCGGCCGATCTGCCGCTAGGACAAGGATAGTCTTTTGAAAATCGAACGCTCGATCTCCGCGTTCACGCGCGCGAAAAACGTCATCGCCGGCGGCGTCAACTCCTCGGTGCGCGCGTTCAAAGCCGTCGGCGGATCGCCGATCTTCATGAAGAGCGGCGCGGGCGCGATGATCTGCGACATCGACGGACACGAATTTATCGACTACGTCCTTTCGTGGGGACCGTTGATTTTGGGGCACGCACACCCCGCGGTCGTCAAAGCAATCGCGGCGGCGGCGGCGCGCGGAAGTTCGTTCGGTACGCCGACCGAAGCCGAAAGCGAACTTGCCGAACTGATCGTCGCGATGGTGCCCAGCATCGAACGCGTGCGCTTTACTTCCAGCGGCACCGAAGCGACGATGAACGCCGTGCGCCTGGCGCGCGGGTACACGCGTCGCGAAAAGATCGTCAAATTCGCAGGCTGCTATCACGGCGCAGCCGATGGGTTCCTGATCTCGGCCGGCTCGAGCGCGCTTACGCTGGGTGTTCCCAACTCACCGGGCATTCCCAAGGGCACCGCAGCCGACACGATCGTCGTCGCGTACAACGACACCGCCGCGCTCGACGACGCCTTCAAACAATACGGCGATCAGATCGCCGGCGTCATCGTCGAACCGTACGTCGGCAATATGGGCCTGGTGATGCCGCGGGAAGGCTATCTCGAACATCTGCGCGCGGTGTGCACGCAGCACAAAGCCCTGTTGATCTTCGACGAGGTGATGACCGGATTTCGCGTTGCGCGCGGCGGCGTGCAAGAACGCACCGGGGTGATACCCGACCTAACGACGCTGGGCAAGGTGATCGGCGGCGGTCTGCCGGTCGGCGCATTCGGCGGACGCGCCGACGTCATGGCCTACCTTACGCCCGAGGGGCCGGTCTTCCACGCCGGCACGCTATCGGGCAATCCGCTGGCGATGGCCGCCGGAATCGCCACCCTCAAAATCGTGCGCGACGACACCACGCTCTACGAGCGGCTCGAAGTGCTCACGCGCCTGCTCGCCGAGGGTTTGCGCGAAGTCTTCAGCAAGCACGGCGTGCCCCATCAAACCGCCTACGCGGGGTCCATGTTCGGGTTCTTCTTCACAAATGAAGAAGTTTTTGATCTGATGGGAGCCATGAAGTCCGATACGGCGCTCTACGCGAAGTACTTCCACGCCATGCTCGACCACGGTGTCTACCTCGCCCCCTCCCAGTTCGAAGCCGGATTCGTTTCCAGCGCTCATTCCACGCGCGACGTCGAGCGCACGCTTGCCGCCGCGGATGCAAGTCTGGCTGAGATCCGCCAAGCCGTATGATCGATCCCGCAAGTCCTCGCCTCTACACCTATCACCGGGCGTTGCGGGAAGCCGCCGCGGCCGGAGGGAGCACGATCACCTCGCAGGGGCTGGCTGCACTGCTCGGCCATACGATTTCGAGTACCCAGATTCGAAAGGACCTTGCCGCGCTGGGCGCCGTGGGACGGCGGGGCTGCGGGTATGCGATCAATCCGCTAGTGGAGCAACTCGCCTTCGTCCTAGGATTGGAGCATGAGTGGCGTATCGCGATCGCGGGGTTCGGCTTTTTGGGCCACGCGCTCGCAACGTTCATCGCTTCCCGCGAGTCACGGTTTCATATCACCGCGATTTTCGACAACTCACCCGCAGTGATCGGCCAGGACTGGAACGGACGTACGGTGGCAGATATCACAACCTTGGAACACCACGTGCGCGGCGACGACTGTAACATCGGCGTCATCGCGGTCCCTGCGGCCGCCGCACCCGCGATCGCGCAGCGCATGGCATCGTCGGGCATTCGCGCCATCCTGAACTTCGCGCCCGCCACACTGCATCTACGTAAACCCGTGCTCGTGCGCAACATTGATTTAGCGGGCGAGCTCTCGATGCTCACTCACTGGCTAACCGTCGACGACGCGCAAGCCCAGGAGCGCGCCTGATGCCGCTGGTCTGCATGGGCCTCTCGCACAATACCGCGCCGGTCGAAGTACGCGAACGACACGCCTTCCCGGCCGCGCGTGTGGTCGAAGCATTGGTCGCGCTCAACGATTACTCGTCGGTGAAGGAAGCCGCGATTCTGCAGACGTGCGGACGCTTGGAGATTTACGCGGAGCTCGACGATTATGAGTCGGGCGTCGCGCAATTGCGTTCGTTTCTAGGCAACTTCGGACACGGCGCGGTGCTCTCGCGCTACGATCTCGATTCCTATCTCTATACGCTGCTCGGGCGCCAGGCGATCGAACATCTCTTCCGCGTCTCGACCGGGCTGGACTCGATGCTGATCGGCGAAGCCGAGATTCTCGGCCAAGTCAAAGACGCATACATCCAGGGCCAGCAGGCGCGCTCGCTCGGCAAATCGCTACACCGGTTGTTCCGTGAGGCGCTCAATGCCGGCAAGCACGCGCGCTCGCAGACGCACATCGGTGACGAGTCGACGTCGATCGCGACGGCGGCGATCGAAGCAGCCAAAGCGCGGCTCGGATCACTCGAGGGCACCGCGGTCGTCATCATCGGCGCCGGCAAGATGGGGCGCACTGCCGTTCGCCGTTTGCGTCAGGAAGGCACGCAGCGGCTAATCGTCACCAACCGCACGATGTCGCGCGCGCAGGAACTGATCGCGGAGGTCGGTTTCGGCGAAGCCATCGAGCTGCCCGGACTCACCGACGCGCTCTCCGCGGCCGATATCGTCGTTACGTCGACGGGAGCGTCGCACTTCGTCGTAACGCCCGAGCACGTGCGAACCGCGATGGCCGCACGGCCGCACCGCCCGCTGTTCATCATCGACATCGCCGTACCGCGCGACGTCGACCCCGACGTCCGCGCGATACCGAACGTCTCGCTGATCGACGTCGACGGCCTGCGCAGCGTGGTGGACGAAACGCTCGAGATCCGGCGCGCGTCGATCCCGCAGGTCGAAGAGATCATCGAGGAGTTCATCGCGCGCTACGGCGCATGGTATCAGTCGCGGCTGGCCGTCCCGGTCATCGCATCGCTCACCCAGAAAGCCGAGGCGATTCGCACCGCCGAACTCGCGCGCTTGTTCGCCCGCTGCCCCGATCTCACCGAGCGTGAGAAGATGCTCGTCACCGGCATGTCGATGACGATCGTCTCGAAGATGCTTCACTCGGTCGTCGTGAAAATTCGAGAGAAAGCCACCAGCAATCACGCCGAAGCGATCTCGCACGCCCGCATGCTCGACGAACTCTTCGAACTCAATCTGGCCGATCGGATGGCGGAGTTGCTCCCGCCCGCGCTTCTCGCCGACATCGATGAGTGACGGCCGCGTCGTCTTGGCCGGTGCGGGGCCGGGCGACCCCGGGTTGCTCACGCTGCGTGCCGCCGATGCGCTCGCGCACGCCGACGTCTTGCTCTACGACGCGCTAGCCAGCGATCCGATCGTCGCGCTCGCACCGCCGTCGTGCGAACGGATTTACGTCGGCAAACGCGGCGGCAATCACGCGCTGCCGCAGGAACAGATCGAAGCGCTGATGATCGCCAAGGCACGCGAAGGCAAGACCGTCGTGCGTCTCAAAGGCGGCGACCCATACGTCTTCGGTCGTGGCGGTGAAGAAGCGCAACGTCTGCACGAAGAAGGCATCGCGTTCGAAGTCGTACCGGGCATCAGTTCGTCGATCGCCGCGCCCGCGTACGCCGGCATTCCGGTGACGCATCGCGATTTCAACCCGGCGTTCACGATCGCGACCGGGCACGAAGATCCGGCCAAGCCCGCATCGACGATCGATTGGGATAAGCTCGCCGATCCGCATCGCACGCTCGTGCTGCTGATGGCGATGGGCAACCTCGCCGGCATCTGCGACCGTCTGGTCGAGAAGGGCCTGACATCCGATACACCTGTCGCCGTCATTCAAGACGGAACGCGGCCGACACAGCGCACCGTTACCGGAACGCTCGCTACGATCGCGGACGACGCGGCGCGCGCGGGCCTCGTCGCGCCGGCCATCGTGGTCGTCGGCCAGGTCGTCTCGCTGCGCGAACAGTTGCGCTGGTATGACCGCCGTCCGCTCTTCGGTAAACGCGTGCTGATCACGCGTCCCTCGCACCAAGCGCACGAGTTCGCTCGAGCGCTCTACGCCCGCGGCGTCGAACCGATCCTCGCGTCGACGATCGCAATCGTGCCGCCCGACAATACGCACGACGCCCACCATGCGATCGACGAGATTGCGGCGTACGCGTGGGTCGTCTTCACGTCGCAGAACGGCGTTGACGCGTTCTTTGACCGGCTTGCTTCGCTCGACACCGATGCGCGCTACCTCGCACGCGTCAAGGTTGCCGCGATCGGCGCGAAGACCGCGCAGCGCCTGCGCGACCACGGCGTGCGCGCCGACCTCGTTCCGGCCGCATTCATCAGCGAAGAGATCGGCCGCGCGCTGATCGAGGCGACCAAGACCGGCGATCGCATTTTGGTGTATCGCGCGCAAGAAGCGCGCGATGTGCTGCCGCAGATGCTCGACGACGCCGGACGCCGCGCGCACGTCGTCGCCGCATACAAGACGATCTTCGATGTCGATCCGAAGCTCGCCGAAAAGGCCGCGCGCGCCGACGTGCTCACCTTCACCAGCGCGAGCACCGTTCGCGGCTTTGCTGCGCTTCTGGGTGGAAATGCTGCCGCTGTCGAGGCAGCACACGGGAAGATCGTTGCCTGTATCGGACCGGTCACTGCCGAAACGGCCGAAGAGATCGGCCTGCACGTGGACGTCGTCGCCGACGTTTTCACGACCGACGGCTTGCTCGACGCGCTCGAACACCACCTCACGCTCTACACATGACCCTCGCGATCGCGGCGATCGCCGCCGCGGTCGTTGCAGCCGGCGCATGGCGCGCGCACGCGCTTACGCGCGGCGGCGCGCTCGCAGCCTTCGCGGTTGGAACGATTGCGTTCGGCCTTGGCGGATGGGCCGGCGCGCTGGTGCTCTTTTCGTTCTTCCTTCCCTCGATGTTGCTTTCTCGCGTCGGGCGCGCGCGCAAGCGCGCGCTCACCGACATCGGCAAACAAGGCGCGCGTGATGCGTGGCAGGTGCTCGCCAATGGCGGTGTCGCGTCGATCGCCCTGCTGCTCGCGTCCCACTACGGGGCGCCGATGGCGACCGCGTTCGCGGGAGCCTTCGCCGCCGCCGCCGCCGATACGTGGGCGACGGAGGTCGGCACGCTCGCGCGCGGACTGCCGCGCTCGATTCTGACCTTTCGGCCGCTGGCGACCGGACTCTCCGGCGGCGTCACCTGGCAGGGCACGCTCGCGCAATGCGGCGGCGCTGCCGTGGTTGCAGCGGCCGCCGCAGGGTCGCACTTCGCGCCGTTCGACCCGGTGCTCGTCGGCGGAATTGCCGGATCGCTGGCCGATTCGATCGCCGGTGCGAGCGTGCAATCGCTGCGCTACTGTCCGGCATGCGCGCGCGACTGCGAGATCGACCCACACGATTGCGGCACGCCCACCCGGCTGCGCCGCGGCGTTTCCTGGATGACCAACGACGCCGTCAATCTGACCGCCACGCTCATCGGCGCGCTGGTCGCCGCCGCCCTAGGTCACGCGCTGCGCTAGCCGTACGTTTTCTTTAGATAGGCGATGATCGCGTCGTCGTCGTCGGCGATCTTGACGTCGCCGTCGGTCATCGATGGGATGCCCGTGGCACCGAAGAGTTCTTTGACGATGGTGCGCGCACCGTGGTCGGGCGGAACGTTGACGACCTTATAGTCGAGCAACATATCGGTCATCACGGTGCGCACGCGCGCGCAATACGGGCACCACTCAGCCTGATAAAGGACGATATTCGTGTCTTTCATTCCGGAGTCAAGCTTGCGCGGCCGGAGGTGGGCGTCCCTTCCGAGCCGTACCGGTAGGAAACGGAGAGCGCAGATGACGCAAGCAATCAACGGCGACCGGTTCCTCTACAGAGCGATTCTCGCATCGCTCGTGCTGCATGTCGTACTGCTCGCGCTGATTCCGCCGCTGACCGTATCCGAGGGCGCTCAAACCGTCGAAACGATCGCGTTCGTGCACGTTGTCAAGTTGCAGATCGAACGCCCGACACCCAGACCACCCGCCGCGGTGATGGCGCAAGCGCGATCATTTTCCGTCATCCCGACCGTCGCGATCGCTCACCGCGTCGCGGTCCGCCCGCATCGCAACCGCGCGATCGCGAGCCCTACGCCGCAGGTGCAGCGGGCGCCGGTCGTCGCCGTGGTCGCTCACCCGGGCGACGCGAACGCCACGGTGCGCGACGACAACGCCCCCGTTGCCTCGCCGAGCGTGGCGCCGGCCCCACCGCAGGATCAAAATCCGCCCAGCCGGCAGTTGCCTGGGGGCATGATGCCGCTAGGCGTCGATGAGCCCGTTCCCGTGCTCGAGCCCTCGGTGCACAAGGCGCTGCTCGCGCTCGGCGTCCACGTGACCTTGACCGTGACGGTCGACGAACACGGGCACACCAAGAGCATCGCCTTCGCGCCTCCGCTGGCCGGAGAGGTGGAGAATACGATCCGTTCGCTGCTGGCGTCCGCGTCATGGGATCCCGCGGTGTGCGGTGCGGGCATGGCCTGCGAAGGCAGCGCGACGATCAGACTCTGACGATCGCGCTCGATCCGCCGGCGCCGCGTCCGCCGATGAGCACGCCGTCCTCGAATGTCAGATCGCGTATGCCCAGGTCCGCGAAACCGATTGCGCGCACCGCCGGCGTCATGCCCGCCACGAACACGGCCACGGCACCGTCGATGCTGCGCACCACGCGTCTGGCGAAGCGCACCTCGCGTATGTATGCATCACGTTCGTGCGAAAATTGCGTCGCGACCAGCGAACAATGCCGATGTCCGACCGCGCCGTCGACTTGGAGAATGCCGCGCCGGTCAAATGGCCGCAGCGCAATGCCCGGCAGATAGCGATCGTGCACTTCGCTGGCGACAAACGCCGGCTTCCACAGGAGCGCCTGCGATCCGCGGTAGGCGTAACCACGCGCGAAACGCGTCGCAAGCGCGAGCGCATCACCTGGGTCGATCCCGTGCACGCACACGACATCGGGATCGCGCGCGGCGATCGCCTCCGCGACCGAACGCATCGCGCCGGAGCGGGCGAGGTTCCCCGCGACCGAAAGCAGCGAGAGCGCGGCTAGAGGATCGATTTTCCCAGCGCCGAGCAGATCAATCCAACCGCGAGCGCGGCGGTCTGATTGCGCGTATCCAGGATCGGATTGATCTCGACCATTTCGATCGATCCCAGATGTCCCGACTCGTAGAGCATCTCGAGCGCGAGGTGCGCTTCGCGGAAGCTCAAACCGCCTTTGACCGGCGTTCCCGTGCCCGGTGCCTCGCTCGGATCGATGCCGTCCATGTCAAACGATACGTGCATCGCGCGGCCGTCGGCTCCCGCGATCGCCAGCGTTTCTTCCATCACACGCGTCATGCCCAAACGATCGACATCGGTCATCGAAAAGGCGCGCACGCCCGACTCTCGCAATAAGCGCTTCTCGTTTTCGTCGACGTCGCGCAAGCCGATTTGTACCGTCGTCTCGGCACGCGCGAAGCCCCGCTCCAGCGCGAACCACAGCGGCATGCCGTGCACGTTACCGCTAGGCGAACTCTGCGGACTGTTGATGTCGGCGTGCGCGTCGATCCACACCAAACCCGGCGGCGTCCCGCGCGCGCGCGTCAACCCGGCTAGCGTTCCCATCGCGATCGAGTGATCGCCGCCGAGGACGATCGGCAAGCCGCCGTCACGCACGCTCTGTTCCACGATGCCGGCCAATTCATCGCACACGGCGTCGATCACGCTTAGATATTTCGCGTGCGTATCGGTCGCTTCGATCGCCTCGCGGATCGGCACGCTCAGATTCCCGTGGTCGACGATGGTGGCGATCCCCAGCGCGCGCAGGCGTTCGTGCAGCTTCGCGTAGCGAATCGCCGAGGGACCCATGTCGACGCCGCGCCGGCTCGCACCCAAATCCATCGGGACGCCGATGATGTCGACGCGGCTCGTTCGCACGGGGGTCGTCGTTACCATCGCTGCTCGAGTCCTTCGGTGGCGCGGTTGGGGTAGAGGCGCTTGACCGTCCAGGTCAGCGCGAACGACAGAGCGTTCATCACCGGTTTGATCGCGCTTGCCGCGCCGCCGGTATAGCCGTCGTCGATGTCGAGCACGGCGAGAAACGAACCGTGCCGTTGCGGCAGCGTGGAACTCCATGCCCGCGCGCGGTCGATCGCCTGCGGATCGCGCCCGGCGATCGCCGCGAACACCGATCCGTCGTCCGGCGCGGCGGCGACGATCTCGGCGAAGGCGCGGTGGCTCAGGCCCATCGAATGCAAAAACTCGCGGTCGATCGGCGATTGGCCGTACAAATAGGGACCCAGCGTACCGGCCAGCGCGGCGCGTGTCTTGTCGATCAGTCGCGGCATCCACGCGATGCCGTCGATCTCGGTGTTCCAGCGGCGCGGCGGCTCGCGGCGCAAATCTCGTGCGTGCATGGCGATGCGCTTCGGTACGAAGGCATCGGCTTCCCCGAGTCGTAACTTCTGGCGCGATGCACCACCGGGCCGGCGCCGTGCTCTTGCTCACCGCCTCCCTTCTCGCGCTTACCGGTTGCTGGCACCATCGCGGACCGCGCCCGGGACAGCTCACGCTGGGCATGGTCACCGACGTCGGCGGCCTGGGCGACCGATCGTTCAACGACTCCGCCTACCGCGGCCTCGTTCGCGCGAACGCGCAACTCGGCGCCTACGTCCAAGTGCTGCAGTCGCGCTCGGCGGCCGACTACCAGCCCAACTTGATCGCGCTGACCAACCTGCACTTCGATATGATTTACGCGATCGGCTTTCTGATGAGCCTGGATCTCGAACAGGTCGCAAAGGAGAATCCCGCTCAGCGCTATGCGATCGTCGACGCGGTCGTCGACGAACCCAACGTGGTTTCGATCACGTTTCGCGAGCAGGACGGCTCGTTCTTGGCCGGCGCGCTGGCGGCGATGGTCAGCAAGACGCACCACATCGCGTTCCTGGGGGGGCAAGACATTCCGCTACTGCGCAAATTCGAAGCCGGCTATATCGCCGGCGCGCGCGAGATCGATCCGGCCATTGTGGTCGACGTCAAATACGTCGGCAGTTTCGACGACGTCGCGGCCGGTCAGGAACTCTCGGACATTCTGTTCAACGGCGGCGCCGACATCGTGTATGCGGCCGCCGGCAAAGCGGGCCTGGGCGCGATCGACGCAGTCAAGGCGCGCACCGGTGATTTCGTCATCGGGGTCGACTCCGACCAAGACGCGCTCGCGCCCGGCAAGATCCTCACCTCGATGGTCAAGAAAGTCGACGTCGCGGTCTTCGATGTCGCGAAGTCGCTCCAAGACGGCCGGCCGATGCACGGGCACGTCGTGTTCGGACTAAAGGACGGGGCGATCGGGTTGACCGATTTCCGTTACACCAAGCGCGATATCGGCGCCGCGCACCTGGCTCTGCTCGCGCGCGTTCAGAAAGCGATCGTCGACGGCCGGATCGTACCGCCCGACACACGCGAAGCACTGGCCGCGTTCAAACCGGTGCCGCTACCGTGAATCGCGCGCAGCCCGCGCTCACGCTGCGCGGCATCGTCAAGCGTTACTCCGGCGTCGTCGCCGTCGACGGCGTCGACCTCGAGCTTTTCCCCGGTGAAATCCACGCACTGGTCGGCGAGAACGGCGCGGGAAAATCCACGCTTTCGGCGATCGCCTATGGCGAACTGCGGCCCGACGCCGGCAGCGTGACCGCGCGCGGAAGCGTCGGTCTGGTCCATCAGCATTTCGAGTTGATCGGACGCCTGCGCGTTTGGCAAAACGTTTTGCTCGGACGCGAGCCGCATCGTGGATGGCGCATCGACGAAGCGGCCGCACGCGAGCGCGTCCGTGAGGTCGCGCGGCGCAACGGCCTCGACATCGATCCCGACGCGTACGTCGACACATTACCAATCGGCGTGCAGCAACGCGTCGAACTGTTGCGCGAACTCGATCGCGAGCCGTCCGTGTTGCTGCTCGACGAACCGACCGCGGCGCTCGCGCCGGCCGAGATCGCAAGCTTCTTCGCCACGGTCGTCGACCTAGCTGCGCGCGGCACCGCGGTGATGATCGTCACGCACAAACTGCAGGAAGTGATGGCGTACGCACAGCGCGTCACGGTCATGCGTCACGGTACGATCGTCGCGCGCATGGATGCAGCGCAAACCGGCGTCGAGGCAATCGCGCGCGCGATGGTCGGCGGCGATCTTCCGCGGATCGCCGAGCGATCGGCGACGGTGATGGCTCCATGCCTGCGCGTCGCGAATCTCAGCGCCGGTGACGGCGAGTCGCGCATCGCGTCGCTTTCTTTCGACGTGCGCGGCGGTGAGATCGTCGGCATCGCCGGCGTCGAAGGCAACGGGCAGACGACGCTTGCCGATGCGCTCGCGGGCGTCGTCCCATATGACGGAACGATCGCGCGCGACGGGGACGCCGGTATCGTGCCGCAGGACCGGCAACGCGAAGCGCTGGTCATGAATTGGTCGCTGGTCGACAACGCGCTGCTCGGGCGTCAGCACCGCCCGTCATCCCGGCACGGTGCCGTGATCGACCGTGCCAAGGCACGCGCGCAAACGCAGCGCATCGTCGAGCGGTTCGATATTCGCACGCCCGGCGTCGACGTCGCCGTACGCACCCTCTCGGGCGGCAATCAGCAAAAGCTCGTCGTGGGACGAGCATTGCTCGACGACCCCGCGTTCGTGCTAGCGTACAATCCGACGCGTGGCATCGACGTCGGGGCCGGCGCGCTGGTGCAATCGCGTCTGATGGAAGCGCGCAATCGCGGCGCCGCCGTCTTACTGATCTCGTTCGAGCTCGACGAACTCCTCACGCTCGCGGATCGGATTTTGATCATGTATCGCGGCAACATCGTCGGAGAGGAATCGCGCGACGCCTTCGACCGCGGCGAGATCGGGCGCCGCATGGCGGGAGCGCAGCAATGAACGCGCTCAAAGGCTTTCGCACACCGCTTGCCGCGCTGGTGCTCATCGTCGTGCTGATGTCACTAGCGATGATCGTCGCGGGCACGAGCCCGGTGGACGGTTTTAGCGCGCTCATCATCGGCGCACTCGGCGGTCGCGATCAGATCGGCGAGACGCTCGTCGCCACCAGCGCCCTGCTCTTTCCCGCCCTGGGCATTTGCCTCGCGTTTCGCGCCGGGCTCTTCAACATCGGTGCCGAGGGTCAATTGATCGTCGGCGCGCTGTTCGCCGGCGCGATCGGTGAGTATCTACAGGTGCCCGGACCGATCGGCATCGCGCTGCTCTTGGCGGCGGGCGCGATCGGCGGCGGGCTGTGGGGCGCGATCGCGGGGTGGATGAAGGCGCGCTTCGGCGCCAACGAGATCATCACGACCCTGATGCTCAACTTCGTCGCCGCCGCGTTCGCGTTGGAACTGGTCAGCGGCCCGCTCAAAGGTCCGCTCGCCGCCGGCGCCGAGACCGCGTGGCTCGCACCGCCGTACTGGCTGGCGACCCTGCTCCCCGGAACGCGTCTTTCGATCGGAATCCTCTTCGCGATCGCGCTTGCGTTCGCGCTGCAATGGACGCTGCGGCGCACGGTCTTCGGGTACGATGTACGCGCGAGCGGCGAAGCCCCCGAAGCGGCTCGCCGCAGCGGCATCAACCTCGGACGCATCACGTGGGTCGTTCTCACGCTCTCGGGCGCGATCGCGGGACTGGGCGGCGCGACGATCGTGACCGGCGAATTGCACCGCTTCAATACGCAACTCTCGCCCGGATACGGCTTCACCGCGATCGCCGTGGCACTCGTCGGCGATCTGGAGCCGCTTTGGATCTGCGTCGCTGCCTTCGGCTTCGGCATCCTGGAAGCGGGTGGCCTCGCGATGCAAGCCAGCGCGCAGGTCCCCAAAGATGCAATCCACGTCATCGAAGGCCTCATCATCTTCGTACTTTCCGCGCGCCGCTACGCGTTTCGAGATACCGCATGACTCAATTCTTGCTCACGCTGCTCCTCCTCACGCTGATCAAGGCGACGCCGATCATCTACGCCGCGCTTGGCGGCGTTATCTCCGAACGCGCCGGAGTGATCAACATCGGGTTGGAAGGCATGATGGCTGCGGGCGCATTTACGGCCGTGGTCGTTTCGTATGCTACGCATAGCCCGATCCTCGGCTTGCTCGCCGGTATAGCAGCCGGCGCGCTGATCGGTTATCTGCTCGCCGTCGCCGCGACGCGTTTCAAAGTCGACCAGATTGTCGCCGGAATGGGCTTGAACATCATGTGTGCCGGCGGCGCCGCCTATGGCCTCGTCCTGCTCTTCAATCAACCCGGTGCAAGCACGCAAGTCAACAGCCTGGGAAGCGCCTATTGGACGCTGGTCGCGCTCGCCTTCGTGCTAGCCGCCGCGCTCCAATGGGTACTGTACCGTACGCCCTGGGGTCTGCGCGTGCGCGCCTGTGGTGAAAATCCCGCTGCCGTCGCATCGGCCGGCCTCGATCCGCTCGCACTTCGCATGTACGCGGTGATCGCCAGCGGCGCGCTCGCGGGACTTGGCGGCGCGTTTCTTTCGATCGGAGAGCTGAATCTCTACTCCGACGGCATGACCGCCGGACGTGGCTTCATCGCCCTCGCCGCCGTGATCTTCGGGCGCTGGCATCCCGTCGGCGCAACGATCGCCTGCGTCATCTTCGGCTTCTTCGAAGCACTTCAATTCGTCGTGCAAGGCCAAATTGCGTGGCTCCCCGCCAACGCGATGCAAGCGCTGCCCTATATTGCCGCACTCGTTGCGCTGGCGGGAATCACCGGCCGCGTGCGCGCACCGGCCAGCGACGGCGTTCCGTATTAAACCGATTGGCCAACGCTCGCGTTTGAAGCGATGTGCTATACTCTGCACTAACGTGGGCGCGAATACGCATCTGCATCGCATCGCTGCGATTCTCATCGTGACGCTGTTGCTTCTTATCGGAGCACGCTCACCTGCGCGCGCGACGCTCGTCCCCCCTCCGATGCAACTGTTGCGCGCCGATCTCCACCGTATGGCCGTACGCTTCCCCGCATCCAGCGCCGTCGAAGTGATGGACCTCTCCACCGGCTACCACATCGGCTACAACGACGCCGCCGTCATGCCCGCTGCATCGACGATCAAAGTCCCGGTCATGGTCGAAGTCTTCAAAAAACTCGAAGCCGGGGCATTCGACCTTGACCGCCGCGTCACGCTGCTCTCCAGCGATAAAGATTACGGCTCGGGCGATCTCTGCGACGCCTCTGCCGGCAGCACGTACACCGTCGCCGAACTCCTCGACAAGATGATCGACATCAGCGATAACACCGCGACCAATATGCTGATCCGCCTCGTCGGTCTACACAGCATCAACGTCACGATGGCGAACCTCGGCCTGCGGCATACGCATTTGCGCGGTTACGTCCGCACCGACAACTGGGATGTACGCCAAGCGCTGCAATCATCTCCGAGCGACATGGTCCACCTGCTTGCCCTCATGGCCAAGCGAGAGCTCGTCGACGACTGGTCGTCCAACGAAATGATCTCGATCCTCGAAGAAGATCAGATCAACACGCTACTCCCTGAACCGCTCCCGCAAGGCATCGTCATCGCCCACAAGACCGGCAGCTTCTTCGACACCCTCAACGACGTCGGCATCGTCTACGGTGAAACGCCGTATGTGATCGCCGTCATGACCACGCATCTTCCCTCGCTGAGCATCGGCCGCACCTTCATCCGCCACCTCTCGCTGCTCGCCTTCAAAGAAGAAGCCCGCATGACCGCCTGGCGCAACCTCGTCGGCGTCCACACCTTCGACGCCACAAGCGGCGCCACATCACCCGACCTACGCTACTGGCAACACAGCCCCGCGGATGTGGGCGCGACGCAGAGCGGGGGATTCCGCTGAATTGATTGCGCCGGCTGGGACCAGCAGACATAAAAAAACCGCATCGTGCGGTTTTTTTATTCGGACGATTTTTCGTACGCTGCCGGTCCCAACCGGCGCAATCAATTCAGCTCCCACACTCTACGGGCCGAGGAAAAATTGTTGTTGGATTTGCAGCGCTTCGCGTGGGGGCGTACGGATTTTTCGCCTTCACAGGACGTGAACTTCAAAACTTCGTTTTGCGAAAAATTCGTCTCCCACGCGAAGCGCTGCGAAGCCAACGACGAGCCGGCGCCCTAAACCCCAGCCTTTTGACGCGATGCATACGTAGCGGTAAGCCACGAAGCGAACTGCGGTTCTTGATTGTGCACCGCGCGCATATACGTCTCCGACAATATCTTGGCGATGGGGCCGAGGGTACCGTCGCCGACGGTACGATGATCGAGGGAGGCGACGTGGGCGATGCCGGCGGCGGTGCCGGTGAAGAAGATTTCGTCGGCGGCGTAGAGTTCGCCGCGGTCAATCGAGCGTTCGACGGTTTTGATGCCCATGGATTCCGCGATCGTCATGATGGCGCGACGCGGTACAGCCTTCGAGAACGTTTTGCGACGGGTCGGGCGTGTAGAGCGTGCCGTCGCGGACGATGAAGACGTTTTCGGCCGAGCCTTCGGCGACGTGACCGTCGTGCGAGAGCAGGATCGCTTCGTCGAAGCCGTTGGTGACGGCTTCGGTTTTGGCCAGCGCCGAGTTCACGTAGAGGCCGGTGATCTTGGCACGCGGCGGAGCCATCGTGTCGTCGGCGCGGCGCCACGAACTGATGCAGACGTTCAGGCCTTTGGTCGTGTCGAGATAGCTGCTGAATGGCACCGGGATGATCGCGAAATAGTCGGGGACGTTGTGCAGGCGAACGCCGATGTCTTCGGCGCATTTGAAGATGCACGGGCGCAGATAGACATCGGTTTCGAACGCGTTGCGCGCGCAGATTTCGGCGGTGATGTCGATCAGTTCGTCGAGCGTGTGCGGGAGTTTCATCAACAGGATTTTTGCCGAGATCGCCAGGCGCTGGTAATGTTCGCGCAGCAGCACGAGGTGCAGTTCTTTGTCTTGCGCGTTCCAGTAGCCGCGAATGCCTTCGAAACATCCGGTGCCGTATTGCAGACCGTGCGTGAGGAGACCGACCTTGGCCTCGTCGTAGCGCCGGAACGATCCGCCCGCATAGACGATCGTCGATGAAAGATCCACGCCGTTAATACTCCTTAACGAAAGCCGTTTCGATTCACTAAAAACAGAAGACCAGCGAAGGTTGCCGTGTGTCTCGCGGCGCACTTCGAACGCGCGATGCAGAAGGTCTTGGACGTCTTTTGGACCTTTCTTCGGCTGGGCTGCACGTCGTTCGGCGGCCCCGTCGCGCATCTTGCCTATTTTCGCCGCGAATTCGTAGAACGCCGGGCGTGGATCGACGACGGCACGTTCGGCCAGTGCGTCGCGCTCACGCAATTGCTACCCGGGCCGGGAAGTTCGCAAACCGGAATGCTGATCGGCTGGCTTCGGGCCGGCCCCGCCGGCGCGTTCGCCGCGTGGGTTGCGTTCACGCTGCCGTCGGCGGTCATCATGACGCTGTTCGCGCGGACGATTCCGGCCGCCGGAGGTGTCGGCGGCGGATGGCTTCATGGCCTGCTGATCGTCGCGGCAGCGGTCGTGGCATCGGCGCTGGTCGCGCTGCGGCGGACGCTCGCGCCCGATGCGGCGAGGCTCTCGATTGCGCTCGCCGTAATGGCCACGGTGATCGCGCTGCCCTTTGCGGCAACGTCGCCGGCGGCGATCGCGATCGCTGCAGCGATCGGCTTGGCGACTCTGCGTCCGCCGGGGACGTCGGCCCCAACCTTGGATCTGCATGTGTCCCATGCTGCCGGCGCGGTCACGCTCGCAGCGTTTGCTGCGGTGCTACTGGGCCTGGGTTGGTGGGCTTCCTGGGGCGGCCATGCCGCGATCCTGACCGACACGCTGTTTCGCGTCGGCAGCCTCGTGTTCGGCGGCGGCCACGTCGTGCTGCCGTTGCTGCAGACGCAGGTGGTCAGTGCGGGCATCGTCGATCAGCGCACGGTGCTCGCGGGTTACGCCGCCGCGCAAGCGATTCCGGGCCCGCTGTTCACGATCGCAACCTACGTCGGGGCCGCCGCGTGGCAATCGTCGCTCGGCGTGACCGGGGCGTTGCTCGGGACGATCGCGATCTTCGCACCGTCGTTCTTTTTGCTGGCGGGTATCGCGCCGTTTTACCAGGCGCTCGCGTCGAATGCGCGTTTTCGCGCAGCGCTCGCCGGAGCCAACGCGGGCGTCGTGGGTTTACTCGCGGCTGCGCTCGTGACCCCGATTCTGCGCACGGCGGTACACACGCCGCTCGAGGCTGCAGGCGCGCTCGCGGCATTTGCGGCGGTGCAGTATGCAAATTTCCCCGTGTGGGCTATGGTGATCCTAGCAGCGTTACTGGGCTTTCTCTTGGAGCGATGATGATTCGACGTTCGATCTTTCTTGCGGCACTTGCACTCTTCGCGCTCGGAGCGGCGATAGCGGTCCGTACGATCTGGCTTCCCACGGACTGGCGTCTGACGGCGCCGATCGGTAACGTCGCGATCACCGGCACGATGCCGCAAGGGCTCGCGCTCTCGCCGGACGGTTCGCAGCTCGCGGTCGTGGAAGCCGGCGTCAATCCGCCCGCGCTACGTATTCTCGCTGCCGGCGACCTGCACGCGCTGCGTACGATTGCACTCAAAGATGCGTTCGGCGCGCCGGTGTGGGAGAATGCAAACACGGTGCTCGTGCCGGGAGCCACGACCAACGCGGTGCTGCGCGTCGATATCGCACGCGGCACCGTTACCGAAATCGCAGCCGGTAACTACGTCAGCGCTGTTGCGCGCGCGGCCGACGGTGCAATCGACGCGACTGACGATCTTTCCGACACGCTCACGCGCACCGGAGCGAGCGTGCAAACGTGGCCGACGGGCGCGCATCCGGCCGCAATCGCCGTGACGCCGAATGCGACGTACGTCGCCGATCGCGGCGCGTCGGTGCTGAGCGTGCTGCCGTCGAAAGAATCGATCGCGGTCGATTTACATCCCGCAGCGCTCGCGCTTTCCCCTGACGGCGAGCGGCTCTACGTCGCGTGCAGCGATGCCGACAGCGTCGACGTCATCGATACGCACACGAACGCCGTCGTCGATCGCATCGCGGTCGGTTTGCCGATGGGTCCGGGCTCGTCGCCAAATGCGCTCGCCGTCGCATCCGACGGCACGCTCTACGTCTCGCTCGGCGCACAGAACGCGATTGCCGAGATCCGCGACGACCGCGTGATCGCACGCGCACCCGCCGGGTGGTATCCGACCGGCGTCGCCGTCGACGCGAGCAACGTCTACGTCACCGACGGCAAAGGTGAAGGATCGCGCGCGAATCCGGATTTTCAGCCCGAACGCCGGCACGACCCCGAATACGTGGCGTCTGCAATGGCGGGCTCCGTGCGCACGATCGCGCGCAATGCGTTCGACGCGCAGACGACGGCGGAGGTGAGCGAAAACGTGCCCGCGCCGCAGCCCACGCCGGCACAGACCGTCGTGCGCGCGGGCGGTCCGATCGAGCACGTGATCTATATCATCAAAGAAAACCGCACGTACGATCAGGTGCTCGGCGACGTCCCCGGCGCCGACGGCGATCCCAAACTCGCCTGGTTCGGACGGACGATCACGCCGAACGAACATGCGCTCGTCGAGCGTTTCGGCATCTACGATCGCACCTTCACCGACGCGCAGGTCAGTGCCAACGGGCACAACTGGTCCACGGCCGCCTTCGCCAATGATTACCTCGAACGGTTCTGGCCCGGGAATTACGGCGGCCGCCGCAAGCAATACGATTTCGAGGACGGCGCTACCGCGAGCGCTCCAGGTACCGGATACATCTGGAATGATGCCGACGCGCACCATGTGTCGCTGCGCGACTATGGCGAATTCGTGACGGATCCGTCCAATCCGGGCGGCGAGTATACGACCCACATGCCCGGCCTGATCGGAAAGATCGACCCGCGTTCACCGGGATTCGATCTCGCGATCAGCGACGAAGCACGCGTCGACGAGTGGCAGCGTGAGTTCGTAGCGTACGTGCGCGACGGCAATCTGCCGCAGTTGGAAATCGTGCGTCTCCCCAACGATCACACCTCAGGCACGCGCCCCGGCACGCTTACGCCGCAAGCCTACGTTGCGCAGAACGACCATGCGGTCGGGCGGCTGGTCGACATCGTGTCGCACTCGCGCTATTGGGCGCACACGGCGATCTTCATCATCGAAGACGACTCGCAGAACGGCCCCGATCACGTGGACGATCAGCGTACGACGTTCTACTTGGTCTCACCCTACGCCGCGCCGGGCGTGCACCACGCGCACTATACGACATCGAGCGTCCTTCGCACGATGGAAATCTTGCTCGGCTTACCGCCGATGACGATCTTCGACCGCGTGGCGCCTGCGATGTACGACGGGTTCGCGCTGCGCCCGGACCTTCGCCCCTACGATGCGATCGCGCCGCAGATCGACGATACCGCCAAGAATCTTCGCACCGCATACGGTGCCGCGGAGAGCGAGCGCATGGATTTCGCTCATGCCGACGAAGCCGATCCGCGCATGCTCAACGACATCCTCGCGCACGTTGCAGGCGGGCTGCACCAATGACGCCGTGGATACTGGCGGGCACGACCTTTGCGGCATCGGGCGTCGAGTTCATCGAGGCCGCGACGATCGTGATGGCAGTCGGCGCCACGCACGGGTGGCGCACCGCGCTGACCGGCGCCGCACTCGCGGCAGCGGCACTCCTCGTCTTCGTAGCGGTCGGAGCACCGATCCTTACGAACGCGGTCTCGCTCGGAAGATTGGAGTTGATCGTCGGACCGTTTCTCGTACTCTTCGGCATCTCGTGGCTACGCAAAGCCGTTTGGCGTTATGCCGGCCACAAAGCGATGCACGATGAAGCCGCGATCTACGATCGCGCGGTTTCGGACTTGAGCGGCCGCGATGCCCGCGACGCGATGGCGGTCTCGTTCCAAGGCGTGCTCGTCGAGGGCATCGAGGTTGCGGTGATCGTGGTTACTTTTTCGGCGACGACGCCGTCGTTGATCGCCTGGTCGGCCGGCGGAGCGCTGCTCGCGTTCGTCGTGGTGCTCGCCGCCGCAATCGCATTGCGTGCGCCGTTCTCGCGCGTTCCCGAAAACCTGCTCAAGGGAATCGTCGGCGTGATGCTCCTCTCGCTCGGCACGTTCTGGACCGGCGAGGGGCTGGGCATCACGTGGTGGTTCGGTGATGCGACGCTCGCCGCGATCGTTGCCGGGGTGGTCGTGCTCGCTGCCGCGCTGATCGGAGTCCGCCGTGCGCGCACTGCGTAGGGTCTACGACTTCATCACCGGCGGATCGATCGCGGCGCCGGTCGGCCTGTGCTGTGCGATTGTAGCGGCGATCGTTTTGCCTGCATGGCGGGCACCGCTCTTCGTCGCGCTTATCGCCGCCGCGTTCGTCGCGAGTGTTTTCGAAACGCCACGCTAATATTTGGCGAGCCAAGCGCATCCAGGTCTATTTACCTATAAGGTAAAGTACCAGTTAAGCCCTTGATTCGTACGACGTTCTACGTTCTCGGTAAATACACACGATCTCGAAGGAGAGACTACGCGCATGGCTTCAACACCCGCGGCCTCCGGTAATCGTTGGTCGATCGCTTTATCCGGCGTACTCGTGATGCTCTGTCTTGGAACCGTTTATTCGTGGAGCATCTTCACGCGGCCATTGCTTGCCGCGTTCAACTGGAGCAATCAAGATACAACGTTCGCCTTTGAAATGGCGATCTTTTTCATTGGCATCGGTGCCGTGATCGGCGGCCGCTGGCAGGACCGCGTCGGTCCGCGTACCGTCACGATCGTTGGTGCGGTCCTGTGGGGTGTCGGTGTGATGCTCGCAGGCATCGGCACCGCGGCGATGGGCAAATGGTGGCTCTACCTCACCTACGGTCTGATCGGCGGTTTAGGTAACGGCATGGCCTACGTGACGCCCGTCGCGGTCGTGACGAAATGGTTTCCCGATAAGCGCGGACTGGGCAGCGGCCTGGTCGTGATGGGCTTTGGGCTGGGAGCATTCGTCTACAACCAAATCGTCCCGCGCATCGGCTCGTTTGCCGCCGCGGCGCACAAGGCAGGCGCCTATGTAACCGCGCGCGACGCCGCGATCAAAGCCGGAACGACGTTCGATCCGACGGCGTACGCGCTTTCGTCGGGAGACGTCTCGGCGATCATGAACACCTTCATCTGGACCGGCGTGATCTTCATCGTGCTTGGCGGCCTCGGCGCGCTCGCGCTCAAAAATCCGGAGGACTCCTACACGGTTCCCGGGGCTGTGGCGCTGGCCGCGCGCACCGGCCCGAGCTACACGCCGTCCCAAGCGTTGGAGATGCCTGCAGCTCTATTTACTGTGGCTGCTGCTGTTCCTCAACGTGACCGCGGGTATTTTGATCATCTCGAACGCGGTTCCGATCTATAGCGATCTTACGGCCATGGGCGCCGCAGCGGTCGCACCGATCTACGGCTTCCTTGCAATCTTCAACGGTATAGGACGCTTCTTCTGGGGATCGATCTCCGACCGCATCGGACGTACCATGACCTACACGGTGATGTACCTGATTCAAGTCGTGATCTTCTTCCTCTTGGGCGGTTTACACAACCCGTGGATCGTCGGCGGCGCGTTTGCAATCGTGTTGCTCTGCTACGGTGGCGGCTTCGGCGTGATGCCTTCGCTCAACGCCGACTTCTTCGGCACCAAGTACATGGGGCAGATTTACGGCTACATCCTCACGGCGTGGGGCGTCGCCGGCGTCGTCGGCCCGTTCATCGCTTCGTGGGTGAAAGATCACACCGGATCGTTCACCGGTGCGTTGCCGTGGGTAGCCGTCATGCTGCTGGTCGCGGCGGTGATCCCATTCTTCGTCAAGAAACCCGAAGGCACGGTACAACCCGTCTAGCGGTCGTTCGCGAGACGAAAACAACGAGCCGGTGCAGTGCACCGGCTCGTTGTTCTTTTTCGAACGTTTTTCACACAACGTCGGGATCGTAGATGATCCGGATCGTTCCGACCCGATGATCTTTGACGAAGAGCGCGAGCGAGAGATCGTTATAGACCAGGCCCGTGTCGCGCGCATACGTGTAGATCGCCCACGGCCGCGGGCCGGGCGGCCGCGTCAACGTGCACCGTTCGGATTCGAAGACGGCGTAGGACGTGCGCGGCGGCAGCGCGTTTGCCGGACCGCCCAGGCCGACGCGCGAGCAGCGCAGGCTCAGCGCGTCGTCGAAAAATCGCTTGATGCGATTGTTGTTCAAATCCGTCTGATAATCGCCGGTCCAATCGTGGCGGCACTCGCGATAGTGCCCGAAGCAATAGCCGTTGAGATCGACGGCGAACATCGCCTTGATTGACGGGTCCATCGGTACGTATCGATCGATAATCGCGTTGATGCCCAATTCGACGGCGCGATCGTAGCGCGTTGCGAATTTCGGAGGATCGAAGCCCGTCGCGGGGACGCGTGAAACATCGAACAACCGGCTCAGTTCGCCGACGCGGGCGCCGGTGATGAGCTGGTACTCCGTGTCGCGGCAATCGGCGACCGAGATCGCACCGCTGTCGACGGCGTCATCGAAAACGCGGTCCATTTCGGCCGAAAGCTCGAAGCCCCAACCGCGCACGCGTTCGGCAAAGATGTCCAGATCGCGACCGGCCGCAATCGCAAATGCGTGCGCTCCGACTTCGGCCAACTCCAGCCGGCGCACGTCGGTCGCGGCCGCGGCGTTTGCATCGATCGCTTCCAGCGCGGTGCCCAGTTCGTCGATCAATCCGTCATACGAACGCATTTCTTGTTGCGCCAGGCTCGCCAGGCTCAGACTGCGGTCCACCGCCTCGTTCATGCGTTCGACCAGCTCGCGCACGGCCCGTTCGGCACCGCGCGCGCGCTCCTCGACCGCTTGCGTCAGTTCGGTGGATTCGACCGTGCCGCCACGGATCGCGTCGCCCGCAGTCGCCAGCCGGGCAATCGTTTCGCCGACTTGACCGGTCGCGATGTGCGTGCTGTCCGCGAGTTTGCGGATCTCGCCCGCAATTACCGAGAACCCGAGGCCCGCCTGACCCGCGTGAGCCGCCTCGATCGCCGCGTTGAGCGCGAGCAAGTTGGTTTCGGCCGAGATCTCGTCGACCAGCGAGAGGATCGTTCCGGCGCGATCGAGCGCCTGCGACATGTCGCCCACGACGTCACCGACGGTTGCGACGTTTTCACGCACGCGATCGAGCGAGTCGACCGAATGTCCCAACGTTTGCACGGCCAGTTCCGTCTGCTCGCGCAAGCCCTGCGCAAAGGTTTGCATCGCGAGCGACGCCTCGACCAAGGCGCTGGATGCCTGACGCGATTCGAGCAGCGAACGGCGGCATGAATCCAGCGCGGACTTGAGCTCGCTCACGCGCATCGCGATTCCGCGCCAGAGATAACTGTTGCGCGCAACGGCCACCGCAGCGCGCACGATCGTCTCGAGAATTTCGCGCTGGGCCGCAGCGATCGCACCAGAAAATGCGTCGACGGCCTGCATCAATTCACCGCCTAGGTGCGCGACGGCGTGGGTACGGCCTTGCGCGGCGGCGACGATTGCTTGAACGCGGCCGTCTTTGGAATGGAACGTCGCCGTGTGTGTAGCGACCTCGAGACGATACGGTTCGAGCAGACGGCGCGCGCGCTCGAACATCGACGCAAGATCGACGTCCGCTGCTTCCTTGGCCGCGACGGCGACCGCGTCGGCATTTTCGGTGACGCCGGCGAAGCGCTCGACCAGATCGGGCAGCATGCTTTGCTGTTGCTCGGCGATCGCCGCGATCGCTCCGACGGGTCCGACGAACTCGACAACGACGTCCTCGATCGACGCAACGCTGGTCGTGATCTGTTCTTCCGCGCCGGCAAGTTCACGCGCGGCGCGCAGCGCCGCAGAAGTTGACGTCGTCGCACGCTGCGTCGCCTCGGCGAGTTGACGCGCGATCAGCCCCACGTCGAGCACGGCTTGTTTGGTGGACTCGGCCAGCGTGCGTACCTCGCCGGCCACGATTGCAAAGCCCTTGCCTTCTTGCCCCAGGTGCGCCGCTTCGATGCGCGCGTTGGTACTGAGCAGCGCCGCTTGACGCGAGATTCGCTGCACGCCGTTGACGAACTCGACCAGTCCCGTCGACGTGGTGCGCAGGGCGCGCGACGAGTCGTCGACGCCGCCGATGGCTCCGACCAACGCCTCGGTCCCGCGGGCGGCAGCGGCGTCACCGCGCAGGTGCGAGCCGGCGGTATGGGAGGCCGCTTCGGCCATCCGCGCGTCGGTCTCCAAGTCCCGCGTCTGCGCCGCGGCGCGCTCCGAGGCCGTCTGCATCTGGACCAGCAGGTCCGAGGCCGTCTTGACCAGCAAGCGGTATTGCTCGGCAGTTTTACGCGCGTGCACGAGTTGCTCGCTATTGCGGTCGATCGAACCGCCGGCTTCGCCGATGACCTCGGCAAAGCGGGTCAGTTCCCGCGCGCAGGATGTAACCAGCGAGCGCACCGCCGCAACGAGCGGCGCGTCATCAGGATCAAAAGTGGGGACCGGGAAAGGCACGGAGAAATCGCGCTTTGTTCGAATCTCGTCGAGCCAACGGGCGAGCGCGCGATCGATGTCCCCTATCCTTGGTGCATCCGACGCCACACTATCAAGAGTCATCACTGAAGGTCCGCCGTTCCTGCAGGAGGAGTCGTGGGAAAAACCACCGTTGATCTAACCGGCCTGGCGCCGCGAGACCTTGGAGACGAGCTTCGCGAGCGGGTGGGCATGCTGCCCAACGTCGCTTCGCAGCGCACCAAGGACCTTCGCGGACGCATCTCGGGCGCCAAAGCGGTAACCAGCGTCTGCTGTTACTGCGCGGTCGGCTGTAGCACGCTTGCCTATGTAAGCGACGATGGCAAGCTCTTGGACGTCGAGGGTAACCCCGACAGCCCCATTAACGGCGGCCATCTTTGCCCCAAGGGCTCGGCTCTCTTCGGGTTGACGGTCAACGACCTGCGCTGGACCACCGTGAAATACCGCGCCCCGTACTCGGACCGGTATGAAGAGCGGCCGCTCTCGTGGGCGCTCGAGCGCATCGCGCAGTTGGTCAAGACCACACGCGACGCGACGTACACCGAGCAATGGCAAGCCTCGCCCGATGCAAAGCCCAAACGTGTGAACAACACGCTTGGCATCGCGTCGCTCGGCGGCGCGACATTCGGCGTGGAAGAGAACTACATGCTGGGCAAAATGCTCCATTCGCTCGGCGTGGTGTCGATCGAAAATCAAGCCCGAATATGACACTCCTCGACGGTGCCGGGTCTCGGTACCTCGTTCGGGCGCGGCGGCGCAACAGTCTGGGTTCCCGATCTCGCGAACGCTGACTGTATCCTCATCGAAGGTTCGAATTTTGCCGAAGCGCACCCGGTTGCGTTTCGCTTCGTCATGCAAGCCAAAGAGCGCGGCGCGACGATCATCCACGTCGATCCGCGGTTCACGCGCACCTCGGCCCTGGCCGACATCTATTCGCCGATCCGCAGCGGCACCGATATCGCGTTCCTCGGCGGCATCATCAATTATCTGCTCACCAACGAGCGCTATTTCAAAGAGTACGTCGTCGCGTATACCAACGCATCGAACATCGTCGGCGAGAAATTTGTCGACACCGAAGATCTCGACGGAATCTTCTCGGGTTTCGATCCGGAATCGCGCACGTACGACACCGGCACATGGGCGTTTGAAAAGGATGAAAACGGTCACGTCAAACGCGACGAAACCCTGACCCATCCGCGCTGCGTGCTGAGCCTTCTGCGCAAACACTACGCGCGCTACACCGCCGACATGGTCGAGCGCGTGTGCGGCGTGGCGCCTGAAACCTTCCTAAAGATCGCCGACGCGCTGGCACGCAATAGCGGACGCGAGCGGACGACGGCCTTCGCCTACGCCGTAGGCTGGACGCAGCATACGGCCGGCGTGCAATTCATCCGTACGGCCGCGCTGGTGCAACTGCTGTTAGGCAACATCGGGCGTCCGGGCGGCGGCATCATGGCGTTGCGCGGCCACGCCAACATCCAAGGCGCGACCGACATCCCGACGCTCTACGATCTGCTGCCCGGCTATTTGCCGATGCCTTCGGTGCACCGCGACGAGCAAACCCTCGACGCGTACCTGGCGACAAACACCAAGCCGACCGGCTGGTGGATCAATACGCCAAAGTACGTGGTCTCGCTGCTCAAGGCGTTCTACGGCGAGCACGCAACCGCCGAGAACGGCTACTGCTATGAGTATCTGCCGCAACTGATCGGCGATCACTCGATGCTTCCGACGACCTTTGCGATGAAAGACGGCACGGTCAAAGGCTACTTTGTCATCGGACAAAACCCCGGCGCGTCCGGACAGAACGCAGAGCTGGTCAAAGCGGCAATGGAACGGCTCGACTGGGTGGTTAACATCGACAGCTACGACAACGAGACCGTGTCATTCTGGCGCCGCGAGGGCGCCGATCCGTCGCAGATCGCGACCGAAGTGTTCTTCTTGCCGGCGGCCACCATTCTGGAAAAAGAAGGCACGATGGTGCAGACCAGCCGGCTCTTGCAGTGGCACGACAAGGCGGTCGAACCGGCCGGCGATTCCAAGAGCGACGCGTGGTACTTCAACTGGTTCGCAAAACGGTTCAAAGAACTCTACGCGGATTCCACCGACCCCAAGGATCGTCCGATCCAGCACATGACCTGGAACTACGAGCACGACGATCCGCACGAGCGCGCCAAGGGCGAACCCTCGGTGCTCAAAGTACTGCAAGAGATCAACGGCTATCGCGTCGATTCGGGCGAGCAAGTCGCGGCATTCGCCGAACTCAAAGACGACGGGTCGACGGCATGCGGAGGCTGGATCTACAGCGGTGTCTGTCCCGACAAGCAAACAAATAGAGCGCGCAGTCGCGACGCGAGCGGTGAATATACCGCGCTGAACTGGGGCTTTGCGTGGCCGGCGAACCGCCGCACGCTCTACAACCGCGCCTCGGCCGCGCCGGACGGCACGCCGTGGAGCGAGCGTAAGAAATATGTGTGGTGGGATGCAGACAAGGGCGAGTGGACCGGCGTCGACGTGCCGGACTTCGTCAAGAACAAAGCGCCGTCAACTCCCGCCGATCCGAACGCAAAGGGCATGGACGCGCACTCGGGTTCCGATCCGTTCATCATGCTCGTCGACGGACGCGGTCAGCTCTTCGTCGCAAGCGGGCTCAAAGACGCGCCGATGCCCGCGCACTACGAACCGATCCAGTCGGTCGTCGGCAACGAGCTCTACGCGCAGCAGAGCAACCCGGTGCTGGGCGAATACCATCGCACCGATAATCCGTACAACGGCGCGACCAACGACGACTACCCCTACATTCTCACGACGTATCGCGTCACCGAGATGTCGGGCATCATGACGCGCTACGTCCCGTGGCTCGCGGAGCTCCAGCCCGCGGCATTCTGTGAGATCGACCCGGAGCTTGCGGTCGAGAAGGGCATTAAGAACGGCGACTGGTGCGTGATCTCGACCGCCGTCGGCGAGATCGAAGTGCGCGCGCTGGTCAGCGGACGGATGCGCCCGCTACGCGTGGGATCGCGCGGCGCGGGACGCCGGCGCGTGCATCAGATCGGTATTCCGTACAACTACGGCAGCCAGGTCGCGCTCGCGCGCGGCGATTCGGTCGGAACGTTGATTCCAATCGCGCTCGATCCCAACGTATCGATCCACGAATCGAAAACACTCACCTGCGCGATCCGTGCAGGTCGTCGCAAAGCCCATCATCTCGACCGTATCGACGAGGCGGTTCCGGCGAGCGAACGGGATCCGATGGGCCAGCCCGAAGGCGCATGGATGTCGGGCAGCCAGCACTCCCGCGGCTATCAACAAATGCAAGGCGAAGACCAAGGAGCATCAGGCCGTTGAGCAACACGACAGGGTTCTTTACCGACACAACGCTGTGTATCGGATGCAAGGCGTGCGAGGTCGCGTGCAAGCAGTGGAACGAATTGCCGTCCGACGGATTCGAGTTCACCGGGAATTCGTATGACAACACGTCCGAGCTCTCAGGAACGACGTGGCGTCATGTGGCGTTCGTCGAACAGATGTCGGTGGATCAGGGCGGCTTGCACGACCGCTGGCTGATGAGCAGCGACGTCTGCAAGCATTGCACCAATGCCGGATGCCTGGAGGCGTGCCCGACCGGAGCGATCATTCGCAACGAGTTCGACTCGGTCTTCATCCAGCCCGACGTGTGCAACGGATGCGGGTATTGCGTCGTCTCGTGCCCGTTCGGCGTTGTCGATCTGATTCAAAAATTCGACCCGGACGGCACGCATTACAACCTAGCGTCGCTGGTCGAGGGGCGCCGGGAAGACAACAAGACCGCCGTCCAAAGCAACGGCGGTGTCGCGGGCAAGTGCACGCTGTGCTACGACCGCCAAAAGGTCGGATTCGAACCGGCGTGCGCGAAAGCGTGTCCGACCGAGTCGATTCAGTTCGGTAACATCGACGAACTGCGCGAGCGCGCGCATCAACGCGTCGAATCGCTGGCGCAGCGCGGCGTGCAGGCGCAGCTCTACGGCGCCGACGACGTCGGCGGCGGCATCGGCTCGCTCAACGCGTTCTTTCTGCTCACCGACCGTCCCGAAGCCTACAATCTACCGGCGCAGCCCGTGCTGCCGTCGACACGCCAGCCCGCCGGGTACACGTCGGCCGCGGTAGCGGCCTTCGGCCTCGCGCTGGCCGGATGGATGATCTTCCGCAATGCATAACGGAACGCACGTGCAAAGCCCCGACGACGCCTATTTCGGCGCCGCGTCGCGCGCGGACGACACGCAACCAGCGCCGACCTACTACGAACGCCCGCTGCTCAAAGCCCCGCACTGGGAATGGAACGTCGTCACGTATCTGTTCTTGGGGGGCGTCATGGGCGGTCTAGGACTGATCCAACTCCTTGCCGACTCGTCGCGCGACGATGAACGCCGGCTCAAACGCACCACGCGCATCGCATCGTTCGTCCTGGCTGCGGCTAACCCCGGAATTCTAATCACGCACTTGGGCAAGCCCGAACGATTCCTCAACATGATGCGAATCGTCAAGTTCAAATCGCCGATGTCACTGGGCGTGTGGGGACTGGTCTTCTACTCCGGCGCAGCCGGAGCCAACGTCATGCGCGAACTGGCCGTCAGCGGCGTGCTGCCGCGCTGGATGCGATTTCTCGCGCCGGGTTTCTTCGCGCCGGCGCAAGCATTGCTCGGCGCGTTCACTGCAGGCTATACGGGCGTACTCCTCTCAGCGACGGCCAATCCGTTCTGGGGATCGGGCAAGCGACACATTCCCGCCGCGTCGGTCTGCTCCGGGTTGGGCTCCGCGTGCGCGCTCTCCACGCTCCTGAGTATCGTCGAGGGCAACGAGCGCGTTACTCACAAGCTCGAACGGCTCGAAATGGTCGCGTCGGTAGCCGAGCTCGTGATTCTCGTGCATTTTGAAAAGCACGCCGGCGAATACGGCAAACCGTTCTTCACCGGTGCGATCGGCAAACGGATGCGCACATACACGATCGCGAGCGGCATCGTCGCTCCGCTCGCGCTCAACGTGCTCGGCGGCATCGTCAAGCTGCCCAAACCCGTCAACACCGTACGCGGCATTGCTGCCTCGGTGCTCACGTTGGTCGGCGGCTACATCTTGCGCGAGTCGCTGATCGAAGCCGGGAAGGCTTCGGCGCGCGATCCCCGCGCGGCATTCGTGCAACCGGCATGATCGGCGGCGACGCGGACACCGGCACGCGGCCGGGTCGCACCGTCGAAACCACCATCGCACGGTACGACGGCACCGCATCCACGCACACGTACGACCAGGTCACCACGGAAGAACCGCTCGAACTGCGGTTGATCGCCGGCGGCACGACCCACACGCTAGCCGTGACGATGCGCACACCGGGTAACGATTTTGAACTCGCCGCCGGCTTCGTGCGCGGCGAGGGCATCGTTCGCGAGCGCGCGGAGATCGCCAACATCAGCTACTGCATCGATCCGGCCGTCGATCCGGAGCAGCGCTACAATATCGTCAACATCGAATTGCGGGCGTCGGCGCTGCCGGATCTGAGCCGCTTCGAGCGGCACTTCACGATGAATAGTTCGTGCGGCGTGTGCGGCCGCGCGAACCTCGAAGCGCTGGCCGAACTCGGCGTTGGGCCCGTTCGCGACGACGTGCGCGTTCCCATCACGCTGCTCTACCAGCTTCCCGATCGCATGCGTGAGGCGCAGCGCGTTTTCTCCGCCACCGGCGGCCTGCACGCCGCCGCGCTGTTCGATACCGGCGGCCGCGCGATCGCGGTGCGCGAAGACGTAGGGCGTCACAACGCGGTCGACAAGTTAACGGGTTGGGCGATGCTCGAGTCGCGCTCTCTCGAAGGTCATCTGCTGATGGTCAGCGGCCGGACGAGTTACGAGATTCTCCAAAAAGCCGCGGTCGCGCGCATTCCGGTGGTGTGCTCGGTGTCGGCGCCTTCGAGTCTGGCCGTCGATCTGGCTCGCGCGTTCAACATCACGTTGGCCGGCTTCGTGCGCGGCACTCGCGCCAACGTCTATAGCGCAGGCGAACGCATCACGTAGTCATTCCGGCGTGAGCAGACGCTCGAGCGCCGCGACGACGTCGGCGATCGCGGACGGACGCGTGAGCGTCGCCGCCGCGCCGAGCCGCGGCGACGCATCGCCGCCGATCGCGATCAACGGAATAGAGCGCTCGCGGCTAAACGTACGGAACTGCACGGCGGCTTGCGGCGAGAGTGACTCGGGCGCCGAAATCACGACCGCATCGAACGGCATCGCGTCCGCGATGGCCAACGCCTCATCGATGCTGGAGGCGTTGAGCACGCGGAAACCGGCCTCCTGAAGGCCGTACGCCAGAAACGATCGGTCGCGTTCGATATCGAGCAGCAGCACCGTACGGGGCGCGGCGTGGCGGTCGATACGGCGCGGCAACGTTACGGTAAACGTGCTACCGCGGCCTTCCTCGCTTTCGACGGCGATCGTACCGCCGTGCAACTGCACGAGCTGTTTGCTGAGGTAGAGCCCGAAGCCGGTACCGGAAATGCGCATCTTTCGCGCGTTAGAAGCGCGCGAGAAGCGATCGAAGATGCGCGATAGTTCACCGTACGGGATGCCGATGCCGAAGTCGCGCACGGTCACGATGACCGCATCGGAAGCACCGCTGACGTGCACCTGCGGGTCGGGGCCCTCGACCGTGTATTTGATCGCGTTATCGATCAAATTGGTGAAGATCTGCCGGAGCCGTTCGTCATCGCCGGTCACATGCGTGTCGCCTTCGACGATCAGACCGACCGTCCGGCGATCCTTTTGCTGCGCGACGATCGTCGTGACGAGTTCGCCCACGTCGGTCTCACCCAGCGTGAGCGCAACTTCGTTGCGCTCCAAGCGCGAGAGCGTCAGCGTGTCGGTCGCAAGTTCCGAAAGCTGGAGCGCCGATTGCTTGATCGTGTCGAGGAACTCGCGTTGCTCGCCGCTGACCTCTCCGACCTCGCCTACCAGATCCGCGAATCCGACCACCGACGTGAGCGGGCCGCGAAAATCGTGGGCGAGCATCGCGATCAGATCGCTCTTGGTCTGATTGAGCTCCAGTACCGCGCTGCGCCGTTCTTCGACCTCATGGTAGAGCGATACGTTGCGCAAGGCCACGGCGAAGTACTCGGCAATCAAATCGAACACGAACAGATCGGTCCGACGCAGCCGCCGTCCCTGACGCGAACGCACTTCCAGCGCGTACCGCGAGTCGCCGAAACGGCCGATATAGGTGATCGCCCGGGCCGTACGCTCGTCGTCGATCCGCACGCGTTCGTCGACCGCGCGACCGACCAGCGAATCGAGCTCGCCGCGCTCCCAAGGGGTTTCCCCAAGTGCATCGACCGCGACGCTCTCTCCCTCTTCGTTGACGGCCAGGATGCGTGCATCGGCCCGCAGCAGTTGCGCGACGACGTCGCGCACGGTCGTGACGATGCTGGTCGTATCCAAGGTGGTAAACAACCTGCGCGCCGCGCGCGTCAGCGAGAGCAGGCGATCGTGTTCTTCGGCGAGCGCGGCCGTGCGCTCGACTTCCTCGGAGATGTCGCGCTCGATCGAAATCCAATGCGTCACCGATCCGTTCGCACTGCGAATCGGATGGAGGGTCACCTGATTCCAAAAGGTCGAGTTGTCCTTGCGGTAGCTGACGACCTCGGCCTGCGTCGGCTGTCCGGTCCCCAGCGCCTCGCGAACGACTCGCATGCCGACATCGTCGGGCATCGAACCGCGAAAGAAGTCGAGATCTTTGCCCATCGCCTCGCTGCGCAAATAGCCGGTCTGGGCCGTGAACGCATCGTTAACGTAACTGACGACCAGCGAGCCGCCCGCCGCGATCTCGTACACCACGATCACGTCACCGGCGACGTTGATCGCGCCCAACAGCAGCGAGATCTCGTGTTGCTGCGCTTTGCGCTGCGTCAGGTCGAGCGCGATGGCAAAGATACGCTCCTCGCCGTTCTCGCTGGTAACGTCTACTCGCAACTCGACCGGATACGTCGATCCGTCACGGCGAAGCAGATCGGCTTCGCGCACGATCTCCTCGCCACGACGCCCGCGCGCGACCAAGTCGCGCACGACGAGTTCGGTTAACGACGGCGCCACCTCGAAAGCCGAAAGGCGCAGCAGCTCGTGGATCGGATAGCCCAAGCGCTCGCATGCACCGCGCGACGCAAAGAGAATCGCACCGCTCTGGGGATCGATTGTGAATACATCGATGTTTGCCGCATCGAACAGCGAGAGAAATCGGCGACGCCCTTCGAAAACGGTCATGAGCGTTGAGGCGAGCGCGCGCAGTGCGCCGAGCTGCTGGCCCGTCAGCGAGCGCGGCTTGGGATCCATGACGCAGAGCGTCCCGATCGTGAACCCCTGCGCCGTCGTGAGCGGAACGCCGGCGTAGAAGCGAATGTACGGATCGCCGGTCACGAACGGGTTGTCGCGGAATCGTTCGTCAAGTCGCGCGTCTTCGACGACCAGTTGCTCGCCGCTGGCCACGACGTGCGAGCAGAAGGCCACGTCGCGCGGCGTTTCGGCGACGCCGATCCCTTGCCGCGATTTGAACCACTGGCGGTCAGTATCGATCAGCGAAATCGTGGAGATACTCGCCCCGGTGATTTCGCCTGCGAGCTGCGTGAAGGCGTCGTATGCCTTCTCCTGCGGCGTATCGAGCAACTGATAATCGGCGAGTGCTTGGAGGCGTCCGGATTCGTTGGACGGCGGCGGTGCGATGCGCACTAGCGTGCCGGTGACCCCCGCTTGCGGGAAATGAACGCGCGCACGTCGTCGTACGAGCGCGTGTTGAGAACGTCGCCCGCCGCCAGCCCGGCACGACGCGCCTGCCCGACCGCGAGATCGATGTTGGAAAGATCTTCAGCGCCGTGCGCGTCGGAATCTACCGTGAACGTCACGCCGAAACCCTTGGCGCGCCGGATCAACGGCGCCGGCAAATCCAATCGCAACGCCTGACCGTCGATTTCGAGCGCCGTTCCCGTTCGCGCCGCTGCGGCGAAGACCGCATCGTAGTCGAACTCGTAGCCGCCGAATCCGTCGAGCATGCGCCCGGTCGGATGTCCGATAATCGTAACGTAGGGGTTCTCGCACGCGCGGATCAGGCGCGCCGTCATGCGTTCGCGCGTCATGTCGAAATGGGAGTGCACGCTACCGATAACAACGTCGAGTTCCGCCAGCGTTGCGTCCTTGAAATCCAGCGCACCGTCGGGTAAAATGTCGACTTCGCTCGCACACAGCGTCTGCATGCCGTGGCGGCGCGAAATCTCTTCGACCTCCGCGCGTTGCTCGCGCAGCTTCGCGGGGCTCATCCCGTACGCCGTGCCGCGTCCCCACGAGTGATCGCTGATCGCGTGGTAGTCGTACCCGCGTGCCTTAGCCGCAACGATCATCGCTTCGAGCGAGTCGCGCCCGTCGCTCCAGGTGCAGTGCATGTGAAAATCTCCGCGCACGTCACCGGACTCGATCAACGCCGGCAATTCGCCCGCAAGCGCGAGATCGATCTCGTCGAGCCCGCTGCGAAGCTCGGGCGGAATGTACGCCATGCCGAGCGCTTCATAGACGCCCGCTTCGTCGTCGCACGTGATCACCGAGCCGTCCTCCAGGCGCATGATCCCATTTTCGCTCACGCGCAACCCGCGCCGTACGGCGTGTTCGCGCAGCTTGATGTTGTGCTCGCGCGAGCCGGTGAAATGTTGGAGCAAATTCCCGTAGAGATGATCGGGCAGCACGCGCAGATCGATTTGAAAGCCGTCCTCGAGCCAAATGCTGGTTTTGGTCGGGCCCTCCGCCAGCACGGCGCGAGCACGCTCCCAGCGCGCAAAATATGCGGTGATCGCCGACGCGTCCGCCGCGGTGCAGATCAGATCGATGTCGCCGACGGTCACTTCCTGACGGCGCGCGCTGCCGGCATAGACCAGGCGATGGTGCGGCGGTCCGTCATGCAAGTAGGCGATCGCCTCGCGCGCGATCCGCAGTGCGAACGCAAGCGGCATGCGGCGCTGACGTCCCTTGTACGCCAAGATGCCGCGCTTCCAATTGTCGATCGTCTTGGGCCCCATCCGCGCCGCACCCGCGAACGCGTCGCGCTCGATCGCCGTCTCGAGGTCGGCCAACGACCCGATGCCGTAGTCTTTCCACAGCGAAGCCGCGGTCTTGGCGCCGATACCGCTCACGCCGAGCACTTCGACGATGGTCGGCGGGAACGTTTGGTAGAGTTCCTCAAGCACGTCGGCGGTGCCGCGCTCGACAAGCTGTTCGATTGCGGCCGCGATCGACTTTCCGATCGAGGGAAGCGTCGTCAGCTCGCCGGCGGCGATGACGTCACGCAGCGGCGGGGCGTTTTCGACTGAGGCCGCGGCCTTTTCGAACGCCATGTACTTATAGAAACTCAGCCCCGCCATTTCCATCAGGATGCGGATCTCGATGAGCTTTCGGGCGATATCGTCGTTGGAGAGATTCGGCATAGCGGCGTTCCTTGCATCGGAATTTCGGCGCATTCGGCGAAGACGCCCCTCGATGCACCTGTTGCGCATGCGCGATGCCTCCTATACCCGCCGAAACGAGGTCGTCGTACCGCCGGCTACGTTTGACGTCGGACCCGGCGAGCAGGTCGTTCGCGCCTGTGCGAGCGCCCGGGAGGCCGAGGTGCTCAGTATGATGGCCGCCGCCCTCACACGGTCCACCAGCGGGTCGGTGCTCATCGGCGAGTACGATCCGCGCGTGCAACCGGTGCACTGCAAGCGAATCGCCGCGTTCGTTCCGCACGACCCGCTGCCGCTCTCGCAGATCGACGCCGAGCGCTATATCGCCTATCGGGCCGCGCTCTGGGACATCGAGCCGCAACGCGCGCGCGCGCACGCCCGTCTTCTGCTCGAACGGCTCGACGGGCTGCACGAAGCCTTCGCGTATCCCGTGGTCGCGGCGCTCCTTCCCGGGCCCGCGCTGCTGGTACTGGACCGGCCCGAGCGTAGGACGCTCGAGATCGTCGCACCGGCGGCCGGCGGCTGCGCGATCTTCGTGACGCAGGCGAGCCGCTCGATGACCAACGCCGCCTTCAGCGCCGTCGTCCGGGCGCGCTTACGCGCCGACCGGCGCGCCATCGCCTTTGCGTGCGCGACCGCAGCCATCGTCGGATTCATCCAACCGCACGGCATCGCAACCGTCACCGATCCGCTCGACGCGGATCTGGCCACCCGCAGCGTATGGCTCGCCGGTCCAATGTTCTTCTGTTCGACGATCGGGGTCGCGCTTGCGATGCTGCAAGGGCCGGGCCGACACGCGTATCTCGATACAACCGAACGCAGCGCGCCGCTCTTCGGGCGCGAGCTCGCGCGCGCGAAAGCCGTCGCACCGCTGGTCGCGTCGACACTTACCGCGCTGGCTTATTGGGCAGCGCAATACCTGAGCGGATTCGCCGCACCGCCGACGTTCTTCGGTCTCGCGCTTGCATGCGTGATCGCGAGCACGCTGGTCGCGCTCAATACCACCGTGCGCAGCGGAGCGGCGCGCGCCGTGCCGATCGCACTGGCTGGAGCCACGATCGTGGTCGCGTACGTGCTCTCCGTCTATGCCGACGGATATTCAACAAAACGTGGCGACGCCGTCGGCGTCGCCACTGAGTTGTGTTTCTGCGCGATCACCGGCTATTTCGCCCTCCGCGAATACGGTGAATCGCTCGCGAGACTGTAGCGCTAGGCGACCGGAGCGGCTCCGGTCGCAGCGAGTTTTTCCAGGATCGTGCGATTGAACTGCACGAGATCCTCGGCACCACGTGTCGTGACCCAGTTGGAATCTTGCACGACCGGTTGATCGCGATAGAGACCGCCCGCGTTACGAATGTCGTCCGCGATCGAATGCGCGCCCGTCACCTGACGGCTGCGCACCAATTGCGACGAGATCAGGACTTGCGCGCCGTGACCGACCGAGAAGATCGGCTTTTTGGCCGCATCGAACTCGCGCACGAGGCGCTGTACTTCCTTATCGGTTCGCACGTGATCGGGCGACATTCCGCCCGGAATGCAGCAGCGCGTCAAAGTCCTCGGCGGTACAATCTGCCGCCAGTTCCTCCGCGCGAACGCTGCCGCCGTCGTCGAGTCCGCGCTTACCGCGGATCTTTTGGCGTGCGCGCTCGTCGACGCCGACGATCGTGACGATCGCACCGGCCTCTTCGAGCGAGCGGCGGGGCTCGGTCAAGTCCGCGTCTTCGTATCCATCGCCGATTAGCGCGGCGATTCGCTTACCATCAACACCTTGCATCGTGGGGCCGATGTTTCGCTTTGCCTCCTAGAGTGTCCCACCCGTCTCTTGGACCGCGGCACGCAGGAGATACGCGAGTTCGATTTCGACCTTCCCGAGCGCGTCGAGGACCTCGTCCCCGGCCAACGCCGCGAGCGCCGGATTGCGCTTGGTCATATCGCCCTCAGGCACGCGATGGCGCGGGTTGATCTCGCGCATGTAGATCCGGGCGTCATATCGGGTCTGCCCCTCGGGCAGAAAATACAGCGGGTCCAGGCCGAAGGCGTAGACGTCGAGCGAGAGGATGCCCGTCCGCTGCAAAAACTCGATCGGACGAGCCCGCAGCGCCTGCGCCAGGCGGGCCAATCCCGAGACGCCTACGCGCTCGGAGCCGGCCAGGACGGCCGCCAGCCGCTCGAGGGGCATACCGATGGCCTCGGCCAGACGTCCGTGGTTGACCTCGCGCTCGGCGGCAAAGGCCGAGAGCGCAGCGCCGAATGCCGGTCCGCCGGCGGTTCCGACGCGGCCGTCCCAGGTGGGTTGCTGATCGTTCATCATCGCGCCACCGGCTCCGTGGAAAGATAGACGCCGTCCTGCTCGACCCGCACCTCAAAGCGCGGGATCATGGCAAAATCGCCCAGCGTCAGGCTCCCGGTGCGAAGGTCGAAGCACCAGGCATGCCAGGGACAGGTGATCGTCCGCCCCTCGATCCAGCCGTCGACGATCGGGCTGCCTTGATGCGGGCAGGCGTTTTCCAGGGCGTAGAAGTCGCCGTCGACGTTGAAGAGCGCGACCTCGTAGCGCCCGACCTGAACGGTGCGCGCGCTTCCGGGCGGCAGCGCCGCCGGATCGGCGACGCGGACGAACGTGGGATCGGGCAAGGCTAGTAGATCGACTTGATCAGGCCGCCGTCGATCGCGATCGTCTGGCCCGTGACGTAGCGCGCCGCCTCGCTGCACAAAAAAGCGACCATCGGCGCGAACTCGGCCGGCGTCGCGACACGGCCGATCGGCACGTCGGTCTTCGCTGCGGCGCGCCATCGCCTGTTCGTCGGTATAAAGCTGACGCAAGCGATCGGTCAGCACACGTCCGGTCGCAATCGAATTGACGGTGATGCCGTACTTGCGCGACTTCGATCGAGAGCGTTTTGAGCGCGGCGACCAGCGCGGTACGAAAAGCATTGGAGAGCGCGAGCGTCGGAATCGGCTGCTTGACCGACGACGACGTGAGTGCGACGATGCGGCCCCATGTGCGCGCTGTCATTGACGGCAGCACGGCGCTGGTTAGTTCGAGCATGCTGCGCAGCACGTTGCGATAACCGGCATCCCAATCGGCGAGGTCCATCGCTGGTGAACGTACCGGGTTTGGGACCGCCGCCGTTGAGCACGACGATATCGATCGCGCCGAATGCGTCGTTGACGCCGGCAACGAGTTTGGCGATCGACGCCGCGTCGGTCAGATCGACCTCGAAGGCGCGCGCATCGGTCGCGCCCGCGTTCTTTGGCCTGTTCGGCAACGTGCTCGAGCCGGTCGCGGCGGCGTGCGGCGACCGCGAGCGTGACGCCCTCGGCCGCAAGCGCGAGCGCGACCGCTTCACCGATGCCGGCGCTCGCGCCGGTAACGAGCGCAACGCGCCCGCGAATTCCAAGATCCATTCCCTCTCCTTTTAATACGGAACGCCGCCCGCGCGCGCCGCGCGCAGCGCCTTCATATACCACACCAGCTCGTCGAAAAACGTTGCGTTGCGCTCGTCGGTCTTCGGATCGCGCGGGGTCCCATCTTCGTCGAAAGCTTCGTGCACGTTCGGAAACGGCATCAGCGACGGTAACGTCACCATGCCCATTTCGGCCAGCATCGATCGCAGCGCCATCGCCGCGCGTACTGCCGCCGAACCGGCCGCCCGAATAGCACGCGATCCCGGCCGGCCGCCAAAAGAACTCTTCCAAGAAGTGGTCGAGCACATTGGAGAGCGCGGGCGGAATCGTGTGGTTGTACTCGCCCGAAACGACGACGAAGCCGTCGGCGCGCGTGAAAATTTTCGCGAGGTCCTCGAGCACCGCGGGCGCCGTGCCTTTTTCGTACTCCTTGTACATCAGATCCAGCAACGGCAACGGATGCTCGAGCGGATCGATCAGCATCGCGTCTACGTCCAGCGCCCCCAGACGCCGCGTGACGTAACGTGCGGCACGAATCCCCTGACGCTCGCGCCGAACCGAGCCGTAGATGACCGGCACGAAGAATCGTTCCATGCAGCGGGGATATGCGCCCGGCCAGAAAATCCATGCGGGCGATGAACGAATTCGAGCCGATCGTCGAACGCCGCACCGAGATCGTCTTTCCGGAGGCCGCCAATGTTTACGGGACGCTTTTCGGCGGGCGGGCGCTGGCGCTGATGGACGAAGTCGGCGCAATCGCGGCCATGCGTGCCTGTCGCAAACAGGTCGTCACGGCCTCGATCGACCGGATCGACTTCAAGGAACCGATCCGGGTCGGTGAATTCGTCGAGACGATCGCTCGGGTCGTGCGGATCGGCCGGACCTCGCTGACGGTCGAAGCCGAGCTATGGGCCGAGCACCCGACCTCCGGCGTGCGCCGCCTCTCCACGGTCGGCAAGTTCATCTTCGTGGCCGTGGACCCGCAGGGACGGCCCACCGCGGCCCGCCGCGTAGCGCCCTTCGGGGTTGTCGACGGGCGCCGGTCTCTGCTATGCTACGCCGGTCGCCGGGACGGAGCATGGGTGAAGGCAAGCCCAAGGCCCTGTACCCGAGCGAGACCATCCTGAATTTACGAGGAGCCCATTCGTGCCATTGACCAAAGAACAAAAAGCGGAGATCGCCGCTAAGTACGGCCGCGGTACCAACGACACCGGCTCGGCCGAAGTGCAGATCGCGGTCCTTACCGCTTCGATCAACCAGCTTACCGATCACCTCAAGATCCACAAGAAGGATCATCATAGCCGCCGCGGCTTGCTGCTGCAGGTCGGCCAGCGCCGTCGCTTGCTCAACTATCTCCAAAAGAGCGACCTCGACCGCTACCGTTCGCTGATCGCCGATCTCGGTCTGCGCCGCTAAACGCGCGACCGGTAAACCGGTACAAACGAAAGAAGCGGCACGCGTATGCGTGCCGCTTCTTTTTTTTCTTCCGGCGCTGCGACTATCCGCGCAAGACCAAGCGATTGACGATGAAGGTTCCGTCGCTGAAATAGCCGATCATCGCGACGCGCTGGCCCGGTGACGGCGTCATGCCGCGTGGGCGCGTCACCGTGCCATTTTTGAGATCGACGTTTGGCCGGAACTGGCCCGTATGCTATGGGGACATGAGGAGTCTGCCCGTAGTCTAGTACCTAAGCGAAACTACAAGGCCGGACGGCTCGTTGACGTTATTCGAGAGGTCGGGAAAAGCGTTACTTGTGGGCGCGGCTAGGCGCGATGATTGACTGCTTAGACTGCACAGTCTAGGAATTGTCTCAGTCCGCACGAAGTTTTGGGCAGAATGGTCGGCCAGGCTATCGGATGGATCATAACCGGGTTTATATACCTGTTTATTGCTACCGGTGCTCTCCTCGCTCTAGTGGTTCTTGGCTTCCCGCTCGCTTTCATCGGCACGAGTATTGTAAGAGCGATTTTGAACGTGTTGGTCGTTCGGCCCATCCGTTTTCTGTGGAGGCCATTTAACCTATGCGTGCATGGAACTCGCGGCGGTGAACGTGGTGGCTCTTGCAAGGCTTGCGACAAATTAACCCTCGATCGCATCGAGCGTAGCCAACGCGCAGCAAAAGGTGATGAGCTACACAATGCGGAGTTAATGAGACTCAATAAAGCCGTTCTGGCCGAAGAGGTCACCTTACGCGAGCTTGAACCGGGCAAGTTTGAAGATACGGTTTGCGCACTTTATAGAAGCCTTGGTTACGTCGTTGAACAGACCCCTCGCTCGCGCGATGGCGGGCGAGATGCTGTTATGTATCTTGGCGAAGAAAAAGTTCTCCTAGAATGTAAGAGATACAATCAAAATAGGGCGGGTAGGCCGCAGCTTCAAAAATTTCACTCTGCCATGGTAACAGACCAAGCTGAGCGGGGAATTTTTGTTTGCCTATCTGGGTTCTCAAAAGAGGCGGCTAGCCGTGCGGTTGCTGTGGGGATTGAGCTTGTCGATAGCCATGAGCTGCTGCAACTGATGAGAAAAGCCGGTTGGTCCGGCCCGAACTCAAGGCAATATATATCCTTATGCGAGGGGTGCGGGCAACGGAGCAGCATAGCACTCGACGACGAGGCTCCGGTTTATTGTACCTGCGGCGAATTGATTTCTCGGAGGCTAAATATGTGATCAGGTTATTCGAGGCCGGAGGTAGACGTAGTCTCGAGCCTTGACTCCATTACTAGGTCGAGGTGCCGAACCTGCCTTATCGAGCCGAAGATGCAAAAATCGGGGCCTTCCCCTGGTGGATTGGGGGAAGTCTTCAACCTAGAATCGATTAGCGGCCAAACTCGCCCGTCTGTTAATCAGCGGGTCGCGGAGACCGCACCGCTCGGCCGAAGGCGGTGCGAGGGTCATGCCGTTTTATTCGGCGCTCATCGGCTGTCCTTCGGCGGATTGGTGCCGGCGCGACTCCACAAGAGCCATGATCAGGTCGTGCCCGGTCGTGATCGATATACCGGTCGGAGGCTCCATCGCGTTTAAGTGTTTGACAAGGTAATCCCATCCGCGTCGCTCTCCATAGCCCGGGAGTTCGTGCGCAGCGTTCGGGAAAACGATCAAATCATAGTCCTTGTTCTCGCGTTGCAGCGCCTCGATCAATTCGAAGACCTGCGCCGGATGACAGCCGACGTCGAGCAAACCGTGGGTAAGCAGCAACTTTCCTCGTAGGTTCTTCGCGTACGTCGCGGCGCTCTGCGCTCTCCAATGTGCTTCATCGCCGGCACCATGATAACGCTCGCCCCACGTATGCCAAAAGATTCGGTTATCGTAGTTACCCGAGCCAGCGACGGCGACTCGATAGAATTCCGGATACCGCAATATTCCGTGTGCCGCAAGAAAGCCGCCACCCGAGAACCCGATGATTCCAATCCGCTCCAGGTCGAGCGAGGCGTCGTGCGCTGCGATCTCCCGGATCGCTTCAACATGGTCGTCGAGGTTTGAGGCGTCTTGAAGTTTTCCGTACGATTCAAGATGAAAGCGACGATCGCGGTCGCTCGTACCACGACCGTCGATCAGGACCACGATAAAGCCAAGTTCAGCCAATGCGGCAGAACGGACGTAGGTCTGTGCAGACGACGGGCAGTTAAAAGATCCCCAGGGTACCGAGGACACTTGCGGTCCGCCGTATTCGTGGTCGATGATGGCATAGCGTCGGCTCGGGTCGTAGTCCGACGGCTTAAACACCAGGACTTCGATGGGTGTGACGCCATCCGCCGCCGTAGCGGCGAACGACTCGGCTAACGCCACCATTGCGGCAATCCCCCTCGATCGGCTTCCTCGATAACCGTAATGGCGTTGCCATCGCGATCGCGAAGCGTCGTTACCGGCAGTCGATCCGGCCTCGAGGACGTTTCGACAAAATAGTTTCCCGTTTTCGACGTTTCCCTGAGATCGCGCTCGTTTGTATCCCCTCGATTTCGTATGCCAACAGTCTAACGGCACGAACCCTCGGGACGTAGTGATCGCAGTCGTCGCAGACGAGAGATCGTCGTCTCGCCCGTATACAAGCGATGCTCGGGCGATCGATCGCGCATACGGGCGCGCAGGATCGCTGCCGCTGATCGTCATTAGCACCGTTCGTTCTCGCTCGTCGACGTGCAGCACGTCACGAACACGAAAGCCGCCGCTCGTTACCGGGCGCACGCACGACCCCGTTTTTAAATTGTAGAGATACAGGTGCGCGTTACCGCTGCGCTCCGAATACCAAAGAAGCTCGCCGCTCGAAGGCAACGGAACGATTGCGGACGGCGCATAGACGTTTGGCCCGAGATCGATGTAGGCATCGCTCTCCTCGGAAAATACGTTGCGGCACGTCCCTGTGTCCCATTGAATGCAACAACATGAACCTTACGCTCGCCCCGTTCGATGTCCACGAAATAGGCCGTCCGCGAGTCGGCCGACCACCAGGCCAGACCTGCGGCCACCGGCTATCGTTGGATGCGGACGGCGGAAAGCGCGGGGTAACGGGCGCGCACCTGTGCACCCGTCGCCGCCTCGATGGCTAACATCTCGAATCGCGTGACGTGTTCGTCCCGGGGAGTGCTACCGCGTTTCAAACGATGTCGGGCGTTTGTTTTCTCGCCCGGTGCAAAGGCTATTGTGGGCATGACCCCGACCAGCCGGTGGTCGGGTGCGGCAATGTGAGCAAACGCGATGAATCGAACGACCATACGGCGCCGGGTTCTAGCGACAGCTTGAAGCGCCCGCTTGGACGGTGGGCGTCCGGGGGTGTCGCGAACGCGTACAAGTGAACGCCATCGGTCGTCAAGGCCCGGTCAACGCTGCCTGAGTCACACATCCAGATATTGTGGTTCTTCGTGTACGCGAACATCGAGCCGTTCGGGGCCCGTACCGGTAATTCGCTTTCTTCGGCAATTTCCAACAACAGCTCGAGCGGCGGGTCATACTCCCAGCTACGGCCATACGCCTTAAACCGAAGCCGCAGCGGTTCATTCCGAAGATCGTAGGCATATATCTGCGGATCATCCAGCGAAGCGTCCATCTCTAAAGCGGCCGAAAGCGCATGCACGAACACCTGGTGATCAAATGCCGGGCGATTATCGCCGCTCGAAGCGTCAACGACACGAATCTCATGACCCGCCGGCGTTTCCCTAACGTACCAAAAGCGATCCGAAGAGCCGATCCATCGAGGCAACACATCGGCATTGAGCACCATCTTTCGCTGCCGCCACTGCAGCAGCGACTCGGCGCGCCGGTAACGCTCCTCCATCGTCGTCCCAGACCATCTCTCGCCTTGCACGATACTATCCTATAAGCGTCTGACTGACGAGATCTTCGCGTGCGCGCATGTACGAGCGCGTATTGAACGCCAAGAGAAGAAAAGCGACTATTCCGCACACTGCCGTCGTGACGGCAAACGACGAGCTGGGAGTCCGTTGAACACGCCCTCCGAAAGCAAGCCGATAGCCGCTGGAGCGAAGAGGCTCGGGGCAGCAACCAGCGCGCCCATAACGCCGATCACCTGACCGCGAACTTCGGCGGGCACCGTGTCCTGGATTGCGGAATTCATAACCGTATTCTGCGCTGTTGCCAGCAGAATGAGCACCGCAGCCGCGCTCATGCAGAGATTATAGCTGGGAGCTAGCGCGAACAACGTACCGGCAACCACAAACGCGACGCAAAACCACGCCATCGCTAGGGGAAGGGCGCGCGCAAGGCCCCGATTGATCAACGCCTGCGAAGCTGCGCCCGCTGCAATCGTCGCGAGCACTCCCGTCACCGCAACGATCGAACCGAGGACTCCCGCAGACACGGTGACGGGAACGTGATAAGCGCGCTCCGTCAGCGTAGGAGCCCATGTGAGAACCGCCGTGAACACGGCCTGCAAGAGATACACGCCAAGCGTCGTCCGTAGCCACAGTCCACCGTGCTTACGAGCAAAATGCTTGAATACGCGCGACGTCGCACTCAAGGCGGATTTGAGGGGCGCATCACTTGCAAACCGGCGAGGTTCCACGACGATGGCCAGTAGCGGGACGAGCAACATGCTCAGACCAAAGACGCCGAGAAAGCACATTTGCCAAGGAGCGACGACTCCAAGAAACGGAACTTCCACGTTGCCGGCGCGTTCCGCAGCGAACACGAGCGCGCCGCAGAGCCAAAGAGCAGCACCGGACCCGATGCTGCCGCCGGCTAGATACAGACTCACGACCAGCGCACGCCTGTCCATCGGAAAAGAATCGGAAAGTGCAGAGTAACATGCCGGACCGGTAATTCCGATGCCGATGCCCTCGGCGAACCGCGCGACAAAGAGCAGCGCAGCCGTATCGCACCTCGCGGCTGCGAGCGAGGAAATTGCCCACACGACGACGCCGCCCATGATCACGTTACGGCGATTCAATATGTCCGCGAGTATCCCGGATGGGTAATAAACGATGGCGACCGACGCCGTAACTGCCGAGGCGGCAAGGACACCAAACATCGCGTCACCCACCGCGAGCGACGACTCGATTGGTTTTGCGAGTAAGCTCACGATGCCGGTCTCGACTCCGATAACCAACGCCACGAGTTCGAGCACGACAAACGTGTACCATGGGCTCACACGGCGCAGCAATGCAACCCCCGTTCCAACAGTGCCTTGCACCGCCATCCGGTTTACAGATCCATATGCAGCGTTAGACTCAACGTGCGTGGCCCGACGACGTTCCCTGCCGTGTAGCCGAACTGACCGTTGATCAGCGGGGTCGGGATTCCACCGTAGATGTTGTAATAGTAATTGTCGTAGGCGCCCGTGAGATTCGTCACGCTCAAGAGGGCAGATACATGCGGGGTAAGCCGCTGATCGAAGCTACCGTTGACGACTCCGAACGCCGGTTCGTTGTACGCATTGTTTGGACCGTAATACGTGACCCCGAGTATCGCATACCCTCCTGCGCGAGTACGATAGTTTATTTCCCCATAGCCTTGCGAGTATGGTACGCGAGAGTATGAGAGTCCGTTATAGCCTTGCCCCGTCGCCTGAAAGTTGACGTTTGGAATAACGCCGAGATTTGCTGTATTTGGCCCGGCGGCCGTATTGTAGAACCCAGGTGGGAGATCGTACGGGTACGCCCGCTGTAATGCACCTTGCACGACGTAGCCAAATCCGACGGGCGGATCATCGTGCAGCGCGAATTCTATCCCTTCATATCGCGAATGACCCAAGTTCTGCGTGCTCGTCGTATAGAGTGGATACGTTCCCGGGAACGGATACCCGGCAGGCGTCGTATACGTGCCCGTTAGCGCCGTCGTCTGCAGAAACTGGTTGCGAAGCGTCGTCTGATAGACATCCAGAGACAGTATCGTATGCGCCGCCAATCGCCGGTCGGCTCCAAGATCCCAGCCGAACGACGTCTCCGGAAGCACGTCACCGCTATTCGCGTCTGCGGTAAAGTAGTGCGGAGGAGCTTGATCCGGCTGGGGTGGATAGGTGTTGGTCAAGAGGGCGATATACGGTGGTGCGATCGACGACCCGGCTGACGCTCGTACGGCAAGATTCGCTTTGGGAAGATACTCCAACGCCACCCGCGGGACGCTCGCCCCATGCGTCGAGTCGGTAAAAGACAATCCCCCGTTTTGCGTATAGTGGTCGGTATAGCTTAACTGATGATCGCTAAAGGTGGCTTGCAGCGTCGGTGTGACTTGCGCCTCGTAGCGCAACATCTCGGTACGGAATGTCTGTTGGGACCCCGCGGGGAACCGCTACGGAGTCGAGCGCCGCTAACGACGAAGTCGTTGCCGCGCTGCTAGTCGTGGAACTTTGGTCGTACGAAATGCTGAGTTGATTTTGGCCCGCCACCGGGATGTCGCTTTCAAATGTGTAGCCATACAAGTTGTCGAGCGTGCGCGTCGCGTTGTAATCATCCACATACGTGACCGTTGCCGGCGTGCCGTTGAAGAATGTGGGATTCATGCTGTTTCCAAGCGGAATTCCACCGTAGAGCAAGCCGGTGAAGCTCATCGTCCCGGGGGCGGCGCCGTTCCCGGGACCACCCTCGAACGTGGAGACCGACGTTGCGTAGGCGCGAGCCAGGAACGTGACCGCACCCACAGCCGTGCGGAAGTCGCCTTGAAATAAATTGGTGTTGTTTGCGAGTATGCCGGAATTTTGAACGTCGAAAGGCGTGGCAGCGCCGTTGTAAGCTCCGGTGTATCCGGACGGTCCTTGAAAAGAAAAGCTAGGATACGAATAGAGGAGGTCTCCGGCATCCGCGCCGCGGCTCTGCCCCCCGAGATAGCTGACGGTCAGCGCCGTCGTCGGCGTAAAGGTGTAACGAAGCTTCGCCAACTCGTTGCGCTGGTTCGACCACATGGGAATCGAGGGGCAACAGAGCATGAGCGGCGTGGTTAGCTCGGCGGAGCCGGCATAATGCGGATTGCCCGGCGCGAAGCCCGGGTAGCAGACTGGCCGCATTGGCCGCACTTGCGCACGCCGGGGTCCCGTTGACGCTGTATCCGCCCGGAGCGTAGACGGGCATGAGCGGCTCAAAGCTCTGATTGTAGCCGTTGGTGCCTCGCGTCACATAATCGAACGCGTACGACAGGTGCGAGATCGTTCCGGTCGCGCGGCCGTTCCAAAACAAACCGCCGAACTGATCGACGCCGTAGTCAATCGAACCCTCCCGCTTTACGGTCGGTTGGAGCGTCACGAAGTTCACGGTTCCACCTATTGCATTGCTGATGTTCGGAGGCGAGGCTCCGGGGCCCTTAACCACCTCGACGCTCTGCAACAGGTACGGACTGAGGAACGACGTGTTGAACGTCCCATATTCCCCGATCGATATGGGGTGACCGTCGATGAGCGACTCGGTTTCGTATGGAAGCGCCCCTCGGATTTGCGGAATACCCGTGGCTAGCGGACTTGCCGCATTGGCGATCTCGTCGATCCCAAATCCATCGCCGGGACTCACGACGATACCGGGGATCTCATTGAGCACATGATTGACGCCCAGTTGCCCTTGCTCGGTGAAAGTACTTTGCGGCACGTCCACGATCGCCGCGCTAGACGTGTTGATCACGTTTGCGGCTCCAGCCGTTGTCGTGACACTGGCGATCTGCTTCAGTGATGAAAACGACGCCGGTGTCAATTCAAAAGCGAGCCTGACCGTTTCGCCGGCCGCCAATGCGACGTCCGCCCGTGTCGCCGATTGAAAGCCCGCCTTCGTAACGCCGATCGAATAAAGGCCCGGTGCAAGGGTCAGCGTAAACGCGCCCTGAGCGTTCGTAACACCGCTTCTTTTTTGCGGGCCCGCAGCGGTAACGACCGCTCCGGGTACGGGTTTGCCTTCCGCCCGAACAAACCCGGAGACGGACGTTTGCACGCTCAGCGGCTCTGCGTTCACCGCGCCCGCCGATACGGACGCGGCAAATGCGACAAGGAGCAGCCCTCGCACAAGATGCTGGGATAACGATCGCACATAGAGCATTCGTGTTTCGCCTCTCAGATATGCAGCGGCACCCGCGGCCATAATTATGGATCTTAGCAGGCAGCGTCGCCGGCAAAAAAGGAGGCCGTTCGTCAAAAAAGACTTGCGCGGGAACCTCCGCGACCGTGGAGAATCGCACGCCATGTCTGAACTCCCGCTCGGAGGACATCCGTTCCAACTGCGCAGCAGCCGCGAAGCGACGCCGATGGCTGCCTGGCAAAGCGCCCTTTGTATCGTAAACGGGAACGCAGACACCGCCCGAACCGAGTTGGCTGCGGTTATCGCATCTACTGCGTCTCCGAACCTAAGTTTCGTATGCCAATACGTTGAGCTGTTGGCCTGGGCCGCCTCAGGCGAGGAGCGTCGCCTCGGCGAAGCCGAAGCAGAACTCACGCAACTACGTGACCGCTACCCGCTACCTTCGTCGGTTGGCGCAGCAGCCTGCGTCGCACTCGCATCGATAAGAATGCTCGAGGGGCGGCTAGCGGAGGCGGCGTCCTTGCTTGCAAACCTTCGAGAATCCGGCGCAGCACTTCACTTCGGGGTTTTCGCGCACTTTCTCGAACTTTCGGCCCTGCTCAAACTGTCACGGGGAGACGTTCAGGCGGCCGTCGAGCTTGGGCTTCAAGTAAACGAAACCGCACGCGCAGCGGTCAGCGGTCCAACTCTGGTTTTCCGCTTGATGAACTCGGGAACTATTTTTCTCGAAGGCGGGATGGCGCGAGGCACGCGACAACTTCGTTGCAGCGCTCAAGTTCAGCGACGAATTCAACGGCCCTTTCAGCGCAGCCTCGGCGGCAATGGCAGCACGTGCTTCGCACGCTGTCGGGGACGCCATCGAAGCGCATCGCTTTATCGCCATCGCGCTTTCAAAGCCGGAGTACGATCCTCACTTCCGGCTCTTCCGATCGGCGGTCGGCATCGACATCGGCCTCTCCACCGGCGATCTCGCGCTTATCGAACATTGCCGCGACGATCATTTGGCACAACAGCTCCAAGAAAGCCGATTTGCGTTCCCCGCGCTCCTGAGTTACGAACGGCTCTATCATATCGAAGGCCGCGCGCAGGACTCACCCGGCAACCTCGCCCTCATGCTCGGGCAGATGCCATGGGTGTTCTGGCCCGTCCTTTGGGAAATCGCCGCCAGGGGCGCTGGGAGCGTCGTCGACGCAGCGTGTGAGGAAGTCGAGAAGTTGGATAAGGTCAACGGTCTTACCCTGGCAAAGCGCAGGCTGTTCGAGGCATTGATTGCAGACCGCGCAGGCAACAGAACAAAAGCCGTAAAGCTTGCCGAGCAGAGCTATGAAGCGTTCTTGGACTTCGGCCTACGCCCGTTGGCCGCCAAATCGTTGGAGGTTGCGGGCAGATTCAACGAGGCGTTCTGCACGTACGAACTATGTGGATTCGCCGGCGATGCCGGGAGGCTAAAGAACCGCAGGCGTCGTGGACGTCCGCGACGCGACGTCTCGATGGGGGACTGGCACCGGGAACTTGCCCGCTTGATCGCAGCGAATTACACAAATGCGCAAATTGCAACAAAGACTGGGTTGTCGCCGAAGACGATCGAGCGTCGCATTTCGGACCTCTACGCTATCGCCGGCGTATCGACTCGAAACGCCCTTTGCCATCGCATCGGCGAAGGCTGGGACCCGTAGAATAACGGCTATCGAGCTAGGACGGCTCGCGCGTGGCTGCCTCGGGGATGGCGTTTGGTGACGCTGAATTCGCGCGTGAGCTGCGAGACGATGAAGAGACCGCGCCCCGATTCGCTCATCATGTCGATCGGAAGCATCGGCGCCCGTTCGAATCCCGGCCCTTCGTCGATCACGTGTAGAACGATCTCACCCGCCGTGTGATCGAGCACGATATCCACTGCGCCGGGTGCGTGCCGCACGACGTTGCCGGCCAGTTCGCCGAGTACCAGTTCCGCGGTTTCCAACTGCGTCTCGCCTAGGCCGTACCCGATGAGCAGCGCGCGAAACTCACGGCGCATTTGCGAGAGACCGGTCGGATCGAGTGAGCCGAAGCTCCAGCGCCGCATGTTGCTCAAGCGCCGCTCGCGATGCACGCGCAGCGTAAGCACCGCGACGTCGTCGCGCGCTCCCCCAACCAGCATCCGCTCTTGGATGAACAGCGCCGGGCGCGCGACTTCGTCGATCGCCGGATCGGCGAGCGTCTCGCGCAACGCGCGCGCACCGCCTTCCAAATCGTGGCCCGACTCGACCAGCCCGTCGGTGTAGAGCACCAACATGTCGCGATCGCCGATGCTCACGCTGGTGGCATCCACGCTCGCGCGTTCGCGCAGACCGAGCGGCAAATCGACATAGATTAATTCGTCCAAGCGCCCATCGGCACGCCGAATGAACGGCGCGGGATGGCCGGCGCTGGCGTAGATCATCGTGCTCGCGATCGGGTCGAGCACGCCGACGAACGCGGTGACGAAACGATCGGGGTCGTCCATGCGCAACGCGCGGTCGGCTGAATTGAGCATCAGCACCGGATCGGCGTGAACCTGCGCGATGCCGCGTATGATTTGGCGCATGCTGCTCATCGTTACCGCCGCGTCCAGGCCGCTGCCGGCCACGTCACCGATCGAGACGACGATGCGCCCGTCGGTGAGCGCGAACGCGTCGTACCAGTCGCCCCCGATTTGCGCCTCGCTCTGACCCGGCACGTAGACGGCGTCCATCGCGATGCCGTCGATCTGTGGAAGGCGGCGCGGCAGCGATGCCGCTTGCAACGCGGTTGCGACGCGGTGCTCGCGCTGGTACAGCTGCGCGTTCTGGATGGCGAGGGCGCAGCGCCGCGACACTTCCTCCAAAAAGCCGACGCTCGCGGCGCCATAGGCCTCGGAGTCTTCGGCACGCACGAACGAAATCGTCCCGATCGATTTGCCGCGCACATGCATCGGCACGATCACCGTTTCGGTCGCGCGTCCGTCGATTCGTTCGACAAAACTGGCCGCGCGCGCATCGCCGTAGAAATGCGCGCGCACGCGCGAGGCCGGGACCTCGCGCTGCGTTCCCGTGTAGGCGAAGGCCGCCGTATGCACGCCGCCGTCGATCAAGAGATCGATCTGACACGAATCGGCGAGCAGGGGAACGGCCGTTTCGCAAATGTGTCGCAACGTGCGGTCGAGTTCCAGTGAGCTGTTGACGATGCGTCCAAGCTCCGCCAAGTACGTCTGCTCTTGCGACGCCCGCTTTTGGTCGTGGATATCCGTACTCGTTCCGAACCAGCGCACGATCGCGCCACCGTCGTCGCGCATCGGTATCGCGCGCGTAAGATACCAGCGCGAGCTTGCATCACCGGCAAGGATACGATGCTGCATCTCGTACGGCGCGCCGGTTCGCATCGACTCGATCCATGCGTTGCGCGTGCGCGTCCAATCTTTGGGATGGACGATGCGTTCCCATACGTCACCGACCGCTTCGTGTGCGGCTAGGCCGATGTACGCGAGCATCGCACTGTTTGCATAATCCGCAACGCCGTCCGATGTGGTCGACCAAACCAAATCGGGAATAGCCTCGGCGATTGCCCGCATCTGCGCATCGCGCTGCTCGCGCGCGGCCCGTTCGTCGTGAATATCCATCGCCATGCCGATGCGATAGAACGGAAGGCTTCCCGAATGGGTGTGCACCCATCGCAGGTAATGCCAGCGGTACGCGCCGTCGGAACGCCGTCGCAGGCGGAACGTCAGTTCGCTCGCACCGTCGCGCAACCCGTTCATGATCACCGGCACGTCGGCGGGGTCCAACAGCGCATTGCGCTCGTCGATCGTCGATCCAGCCGGCAGGCCCGTATAGTCCAACCACCCGCGATTGACGAAGGTGAGGCGGTCGCTACGATCCGTCGTCCACACCAGCAACGGCAGTGCATCGGCGAGTTGCCGGAACCGGTCGTCGTTCGACGATTCGAAATCGGCGCGATCGCAAATCGCGAGCCACGAGTGAAGGATGCCGCTTGCATCGCGCAGCGGCACGAGCGTCACCGCGAACATCCCGTAGTCGCCATCGGCCGATCGCAGCCGGCAGCGCATCTCGAACGGCATCCCGCTACGACGGCCTTGCTCGATCGCTTCGAGCACGCTCTCGAGGTCCTGCGGGTGCAACGCCAACTGCCAGCCGTTCCCGACCGAATGCTCGAGCTCAAGCCCCGTATAGGCCGTCCAGATGGGGTTGGCATACTCGCACGTGCTGCCCGGAAGCGCGACCAATGCAATACGCGTCAGGCGCTGCGCGAAATCGCGCAACGCCGACGCGTCGAAGTCATCGATCGGTTCCGTGGTCATAGCCCGCCAAAGCTATACCCGGTAATCGCTCGGCTGTAACGGCCTCAGGCCCGCTTGCGCGCATAGGCACGCCGTACCGCGTCTTTGATCGCGCGGCTCCCCATCCCGTAATATTCGATCAGTTCCGCCGGATCGCCGGACTGCCCGAAGGTGTCGTTTACGCCGATAAACTCGATCGGCGCGGGTGCCTTTGCCGCGAGGGTCTCGGCGACGGCCGAACCCATCCCGCCATGGATCTGATGCTCTTCGACGGTCACGATCGCACCGCACTCGCGGGCCGCGGCGACGATCGTCGCTTCGTCCATCGGCTTGACGGTGTGGTTGTTGACGACCCGTACCTCGATGCCGTCTTCACGCGCCAGCTCGTCGGCGGCCACCAACGCGTTGTAGACCAAGATACCGCACGCCACGATCGCCGCGTCCGTACCGTCGCGCAGAACTTGCGCTTTGCCCACTTCGAACGGCGTCGCCTCGGTCGTGACGATCGGCGATTTGTCGCGCGCGAAACGCAGATAGACCGGCCCGAAGCGCTGCGAGAGCGCGAGCGTGGCCTTCTTGGTCTGCACGGAATCGCACGGAACGACGACCGTCATGTGCGGGATCACGCGCATGATCGCGATGTCTTCGATCGCCTGATGCGTCGCGCCGTCGGGGCCGACGGAAACGCCGGCGTGGGCGCCCGCGATCTTCACGTCGGTCTCGTTGAGCGCCATGATCGTACGCACTTGCTCCCACGAACGGCCCGGATTGAACATCGCGTACGACGCAATCCACGGAATTTTCCCGGTCGCGGCAAGACCGCCGGCCATCGCCACGAGCATTTGTTCGGCGACGCCGATCTCCAGGTAGCGCTGCGGAAACTTCTTTTTGAAGCCTTCCATGCGCGTCGATTCGGCGAGGTCCGCGCAGATTGCGATCACGTTGACATCACGTTCGCCCGCTTCGATGAGCCCTTCGCCGAAGCCGTTGCGCGTCGGCACCGATTTGAGTTCGGCACCGTTGCGGTAATCCACCAACGACATCGCCTGCGCGGCCTGATCGAGCGTACCGGTGTTAGACATGGGCGAGAATCCTTTCACGATCGGCCTGCAGCTCGCGCAGCGCGACATCGGCTTGTTCTTTATTGGGCGGCTTGCCGTGCCAGGTGTAGTCGCCTTCCATGTAGCTAACGCCCTTGCCGGGTACGGTATTCGCGATGATCACTTGCGGCCGGTCGTCGACCTGGTGCGCGCGCTCGACGGCGTCGACGAACGAACCGATGTCGTTACCGTCGCAATCGAAGACCGCCCAGTTGAAGGCGCGGTATTTGTCGGCCAAGGGTTCGAGCGGCATTACGTCTTCGGTGCTTCCGTCGATCTGGATGAAGTTCCGATCGACGATGCACGTGAGGTTGGCCAGTTTGAATTTGGCGGCGGTCATCATCGCTTCCCAATGCAAACCGCATTCATGCTCGCCGTCCGACGTCACGACGTACACGTGAAAATCTTTGCCGTCGATCCGAGCGCCCAACGCCATGCCGGTTCCCTGCGCGAGCCCTTCGCCCAGCGGCCCCGACGTGGTTTCCACCGCCGGCAGCTTGACGCGTTCGGGGTGGCCCTGGAGGCGCGTGCCGAACTTGCGCAGCGTGAGCAACTCCTCGACCGGAATGTAGCCGAAGGCGGCCATCGCGGAGTAGCGCACCGGCGTGATGTGGCCGCACGAAAGCAGCAGCCGGTCGCGGTCGGGCCAGTCCGGACGCTGGGGGTCGTGACGCATCACGTGGCCGTAGAGGGCCGTGAAGACGTCGGCCATGTCGAGCGAGCCGGCCGAATGGCCCGAACCCGCCGCGCAGAGCGAGCGGATGATGCCCTGGCGCACGTCGTTGGCGGTGAGTTCAAGCTCCTTGCGGCGCTGCGGTGTGAGGGTTTGCATACCGCGACTTTATACCAGGAGCGCGCGCTGCGCGCCTGTCACCGCGCGATGGCATTCCAGGCAAAGGGCTTCGAGGTTCTCGAGGTGGTGCAGACAGCTAAGCGATCCGTGCGCGCCGCGCGCGGGCTCGATGTGGTTGACCTCGAGGCGGTCGGTCTTACGCAGCCGTTTATAGTGCGGGTGCGACCGCGAGGGCGGCTTGTGGCCGCAGCGCTTGCAGCGATATTTGTCGCGGCGTTTGGCCGCGCGGCGCGCCAGCGTCCACCAATGGTTATTCCAGAAGCGATCGGCGCAACGGTCGCTGCACCAGGTGCGACGCCGTTTGGGAAGCTCGCCGCCGCACCAACGGCACGCACCCTGCGGGCCGGAGGCGAGGGCGCAACATTCGATCAGCTCACGAGAGCGATGCGGGGACTGCTTTCTATCCATTGGTTGAAGTCGATGGCCGTCATCGGCTGCGCGACGGCAAAACCCTGCATATACTTTACGCCCGCCGCGCGAATCGCGGAGCGGTCGTCGCTGGTCGCGACGCGCATCGCGATCACGTCCCAACCGTAGACGCGCGAGAGCGCGACCATCGCTTCCATGCTCTTGCCGCGCGCACCGCCCGACGGCAACATCGACTTCGAAGGCTTGATGAAACGCACGGCAAGCGACTCGAGCAGCGGCAATTCCAACGGCGTCTCACCGAAATTGTCTAGACCGACGTAGAGACCGCAGCGCTCGGCCGCTTCGGCGAACGATGCATACGTCTCGGCGTCCTGCGCAAAGCGCGACCAGTCCAGTTCGAGCGCGAGCATCGACGCATCGCAGCCGCTGGTATCGACGGCGCGCAACACGCTCGAGAGAATCTCCTCGTTGGCCTGCCCGATGTTGACGTGGATGCGTGAAACGCCCTGCGCGCGCCATTCGGCGGCGTAGGCCAGCGCTCGGCGCGTCACCCATGCATCCAAATGTTCGAGCGATCGGCGCGCGCGCGCCGCCTCCATCGTCATGTACGCGGACTGGACGCCGTCCTGCGGGTGCAACGAGCGCAGCAGCGCCTCCGCACCGACGACCGTACCGCTCTCAACTTCGAAAATCGGCTGGAAGCACAGCAAAAACTCGCGCGCGTACGCGTCCTCGACTTCGATCGCGGGGATCGCAAAATCGGTGTTCGCATCGCCCGGCGCATACACACAGAACGACTCGCGCTGGCGCTTGGCCTGGTACATCGCGAGATCCGCGTGGTGCAGCCATTCGTCGACGGTATTCGCGTGCTCGGGATAATACGCGATCCCAACGCTGAGCGAAACCGAACCCGCACCGTGCACGATGGCGAGGTCCCGCACGCCGTCGGCCAGCCGGCGCGCCGCCGATGTCGCTTCGTCACCGCTGCGGACGACGGGAAGAATCACCGCGAACTCATCGCCGCCGATGCGCCCGACGAACTCGTTGGCTCGAAGTGCATCGCGCAGCGTCGTGGCGATCGTCTTGAGCACGGCGTCGCCGTGACCGTGGCCGAACGAGTCGTTGACGCCTTTGAATCCATTGAGGTCGATGAACAGAAGCGCTGCATACGCGCCGTTACGTTTTGCTGCAAGCATCGTTTCGCTCAAGCGATTCATCGTCGCCCAACGGTCGGGCAGCCCCGTAACGTGATCCACCTGCGAGCGCGCATAGGTGCCGGCGTACCGCTGGCGCAACAGTTGTGCGAAAACATCGACGAGCGTGCCGCTCTCGCTCTCGAAAATCAAGCGATCCAAGCGGCTAGTGCGTTCGCCCAGGAACAAGACCCAATTGCGATCGGCCGCGTGGACGCTCGCGCACAGCGCGTCGGCGACACCCATTGCTTCGCGCATCGCCATCGAACCGTGCTCGCGCGGCGGTTGGTCCTCCGGTATTGTTACGCGTTCGCCGAGCAGCGACGGATCGGTGCTGTAGACGCACTGCACGTCCTCGGCCTGCACTTCAAAAATCGCGGCGACGTCCGCGCTCGTGACGCGCGCGGCCTCTTCGAGCGCTTCGGCAATCACCTGCGGAAGTTCGGTATCCAGACGTTTGAGGAACGAGCGCATCAACGCCAGACGCTCGGCAGGGCGCGCGGGTGTTGCAGGCGTGGGAGTCGAGGATCCACCGCCCAAAAGCGACTGCACGAGCCCAAAGATGTCGTCAAACATCGGGCGGCCTCTTTTCGCGCTCTGCCCTAAACTTCATGTAGCCACTACGTCAACCAGACGCCCTCCGAACCGTACGTAGTCATAAAGTCCCATGCGGCGACCGGGTGGCCGAAATGGAACCCTTGCAGCTCCCGGCAGCCGATCGTACGGAGAAAATCAGCCTGCCCGACCGTTTCTACCCCTTCACCGATGACATTCATGTGTAAAGAATCTGCAAGGGCCGCGACCGAGCAGCAAATCGCGCGGCTGTATCGGTCAATTTCGGCATCCTTAACGAATGCGCGGTCGATTTTCAAACAGCTCACGGGATAGGACTTGAGGTACGAGAGCGTGTTGTAGCCGGTCCCGAAATCGTCGATCGCAATCGAGACGCCGCGGTCGCGAAGCTGCTCCAGCGTCGAAACGGCGCTGGGGATATCCTCGATCAGCAGTTGCTCGGTCACTTCCAATTGGAGGTTCGCGGGAAGCCAACCGGACTGGGTTAGCGCCGACGAGACGTGGCCCACCAGCTTGGACGACTGCACATGACGCGGTGAAACGTTGACGTTGAGACGCACGTCGCGGCCCAGTGAGTCGCGAATCAACATCGCATCGTGACAGGCGCGATCGATGGCCCAGCGCCCGATTTCCACGACGGCATCGCTCTCTTCGGCAATAGCCAGAAACACGTCGGGTGTGAGTAAGCCCAGCTCCGGATGCTGCCAGCGCAGCAACGCCTCGGTGGCGATGACGGCATCGCTCCCCGCGTCGATCAGCGGTTGATAGAACATTGCGAACTCGCTGCGTTCGATCGCCGACGGAAGATCGCGCTGCAAACGGCTGCGCACGCTCATCTTGCGTTCGAGCGCAGGCCCGTAGCGCACGAGGCCGCCGCGCGCAGCGCTCTTGGCCGCGTGCAGCGCCATCCCGGCGTTTTGCAGCAGTTGCTCGCCCGTACCGTCCTTGGGATGCAGCGCGAGGCCCATCGTCGCGCGCAACACAAATTCGGCGTGTCCCGCCTCAAACGGTGCGTCGAGCACGTCGCGCAGTTGGTCGACGCGTTCGTCGACCACCTCACGGTCCTTGGGATCCACCAGAAGACATGCGAATTCGTCGGAACCCAAACGCGCGACGTAGTGTCCGTCGGCTTCGAGAAAGCGCGTCCGATCGGCGATCGCGCGAAGCAACTGATCGCCGACCGCATGCCCGGCGATCTCGTTGATCTGTGCGAATCGATCGACGTCAAATAGGACGAGCGCTCCGCTGCGTTCGCCGCTGGAATAATGATCGAGCACTTCGAGCAGTTGGTGGCGGTTGAGCAGCCCGGTAAGCGGATCGTGGGTGCTCAGGAACAGCACCGCGTTCTGCGCCTGCATGTGGTCGGTGAAATCGAACACGCTTCCGACACTGCGTTCGGGTTTGCCGCTTGGGCCCGTGAAAATCGAGCCGAACGTGCGAATGTAGCGCACCTCGCCGCCCGGCCGCAGGATGCGGCACTGCAGTGCGATCGAGGGGCCCGTCTCGATCGCGTGACGGCGCAAGGTATCGAATGCGTCGCGGTCTTCAGGATGCACGCGCTGCAGCAGATCGGCATACGCGATTTGCGTGGTCTCTGCGGGCAGACCCCAGATTTGAACGAACGGCTCCGAGACGGTCACCATGTCGGTTGGAAGATCGACGACGTAATACGCAAAGCTCGTCACGCCTTGCGCGTGGCGCAGCGCTTCGCGTATTTCGGTAAGCTCTTGCTCGGTGCGGGAAAATGCGTCGGCATCCAGACCGGCTGCAACGGCAGCCGAAATCGCGCCGTCCGCGCCGGTCAGTGGAAAGACCTGACCGTCGAACGCGGCCCCGCCGATACTTGCGCGCAGCTCCGTATGCCGCCCGCGCAACGCCGACCGCATAGCGCGAAGCAGCGCGCCCGACGGCACGCTACCCTCCTGGAGATTCATGGAGTCGGGGCCATAAGCCGTCACGACACGCAAGGCTGAATCGGCCACCACGACGATGGTGGGAATTGACCGGTGCTCTGGCGTCACGCCCGAGCTCTCCCTTCGCCACAAGCAAGCGGCAGGACGACGCTCCACAGCCGAGAGAGCGCATCCTCTGCCGCCGCCTTTACCGTCTCCTTACCCAAAGCCCTGCCGAAAGGCTTGGTGCTAGTACCCCATGACGGCGCCGGCCGGATGACGCCGGTCCGTACCGCCGTCCAGCATGCCGGTCACCGGATCGACGACGATCGCCTGCGCCGAGCCCCAGAACGGGACTTGCGAAAAGACGTAACCGCGCGAGCGCAGCGTCTGCATGACCGCCGGCCGTAGCGCGCCGGGCTCGTATTGGATCTCGTCGGGGAGCCATTGCATATGGATCCGCGGCGCGTCGACCGACTGCTGCGCGGTCATTCCGAAGTCAAACGTGTTGAGTAGCGTTTCGAGCACGATCGTGATGATGCGCGAGCCACCGGGGCTGCCGGTGACCATCGCAAGCTTTCCGTCGCGCAGCACGATCGTCGGCGTCATCGACGAGAGCGGCCGTTTGCCGGGCGCGATGTCGTTGCGCACGCCCTGCACCAGGCCGAACATGTTGGGCACGCCGGGTTTGGACGTGAAATCGTCCATCTCGTCGTTGAGGAAGAATCCGGTATTCCCCGCAATGACGCCGGCCCCGAACCAGTCGTTGATCGTGTACGTGACCGCAACCGCGTTACCCCAGCGATCGACGATCGAGAAGTGCGTCGTGTCGTCGTTTTCGTGCACGTCGACGTGTAAGCCGGGTTTGACCTGCGAGGACGGCGTGGCGCGCTTGGGATCGATCCCCGCACGCAGATGCGCTGCGTATGACGGCGCGAGCAATTGCGCGATCGGATTTCGTATGAAGGCCGGGTCGCCCAGATACGTGTTGCGGTCGGCGTAGGCGCGGCGTTCGGCTTCAACTGAGATAATGCGTCTCGCGAACGCTATGCCAGCCCCATTGCGCGAACGGATATGGCGCGACGATGTTGAGAATTTCGCACAGCGTCACGCCGCCCGAACTGGGCGGCGGCGCGGAGATAATGGTCAGCCCGTGATAGCTGCACTGCAGCGGCTGCGTCACGTCAACGGTGTAGTCGGCGAAATCGCGCATCGTCAGCAAGCCGCCGTTGCGTTGGCTTGCGGCGACGATCGCTCGCGCGATCGGACCGCGATAGAATGCCGCATACGCCGTCTTTGGCGATCAGCGCGAGCGTGCGCGCGAGATCGCTCTGTACGATCCGTTGGCCGGCGCGCGGGAGGTTGCCGTCGTGCATCCAGATCGCTCGCACGTTGGCCTGCTTGGAAAAGCTATACGCGCCGCTATAGCCTTCGCTCGCGGCGCCGTTGAACGGGATCAAATCGCCCGGACGCAGCACGTAGCCGTCGCGTGCGAGTGCGATAGCCGGCGCCATCAAACGTTCGCGCGACATCGTTCCAAACTGCGAACGCGCGCGCTCGAGTCCCATCACCGTTCCCGGAACGCCGATCGCAAGCCAGCCCTTGCGCGAGCGGCTCGGAACGACGTTGCCGTGCGCGTCGAGATACATCGTGCGCGTCGCACGATACGGCGCCTTCTCGCGGAAATCGATGAAGCGATCGCGACCGTCGTGCATCCGGATCGTCATGAATCCGCCGCCGCCGATGTTGCCGCAGCACGGATCGACGACGGCCAGCGCGTAGCCGACCGCGACCGCGGCATCGACCGCGTTGCCGCCGTCTCGCAGGACGCTCAAGCCGGCTTGCGATGCCAGATGCTGCTCGGTCACGACCATCGCATGCGCCGCGGTTTCCGGCGGCGCGGCCGGGACGGCGGCGGGGGCGAGCACGGCGAGCATCAGCGCGCCGGCAATCAATCCACGCTTCATGCTGTGAAAAGCTCGGCGTCCGGGTGGGATTTCCTGGGGCGCCCCTCGGCACGCAGGCCGGACCACGCCGTTTCCCGAACCTGGCACGGTTCATTTTAAAGAGCAAATAGCAAAAAACTAGGAGATATTGTGCCCGAATCCGTGACCTTAGAGGTCGGCGGGCGCACGATGATCATTGAGACCGGCGAACTCGCGAAGCAAGCCAATGGCTCCGCGCTGATTCGTTACGGTGACCAAAACGTCGTGCTCTGCGCCGTCACTGCCTCCGCCAAACCGCGCGAAGGCATCGACTTTTTCCCCCTAACCTGCGATTTCGAAGAGAAGATGTACGCTGCCGGTAAGGTACCGGGCGGTTACATCAAGCGCGAAGGACGCCCGCCCGAGCACGCCGTGCTCAGCTCGCGTCAGATCGATCGTCCGATCCGTCCGCTCTTCCCCGACGGCTTCCGCAACGACGTGCAAATCGTCGCGACCGTGCTCTCGATCGATCCCGAACTCGACGCCGACGTCATCGGTGTCTGCGCCGCCGGCGCCGCGCTCGCGTTCTCGGACATTCCGTTCGAGAAGCCCGTTGCCGCCGTGCGCGTCGGACGCGACGAAAAAGGCAAGTACATCTGCAATCCCACGCTGCCCGAGTATGAAACCGGCGGTATGGACATCGTGATCGCCGGCACCGACGACGCGATCATGATGGTCGAAGGCGGCGGAAACGAAATCTCCGAGGAAGATTTCCTCGGCGCGGTCGAGTTCGCGCACGTCGAGATCAAGAAGATCGTCAAAGCGATCAATCAGTTGGCCAAGAAGCACGGCAAGGAGAAACGCGCGTTTCCCGTGCAGCAGGTCAACGCCGATCTGGACAAGTGGATCCGCAAAGCCTTCGCCAAGGACGTCGCCAAAGCGATGCGCGTCGTCGAAAAGGGCGCACGCGAAGAAGCGTTCGCCAAACTCTCGCGCGACGAAGCGATCGCGCGCTGCGGTAAAAAAGACGACGAGATCAAAGCGCTGCTCGAAGATTCCGCCTTTGCCAAAGATTTCGGCAAGATCATCAAGGCGATGGAAGAGGACGAACTGCGCACGATGGTCGTCGATGAAAAGATTCGTCCCGACGGCCGTAAGCCAAACGAAATCCGTCCGATCTGGAGCAAGGTGCACTACGTGCCCCGCGTCCACGGTTCGGGCGTTTTCACGCGCGGACAGACCCAGGTCTTCACCGCCGCGACGCTCGGTTCGACCAGCGACGCGCAGCGGCTCGACGGCATCATGGCGCTCGAAGACAAGCGCTACATGCACTTCTACAATTTCCCGCCGTTCTCGGTCGGCGAAACACGCCCAATGCGCGGACCCGGACGTCGCGAAATCGGCCACGGCGCTCTCGCCGAACGCGCGCTGGTTCCGGTGCTTCCGGCCAAAGACGAGTTCCCGTACACGATGCGCCTGATGAGCGAAGTACTCGAATCCAACGGATCGTCGTCGATGGCGTCGGTCTGCGGTTCGACCCTCGCGCTGATGGACGCGGGTGTGCCGATCACCGATCACGTCGCCGGCGTTGCGATGGGTCTGGTCCTCAAGGGCAAAGACTACGCGATCCTCACCGACATCCAGGGCCTCGAAGATGCACTGGGTGAGATGGACTTCAAAGTCGCGGGCACCAAAAAAGGCATCACCGCGATTCAGATGGACATCAAAGTGCGCGGTATCACGATCGACATCATGCGTGAAGCGATGATCGAAGCCAAGAAGTCGCGTCTGTTCATCATCGGCAAGCTGGCCGAAACGATCGCCGAACCGCGCAAGGAACTCTCGGACTTTGCGCCGCGCATGATCGTGATCAAGATCAACCCCGACAAGATCAAAGACGTCATCGGACCAGGCGGAAAGATCATCAACAAGATCATCGCCGAAACCGGCGTCGAGAAGATCGACATCGAGGACGACGGCACCGTGTTCATCACGTCGGTCGACGGCAAGAGCGGTGAAGCGGCCAAGCAATACGTCGAGAACATCACCAAGGAAGTGCTGGTCGGCGAAATTTACACCGGCACCGTCAAGCGCGTGATTCCGATCGGCGCGTTCGTCGAGATTCTTCCCGGCAAAGAAGGCCTCGTTCATATCAGCCAACTCGCTCCCGAGCGCGTCGGCAAAGTGGAAGACGTCGTCAACGTCGGCGACACCGTGCAAGTCAAAGTCATGGAAGTCGACGGCCAAGGCCGCTTGAACCTCTCGCGCAAAGCCGTGCTTGCTCCGGGTTCGGAGAACGACGGCGGCGGACGGCGTGAACAACGCGAACCGCGCGGCAACGGCGAATTCCGCCCGCGCCAACGCCCGCCGCAACGCGAAGACGACGAGTTCGAAGCGCCGGTTCCGGCAGCGGCAACGCCAGCGCCGCCCGCCGGTGCAGAAGGCGCACCGCCTACCCGCCGCCGCCGCCGCCCCCAAGGCCCCCGCGACGACGAGTAATCGCGTTGTCACCGTAACACCCAACGGTGTCATCCTGACGTCCAACGGTGTCATCCTGACGTCCAACGGTGTCATCCTGACGCCCAACGTGTCATCCTGAGCTTGTCGAAGGACGCCACCTAAAGGAAACGGCCCGCAATCACCTGCGGGCCGTTTCTTTACATTCCTAGTCCACAAGCACCACAAATTGCTCCAGGTCAACAACCCGCGCAAACGAATAAGGCCTTGTTACCCGCTCACTTCTCGGAAAGGTTTTCGATGAAGCGGTTTTTGGTTTTTTCAGCGCCGCTGTTCAGTGCGGCGCTACTTCTGGTCGCGGCTGGTTGCGGCGGCGGGTCGTCCGGTTCGTTCATCGCCGCCCCTTCGCCCAAGCTGTCGATTTCATCGATCACATTCTCAGGCGCCACGCCACAAACGTTCACGGTGAGCGAGCCGGGTTATAACGGTTCGTTTACCGCCGTCTCCTCGAACACGAACGTTGCCACCGTGGTTGGTGTGTCCTCCGGATCGGTCTCGGCCTTGCATCGCGACGCGACAAGCTCGGGTGCATTCACCGTCACGCCCGTCAGCGGCGGCACGGCAAGCATCGAGGTCGCCGACTCCAATGGGAACAGCACGACGATCCCCGTCAGCGTCACTTCCGCGACTTTAGTCACTCAGTAGCACGAAGGAGCTTTGCACACCGTGAAAGATTTCTCGATACGCGGGATGGCGGCGATTGCCGTCCTCGCGCTGGCTGCATGCGGCGGCGGCGGAGGCGGCTTGACGCCGTCGGCCGGCACACCGGGCGGCGGTTCCACGAATCCCACCCAGTCATCGTCCGCCAAAGGAACGATGGCGATCACGATTCCATCAGCGGCGGCGCTAAGCACGCGCGCGCACCGCGACTACATTTCACCAAGCACGAAGTCCGCCGTGGTTTCGCTCGTGACGAACAACAAGCCGACACAAATCGCAGAGGCCAATCTCACTCCGACCTCTGCGAATTGCAGTTCTGCATCGGGCGGTCTGCAGTGCACGATCGCGTTCATCGCACCGCCGGGCTCCGATACACTGCAACTCGCGCTCTATGACGCGACCGGCGGCACCGGAAAACTGCTGGCAACGGCTGAGGTTTCCGTCACGCTCACCGCGTCGGCCGTGACCAGCGTTCCCGTCTCACTCGACGGTGTTCCGTCGGCAGCGACGGTGGTTCTGGGCGCATCCACCCTTCCGGTCGGCACGGCCGGTTCGGTCAGCCTGATCGTACAAGCGACGGACGCCGACGGGAATATCATCGTCGGGCCGGGCAGCTTCACCGCGCCCATCGCATTGACGATTACCGGCGACACGCACAGCACGCTTTCGCTCTCGAACGCGTCGATCACCGCTCCGGGGCAGGCGACGACGCTTAGCTACAATGGCGGCTCCAACGTCGGCTCGACGATCACGCCGTCGGGTTCGGGTTTGACCGGGACCGCCGCAACCTTCGCCGGAAGCGGCGCAACTCTCTCGCAATATCAATACGCGGATACGACCAACGACATCTACCTCTATCCAGAAGATGTCGCTGCATTCAATAACGGCACCGCCGCCTTCATGGAAGAAGTCTACCGCCCTTCGCTCGGCGCCTACACGGGCATCGCAATCGCGTCAACGACCGGGCTCCAGAAGATCTTCGTCGGCGACACCAGCGACCAATATAACGTACCTTCGCTGACGCCGACGGATCCGGGCCTCACGGTCGTTCACGGCATGAGCGAGTCCATGGACGATGAAGAGTTTTACGCCTACCGCGGGGTAGCCGTCAATCAGAGCACCGGAACCGTTTACTACAGCGGCGAAACAACTTCGTCGTCGGCTCCGAATTGCTCGGGCGGCACCGAACAAACCGGCACGATCGGCGCGCTCAATCCCTCCACCGGAACGACCAAAGAGATCGTCCTCAAGGGTTATGTCGGATCGATTCGCGTCGACAGCGCGGGCAACGTCTGGTGGCTCGAAGACAGCGGATACTGCAGCCTCACGGGCGACCTGCTGGCCTCCTCGTATGGCATCGGCGAACTGAGCGCAGGCGGTACGGTCACCGAAACCCCCTTCAACTCGGCCGGGCTCAGCGGGATCAATTATCCGTCGGATATGTCGATCAACGCCGCCGGCACGACGATGTACATCGCCGACGAGGGTTACTCGACCATTACTCCCGTCTCGCTCTCGGGCACGCCGACCTCGGACGGCATCGTGTCGCTCACCAATAGCAAATCTCCCTACAGCATATCGACCTCGACTGCTGACGGGACGACGATGTGGTACAGCGACAACGAGCCCTTCGACGATTATTACTACGGCTGGATTCCCGGCTCGCTCAGCTTTGCGACCGCAAATCTAAGCGAAGCGGCGTTCGCGGACCCGTATTTCTTTAGCTACACGACCGACTATGCCGACGGCAGCTTCTGGATCGCGGGCGATGAGTACGGCACCGGCGTGGGCCGCGTCTCGGGCCTCTCGAGCACGACCTCGGTCAACAACTACTACCCATCGCCTTACAATGACGACGACGGCCCCGAGTACTACAGCGTCTCGGCCGGCGGTGGCTACGTCTGGCTCGCAGACGATGAGTACCAAAACCATACCTTCATGCAATATGGAGCCCCCTCCGCACAGGGACTCATAACCTACAACAGCAAGCGCCGCATCGGACCGAACGTGAGCTTCCCGAAGATCACGCGTCGCGCGCCACGTTCGCGTTCGGATCACGCGCACCACCGCTAATCGACCCAGCAGCGCTGGTCGAAAGGGCTCGCAGCAATGCGGGCCCTTTTTTTCTGCTTGAATCTCTCGCGTAAAGCCGTGCTCGCTCCGGGTTCGGAGAACGACGGCGGGCTGTTTCTTTAGGTTGCCGTCCTTCGACAAGCTCAGGATGACACGCTGGGTGTTACTCGTCGTCGCGGTGGGCTTGGGGGCGGCGGCGGCGGCGGAATTCGCCGTTGCCGCGCGGTTTGCGCTTTCGCGCCGTTCCCCGCCGTCGCGCCAGCGTATGCCTCTATATATGACAGCAACTGTCATATACGTTCCCGTACGCTGGCGGCAGACACTCGCAGCAATCGTAAGGAGAACGCTAGCTATGCCTACCGCCTCACCGTCGGCCATAAAGATCACCGGAATGGATCTAATCGGCGCGACAGTCCCCGACATCAATCGCTCGGTCGCGTTTTATCGCGACACGCTCGGCCTGGTTCCCGTCTCCGTAAGCGAGGACGGCGCCGAGTTCCACTTCTCGGACGGCACGACGTTCGGGCTGTGGCAGCCGCCGGCCGGGGCTGGTTTCGAGCACCGGTTCGCGATCATGTTCAGCGTCGGCGACGCGCGCGCCGCGAGCGACCGCTTTCGCGAGCTCGGCGCGACGATGGGCGAGACGAACGAATCCCCCCAATGCTTCATGGCCGTCGGCACCGACCCAGAAGGCAACGGCATCATCGTCCATCAACGCAAAACGCACGACGAGCATCGGCCGCCGCAACAGGAGCGCACGCCGACTACGATCTACGGCATCGATCTTGCGGGATATCTGGTTTCCGATCCGCAAGGCGAGGCCGCGTTCTATCGCGAGGTGCTCGGCCTTGAGGCCACCGCGATCGACGAGCAGGGTCGTGGCGCCGAGTTCGAACTTGCCGATGGATCGACGTTCGGGCTGTGGTGCACGCCCGAGGGCAACACGTGCGGATTCACGATGTTCGCGGTCGAGGATGCACAAGCCAAAACCGACGAGTTACGCGCGCGCGGCGTCGAGATCAGTCCGCTGACGGAAACGCCCGTATGTCACATGGCGTACTGCACGGATCCCGACGGTCACGGCGTCATCATCCACCAGCGCAAGAACCGCTAACCGCACAAGAGGGCTCGCTCCGGCGGGCCCTAATGCTGTGGCCATGGGAAACGACGCGGTTCTAGTTACCGGTGCATCGACCGGCATCGGCCATGCGACGGCGATGTTGCTCGCGCAAAGCGGATACACGGTCTACGCGGGCGTTCGGAAAGAAGCCGACCGTGAAGCGATCGAAGCCGAGCACGAGCGGATTCGCCCGGTCATTCTCGACGTCACCGTGCCGGCCGACATCGTGCGCGCGGTTGCGACCATCCGCGAATCCGGCGACGCGCTCGTAGGATTGGTCAACAACGCCGGCATCGCGGTCGCCGGGCCGCTCGAATATCTCCCGCTCGAAGCCTTGCGCCAGCAGTTCGAAGTCAACACGATCGCGCCGATCGCAGTGACGCAAGCGGCCTTGGAACTCTTGCGGGAGGCGCGCGGTCGCATTGTGGTCATCGGTTCGATCGCCGGCCGCATCTCCGCACCGTTCGTCGGTCCCTACAGCGCATCGAAAGCCGCGCTCGCATCGCTGACCGACGCGCTGCGTCAGGAGTTGGCCGGCGTCCCGATTCCCGTTTCGCTACTCGAGTTCGCATCGGTCAAGACGCCGATTTGGGCGAAAGGACGCTCCGGCAAAGACCGGCTCGTTGCGGCACTGCCGCCGCAAGCTCTCGTTCGGTACGGCAAGATGGTCGACGCGATCGTCGCGCAAACGCGCCGCGAAGAAAACGAAGGCATGGATCCGCAGCTCATCGCCCAGACCGTGCTCGCCGCGCTACGCGCTCCAAAGCCGCGCGAACGCTACGTTATCGGACGCAAGGCGCAAATCCAGGCGGTCGTCGCGATGTTGCCGGCGGCGACGCGCGACAAGCTCATCAAAGGCGCGATGAAACTTCCGTGATCGCCGTCTTGCTCGTCGCAGCCCTCGCATGCAACGGCGCATCGACGCAGCTAGAGCTGAACGTCTGTTCGGCGCAAGCGGCGAAGGTCGCCGCCGCAGACGAGCGCGCCGCCTATGACGCCGCGCGCGATCGGTTCGCGAGCACGCCCGTACGCCTGCGTGCGCTCGCAGCGAGCGAGCAGCTATGGCAACGCGCACGCGATGCCGCCTGCGCCTTTGACGCACAACTCGTAGCCGGCGGTTCGATTCAACCGTTGGTTGAAGCCAACTGCGCCGAGCATGCCGCGCGCGCTCGCATCGCCGACATCGGCCGCCTTTTACCGGCACGCACGAGCACGTCGGCCATCGCGTCGCCGGCTAGCGCGCGCGAACACACGCGGGTCTACGGTTTGCTCGAGCTGCTGGTTACGCCGGGCGAACGCGCGCTGCTGGCGCGCTCCGAACGCGCGTGGCTCCGGTACCGCCGCAGCGCCTGCTCCTATGCGCGGGCAGAATGCGCGACCGCACTGACGCAGGCACGCACGCAGCAACTCAAGGACTCCTGGCTGGCCGACCCTTTCTGGTAGAGATAGCGGAGTCCGTGGTTTTCGAAGATAAGAGCTAGTGACCATGCCGTTTGATTCGCTGCGTGCGTTCGTCGACGCATTACGCCGGGCCGGAGAGCTTCATGCGATCTCCGCCCCCACCGATCCGTACCTGGAAATCGCCGAAATCACCGATCGCGTCGTCAAGGCCGGTGGTCCCGCCCTGCTGTTCGAGCATGTCAAGGGTTCGAAATTTCCGGTGTTGACCAACCAGTTCGGATCGCAGCGGCGGATGGCGCTCGCCCTGGACGCATCGACGCTGGACGAGGCCGCTAACCGTCTGCGCGCGCTGCTCGATCTCACGCCGCCCGGTTCATCGCTGGGCGACAAGCTCGGGACGCTCAAGCGCTTCGCCCCGCTTGCCAATGCGATTCCCAAAACCGTGCGCGATGCACCGTGTCAAGAAGTCGTGATCCGCGAGCCGGATCTGCGCAAGTTGCCCGTGCTTACGACCTGGCCGCTGGACGGAGGTCCGTTCATCACGCTGCCGCTGGTTATCACCAACGATCCGCGCACGCACCGCCCCAACGTCGGCATGTACCGGATGCATGTCTACAACGAGCGTGAGACCGGCATGCACTGGCAACGCCACAAACAAGGACGCGCGCACGCGCATGCGTGGGGCGACAAAATTCCCGTTGCCGTCGCGATCGGCGCCGATCCGGTGCTGACCTATGCCGCAACCGCGCCGCTGCCGCCGGTACTCGACGAGTTCGCGTTCGCTGGGCTGCTTGCGCGGCAAGCCGATGGAGCTGGTCAAGGCGCGCACGATCGACCTCAAGGTTCCCGCGCATGCCGAGTTCGTGCTCGAAGGCTACGTCGACAACACCGACCTGCGCACCGAAGGGCCGTTCGGCGATCACACCGGCGTCTACAGCTTGGCCGACACCTATCCGACGTTTCACGTCACGTGTATCACGCATCGCCGCAATCCGATCTACGCCGCGACGGTCGTCGGCAAACCGCCGATGGAAGATGCGTGGCTCGGCAAGGCGACCGAACGGCTCTTTCTTGCCGCTGCTGCAGATGGTGCTGCCCGAAGTGGTCGACATGAATCTCCCCGTCGAAGGCGGATTCCACAATCTCGCGATCGTCTCGATTCGCAAGCAGTATCCGGGTCACGCGAAAAAGGTGATGAACGCGCTGTGGGGACTCGGACACATGATGATGCTCACGCGCATGCTCGTGATCGTCGACGCCGACATCGACGTACAGGACGTGCGCAGCGTCGCATGGTTTACGCTCAACAACCTCGCGCCGGATCGCGACGTCGTGATGATGCCGGGTCCGGTCGACGATCTCGATCACGGCTCCTACGCGGTCGCGTACGGCACCAAAGTCGGCGTTGACGCGACCCGGAAGAGTGCGGCCGAAGGATATACCCGCGAGTGGCCGCCGGACATCGTGATGGACCGCGCGGTCAAGGCGCACGTAACGAAGCGCTGGAGCGAATATGGGTTGGACCGTATCGCCAAGATGCTGGTTCCCGACGATTGGTCGGGGCAGGGCCCGCGAGCTGCCCTTCGACAGGCTCAGGGTGACAAGTGATTAGGCTCAGGGTGACAAGTGATTAGGCTCAGGGTGACAAGTGATTAGGCTCAGGGTGACAAGTGATTAGGCTTTTTTTGCGGGAAATTCGGGTCGAGCATACGCTGTTTGCGTTGCCGTTTGCGTTTGTCGGGGCGGTGCTCGGCGCGCGCGGGCTGCCGTCGTGGTGGTCGCTGGTGTGGGTCACGCTGGCGGTGCTAGGCGCGCGTACGGCAGCGATGGCTGCCAACCGGTACTTCGATCGCGACATCGACGCGCGCAATCCGCGCACCGCGCGGCGCGCGCTCGCGGCGGGGACGCTTGCATCGTCGGTGATGATTTGGGCGATCGTCGTCGGGCTCGCACTGCTCTTGCTCTCGGCGTGGATGCTCAACCCGCTGTGCGTCAAACTGTTACCGATTGCGGCCCTCGGCGTGCTGGTGTATCCGCTCTGCAAGCGCTTCACGTGGCTGGTGCATTTCGTGCTTGGCGCAGTCGACGGGCTCGCGCCGCTGGGCGCGTATATCGGCGTGACGGGACATGTCAGTATTAGCGCGCTGCTGCTTTTCGTCGCGGTGACCGTGTGGGTCGCGGGCTTCGACATCGCCTATGCGCTGATGGATCTTCCCACCGACCGCTCGCAAGGAATCCGTTCGCTCCCCGCGCGCTTTGGTGAAGCCTCCGGCCGCTGGATGCCGATCGCGCTGCACGCGCTCATGGTGCTCGTGCTCGCCCTGGCCGGATTGCTCGCCAACGCGGGCGCCCTCTATTACCTCGGCGTTGCCGCAGCGGTCGCGCTCACGGTCTACGAAAATCGCCTTTATGCCGTGTCGGAGAACGTTTTTGTGCTCAACGAACGTATCTTCACCGGGAACATGACGTTCTCGCTGATCTTTTTGGCGGCGACCCTCGGAGGCTTTGCGATTCACTGATGCAACGCGCCACGTTCTTACAAGGCATGCTCGCCACGACGACGCGTGACGACAAGGTCGGCGCTCGCGCCCCCGGTCCTGCAGCAGCTCAGCATCGGCGTCAACGTACCGCTCTCGGGCATCTATGGATCCTACGGACGCGAGATCGTCAAGGGCGTGCAAGCCGCCGTCGACGAGACCAACAAATTCAACGCGACGCTGACCAAGGCGTACGGCGTTCGCACCTTCGACGACCAAAACTCGGGCGCGATTGCCACCTCCAACGTGCTGGTCGCCGGGGCGGATCCAACCGTCGTCGGTATGGTGGGCAACCTCACCGCCGATGTAACGATCACGGCGCTTCCCCAATACGCCAATGCCGGTTTTGCGGTGGTCGTGCCGTCGGTTACCGCCGATGCGCTCACGCAGCGAGGCTACCGCAACGTGTTTCGCCTGCCGGCAAACGATTCGTCCGAGGGGCGCCTGTTCGCCGGCGCCGTACTCAAGCGCCGCGCGCCGATGAACGTGCTGGGCATCATCGTCGACAAGGATTACGGGCTGGAAACCGCACGCGCGTTCGTCGCTCAGGCCAACGCCGACAAGCACCACGCGCAGCTCATCACGCTGGAAGCCAACGCCGACGTGCCCGACTCGACCGCGATCATCGCGCGCAATAACCCCGCATACGTCTTCATGGCCGGAAGGCCAGATAAACTCGGCCCGATCGCGGTCGCGCTGCGCAACGGTGGTTACACGGGCGAATTCGGTCTGAGCGACAGCTTCTTTTCCGTGGACACCGTCAAGAATTACGGGAAGGCACTCAACGGCACGTTGGTGGCTTCGTCCATGCCGCCACTCGAGCGCGTTCCCTCGGTCGTCGGATACTACAACGACTTTCGCAACGAAGTTGGCGCGGTCACCGCGTTTTCCGCTTACGGTTACGCGGCCGCGCAGCTCCTGATTCAGGCGTCACAGCGAGCCAATGCGACGACGCGCTTTCAAGTGCTCAGCCAGCTCCAGCAGGGCGGCAGCTATTCGCTGCTGGTCGGACTTTATTCGTTCAACTACGCGGGCGACGCCACGCTGCCCAATATCTACTTGTTCGAACTGGCACCTAAGGGCTTCACCTTCAGCAAGGCGGCGTTCGACAACGGGTTCGTCGCTTAGGCTTCTCGGTGCGAGAACGCATCGTCACGCACGACCCGCATCCGGTGCGGAACATCTTTCGTGCGAACCGGCGCGTCGACGTCCTCCACCGCGAAGCGTAACGCGAAGCGCCACGAGCCCAGGGTAATCGAGAAATTGGTTCCGAGGATTTCCATAACGGTTAGGCCTCCACCCGGCGCCACTGCACGATGGCGAGCGCGCCGTAGATTACGAAGAGAATCGTTGCTAGTAGAGCATTGGTACCGAACGGTGTAACCGCCGCCACCACGTTACCGTCCACGTGCAGCGTGGCGTAGTTGAGCGGTATCAGAAATGCGATCGCGTGGAATACGTTGTGAATGAACTGTCCAAGAAGCGAGTCGCCGAGCTGTGCCGACCCCAACACGACGACAACTGCGCAGACAGGCCACGCGAAACCAACAACTGCGGCGGATCCGCGTTTAAGGGAAGCACTTGCGGCATTGAGCAGCGCGTACCACGAGACCGGAAGCATCACGATAGCGACGATCAAGAAAAATGTGACATCGTGAAAGCTGAGCTTGAGCGGCCCAAAGAACGTTTGGCCGATGAGGAATGCAACGAGCGCGAGGAGTTCGCAGAGGATGATTCCGACGATATCCACGGCGATGACACCCAGGGCGAATCGCTCCCGGCTTACCGGACGCAACATCGCGAATTCCAGGTGGCCGTTGTTTTCCCGAGCGAATGACGCACCGAAAATTGTCGCCACGATCAGTCCGATGATATACGCTGCGACCAGATCGATGGCAAATGGCACCGGTTCGTCGTTTTCAAAAATGTTCTGAGTCGTCGCGGCGCCGGTCGTCGTCGTGATCGTCGTCGTGCCGGTCAGGTCGTGATGCGATTCGGCGCGCGCCGGACCGGTCGCCGGCCGAACGATGGTATAGGCTTTTTTGCCGTTCGCGCGATCGTCGATCGTCACGCTGATATTTTTCTTCACGTTGACGATGATCGTACGCGGCTGGCCGTTATATGTCGTGTGCGTCGTAACCGAATCGGGGTCACTTTGGATGTGGGAAACGATGGATTCGGCGTTTCCGAACTCCACGCCGATCCAGATGCGGCCGGCTAGTCCAAGCACGAGCATGACGCCCAGTACGATCGCAACGTTGCGAACGACGTTACGCACGCGCAGCCATTCTACGTAATTCATTTGGTCTCCACGACGTCGGCGGTCTGATCCGCCGGCGATACGGCAAAGAGAAAGATATCTTCCAAGTTGAGATCGACGATGCGAAGTCCGGTTGCGCCCATCGTTTCGAGCGCGGCGAGGATCTCGGGCGCCTGCGAGCCGGTCAGCACGCGAACGATACGACCATTGCGATCCAGCCGCAATATGCGCGGATCGGCGGCAAAACCGTTCAAGCTGAAGCTTTCGCTCGGGAAAATGCCCTCGACGATCTTACGGTCGGCTTTGAGATCGTCGACGGCGCCTTCGAGCGCGATACGGCCGTTGCCGATGACCGCGATTCGTTCGGCCGCACGTTCGACTTGTCCGATCTGGTGTGAGGAGAAAATGATCGTCGCGCCGCGTGCGGACTCGTTGATGATCAGGTTGAGCACGTGACGTTGGTTCATCGGATCAAGACCGCTGGTCGGTTCGTCGAGAATCAGGGTATCGACGTTGCGCGCCACGGCAAGCGCAACCATCGTTGCGGTCTTCATGCCTTTGGACAGGCCGCGCGCTTTCTTGCGCGGATCGATCGAAAACTGAGCGAGAAGTTCGTGGGCACGCTCGACCGAGAAAGTTTTATACGCGCGCCGCTGCATCTCGACGTGCTCGGCGACCGTCATCCAGTCGTAGAGTACGGAGCGCTCGGGAACGTACGCGATCTGCTCGAGCATCTCGGGCACCAGCGACTTGCCGTCGTAGAGCACCGTGCCCGAATCGAGGCGTGCCAGGCCGAGCATGCATTTGAACGTCGTGCTCTTGCCGGCCCCGTTGGGCCCGAGCAAGCCGTACACGCAGCCCTGCGGGATCTCGAGCGAGAGATCGTCGATCGCCGTGAAGCGGCCGTACGTCTTGCGCAAATTTTTGATGGTAATCGTGCTCATGCGTCCTCCCGGAACCAGCGGTCGATAGCGGCGTTAGCGAGTGTTCGTATCTCGTCGGCTGATAGGCCGATGGATTTGGCTTCGCGCACCGCGGCGGTCATCGCGTCGCGAGCGACGTCGGTGGCCGCGGATTTGGTCGACTCCGCGACGCCATTGCTGCGAACGAACGATCCGCGCCCGGGTGCCGTCTCGATCACGCCGTCCCGCTCGAGTTCGCGGTAGGCTTTGGCGACGGTGTTGGGGTTGATCGTCAGATCGAGCGCGAGCTGTTTGACGGTGGGGAGCTGTTCCCCCGAGCCCAGGACACCCAGGGCAACCGAGCGCTTGACCTGCTCGATGACCTGAAGGTAGATGGGCACCCCGCTGCGGGGATCGACCGTTAATACGACCGGCATGGCGATACTAGAACTTCGGGCCCCAGCCTTGGAACATCGGGGCGCTCATCTGCTTGGGCAGAAGCACGCGCGTCTCGCGGTTGTCGTTATCTTCGGGGCGGTTGATATAGCGGGTGGTCATGGTGGTTGTGTCCTCTCTTCATGTCCAGTACTACTTTGCTGTCGTACTAGTACACTAGTACAATAGGACACTTCTGTCCCGCCGTCAAGGGGGTCGCGCATCTTTTTTCTGGGGGGTCGATCCGGGTATCGCGCAGGGGTTTCCCCGGATGATGCAAGCGGGCTGCAGGCCCTACGATGGCATCACCAGAGAACGCTTACGAGAGGAACCAGCGTCATGCTCGACCAGGCATTGGTCTGGAACGCCGATACCGCACTGCGGGTCACGTCGCTTACGGCTCGGCTGCGCGACTTCGCAGGGATCGGCCCGAGCACGAGCGGGATCCACGTGAGCGCTCTCTGGGAAGATCACGACCCGTTTCCGATGCTCGCACACCAGTGGGCGCTCGACGGCGAGTCGCTCCAGTTCGAATCAACCGTGCGCGGCGCGCGCCTGCAGTTCCACCTCACACCGCTGGTCGGTCTTGACGGCGGGGTGTGCGGCGTGACCGGCCGCGCGGTCGAAGTCGCCGAAGGTGACGCCGGACTGTCCGCCCGGGCATTCTCCGCCGCCGAACGCTCGGCCGGCACCGGTACATGGTACGAAGACCTGCGCTTGGGGACGACCAACCTCTCCGCCGGATCTGGTCGCCATCTTGGGGCTCGACCCCGCCGCTTCTTCGCTCGACCTGCGCCGCTACGACCACCCCGCCGACCGCGAGCACGTGGCCCGGGTGCTGGCCGACCACGCGGGGGAACCCGGCTACACGTGCGACCACCGCATCCTGTGCTCGGGCGGCCGCATCCGCAACGTCCGCGAGCGCGCTCGCACGCTTTTCGACGAGCGCGGGGTTCCGGTCGCCCGGGTCGGTACGCTGCTCGACATCACCGATCTCAAAGAGCGCGAGGCCGAGCTGTCCGAAATGGCCCTCCAAGATGCGCTCACGCGTCTGCCCAATCGCGCTGCGCTCGACGAACGCTTGCGCGCCGCGATCGCGCGCTGCGAACGCAACGATCAGCGCTGCGCGGTCCTCTTCGTGGATTTGGACGGATTCAAGATGATCAACGACGAGCGGGGCCACGCGTTCGGCGACGGCGTCCTGACGGCCGTGGCCGACCGCCTGACGCGCCACGTCCGCGCTTCGGACCTGGTTGCTCGCATCGGTGGCGACGAGTTCGTCGTGTTGATCGACGACCTGTACACCGACGAAGGCGCGGCCGACGCGGCTCACAAGCTCTTGCGCAGCTTCGACGACCCGCTGCGCGTGGGCGACGAGACGATTCGCGTCCGAGCCAGCATCGGCGTCGCGACCTACCCCGGGCACGGCAACTCGCCTGGCGCGCTGCTGGCTGCGGCCGACCGCGAAATGTACGCCGCAAAGCGGAACGGCGGCAACGGGATCAAACTTGCTTCACCATGCCAAGCCCGCTCTTTTCCGGTACCACGTCCCTTCGTAACCCTCGAGAGCGCTTAGCCTTCGTTCTCACCCTGGTCTTCGCGTTTCCGATCGCGTACGCGATCGGCTTCGTGATCCACGAACGCATCGGACCGCCCGAGGTCGCGCTCTTCATCGTGATCGCAATGCTCTACGTCACGCTCGCGCGCGGCCGATTGATCGGGTCGTCGGTGATGATTCACGAATCGCAATACCCGCGCGTCTTTAGCATCGTTAAACGCGCGTGCACCGCGCTGGACTTGCCGATGCCGCTGATCTTCGTGCGTGAGGACAATCAGGTACCGGTCGTCGCGCTCGGTTTCGGCGAACCGTATGCGTTGGTGATTTCCAGCCACTGGATCGAACACTTCGAAGACGACGAGCTGGCGTTTGCGATCGGACGAGAACTGGGGCACATCTCCGCCGGGCATACGCGCTACCTCTCGCTGCTCAGCGTGAACGGAAACGAGAACCCGTTCATCGCGCTGATCTTCGGTGGGTGGCTGCGCTCGTGCAGCATGACCTGCGATCGCGTCGGTTTGCTCGTCTGTGGGTCGCTCGATGCGGCTGCGCGATCGATCGTGATCGCGTCGTTCCATCATTTTGGACGCCACGTCAACGTCAAGCAGTTCGCGGATCAAGGACGCGAGATCGCCGGCGACGGCGCGCTGCGGCTCGGTGAGTGGCTCGGCGGCGAACCCTATGCGACGCGGCGCATCGCCGCGATGGAAGCCTTCATCCAATCGCCGCTTTATCTCGCGAGCCGCGCGTGGTTCGACCGCGACATTCCGCCCGAGCCGCCCAAACTGGCCATGACGGAGCATGTACGCGTGCAACGCAGCGATTGTGCGGGCATGTGGCGGCGCGGGTGGGCATTCCTCATCGATGCGATCGTAGTAAGCGCACTGGTGCTCGCGTTCGGGGACGCGCGCGCCGCCGATCGCGCGCCGATTACCGTCAACTCCGATCAGCCTGCCGTGCATGCGACCGCATCGCCCAAACCGGGCGAACACATCAAGGTTTACACGCTGTTCGGTGGCGTCAACGTCTCCGAAGATGGCGTAAAGGTCGCCGACAGCGTTCCGGGGAGCAGCTTCTTGCGCGGACTCACGCGGTATTTCAACTCACCGTGGGGATTCATCGCCGCCTATCTCTGGCTGCTCGTCGGCTTCGCCGGACAAAGCTTCGGCATGATGATCGTCGGTCTACGCGTCGTACGCGATGATTTCCGGCCGGCTGGAATCTGGCGATCGCTCGCGAGGTACGCCGTCGCGGCCACGTTGTGGCCGATCATCGTCATCCTTGCGCCATTCATGGGGCGGATGATGATTCACGACCGGATCAGCGGAACGCGATTGATCCGCGCCGAGCGCGTGATGGCACGCGCGGCGAGTGTCGTTAGCGCCGCGTAATCTCGCGCGGCGTCGTCGGCAGCGCAAGCCCATTGCTGAGCCGGCTGAGGTAATTGTGCAGGCCGATCGCCGCTAAGACTTCGATGCGGCCGCCCTCGTCGTAGTTCGCCTCAAGCGCCTCGCGAACGGCGGGAGGGAGCGCGCGCGGTTCACGCGTGAGCGCAACCGTTGCGGCCAGTGCCGCGCGTTCCGCATCATCGAATAGTGGGCTGCGTCGCGAAATTGCCGAGCGACTCGAGCGTCTGCTCGTCGACGCCGAGACCCCGCGCGATGTCTTCGTGCACGCACGTACAATACTCGCAGGCATTGAGCCAGCCGACCATCAGCGCAATCAATTCCTTGGTTCGCGCTGCTACGCTGCCTTCGTTCGAGGCCCGCACGTGCGCGGCCAAGCGTGCGCGCCAAGGTTGGCCGCGCCGCCAGCGCATCGAACAGCTCGGCCACCGCGCTACGCCGGCGCTTGCGCGATGTGACGGAACGATGCGTCGGTGCGCAGGCTATCCAAACGCGGATCGTTCTCGACCGAGATCCACGCCATGTGGCCGCGCAGCCGGCGTAGTAGCGAGAGCGCGATCGAACGATCGCCGACTGCCGCAGCCGCCGCCGCCAAATCTTCGGAGTCGACGTCTTGCGCGTGGCTGCGCGCAAAGGCCAGTTCCGCACGCGCCTGCGGCATGCGCCGCTCCAAGGCGTACGTGTGCGCCATCAGCGCCGATGCTTCGGCGCCGCACCGCGCACACGATGCGCCGTAGCGCTTGAAGGCCTCGATCGCGCGGCTGTAAGTTGCCTTCGGCTTCATAGGCTTCGCCGATCGTCGTCAGCACGTCGGTGCGCTGTGGCGCGAGATCGAGCGCTTCGCGCGAATACGAGATCGCTTCGCTGAAGTGGCGATCGAGGTAGGCGGCCGAACCAAGCCACGCGCTCGCCGCGACCGAGAGCGGATCCAGATCGGCCGCCGTGCGAAGCTGAGCGAAGGCCTGCGGAAGATTGCCGCCCGCGATCAGCGCCACGCCGTACCATTCATGCGCCGGCCCGTAGCTCGGATCAAGCGCGATCGCTCGCCGGAATTCGGCGATCGAGGTTGCTGAGGTTACGGCCGTCCATGTCGACCAGGCCCAGCGCCGCGTGCGCTTCGGCCGAGTTGCTGTCGAGTTCCAGGGCCTTGTTGGCCAGCGAGCGCGCCCGCGCGAAATACGTCTTGGGGCCCAGCGGGCCATACCGGTAGTCGCCCATCGTCGCGTTGGCGTCGGCCAGCGCCGCATAGCCGCGAGCGTCTCGCGGATCGCTGCGAACGACCTGCCCGAAGTAGGCAAGGCTTCGCTCGACGCCCTGCCGCGAGCGCAAGTTCCAATAGTAGCGCCCGAGCTGGTAGAGCCGCGCGCCGTCGGGGGAGAGGCCGGCGGTCGGCGCGCGATGCGCGACCGCGAAGCTGATGCCAAACGCCAGCGTGAGCACGCCAAAGAGCCGCCGCAGCGGCGGTCGCAAACCGGCGTACGCCCGGCCGTGCCGGCACCGGTCGCACCGAGCCAGGCTCGGCCTGCCGAACTGCGACCGTAAAGCGGTACCCGCGCCGCGGGACCGTCTCGATTGCCTCGACCCCGCGCTCGCGAAGCACCTTGCGCAGGACGTAGATGTTCTGCGCGAGGTTGGCCTCCTCGACGAAGCCCTCGGGCCAAATCCGCTCGAGCAGCGCGCTTTTCGCCAGAATCTCGCCCGGGTGCTCGAGCAGAGCAAGCAGCGTTTCGACCACCTTGGGCCCAAGCGCAACCGGCTTGCCCCCAGTCAGGAGGAGAAGCCGCTCGACGTCGAGCTGGAACGGACCGAACTCATAGACGCGCATACCCATCGTCCTATCGCAGCAGGCGGTGTGCGTAGAATACGGCTGCTGCCCAGCAAAAGTTTCGCCGCCCACGGCGCAATAACATCAGTGAAACAAAAATCATAGGCGTCCGGTAACGCGGACTGTAGAGTTGCAATCGGAACGCGAGAACAGCGCTACACTTTCATCCGCGTGCATCGTGCGCGCGAATGGAATCGGGGCCCAACCGTCCTCCACCGGTCGCGCCCTACCTACCCTACCCCTCGTAGAGTGCAGCACGGAAACGGAGCGGTGAGACGACCGCTCCGTTTCGCTTTTCTTCGACGCGTTACGCCAAATATGGTTCCGATGGTGCGACCGGTACCAAGATTCGATCGATGTCGGCGATCGTCTGCGCGTCGAGCACGACGTCGCCGGCCGCTACGTTGTCGAGAATGTGCTTGGGGCTGGTGGCGCCGACGATCGCGCTGGTTACCGTCTGCTCGCGCAGCGTCCACGCCAGCGCCATCTGGGAAAGCGTGATACCCGCGCGCTGCGCGATCGGCCGGAGCTGCTGCACCGCATCGAGCACCGGCTGCGTGAGATAGTCTTCCATCATCTCGCGGAACGGCCCGGCCGCGCGCGTCCCGGCCGGCGGTCGCGCCGCGTCGGTGTATTTTCCGCTCAGAATTCCCATCGCGAGCGGCGACCACACAACGTTCCCCACGCCGTACTCTGCGCATACGGGCAGCACGCGAGCCTCGATTCGCCGCCACAGCGCGCTGTATTGCGGCTGATTGCTAATCGGTACCGCCCATCCGCGCGCGCGGCAAAGGGTAACGGCCGCCGCGATCTGATCCGCGTTCCATTCCGAGACGCCCCAATAGAGAATCGTGCCCGCGCGGACCAGATCGTTCATCATGCCGCACGTCTCGTCCAGCGGCGTCGATTCATCGTAGCGATGGCATTGGTAGAGATCGATGTATTCGACGCCGAGCCGGCGCAGCGAATGATACGACCTGATCGCGGATATGTTTGCGCGAAAGGCCGCGCTCGTTGACCGTCGGCCCCATCGGAAAGTACACCTTGGTTGCGAGCACCAGCGCCTCGCGCGGTAACTCGCGAACGATCGGGCCGAGGACCTCCTCGGCAGCGCCCTTGGCGTAAACGTTGGCCGTGTCGATGAAGTTGACGCCGCGCTCCCACGCCTGCGTGACGCACAAACGCGTCGTATCGCGGTCGACGCTGTTCCCGAAGGTGAGCCACGAGCCTAGGCCGATGACCGAGACTTTCAAACCGGAATGACCGAGCGTACGGAAGCGCATGATCTGCTACTGCGGCACGAACACGCGCAGTGCCTTCGGCAGCACGTCGAAACGCGCCGGCGTCGTACCCGCCGCTTCGCCGTCGGCGGTGATGTGATGGGCGTGGCGGGTCGTTACGGTGAACGACCGCGCGCGCAGCGTCCGCAAACCGGGCGTGTCACGCCGCTCCCCCGTGAACGCGGCCCGCGCCACCGAGAAGAACTCGCGCGGGCCCGCGATGTCGACGCTGTAGAGATCGAGCCAGCCGTCGTCGATGGCTGCGTCGCCTACGCTGAAGACGCCGCCGAAACGATCGCTGTTGGCGACGGTCAGTTGCACGGTGCGCATCCGTTCGCTCCACCGTCGTAGGTAACGTCGGCGTGGATCGGGCGTCCGTGACGCGCCGCTTGCAGCACGGTCCACATCACGCCCGCAACGCCGAAGCGCTGTTTGAGTTCCGGCGTCTGAAGGCGCGCGATACGGCTGGAAAGCCCGATGCTCGCCTCGTGAAGAAAGTACACGCCGTTGACGCTGCCCACGTCGATCGTGCGCTGCACTGCCGGCCGCGATCGTTCGCACCGCACCGGCAATATCGAGCGGAACGCCGAGCGTGCGCGCGAGTTCGTTGAACGTGCCCAGCGGAACGATGCCGAGCGGCAACTTTCGCCTGCACCGCCGCGCCGATGGCATGCAGCACGGTTCCGTCGCCCCCGGCGCACACGATGCACGCCGCATGTTCTGCGACACCGCGCTCGTCTTCGACGATATCGATGTGCGCGGCATGCAGCGCCTCCCGGACGGACGGCCCCTCCGCGCGCCCCCGCCGCGAATGCTCGTTGACGATCAGATGTGCGAGCATGCGATGCTAGCGCACGGCAAGATGCGCGTTGATCAGCGCGACCGCTTCCGCCAGATCCGGAATCTCGACGACGTCCACGCCATGTTCGGCCAGGACCTCGGCGCCGCGACCCTCGACGAACACGGACGGCTCGCGCATCGCGAAGACGACACGCGAAATATGCGCATCGACGATCCGCCACGTGCACGCGCGTAGTCCCGATCCACGCACGCTGCACGGTTCGAGCGACGTGTAGAGAGTTGCGCCTTCAAGGATCGCGTCCGCTTCGCGCGCTTTTTCGATCGCGACTTGTTCGGCATGCCACTGCGCGCCGCGCTCGCGGCTATATCCCGTGGCAATCACGCGATCGTCCGCGCCGACGATCACGCAGCCGACCGAATAGGCGGCCGTTCGACGACGGCGCGCTGCGCGAGAGTTCGATCGCATCGAACAAAAACCGGCGGTCGTCGCCGTCCAGACTCATACCGGTCGCCGCTCGTAATCGAGCACGGCGGTGTCGCCGAGCACACGCGCGCCGCGCAAGACCAGACGATGGCCGGCGTCGTCGGCAAACCGCGCGGGATCGACGATTCGCGCACCGCCACCGTCGCCGGCGAAAAACGGCGCCACCGCCAAGCGCAGCCGGTCGAACGAGCCGGAAGCCAAAAACGCGGTGAGCACCTGCGTTCCGCCCTCGATGAAGAGCGAGCGGATACCCAGTGACTGCAGCGACGCCACGATCGAGCCGGGGTCCAGATCGGACAACGCGTGCACCTCGGCGCGTTCGGCCAACGCCGAGCGCAGCGATGCTGCGGCTTCCGCCGTCGTCAGGACAATCGCGCGTGCGCCCCCGTCGAACATGCGAGCTTGCGGATCGAGGTTGCCCGAGCGCGTCACTGTCACGCGTATCGGCGGGGTCATCCCTTCGGGCGCTCGCAGCGAGGGATCGTCGGTTCGCACGGTTCCGGCGCCGACGAGCACGGCCTCGCATCGCGCGCGTGCCGCCCGCATGTCGGCCAGATCCTCATCGCTCGAAAGCACCAAGCGACGCGCCGAACGATCGTCGATGTAGCCATCGATCGTCATCGCTACCGAAACGTGAATCGTCATCGTGCGCGTCATTGGTTCTTGCGCCATTGGCACAGGGCGTACGCGCGCACCTGCCAGCGCGTCGCGTAAATGCGCAAGCGCGATCGCAACGTGTTCCGACGGCTGCGCCATCGCCTTGCGCGCACCGCCGAGCGCGCGCCGCACGGCCGCCGACGGATGCGCCGACGCAGCGACGAGCCCTTCGCCGTCCGCCGCGATCTCCAGCGTCGCGTCGATCCAGGCTGCCGGATGAACGCTGCCGGCCCCGCGCGCGAAGAACGCGCGATGCAGAACCACCGGCGGCGCGGAGCGTCGTAATTCGGCCAGATTCCACCGCAACGTCTGCGCGTCGGTCGACGCGAGCACGTCGGCGATACGGCGCCGAATCACGCGTTCGGTTCGGATCGGCAGCACGAACCACGTCGCGGCGATACCGCATAGTGCGCCGATCGCAATGGCCAAAACACGCAACGCGAAGAGCGCAAACGACGGCGCACCGTGCGAGCCCTGCAGCAGGGCGAAAATCATCGTGGCACACGCGGCCCAATATGCGTAGCTACGCTCGCGCAGCCACGTGCCGGCGAAGAGCGCCGCGAAGATCGCAACCGTCGTCAGGTGCGAATCGATCAGCGCGAGCGGCGCAACGAGCACCGCGGCGAACGTCCCGCCGATCGCGCCGCCAAGTCGCAGCATGCCTTTGTAGATCGCGTCTCCGCGACCGGCGGCCCCGCTGCACACGATGAACGCCGTCAACACGACCCACGCCCAATGCTGCGGAAGCACCAGCTCACCTATGATAAACGCAAGTCGCGAGCGCGACGAGCATCTGCAGCGCCATGCGCGTGCTAGCGTCGATCGAGCCTTTGCGTTGCACCCGCTCTGGACGCGGTGATTCTTCGAAGCGCAGCCACCCGGCGCGCGCGGCGCACCATGATGCCGCCGCCGCGCACAGCAGTGCGAGAACGCCTGCGAGCAGCACGAGTGCCGCATCGGCCGCGCGCGAGCCCGCGTTCACGGCGATGGGCACCGCGAGGATCATTACGAACGGCAGCGCGATCGTGCGGCCGATCCGGCGCGCCTGCGCTCCAAAGCGCCGCAACCATACCGAGAGCGCGAGGCACACGCAAAACGCCGCCGCACCGATCGCGAAATGCGTACGAAACGTAAGGCCAACGATGCCGGCGCACAGTGCGATCAGCGGCAACGCCACGATCCGCATCGCAAACGACCGAGCGTTCAACGGTTCGGTCCGGCGTGTCACACCGACAGCGAGCGCAGCGGCAAGGATTGCTGGCGACGAATTGACGCCCGCGTGAATGCAAACCAGGTACACCAAGCCGAAGCTCGCTAACGCCGCGGCGATCGTAACAATCGCAGTACGCACGATGCGTCCTAGTTGGCCTCGTTTTGCGCCGATCCATCTAACCGGGCAAGCGCCGAGTGGCCGTAAGTCCCAGGCCTTGCTGGGCAGCTTGCCTTCGCCAAGAGCGCCGATCTCGGCTACCATTCGGGAGTTATGACGACGATTCTGCGTTCCGCGCTTAGCGCGATTCTCATCGGTGGCCTGGTCGCGTGCGGCGGCGGAGGCGGTGGCGGCACGACAAGTCCGCTTCCGACAGCCGCTGCGACGGCGACGGCGACGCCACCGCCGCCCGGCGCGTCGACCGCAACCATCGTCACACACGCCGGCAGCGTGACTGGGCAAACGGGGATGTTCACGCCCGCCCAAGGTGATACGTCCAGCGGCGGCCAGGGTTCACCGGTCGACGGCATCACCTGCGATCCGACGATGTCCAATAATTATCACGTCCACGTGTTCCTGGGAATTTACGACAACGGCACGCAAGTCGCGCTGCCGACGGCCATCGGTATGGAGAATCCTGGGGCAGCGGTGAGCGGATTCGTCGACACCGCTTCGTGCTTCTATCACATTCACACGCACGACAGCAGCGGCATCGTACACGTGGAGGACCCCGATCCGACCGGTGCGCCGGTCACGGCTTCGTTGTACACGCTCAAAAATGTGCTCGACATTTGGGGCATCACCGCCGACGCAAACCACTTCGGTCCGTTCACGGGCCCCGTACGCGTCTTTACTTCAGGCCAAGTGTATCGCGGCGACGCGAACAACGGCACGGTCGCGGCAACCAACTACACATTCTACGGAACCAATCCCACGTCGGTTCCGCTGTACTCGCACGAAGTGATCTGGGTCGAAATCGGGCCGAATTATCCCGCGTCGCTGCCCAACGTGCAGTTCTACCTCGAGTACTAAGCGCAAAAAAGTTCGCTGCCGCCACGATAACGTGGCGGCAGCGAATTTCCCCGCGGACGTTAACGCGCGGTTGCCCGAGCGTCCCGGGTGGAGGCCGCGAAGGAAATCCGGCTCTTTTTCTATTGTACCGTAGTCCGCACTAAAATCAATACCCTGGTACGGACCGTGGTTCGTACACTGCGGGGGTGGAAGAAACACTCACCGAGCGGTTCAATCGCCTGACCTCCAGCATGTCCGACGCTGAAGTGGCGGTCGTCATGGGCGTGACTGAAGGCGCGGTTCGCAAGATTCGGCGCGGCGATACCAAGAGCTTCGATCTGGATCGAGCGCTCAAGCTCTGCGAGCGGCTCGGCGTTGATCCGTGGTATCTGGCCTACGGGCGGTCGCGCAAAGAATCCGGATCGGCGTCAAAAGCGGCCGGGCAGGTCGCCGGCATCAGCCTGCTCGCCGATCTTCCGCCAGCGGCCGGCGCGAGCGGGCGCCTTGCGCGCATCGAGGCCCGCGTCGACTTATTGACGCGCCTGATCCAGATGATGGCAGGCGCGCGCGCCGGCACGCTCGATCAGTCAGCGGCGAAAGCGCGCCGCAAACGTAAACGATCCACCTGAGCAGCGTCACCTCCGCGATGCGCGCGTCCGAAGCATTGGGTCTCATCCATGCATCGTATCCAACGACGCGGGCATGCGGGTGGCATTGATGTCGCTTTTGCGACGTGGCGAACGAGGGTGCGAATGCTGACCGGCTCGATCGCGAAGCCTGTCCGCGGTTATGACTTACACTTTGCGCCATCCGAGAACATACCGGAAACACATTTCTCGTTGTCGTGCATCGCTTGAGCGGCGGCGCCAAGCGCCTGATTGAGTTGCGCCAGCGAATGCAGCGCCTCACCGAGCCGCATCACCGCGCGATCGCGACGGACGCCGAAATCACCTCGCGCTGCCCGCACCTCGTCGCCCAAAGCGGCGAGCGTTGCTTGATCCGAGCGCATTTGTGAATAGCCGGCTTCGATCGCGCCAAAATCCCATTGCTGCTTTGCGCTTCTGAGCATCCCCATGTTCATCGCACGAAGTACCTGCTCATGCGATCCGTTGTACTGCTGACACGACGCGTGAACCGAATCGAGCGCGCCGTTGAGCTCCTCGAGCGCGGCCCGCATGTTATCGCTCGTGCGCTGCAAGGACGAGATAACCGCCGTTGCAGCCTGACCTCGCATGTGGACTGCGAGTTCCGAGCCGGTCGATTCGATGCGACGGCCCACTTGTGCGATGTCGGCGGTCAGTCGAGCAAAGTTGTCGGCATCACGCGCACACTGCGCGGAATCGGTGCGCATCTCCGCCGAACGGGCCGGCGCCGGAACTACGAATATAGCCGCGATGGCGAGAACGCCAACGAAACGACAGAGAGCCTTCATGCCCGACGGCGTTCGTCGCCGAAAGGAAAAGCCCCCGATACGTAGCGCGTCAGAGTTGCGCTAGGCCGCCGTCGACGGCGACTTCACTGGCGGTCATGAAGCTGCTGTCCGACGACGCGAGAAAGGCGGCCGCTGCCGCGATCTCCGACGGATCGGCCATGCGCTGGAGCGGCGTCATCGACGCGTAGACCTTCTGGCCTTCCTCGCCCAGCGCTTCCTTCGCGAGCTCGGTCGCCGTCGCTCCGGGCGACAGCACGTTCACCCGAATGCCGGTGCCCTTGAGGTCCTGCGCCCAGGTCCGCGCGAGATTGCGCACTGCGGCCTTGCTCGCGCTGTAGGCGCTCATTCCCGGCGCGCCCGTGGTGCCGGCGCTCGAGCCGGTTAGGATGATCGAACCGCCTTGACCCATCAGCGGCAGCGCTTTTTGAACCGTGAAGATCGAGCCTTTCACATTGGTGTCGAAGGTTTCGTCAATGTGCTCCGCAGTGATCTTGCCGAGCGGAAGCTGACTGCCGGCCCCGGCATTGGCGAACACGATGTCGAGGGTTCCGCGCTCGGCCTTCACTGCCGCGTAGAGCCGGTCGAGGTCGGCCAGATCGCAGACTGAGCCTTTCACCGCGCGCGCTTTGGGCCCGAGTTCGGCCACGGCTGCGTCGAGCGCTTCCTGCCGGCGGCCGAAGATGAAGACGAAAGCACCCTCGTCGATGAAGCGCTTTGCTGCCGCGCGCCCGATGCCGGTCGCGCCGCCGGTGATCACGGCGGTCTTTCCAATCAGCCTGTTCACGTTATCGATTTTTTCTTGCATCGTTTTCGACCGAGAGCTCCCAGCGATACCCGTCGGGATCGTGAAACCACAGGCCCCTATGCGGCGAACCCGGCGATGTGGGGCCGATCTCGTCGCCCGGATCTTCCAGCTTCTACGCCGTTGTTCTTTCAACGTTTCGAGCGCTTCGCGCAGCGCGTGCATGCTGTCGAGGCGAAACGACAAGTGGTCGATCGTGTCCGGATGTGGTGTGCCTTTGAAGAACCCGATGATCATCGCGTCGTTCGTCAGCGCGACGACCTCATCCGAGCGGAACATTTCCTGCAGTTCGAAGTTCTTGGTCCAAAACTGCGCGCTGTTCTCCGGGTTTTCGACGGCAAGACTGAAATGCCAGACCGAGCCAAGCTGTATTTTCATGTCCGGATAGTAGCAGATATGGACCGATCAGTCAACAATGATATGGACCGACTGGTCTAGCTCTGCTAAGATAACGTGTATGGGACGCCCTGCTAATTTCGATCAGACTGAAACGTTGGAAGCACTCCAATCTCTATTCTGGGATAACGGATACTCGGCAACGTCGCTTGATGACATCATGAATTCGACCGGTTTAGGCAAGGGAAGCCTATACGGCGCGTTTGGCAACAAGCAAGAGATGTATCGATTGGCCTTCGCGGATTACTGTGACTGGGCAGTCCAAAATATTCAAGAACGCTTGAGAGGAAGCGACGAAGGCGCGATCGTGCGCTTACGAAAATACGTCCGGGCGGCGGCTAAAGGCGCCGCCGGCTCTCGTCGCGGGTGCATGTTGGCAAAGGCGACCGCAGAACTCGCCGGTCGCTTTCCCGAAGTCGATACGATCATTGAAACCACGTTTGCGGCGTTGGAACGCGAAATTTTGCAATGCGTTCGCCAGGCCCAGCGCGCCGGCGAGATCGACCAAGATCGTGACGCTCGAACGATCGCGGTTACGCTGCTCGCGGCACTGCGTGGCATGGAAGCGCTAGGGAAAGCCGGCGTTTCTCCAGCTTCTCTTGCCCTGGTTGCGCAGGGCGCGCTGGACTTGCTGTAGCCGCGCTGTTGCACGGCTTCGCCTCGGGGATTTTGGAAACGTGAACGATCTCCGCCGTCCGATTGCTTGCGACAAACTGCGTCTTTGAACCAGGATATCCACATTCGCGCGTTAATTGCGTGAAAAGCGGGCAACCGCTCAGTCGCTGGCCACCTAAGAAAGGAAGGCCTCGCATGCTCAAGCCGCTTCTTCTCATGGCCGTTGTCCTTGGACTCGTACTTCTACCGGCTCGCGGTTCATCTTCGACTTCTGTCGATTGGGTCCACTTCGAGAACAAAACCGACAATTGCGCGACGGTCTCAACACGGGGAAAGCTAGCTGGAAAATGGGTAGACTACCGGACGCGTGACGTCAATGTTGGACAACAAGTTACGTTTGACTTTCAAGCCAAGACCCATATGGTTTTCTTTGCGCCGACCGTGGTGACGCTGCGGGCTACCGTGCACACGACGGCATGGTGCTCATCTCCAGTACTGGCCACGACCGAGGAATACATAACCGATGTCGATCGCGACACGCTCAAGCTCGTGCGGTCGCACGGCTGGCAAATCGTCCGCGACTAACCTATAGCCGCATCCCTACCAGCCCGATCGAAAGAAAGGTCCTCATGCGCTCGCGTATCGCGCATGTAGGTGCGCTGCGCCGCTCGCGAGTCGAAGTATCGCCAGTGCCAGGAAGCTTGACCAAGCGACTTCTATCAGACCACCGAGCAGCCAACTGGCGATGCCGAGGTGCAAGTGTACGATAGCGAATCGCATAGGGGCGACCGCCGCGATCAGGACGACGGTGGCTACGACGACGATCCCGAGAAACTTCCACCACATGAAGCCGGCGACAAATCCCCACGACGCAGCGAGCGCGTCGACGGGTTGCTCCCAGGTATTCCCGAGCAAGAACATTGCAGGGGCCGCACTGAGTTTGAGCAACGCCCAATAGCCGGCGAGTAGGCCGACGCGCCACGCGACGAAAACGAATGAGGGCGCCTGCAGACCATGACCGACTCGTAAGAGCAGTCCGAGTAAGAAAGCAGGAAGCACCAGGCTAACGGCCATGCCGATCGCCAGGCGCGACGGCGGAGGCAGCGACTCACGGAACAAACGCGCGCACACGCAAAAGATGCTCGAAGCTACGACGTAGCCCAGGACGAGCGACACAATAGTGCGCTCGAAGCGCGGGATCGACAATGTGATCCTGAGAAGGCCGTTCGCAAGTACGAGCGTCGAGAGCAGCAGCCAATTCCGCAGCAGCACCTGCGGAAGCGAACGCCACGCGAACGCTAACGCGTCGATCAACCCGCTTTGCTGCGTCGTGAGGCCCCTTCGTCGACCGACGCAAAGAACCCGTCGGGACGCGAGCCGCGTCGGCTATCGTTGGAGCCTTGCTATTACGATGAATCCTTGGTGCTCAGGAAGGGACTCGAACCCCCACGATGTTGCCACCACTGATACCTGAAACCAGCGCGTCTACCAATTCCGCCACCTGAGCTTGTTCCGCCGCCCCTGCGGGCGGCCGCGCATCGGTTCACCCTATGCGACCGACGACCATTCGTGAAACCGGGGTAGAGTCCTCGGGGTCATCCTAGGCACGTATGACCATGCTCGAGATGATTTTCGATGCCGCCCTTCGACAGGCTCAGGGTGACAGTACCCTTCGACAGGCTCAGGGTGACAGTACCCTTCGACAGGCTCAGGGTGACGGTGCTGACGGTGCCCTTCGAGACGCGACCCTTCGGGTCGCTCCTCAGGGTGACAGTGGAGGGGAGCTGGATCCGTATTCGGCGGCGGTGGCGGGGGCGGCGGAGCGGGTGAGTCCGGCGGTTGTCGCGATCGAGGTGCGTGGGGAGCGCGGGGGCGGGAACGGATCGGGGTTCGTGTTCACGCCCGACGGGTTCGTCCTGACCAACAGCCACGTCGTGCATGACGCGCGCCGAATTTCGGTTGCTTTGCTCGACGGGCGCGAGTTGGCGGCGGAGCTGATCGGCGACGATCCTCACAGCGACCTCGCGGTGCTTCGGGTCGATGCGCCCGATCTTGCGTTCGCCGGCTTCGGGAACTCGTCCGCGCTACGGCCCGGGCAACTCGTGATCGCTGTAGGCAACCCCTACGGGCTCGCCTACACGGTTACCGCCGGCGTCGTCAGCGCGCTCGGGCGCACGCTGCGATCGCAGTCGGGGCGGTTGATGGACAACATCATTCAAACCGATGCTGCGCTCAATCCGGGGAACTCCGGCGGCCCGCTGGTCACGGCCGCAGGCGACGTCATAGGTGTGAACACTGCTGTGTTGCCCGGGCAAGGCCTGTGCTTCGCGATCGCTAGTGATACGGCTAAATACATCGCCGGTTTGCTGATGCGCGACGGAAAAGTGCGTCGTGGATATTTCGGCATCGCGGGGCAAGACATCACGCTGTCGCCCGCGGCGGCGAGGCGCTTTGCATTGAGCAATCCGCGAGCGGTGCTGGTCGATTCCGTCGAACCGGGCAGTCCGGCTGATACCGCGCGATTGCGCGCGGGTGACGTGCTGCTTGCAATCGAAGCGGAACGAATCTACGGGGTGGACGCGCTCCACAAGCAGTTGACGTCGATCGACCTGCGCCGCCCGTACAAACTCGATGTATTGCGCAAAGGGGAACGCCTTGCTCCCATCATTCTGCCTGTCGAATCCCCGCTGTGATTCGTAAGCTTCTCCCGATCCTGGGCATCACGTTCATCGACATCGTCGGCTTTAGCATGCTGCTGCCGATCATGCCGTATTTCGTGACGCACTTCGGGATGAGCGCGGTCTTCGTCGGCATCCTGCTCTCGACGTTTTCGCTCTGCCAACTCGTTTCGGGCCCGATCTGGGGTAACGTCTCGGATCGCATCGGACGTAAGCGCGTGCTGATCATCAGCCAAATCGGCGCGACGATCGGGTGGGCGATGCTGGCATTCGCACCGACGATCACGTGGGTGTTCATCGCGCGCATCATCGAAGGTGTCTCCGGCGGAAACATCGGCATAACCCAAGCGTACGTTGCGGACCTCGTCGAGCCGAAGGAACGCTCGCGTGCGTTCGGTTACATCGGCGCGACGTTCGCCGCGGGCATGGTGTTCGGACCCGCTGCCGCCGGGTTGCTCTTCGGCAAGTTCGGCTTTGCCGCACCGTTTCTCGCAGCGTCCGCACTGCAATTCCTCACCCTGCTCCTCACGATGTTCTTCCTCCCCGAGTCGCGCGCGAAGAAAGCCGACGATGAACCACACGTCGGCCTGAGCGAGATTGCGGGCACGTTCGTCAATCCGCGCTATCGCGCACTGTTACTGCAGAAGCTCGCGCTCTCGCTTGCGATGTACGGCTGGTTCGCCGTCATCGCGTTGTATCTCGCGGGGCAGTTGCACTTCGGTGTGAGCGACACCACGATCTACTTCTCGATTTTTGCGGTGATCAATCTCGCGATCAACGGATTCGGCGTCGGGAAGACGTCCAGCCGTTTGGGCGATCGGCTGATGTCGACGCTCGGGCTTGCGCTGCTGGTGCTCGCGTTCGTTGCCGTGCCCTTCACGCACAACGTCGCCGTGCTCACGCTGGTCATGGTCTTTTTCGCGACCGGCATGGCCTTTGCCAACAACGGGTTGACCGCAATGATCTCCAACGCTGCGACCGATCGCGAGCAGGGCACCGTGCTCGGGGTCGGTTCGTCGCTCGACTCGCTTTCCGGAATCCTCGCGCCGCCGGTGTCGACCGGTATGCTCGCGCGCTACGGGCCGGGCTATGCCGGCGCGGAGTCTCTCGTGATGGCGGTGGTCGCGCTGATTCTGGGCATCCGCAACAGCATCATGGCGCCGTCGGTCGGCGCACGGGCGAGCGAAGTGACCGTGCCCGTACACGAAGAGGCCGAAGCGTTGTAGGGCGTGGTGACAGGAGGGGATTAGGCGGCGGATTTTTTGCGGCGCGCCGGTGTTTTCTTTTCGGAAGAGGCTTTGTCGCCGGAGGCGTTGCGGCGGTTTTTGCTTTCTTCCAGCGATTGCGCAAGGACGTCCATGAGGTTGACGACTTTGGAGCGCGGCGCGGCCTTCTTGGCTTTGGGAAGTTCTTTGCCTTGCGCGCGGGCTTCGATCATCGCGAGCAGTTCGTCGTGATAGCGGTTGGTGAACTTCTCTGGTTCGAACGCTCTCGACGCTCATCGTGTCGATCAGCATGCGCGCCATCTTCATTTCGGCTTCGGGAAGCTTTTCGTTCTCGGGTAGTTCGAGCGTCGAACTGTCGACGATCTCATTCGCCCAGTGCATCAGTTCGAGCACCAGCGCATCGCCGATCGGTTTGACGGCGGCGATGTATTCCTTGGTGCGAACCACGACGCGCGCGATCGCGACCTTGTTCGATTCGTCCAGCGCAGCGCGCAGCAGCGCGTAGGCGTGCTTGCCTTGTTTGCTCGGTTCGAGATAGTACGGCTTGTCGAAGAACATCGGGTTGATCGTGTCGAGATCGACGAATTCGAGGATGTCGACCGACTGCGTCGCCTCGGGATTGACCTTTTTGAAGTCTTCGTCGGTCAGGTGACGTACTCGCCCTTCTCGTATTCGTAGCCCTTGACGATCTCGTCCCACGGGACGGGCTTGCCGTCGACCGAGCAGACGCGTTCGTACTTGATGCGCCCTTCGTCTTTGGCGTGCAGCATGTTGAACGAAAGCTCGTCGGTGCGAACCGCGGTGAAGAGTTTGACCGGGATCGTCACCAGGCCAAAGTTGATTGCTCCGGACCAAATCGAATGCGCCATAGCGATATAAGTTTACCCGAGAACGGCAAGTACCGCACGCACCCCGCCATATAGTGCCACCGCACGTGGCACACGCACAAAATATCGCCCCCCTTCGACAAGCTCAGGGTGACAGGGACAAAGCTCAGGGTGATAGATGGGTTACTTCCAGAGTTTTTGGGCTTTGGTGACGGCGGGTTCGAGGCGTTGCTTTTTCCAGGCCTTGCCGGACCAGAGGTCGCCGTCTCGTTCCAGGCGCTTGGGCGTGGTGCGTAGGTTGAAGGCGGTAAACACGTCGGCCGGCACGCCCGAGCGCTTGCGGGCGAACGCTTCGACCTCGGTCCAATCCAGCGGCGTGGAGACGGGCGCTCCGTCGCGGGCACGCACGGAGTAGGCGCTTACAATCGTCTTGCCGCGGCCGACTTGTTGAAAATCGAAGTACACGGCGCTGGTGTCGCGCTTGGCTAGCGAGCGTTCGAGCGTGATCGCTTTCGGATTATCGTGCGCGAGCCGCTGCGCGACGATCTCGGCGAACATCTTGGCCGCGTCGTACGAATAGCCGGCCGCGAGCGGCACCACGACATGCAGACCCATACCGCCGGACGTCTTCACCAGCGCGTTCAAGCCGACCGACGCAAGCAGATCGCGCACTTCCAGCGCTACGGCGGCCAGCGTTTTGATCGTGCACGTCTCACCGGGATCTAAATCGAAGAAGACGTAATCGGGCTCCTCGATCGTCTCAACCTGCGACGTCCACACGTGCAGCACGATGCTCGCGAGATTCGCCACGTACACCAGCGTCGCTTCGTCGTTGCAGACAACGTACGTCGTCTTGGCGCGCGAACTGCCGGGACTGGTGAGCGACGCGCGCGCGGCCCAATCCGGCAGACCTTTGGGAAGATGCTTTTCGAAGAACGAAAAACCGTCGATCCCATCGGGATAACGCTGCAGCGTGAGCGGCCGCTCCTGCAGATGCGGGAGCAGCCAACGGCGCAACCCCGCGATAATACGCGATCAAATCGCCCTTGGTGTAGCCGTCGCGCGGAAAGAGCACCTTGTCGAGATTCGACAACGAGAGCGTGCGTTTGCCGACCGTGACCGGCGTTCGCTCGGCGGCCATCAGGCGCGTTTCCGGTGTTGCGGCACTTCGATCTTGACGTCTTTGGCCGCCTTGTCGACGCGCAGGCCGAGAAACGCGGGCTGACGCAGCACGAGATCGCGCGTCCATTCGGCGAAGCGCACTTCGGCCACGAGTTGCGGTTTGACGTAATGAACCGGCGCGTTCGCCACGACGTCGTTGGAAAATGGCGAACGTTCGCGCGCGAGCGGCTTGAGCTGCTTCATGATCTCCTCGATGCGCTTGACCGAAAATCCCGTACCGACCGCGCCGACGAAACGCAAGTCCTTGCCGTCGTACGCGCCGAGCAGCAGCGAACCGAAACCCTTGCGGCTGCCGCGCGGATCGGTCCATCCGCCGACGACGAACTCTTGCTCGAGCTGCGCCTTGATCTTGACCCAGTCGCGCGAGCGGCGCTCTTGATACAGCGACGAGCGCCGTTTCCCGATGATGCCTTCCAAATGATTGCGTTTGGCCTGCTCGAAGAGCTTTTTGCCCTTGCCGACGACGTGTTTGGAGTACATCACCAGCTCGTCGCCGCGGATCAGGCGTTCGAGCAACGCTTTGCGTTCTTCGAGCGGCACTTTACGCTGATCGCGGCCGTCGGCGTACAGCACGTCGAACGCTACATAGGTCAGCGAATATCCGTGCTGCGCGTATTCTTGCAGGCGTTGAAAGTCCGACCGGCCCTTGGAATCGAGGCTGACGATCTCGCCGTCGACGACGATCGGCACGCTTTCGAAGGCGTCGGCCAATCCGTCCAGATCGGGGAATTGCTTGAGCAGGTCGAGTCCGTTGCGCGATACGAGCGTGAGCTTTCCTTTCGCGTCGATCGTACAGATCGCGCGATAGCCGTCCCACTTGATCTCGAACAGCCAGTCGTCGTTATCGAACGGCTCGTCGATCAGCGTCGCGAGTTCAACCCCTTTTATATGCGGCAGCGGCTGCGCCTTCGCACGCGAACGCGCGGCGCGTCTTCGCAGGCGGATCTTTCGGCCGGGATTGCCACGTCTTGGGATCACGCTCGCCGGCGATATCCTGGATCGTCTTGCCGCTCTTGACCGATTCGGGAAAGTCGTCGATATCGTATTCCGTCGGATCGTTTCCGTCGTGATCTTTGATCAGCAACCACGGATCGCCGTGCTCGCCTTCCTTGGCCTTGATACGCACCAGCGTGAACATGCCGTGCAATTTCTTGCCGTGCATGATGAACTTGATCTTGCCGGACTCAATTTCGTGTACGGCGTCGGTGCCTTCGGCCAGCTCGTACCAGCCCTCGTCCCACACGATCACTTCGCCTGCGCCGTATTGGCCTTTGGGAATGACGCCTTCGAAGGTGCGATACGAGAGCGGGTGATCCTCGACGTGCATAGCCAGGCGCCGCTCGCCCGGCACCAGCGTCGGGCCTTTGGGAACGGCCCACGACGGCATCGCGCCGCCGGCTTCCAGCCGAAAATCGTAGTGCAGGCGCGTCGCGCGATGTTTTTGCACGACGAATCGAAGGCGCTTCCCGCCACGCGCCGGTTTGCCGCTGGGTTCGGGCGTGGCGGTAAAGTCGCGTTTACGGTTGTATTCGCTCAGCGATCGCGGCATACGAGCGAATCGTTCGCTCTAGACCGCTCGTCGCCCCGTGAACAGGTTGACGATCACCAGAACGATCGCGATGACGAGCAGAATATGAATCAACCCTCCGGCGATATGGAACGCAAATCCCAGCAGCCAGAAGATGAAGAGGATGACGATGATTCCCCACAAGATTGAGCCCACGAGAACCTCCTAACGGTGTGCAGCGGTCAGTGATGCGCAGCCAAGCGCACGATGAAAGCTATGGCCGCCGCGGCGACGACGATCGAGATCAGCCCGAGCGTGGCCGCCCGGCGACCGCGCGGATCGATCTTCACGCGATGATCCCGGTCGTTCATCTGTCTTTGTCATTCCCTTCGCACGCATGCGCAAAACCCTAGGTCCTCGAATGACCCCTGCGTGAACGCAGAAATCATCGGTGTTATCGCGGCGTTGCTCCTCGCGGGCGGTGCCTACCTGCGCAGCCGTGGTCCGGGTGGATTCTATGATGCCGGCATCTACGGGATGACCGCCATCGCGCACCGCCGCTATGCCCTAACCGCGCTGGGATTCGCCGCGGCATTCGGCGCGCTGGCACGCTGGTTTCCCGGCGGCGGCGCAACGCTTTTGCTCTGGGCTGCCTTCGTATTATTTGCCGTGTTTTATGTAACTTCGTATCTGCGTGGAGCCCATGACGACGATGAGTGACATTGCCTGGGAACCCTGGGGCTCGGCTGCGTTCGCGCGCGCGGCTGCCGAGGATAAGCCGATTCTGCTCTCGATTTCCGCGGTGTGGTGCCACTGGTGTCACGTCATGGATCAGACGACGTATGCCGTGCCCGACGTGGCCGCTGCGATCAACGAGCACTTCATCCCGGTCCGGGTGGACAATGACGAGCGTCCCGACATCAACGCGCGCTACAACATGGGCGGTTGGCCGACCACCGCATTTCTGACGCCCGACGGATCGATTCTCACCGGCGCAACGTATCTTCCGGCCGCCGCAATGCAACGCGCGCTCGCCGAAATCGCGTCGTTCTACATCGAAAAAAAGGCCGAGATTTCACAGCGTTCGAGCGAATTGCGGGAGGCGCAGCAAACCTACACGCTCGCGCCGCCCGAAGATCTGCAGGCCGCCCTGCTCGACGCCTTTACCGCCGACGTCATGGACGACTACGACGCCGAATACGGCGGATTCGGCGACTCACCGAAATTTCCGCAGCCGGAGCTGCACGAATATTTGCTCGCGCGGTGGCGCAGCACGAACAATCCGGCGACTCTACGATGCAGTCGCGCAGACGATGCGCGCGATGAGCGGGGGCGGCATGTACGATCGCGTCGAGGGCGGCTTCTTCCGCTATTCGACCACGCGCGACTGGTCGATTCCGCATTTCGAAAAGATGGCCGAGGATCATGCGGGCTTGCTGCGCGTGCTCGCGCAACTCGAATTGTGGGCGCCGTCGCCGAATTGGCGCGACGATCTCGCGCGCACGATCGGCTACGTGCGAACCGTGTTGCGCGACGCGCAGACCGGACTGTTCGCGGGGAGCCAAGACGCCGACGAAGCGTATTATGCGCTCGATGCGGCCGGCCGCGCCGGCAAGGCGCCGCCGTTCGTCGATCGGCGCTCGTACTCGAATTGGAGCGCAGCGCTGGCGGGCGCGTTCGCGTGGTGCGGCCTTGCGCTCGGCGATTCGTCGCTGATCGACGATGCCGAACAGGCGCTCGACACGTTGCACGAGCGCTTGCGCGATCCCGATGGGCTGCTGCTCCACGTGCTCGCACCGGGGCAGGCGCCGCGCGTCGGCGGCCTCCTCGGCGATCAGGCGGCCTACCTGCGGGCGCTGCTCGATGCCTACGAAGCCTCGGGACATTCGCGATTCCTCGATCGGGCCGTCGCGCACGCCGATGCGGTGATCGCGGCCTTTGGGGCGCCCGACGGCGGCTTCTACGACCGCCTCGCCGGCGAAGCCATCGGCCGGCTGGACCGAACCGATCGCCCCCTACCCGACAACGGCCTGATGGCCGAGAGCCTCCTGCGCCTGGCCACCCTCACGCATGACGCCCGCTACCGCGACATCGCCGAACGCACACTGGTGCTCTACGCCAAGACCTTCGAACGGGCGCGCTCCTTCGCGGCCACGTACGCACGGGCGCTCGCCCGGTATCTTGCACCCGAGACCAGCATACGTGTCGCCGGGCCGCCCGCAGCAACGTCGGAACTGCGAACGGCCGCCCGGCGCTTGCCCACGCCGTTCGGGGCGATTGCGAGCGACGACCCGCAAGGGCCGGCCGCCGCATTCGTCTGCGTGGGCACGGTCTGCGCCGCGCCGGTCCACCAGCCCGAGGCGCTCGCGGGAGCCTATGCCGCACTGACCTGAAACACGGGACTGGCCTGCACCGTAGAGCAGAATGGAGGAACCAAGCCATGACGCCGTACGCCCAGATGCTGCTCTCCTACGTTCGCCCCGAATCGCAAGGCGTGTACGCCTACGAATATCAACGCTATGCCAAGGATCCGATCGTCGCGCTGATGCTCGCGGTCTTTCTGGGCATCTTCGGCGGCGACGGCTACTATTTCGGCGAGTGGAAGCGCGGCGTGTGGATGACGCTGGCTTTCTTTACCGGCGTCGGCCTCTTCATTTCGATCCCGATCTGGATCGTGCGCTGCTTTACGATTCAGAACGACTGCGAAACGTACAACGACTATTTGGCGTGGACGCTCGCGTACCGCTACCTTCCCGGCAATGCGCCGCAGCCGCCCGAACCGATGGGCACCGGCAAGCGTCCGACGATCGGCGGTTTGCCGATGACCGTTCGCGGCTAGCGCGCGTCGTTACGACGTTCGCACGAACACATTCCAATACCAGCATCCCCACAATCCCACCGCGATGGAGTACGTGATCAGCGCCATGCCCCATCGCGGCATTTTTTCTTTGACCGCGAGCAGCATCAATGCCACGAGAAACGGCTCGAAATCCAGCGCGTGACGCATGCCGAACTGCGCGAACCCGTTGACGTAATAGATAAAATTTGGACCGGCCGCACAGCAGCGCCGCGACCCATAGCGCCGCGACCCATCGCAACGGGCGGCGCGCGAAGAACGCCAGGATCAGCGCGGGCGAGGTCCATGTGAGCGCCACGCCGCTAATTGTCGGCACGAGATACGGAAACGCCGGTATACGCTGCGGCCACTGCACGAAGAACGACCACAGCTCGTATGGAAAATAGATCAGCTTGAAGGGCGAGCCAAACGGCATGCCGGCTTGATCCTGGTGATACCACGCCGTATAGCCGATGTCGTACCACGTGCCCCAGCGCGCAAGATTGTAGGCAACCCATACCAGCGCGACGGGGACGAGCACGTTGCGCAAATGAGCGTAGCCGCGGCTTTTCGGGCCAGAGCACATACGCGTACACCGGCAGCGCGAGCACTAAGTCGAACCGCGCGAACAGCGCGCAACTTGCGTAGAGTGCGACGAGCCATCCCCGTCGCGCGCCGGCCAGTTCGACCAGCGCGAGCATCGTAAAGCAGACGGCGCATACATGGGCCAGAAACCAGACGTCGCCGAGCATCGCGCACCAAAGCAGGTCCGTTCCCGCGAGTAGAAATGCGCACACCCATGCGTTTGCCGAACGGTTCACACCCCAACGCTCGCCCAGTTCGAAGGCGGCACCAACCGCAATCGCACCCAGCACGATCGCAAGCCAGGTTTGATTGAACGTACCGAAGATCGCGACCAGCGGCAAGAGCAGTACCGCCGGCATCGGGCCTTCGATGATGTAATATTGCCCGTGATACGGCAGCGCATCGATGTAGCCGCCCGGCCAGGTGATCCACGTATGCCCGTGGAGCAACGCCTGCGCAAGGAGAACGTCGTTATTGTAGGGCGACGAGCGACCGTGCGCGACCAGCGCAATCGCGACGAGCGCGAGAAGTCCGGCCACGATCGAAGGCTTGATCTTGTGCGACATTAGCGATCCCGTACGACGCGATAGAGAACGGTCTTGGTCGGCATCCGTTCGAGGTGAAATCCCGGAACGCTTCCTTCCGGCGTCCCGGCGACGAACACCGGACGCGTGCGCATCCAATCGGCAAGCCGGTCCTCGGTGTCGCCGTACCATGCCGGAAGGATCACGCGATCCGCCGTCAGATGCCGTACGTAGTCGTCATAGGCCAACGGCGGCGCCATCACCCACGTCGCGACGACGATCGCATCGGGTGGTGTCGCGCGCAATATCTCATCCACCTCAACAACCGCACGATCGTCGCTCGGCTGATCGAAAAAGCCGCGCTGCGTGACGATCAGCACGGCGATCATCACCGCTACAGCCGCGAGCAGCGGCAAACGCAGCCGGCGCGCACGCGCGCACGCTACACCAGCGCCGGCGGCCAGCAGGATGAACGCGGGAAGAAAATAGCGATCGACGTCGGACTCAGCGCCGAACCCGCATCCGAAGATCGCGGACGGCAGCAGCGTCGCACAGGCAATCGTTCCCAGCGCCGCGCGCCGGCGAAAGAGTAGCGCTACGCCGAACAGCCCTAAGGCGAAACCCGGCGCCGTGAACTCGGTTGTCGCCACACGCACGAACAGCGCCACACCTTCGATGAACGCATCGTTCGTCCAACCGAAGCGATCGAATCCCACGCCGACGTCACGCCCGGAAACCAACGCCGCGAAGCCGGCGGCGGTCGACGGATCGTCGTAATTCCAAAAAGCCCCCGAGCCCACGCCGTAGGCGGCTGCCGGATCGAGGTGATGCGTGTCCACCCAAGCGCTGCGCAGCGGAAGATACGCGAACCAGACGAGCCCGCACGCGCACGCCAGCGCGCCACCGCGCAGCAGCACGCGCGGATCGGCTTCGTCGGCACGCACGACGACGGCCGCGATGATGCCCAGCAGCGCGAGCGCAACGGCGGGATGAATCGCCACGCCCAAACCCAAGACGGCCATGGTCGCATAGAAATCGCGCGCCGCGCCGTTGCGATACCAGCGCAACAAGAAATAGGCCAGCGCGGCAAACGCAAGCGCGACGAATGCGTGAACTTCAGCGCGCGTGGCGTGCGCCCAGACGACGCCGCCGGCGGCGAACAGCAGTGCCGCCGCGAGCGCGGCCCACTCATCGTCTGCCAGCTCGGCGACGATACGCGATACCAGCCAGGCCGCGCCGGCCATCGCGAGCGCACTGAGCATGCTCATGCGCCACGCGACGCTACCAAAAGCAAACAGGTGCGTGAAGACCCAAGCGACGAGCGTGTAGAGCGGGAATCCCGGCGGATGCGCGATGCCCAAAATGTAGGGCACGGTATCCATCTCGCCCACATCCCAATACATCACAACGTGATATGCGCTCGCGGCATAGAGCGCGAAAGGAGCGATGAACGCGAGGCTGCGCCTCACGAGGCCACGCCTCAAATGGGCGGCAGCGTTGCGTGCGGCAGCGGCCGCGGCGGGACGAACGTGGAAGCGGGAAGCATGCGCGGGAAGCGGTAGCCGCTCCACACGATGCGCTCGCGCGCCGGCTTGCCGTCGACCAACGCATCGACGCTGGCGATCTGCGGAACCCAGTACTTGTCAGCCTTGCCATAGATTAGCTTCCCGTTGCCGTGCGCCGTTGCGCCGGCGGTACGGAAATCGATTTCACGCGGAAGAAACGAGATGCCGTCAACGATCAAACGCGTGATCGAAAACGCGGGCGAAGCCGTCGCGATCGGTGACGCGTCGTAGACATAGTCGAGGTGCGAACCATCGCGAACCGTCTTGGTAAAAAGCATGGCGTACGACGCAACGCGCGGCGCCAGATGCGCGAGCGCATAACGGTCCTCGCGGCTACCAAACGTGACGATCTTGGGCTTGAGCGCGATGCCGTCGACGGTGAGCGTCTCGTCGCGCACGCGTAAGCCGCTGCGATAGATCACATGACGCTGCTCGATGTCCGTGGTTCCGAGTTGCGAGACGCTGTAGTCGAAGATCATCGTTTTGGGCGCGACCAGATCGCCTAACTCCAGTTCGTAACGCTGCAGCACGATCTGCGAGTCGAGCTGCTCGGGCGATGCCGCACCGAGCAGGAGAGCGGCCAAGAGCGCCGCGACGATCCGCTTCACGAACGCGCTGGGCTCAGCACGGCGTCTCGAATTGCCTTCAGCGCGGCCGGTGCGCCCGCACCGTTTTTTCCGCCGCCTTGCGCCTGCGCCGCGGCGCCGCCGCCCTTGCCGTCGATCAGCGGCGCGGCGAGCTTGATCAAATTTCCCGCGTGAACGCCGCGCTTGACCAGATCGTCGCTGGCCGAGACCAGCAGGCTCACGGTTCCGTTATCAACGCCAGCGAGCGCGATCACGCCGCTGGAGAGCCGGCTGCGCAGCGCACCCGAGAGATGGCGAATCGCTTCGGCATTGGCTTCTTGCACGACCGCGCCTACGAAAGTTCGATCGCCGTCGCGTTCCGCGTGTTCGAGATAGGCTTGCGCTTCGAAGGTGGCCATGCGCGCTTTCATCTGACCGACCGCCGTTTGCAGATCGCGCATCTCGCGCTGGAGCTTACCGACGCGTTCGGTCAATTCGTCCGGCGTGGTTGCAAGCGCGGTCGCAAGGTCGCCGACCAGCTCTTGCTGATGCGTGACGAACTTCTCGGCCGACGCCGACACGCAGCTTTCGATGCGGCGGATGCCGCTGCCGATCGAAGACTCGGTCAAGATCACGAACATACCCAATTCGCCGGTCGAATGCGCGTGCGTTCCGCCGCAAAACTCGACCGACGGACCGGCCTGCAACACGCGGACCTTCTCGCCGTACTTTTCGCCGAACATCCAGATCGCGCCGGTCTGTTTGGCCTCTTCGATCGGCAAGTTCGCGCGTGATGACCGGCGAGTCGTCGCGAATCATCTCGTTGACGCGCGCAGCGACAGCGCGGCGCTGCTCGGGCGAGAGCGCACCGCCGGGATTGCGAAAATCGAAACGCATGCGATCGACACCGACCCACGAACCGGCCTGCGCGACGTCGTCGCCGAGCACGTCACGCAGCGCGCGCTGCAGCAGGTGCGCCGACGTGTGGTGCCGGCGAATCTCGCGCCGCCACCAATCGAAGACGGCCGTGCGCGCGCGCGCGCCGATCGTCAGTTCGCCGCTCTTGACCACGCCGTGGTGCGCGACCGCTTCGCCCATGTATTGCGTGTCGTCGACCTCGAAGACCGAGCCGTCGTCGAGCGTGAGGCGCCCGCGATCGCCGATCTGGCCGCCGCGTTCGGCGTAGAACGAGGTGCGGTCCAAGATCACGACGCCGCGTTCGCCGGCGGCAAGCGCTTGCACCGGCTCCTGTCCTTTGAGCATCACGACGATCTCGCCGTCGTTCTTCGAGCCCTTCGTAGCCGGTGAATTCCGAGCGCAGCGCCGGCAGTTCCGCCAGCGTCACCACCGCGCGCTTGGATTTTGCGTCGGCGCGCGCGCGTGCGCGCTGCTCGTTCATCGCCGCTTCGAACTCGACCGAATCGACCGCAACGCCGCCGTCGCCGGCGATCTCGCGCGTCAGTTCGATCGGGAAAGCCATAGGTGTCGTGCAGCATGAACGCGTCTTGGCCGGAGATCAGACGCGTGCAGTTGTCGTTGGCGTCTTCGATCAGCCGGTCGAGCATCGCCATGCCGCGTTCGAGCGTGCGATCGAAGGTTTGCTCCTCGGTGCGCAGCGCCTGTATGAATTCGCGTGAGCGTTGTCGCGCAGTTCGGGATAGCCCGGCGCGAGCGAACGCACGACCGCAGGAACGAGCTCGGTTAAAAAGCCATTCGGGTAGCCGAGCAGACGGCCGTTGCGGATCGCGCGCCGGATCAAAAAGCGCAGCACGTAGCCGCGATCGGTGTTCGACGGATAGATGCCGTCGTTGATCAGGAACGTCACGGCGCGCGCATGGTCGGCGATGATGTTCTGCCGCTCGCGCCGCTCTTTGTCGCACGCAGCGACGTGATCGCCGACCGCCGGCTGCGCGTCGATCATATCGGTGAAGAGATCGGTCTCGTACATCGACGCTTTGCCGTTACAGACCGCGAGCATGCGCTCGAGGCCCGGCGCCGGTGTCGATCGATTTCTTCGGAAGTTCGGTCAGCTTGCCGTCGGCAGCCGCGATTGTATTGCTGGAAGACGACGTTCCAGATCTCGACGTACCGATTGCCCAAATTCGGCCCGATGTCGTCCGGGACCGCTCGCATAGGCTTCGCCGGTATCGTAGAAGATCTCGGTGCACGGACCGCACGGCCCGGTCGGGCCCATCGTCCAGAAGTTGTCTTCATCGAACCGCGTGATGCGCGAGGGATGCAGATCCAACCTCGTCGATCCAGATGCGCTCGGCTTCATCGTCGCCGGTATGCACCGTGACGTAGAGCCGCGCAGGGATCGAGCTTGAGCACCTTCGTGACGAACTCCCACGCCCACGCAATCGCTTCGTGCTTGTAGTAATCGCCGAAGCTGAAATTGCCCAGCATCTCGAGGAACGTGCCGTGCCGCCCGGTGCGCCCGACGTTCTCGATGTCGCTCTTCGCGCCGGCGACGCGCAGGCAGCGCTGCACGGTCACCGCGCGCGGCGCGGGCGCGGGCTGCTCGCCCAAAAAGACCGGCACGAACTGCTCCATCCCGGCGATCGTGAAGAGCGTCGTGCTCATCTCGTCCGGAATGAGGCTCGCGGAGGGCATCAACTTGTGCTGCTTGGCGACAAAGAAGTCGATCCAAGCCTGGCGGAGTTCCTGGCTTTTCATAGGTTCAACGCAGGATGATAGCAGAGGCCCCCGCCTCCCTCCTACGACCGCCCCACCGCCCTTCGAGACGCGCCGCTTCGCGCCGCTCCTCAGGGTGACAAAGGTGGGAACGCCGTACTTCCAGGCGCCCAACGGGCGCGGCTTTGCGGGGCAGAGCTTCAGCTCTGCCCCGCAAAGCCTATTCGCCCAGGGCGCCGCGGAGCTTCTCTAGGGCTTTGGCTTGGAGGCGGGAGACGTGCATCTGGGAGACGTTGAGGCGGCGGGCGATCTCGGTTTGCGAGACCGACTCGTAGAAGCGCAGGTAGATGATCACGCGCTCGCGCCCGCTCAGCACGTGGAAGGCGCGTTCGAGGTTGGCGCGGTCTTCGAGCAGCTCGAGGCCCGAGTCGGTCACGCCGACGGTATCGGCGAGCTTCTGCGAGCGCTTGTCGCCTTCGCCCATCACCTCGGAATCGAGCGAGAGCAGATTGTAGGCCTGGCCGAGTTCTTGCGCTTCGAGAATGTCTTCCTCGCTCGCGCTTAGCTGCCTGGCAAGCTCGGCCACGGTCGGGACTGCGGCCCGAGCTCCACCGACATCTTCTCGTTCGCGCGATTGACCGCGAGGTTGAGCTCTTGCAGCCGGCGCGGGACTTTGACCGCCCAGCCTTTGTCGCGGAAATAGCGCTTGATCTCGCCGACGATCGTGGGCGTCGCGTAGGTCGTGAATTCCACGCCGCGATCGAGCTCGAAGCGGTCGATCGCCTTGAGCAGGCCGACCGTGCCGACTTGCACCAGATCGTCGAGCGGTTCGCCGCGATTGGCGAACTTGAGCGCGAGAAACCGCACGAGATTGAGGTGCGCGACGACCAGGTCGTTGCGCAGCGTTTCGTAGTCGGCATCGTGCGACATCCGGACGCGTCATCGTGCCGCGCGCGCGCCTTTGCGAAAAAGCCGAATAATTCGCGCGTCCGTTCACGTGTGCGGACGAACGTCTTCGCTATGGGATTGACACGTTAAACCGCGAGCCGCTTTTTCCATGACGAGCAGCGTGCCTTGTTCCGGATGGACGTCGTAATCGACGCTCGTCCATCAACGAACGGATCAGAAAAACGCCGAGCCCGCCGGCGCGTTCTTCGTTCGAACTCGCGCGAGCGGATGTGCTCGGGCGCGCGTACCGCGCCCGTGATCGCGCACGCTGATGCGCATGCCGTTGTCGATCGCTTCGCACTTGATTTCGATGAACGCGACTGCCGTCCGCGTGCTGAATCGCGTTCGTGCAGGCCTCGGCGACGGCGAGTTTGATGTCTTCGATCTCGTCGATCGAAAAGCTCAGACGGCTCGCGACCGCCGCGACGGAGAGACGCGCAAGCGCCACCCATTCCGCCTTGCACGGAATGCGCAGCTCGACGACGTCGTCGGTGCTCGTTCGTTCGAAAGCGGCTGGTTCACACCAGCGCCTTCATCGCGGCGTCTTCGCTCTCGAAGATGCCGAAGATCTTGACCAAGCCCGTGATGTCGAAAATCTTGCGAATCTGCGGATTCGTGCAGACCAGATTGACCGAGCCGCCGTGCTCGCGCACGCGCTTGAGGCCGCCGATCAACACGCCCAGGCCGGTCGAGTCGATATAACGGACTTTTTCGAGATCGATGACGAGATTGTAGACGCCGCGATCGATCAGATCGCCGATCGCATCCTTGACTTTCGGCGAGGTGTAGACGTCGATCTCACCGCTGAGTTCGACGACGTAGCAATCGCCCTGCGCTTCGCGCACGTTCACCTTGATATCCAACGTGTTCTCCATCCTTAAGCGTCCATGCGGCGGCTGAGATCTTCGCGTACGTCCCGCGCGCTGGCTGTTGGCTTCGTCTACTGCGTCGCCGATATTGGCACGTGCGTTATCCACGATCGTCTTTCCCCGCTCGTAGAGTTCGGCCGCGCTGTCCTTGCCACTGCGACGTGGCGTCATTGAGCCGACCGCGCAGATCGCCCGAAGCGTCCATGGCTAGGTTACCCGCTTCCCGGGCTTTTCCAACCAAGAGATCGCGTGTTTCTTCCCGGGTGAGCAAGACGGCGACGGCCCCCCCGGCGATACGCCAAGAAGGAACCCGGCGAAGAACCCTCCGCCCTGATTCTCGTCATTACTCATGGTTTGCTTCGATGCTCCCTACGACTCGTCGTTTGAGGTTCTTCCCGTGACAGATGCGCCGTAAACCCGCGCTCACCCCGGCGATCGTCGCGCCGACGTTGACGATCGCCGGGGAAAGCGCCTCCTTGGCCAGGTCGGCCACATTGCAGAGCCGAGGCCGCGACGCTCTTCGAGCGATCCGACCACGCCCCGCAGTCGGGCCAGCGTCTGATCGGCCGTGTCGGCGATGCCGCCGACGTGGTCGAGCGTCTCGCCGATCGGCTTGCCCAGGGCTGTCGATCTGGCCGTCGACGACGTCGAGCGTGCTGATTGACGCGCTTGAGCGTGTTCGGCAAGCGCCATGCAGGCGATCAGCACGCCGATGCCCGCCAGCAGCGCGCCCAGCCCGACGCCGACGTACGATCGACGATGCTCCAATCCATCCCGGTCACAGTGTGGCTCTCCCTCTCAGTTGTTCGGTGATACGGGGCAGCAGTTCCAAAACGCGGTCGATCTCTTCCTCGCTCGTCGCCCTCGCCGAGCGAGAATCGAATGACGCCTTGATGCCAGCGCGGGTCGGCGTCCAAGCGCCGCGATGACGTGGCTGGGTTCGAGCGCGCCGCTGGTGCACGCGCTTCCCGGCCGAGACCGCGACGCCCTCGAGATCGAACCGCATCAGGATCGTCTCGGAGTCGATACCCGCAAACGAGACGTTGCTAGTTGTTCGGCAAGCCGCGGCGCGCCGCCGCCGTTGATCCGAACGTCCTCGATCGTGCGCCTCGATGCCGCGCTTCGAGCCGGTCGCGCAGCGCGCCGACGCGTGTTGGCCCGCGCGGGTGTAGTCCCGCGCGACGCGCTCGAGCGCCGTCGCCAGCCCCACGATGCCCGCGACGTTTTCCGTGCCCGAGCGGCGTCCGAACTCCTGCCCTCCGCCGTGGATCAGCGCGGGAAGCGCGCAGGCCCTCGCGCACGTAGAGCACGCCGACGCCCTTGGGGCCGTAGAACTTGTGCGCCGAGAGCGCCAGCAGATCGACGCCGAGCGTCGCGCGGACGCAACGTCGAGCCAGCCCGGCGCCTGCACGGCGTCGGTGTGGAAGAGCACTCCGCGCTCGCGCGCGATCGCCGCGAGGTCGCGCGATCGGCTGGACGACGCCGATCTCGTTGTTGGCGTACATCACGCTAGGCAAGCATCGTGTCGTCGCGCAGCGCGCCGGCAAAGGCTGCCGGATCGACCAGGCCGCGCTCGTCGACCGGAAGCAGCGTGATCTCGAAGCCGTCGTCGCGCAGCGCGTCGAGCGCGTGCAGCACGGCGTGATGTTCGATCTGCGTCGAGACGATGTGCTTGCCGCGCTGCGCGTAGCGCACGGCGCGACACCGAGGATCGCCTGGTTATCGGCCTCCGAGCCGCTGCCGGAGAACGTGATCGTCTTTGCGCGCGCACGCCGAGGACGGCGGCGACGCGGTCGCGCGCGTCATCGAGCCCGGCGCGCGCTCGCCGGCCTTCAGCATGCAGCGAACTAGGATTGTGAGCCGCGTCTGTGAAAGATACGGCAGCATCGCGGCCAGCACGTCGGGATGCACGGGCGTCGTCGCGGCATGGTCGAGGTAGATGCGATTTTTCATCTGCGGTCTCAGACCGGTCTCAGAGCGTTACCGTAGTATAGTCGGGTGTGCGAAGCTCCAAAGCACACTCCGAGAAGTAGCAACGGGAACGCGGTCCGGGTGGGAAATCACCCGGGCTGTATTTTTTTCCCTTCACGTCGCATCGTTTTCGCCGGGCTCGTAGTACCGCCGATCGCGCAGATTCTCGGGGAGATTCTCTTGCTTGACCGCGTAGTCGTCGTGCGCGTAGTGGTAATCGCGGCCGTAGCCGAGATCCTTCATCAAGCCCGTCGGCGCGTTGCGCAGATGCAGCGGAACCGGATCGTTGCGCGTCTCTTGAACGTCGCGCATCGCCGCACCGTACGCGCGCCCGACGCTATTGCTCTTCTTGGCGCGCGCGAGATAGAGCGTCGCGTGCGCGAGCGGATAGAAGCCCTCGGGCATGCCGACGAAGTGCACCGCTTGCTGCGCGGCGATGGCGACTTGGATCCCCTGCGCGTCGGCAAGCCCCACGTCTTCCGACGCCAGGATCACCAGCCGGCGCGCGATGAAGAGCGGATCTTCGCCGCCGTCGAGCATGCGCGCGAGCCAATACACCGCGGCGTCGGGATCGCTCGCGCGAATGCTCTTGATGAACGCGCTGATGATGTCGTAATGCTGCTCGCCGCCCTTGTCGTAGGTCGAGCCGCGCTTCTGCATCGCTTCGAGAACGAGCGCGCGGTCGATGACTTTCGTCACCGTCGCGTTCGGGTGCGCTCGATGCCGCGAACTCCAGCGCCGAGAGCGCCGTGCGCGCGTCGCCGTTGGCGTAACCGATCAGCGTCTCGCGCGCCTCGGGTGCGAGCTCGATCGTCTCGGCCACCCAGGCCGCGCTGCGGATCGGCGAGCGCGCGATCGACGATCGTGCCGATCTCGTCGTCGGACAGCGAGTGCAGCACGAACACGCGCGCGCGCGAGAGCAGCGCGGAATTGACTTCGAACGACGGGTTCTCGGTCGTCGCGCCGATCAGCGTCACGGTTCCGTCCTCGACGTAGGGCAGAATCGCGTCTTGCTGCGCTTTGTTGAAGCGATGGATCTCGTCGATGAAGAGCACCGTGCGTCCGCCGACGCGGCGGCGGCCTTGCGCTTCGGCGACGACGCGCCGCAGATCCGCGACGCCGGCGCTGACCGCCGAGAGCTTCTCGAAATGCGCGCCGTCGAACGCGCGACGATTTCTGCGAGCGTCGTCTTGCCGGTGCCCGGCGGACCCCACAGGATCATCGACGGGATGCGGTCGCTCTCGATCGCGCGGCGCAGCGCGCGGCCTTCGCCGACGATATCGCCCTGCCCGACGTACTCGTCGAGCGTTCGCGGCCGCATGCGCGCGGCGAGCGGCGCCTCCGGCGCGCCGAAGAGCGAATCCATCGGCGGCGGGATTACGTCGGCGAAGGCGACGGCGTCGCTTCGGCCTTCTTGTGTCCGAAGCGATGCGGTTTGTGATGTGAATCGGGCGCGGCGTCGCGATGTGCGGGTTCACGTCGCTCGGGAATTGCATCGTGACGTCGTCTTCGGCGTGCGCCTGACCCGAGACACGTATTGTAGAGCACGTGACCCGCTTGCATGTTGCGATCGCCTTGCACGATCTTGACGTTGCCTTGAGATCGAGCTCGTGGGTGAAATCGTTGAGCACGCCGTTATCCGCGTCGACCGTGGTGTCGGCCTGCACGTAATGCACGTGGCCGGTCGCCGTGTAGATCTTGCCGACGCCGTCGATGTGCACTTGGTCGGCGGTAAGGTCGAGGGTCCGTGCGATTTCGCGGGCTTGGTGCTGGAGATGCCGGCGAAGTTGCCTGCGGTATCGTGCATGACGACATGGCCGTAGAGCGTCGCGTGCTTTCGATTTGTAATTGCCGCTCGCGCGGTCGGCGGTGATGTCGCCGCCGCCGCGCGTCATCGTCACTTGCTTTGGCGTGCTGAAATCGCCGTCTTTGAAGTTGACGTCGAGCAGCGATGCGTGCACCGTCCAGACGCCGACATGAAACGTGTCGTGCGGTCGGCGCGGGGGGCGCACTCGGAGACGCAGACGGCTGGGCGTTGCCGCGAGCAGCGCACCGGCGATCGCGAGCACCGGGAGCAGGCGTCTCATCGATTGCGGGCGCACCTTCACCGTTCGCGCGTTCGATCGGGCCGAGGCAGTTCCGTGAGCCGTTCGTAGCTCACCGCGCCCTCGCGAAGCAGTCGCGCGGGCTGGTGGGTCAAATCCACGATCGACGATTCGCGGTCGTAGCGCGGCGGCCCGTTCTCGATCATCAAGTCTGGTGCGACACTTGGCAACGCCGCCTGTACGTCGCTGCCAGCAGCGGGCCGACGCGCTCCAAGATCGCACGCGCCACGGGTTCGTCCGGTACGCGCAAGCCCAGCGTCGGCTGCCCGGCGTTGATTCGTCGCTGATGAACGCGGGGCGCGCACGAGCAGCTGACGGGACCGGGCAGAAGGCGTTTGGAGGCCAGGATTGCAAGCGGATTGCCGCGCGCGTATTCGAGAACTCGGCCGGCGAGGCGACAAGCATCGTGAGGGGCTTGCTGTCGGGATACCGCCGTTGAGCGCATCGATCCGGTCGATCGCCGCGCTGCATACGGATCGCACGCGATGCTAGCCGGTATCGCTCGGAAAGACGATCGTTCCGCCCGCGAAGATCGCGCGCGCGCACGCATCGACGATACGCTCGATCGGCTCGATCCGGGCATCCACGACCGTCGTTAGAGATGAATGCTCATGCCGGTGCCGATCGCCACGCACGAAAGCGGATCGTCGGCCACGATCGCCGGAACGCCCGTCACCTCGGAGAGCAGTTTGTCGAGTCCGCGCAAGCAGCGCGCCGCCGCCGGTAAGGATCACGCCGCGGTCGATGATGTCGGCAGCGAGCTCCGGCGGCGTTTTTTCGAGCACGGCTTTGACCGCTTCGACGATCGCACCGACGGGCTCGGAGAGCGCTTCGCGAATCTCTTCGCTCGTGATCTTCACCGTCTTGGGCAGGCCGTTGATCAGGTCGCGGCCGCGAATCTCCATCGCTAGTTCTTGCTCGAGCTTATACGCCGAACCGATCTTGATCTTGATCTCTTCGGCCGTGCGCTCGCCGATCATCAGGTTGTAGACGCGGCGAATGTAGCGCACGATCGCGTCGTCGAGCTTGTTGCCGGCGACGCGCAAGCGATTGCGAGACGACGACGCCGCCGAGCGAGATCACCGCGACGTCGGTCGTGCCGCCGCCGATATCGACCACCATCGATCCCGACGGACCGTCGATCGGCAGACCGGCGCCGATCGCGGCGGCCATCGGCTCTTCGATGATGTCGACGTTGCGCGCGCCTGCGAGTTTGGCCGCATCTTTGACCGCGCGCTCTTCGACGCTGGTGATCTCGGCGGGAACGCAGATCGTCACGTGCGGTTTCGGCTTGACGATCGTCGACCACCACGAACGGTCCTTCATCACTTTCTTGATGAAGTACGAAAGCATCGCTTCGGTCACTTCGAAGTCGGCGATCACGCCGTCGCGCAGCGGACGAATCGCTTGAATGTGCGCGGGCGTCTTGCCGAGCATCAGCCGCGCTTCCTCGCCGACGGCGAGGACTTTGCCGGTATTCATGTCTTTGGCGACGACGGACGGCTCGCGCAGAACGATGCCCTTGCCCTTGACGTGCACGAGCACGTTGGCCGTACCAAGATCGATCCCGATATCCAAGTTTGAGTAACTCCAGAACGTCGTACGTGGTAAAGTGGTTGCTACAATCGATTAGCTTGCGGCCGAGCTGATGCGCGGATATTCGCGCGTCTCGAACAGACCGCCGGGTTCGGTGAGCGGCGTAATGCCGCTGCTGCGCTGCACTTGTCCGCCCAGCGCGGAGAGCATCTCTTCGAGCCGCTCGTAACCGCGATCGATATATTCAAGGCCGATGATTTCGGTTTCGCCGGCGGCGGCAAGTCCCGCGATCGACGAGCGCCGCGCCGGCGCGAATGTCGGGCGCTTCGACCGGCGCACCGGAAAGTTCGGCTCGCGCCTTTGACGACGGCGGTGTTGCTCTCCATCGACACGCGCACGTCGGCGCCCATGCGCGCGAGTTCGTTGACGTACGAGAAGCGCGCGTTGAAGATCGACTCTTCGACGACGCTCGTGCCCGGCACGGTCGCGAGAAACGAAACCATCTGCGGCTGCAGATCGGTCGGGAATCCCGGATACGGCGCGGTGAGCACTTCGGTGCCGCCGGTGATCGTGCTGCCGTCGACGCGAATCCAATCTTCGCCGAACGTCAGATCGACGCCGCATTCTTGCAGCTTCATCATGAACGCTTCGAGATGCTCGGGTCGGCAACCGGTGACCGTCACGTCGCCGCGCGTGACCGCGCCCGCCGAGCAGCAGCGTGCCGGTGACGATGCGATCGGGAATGATTTCGTATTCGACGCCGTGCAGTTCGTTGACGCCGTCGATGACCATCGTATCGGTGCCGATGCCCGCGATCTTCGCGCCCATCGCGTTGAGGAAGTTGGCGAGATCGGACGACTTCGGGTTCCATCGCGACGTTGCTGATCGTCGTCGTGCCGTCGGCGACGACCGCCGCGAGCATCGCGTTCTTCGTCGCGCCGACGCTGGGCATGACGAAATTCGATCGCCGCACCCTGCAACCGTTTGTGCTTGGCACTCGGCGATCAAGTAGCCGTGCGCGTTGCGCACTTCGCACCCGAGCGCGATGAACGCTTGCTCGTGCATGTCGGTCGCGCGCGTGCCGAGCACGCAGCCGCCGGGCAGCGGAACTTCCGCACGGCCGAAACGGCCGAGCAGCGGACCGACGATATCGAACGACGCGGCGAGCTTGCGCACGAGCGTGTACGGCGCGCGATACGACGCGACGTTGCTCGAATCGATCGTGACGGTGTTGTCGCCTTCGTAGCGGATGCGCGCGCCGAGCGCCTCGAGCAGCGACCACATCACCGAGACGTCGGTGATACGCGGAACGCGATGCAGCGTTACTTTGCCTTTGGCGAGCAGCGACGGCGGCCATGATCGGAAGCGCGGCGTTTTTCGCGCCATGCGTTGCAACCGAGCCTTCCAAGCGAGCGCCCCCACGAACCCGCAGCGTGGTCTCTAACCGATCCAGCATTGCCGCAGTCTTTCGCTAGAACACAGCGAACATGCGTGAGCGAGCGCCACGGCTTTAGCGGGCGAAGCGCCGCGTTTGACCGATAAAGCTAGTGGCCGGTGAGACGCAGTTTGGCGGCGGCGAAGTCGGAGGCCGCGGGGGTCGGTCGCGGACGCGAGTTCCTCGCGGGCGGCGGCGACGTCGATGTCTTCGAAACGCAGGGCCTGGTCGACGAGGACGGTCAGGCGATCGGGGAGCGCTTGCATGAAGCCTTCGCCGGTCGCGAGCTCCAGGCGCTCGGTCTTGCCGTCGCGTCACGACGTTCGCGCGCAGCACGCCGGGCTTGCAGCGCGGCCAAAAACGGCGCGTGCGAGGGCAGAATGCCCTCTTCGCCTTCGGTCGTCACCGCGATGACCAGCTCGGCATCGCCCGTCAAAGACGACCTTGCGTGGGCGTGATCAGCGTGAACGGGATCGTGTTTGCCATGGGTTAGACGGCCGCGCCGAGCTTCTCGGCGGCGGCTTTGACTTCGTCGATGCCGCCCTTGTAGAAGAACGCCTGCTCCGGCAGATGGTCGACCTTGCCGTCGAGGATCTCGCGGAACGACGCGATCGTGTCCTGGATCTTGACGTACTTGCCGGGCGTACCCGTGAACTGCTCGGCGACGAAGAACGGCTGCGAGAACATGCGCTGCATGCGGCGCGCGCGGCCGACGACGATCTTGTCGTCTTCGGAGAGCTCTTCGATGCCCAGGATCGCGATGATGTCCTGGAGGTCTTTGTAGCGCTGCAGCGTCTCTTGCACGCCGCGCGCGACGTTGTAGTGCTCCTCGCCGACGATCTGCGGATCGAGGATGCGCGAGGTCGACGCGAGCGGATCGACGGCGGGATAGATGCCCAGCTCCGAGATCGGACGCGAGAGCGCGGTCGTCGCGTCCAAATGCGCGAACGTCACGGCGACGGCGGGGTCGGTGTAGTCGTCGGCGGGCACGTAGACGGCCTGCACCGAGGTGATCGAGCCCTTGTTGGTCGACGTGATGCGCTCTTCGAGCGAGCCCATGTCGGTCGAAAGCGTCGGCTGATAGCCGACGGCCGACGGCATGCGGCCCATCAGCGCCGAGACTTCGGAGCCGGCCTGCAGATAGCGGAAGATGTTGTCCATGAAGAGCAGCACGTCGGCGCCGGCTTCGTCGCGGAAGTATTCGGCCATCGTGACGCCGGTCTGCGCGATGCGGAAACGCACGCCCGGCGGCTCGTCCATCTGACCGAAGACCAGCGTCGTCTGCGCGAGCACGCCCGACTCTTTCATTTCGATCCAGAGATCGTTGCCTTCGCGCGTGCGTTCGCCGACGCCGGTGAACACCGAGAAGCCTTTGTGCACGCTTGCGATGTTGCGGATCAGCTCTTGGATCAGAACCGTCTTGCCGACGCCCGCGCCGCCGAAGAGTCCGACCTTACCGCCGCGCGTGTACGGCGCCATCAGGTCGATGACTTTGATGCCGGTCTCGAAGAGTTTGGGCGTGGGATCCTGCGATTTGAAATCCGGTGCCGGACGATGGATCGGCCAGTAGCGCCGAGGCCTTGACCGGTTCGTTCGAATCGATCGCTTGGCCGAGCACGTTGAAGATGCGTCCGAGCGTGCCTTCGCCGACCGGAACTTTGATCGGGCCGCCGGTGTTCGTCACCGCGTCGCCGCGCCGCAGACCGTCGGTCGAGCCCATCGCAAGGCAGCGTACTTGGTTGTTGCCGAGTTCGTCCTGCACTTCGAGCACGAGATCGCGCGACTGCATCGCCGTGCCGCCGAGCTCGATCCCCGACGCATGCGCGTGACCGTTGCTCGCGCCGTGCGCATCTTCGTTGACGCGGACGGTCAGCGCGTCGTTGATGTTCGGCAGCGTCTCGGTCGTGAACTCGATGTCCACGACGTTTCCGAGCACTTGGACGACTTTACCGGTGGCAGCCATGTTCGTTTCTTCCTGGTTGTGCAAATGGACTTCATGCTTTTACCGAGCGCTTCGGCGCCGCCGACGATTTCGAGGAGTTCCTTGGTGATCGCGGCCTGACGGGCGTTGTTCATCTGCAATCGTGAGTTCGTCGATCAATTTGCCGGCGTTATCGGTGGCGTTGTTCATCGCGAGCAACTGCGCGGCAAAGAACGCGGCGTCGGTCTCGAGCATCGCCGAGAAGATCGTGAATTCGAGATACTTGGGCAGCAGACGCGAGAGCACGAACTCCGGCGACGGCGCAAACTCGACCGCCCCTTTCACCGCTCCGTCATCCTGAGGAGACTTGCGCAGCATGTCGTCTCGAAGGACGGGCACGAGCGGGCGCACTTCGGGCTTTTGCGACAGCATCGAGACCAGCTTCGAGCTGATCAGCACGATCTCGCGAGATCTTGCCGCTGGTGAAATCTTCGGTGACGCGCTGCGGCGACTTCGCGCGCTGCGTCGATCTTCGCGGCGCGTTGAGCGCCCAGGTCGGGCTGATCGGCATGCGCCCATCCGGCGCACGGCGTTGCGCGCCTTGATACCGACCGTGTACCACGCAACGCCTTATGTTTTCGCGCAGATAGAATTCGCCCGGCGCGAATCACGTTCGAATTGAACGCGCCCGCGAGCCCCTTGTCCGCCGTCATCAGAATGACGCCGGCCGGCGCGCCCGCGGCGCCCGGTTTCATGAACGGATGATCGACCGAGGAGACGGCCGCCATCAGATCGCGCAGCATCTGCGAGAGCGTGTCCGCGTACGGACGCGCTTCTTTCTGCGCTTGCTCCGCACGGCGAATCTTCGCCGCAGCGACTTGCTTCATCGCCTTGGTGATCTGCTGCGTATTCTTCAGCGACCGTATCCGCTCGCGAAGATCCTTCACGCTCGGCATTTAAACGGCGCTCCGCCCTAGGCTGCGCGCCCCCCACTGCGTGGGGCCCCCAAACCAGGGGGTGCATTGCACCTGGTTGCCAAGCAGAAGATTCCCCGAGGACACCCCCAAAAAAGCGTTTCATCAGAATGACTTATTGAACTCCGTGAGCGACTTCGTTCAGCGCTTCTTCGTGTCGTCGGAGAGTTGGCCGCTTTGGGCTTGATGGCTTGCGGCGACGGCGGCGTACTTCTGATGCAGGAAGTCGATGAAGCCCTTGGCCCACTCTTGCAGTGCGCGGCGTCGGGACGTCGTTGACGTAGCCGTTGGTCGCGCCGTAGAGGATCGCGACTTGGTCTTCCATCTCCATCGGCTGGTACTGCGGCTGCTTGAGCAGTTCGGTCAGCTTTTCGCCGCGCAGCAGTTGCATTCTGCGTCGACTTGTCGAGATCGCTTGCGAGTTTGGCGAACGCCGCGAGATCGCGATATTGCGCGAGTTCGAGTTTGAGCGGACCCGCGACCGATCTTCATCGCCTTGGTCTGCGCCGAACCGCCGACGCGCGAGACCGAGAGACCGACGTTGACGGCGGGTCGGATGCCCTGGAAGAAGAGCTCGGGCGTCAGGTAGATCTGACCGTCGGTGATCGAGATCACGTTGGTCGGAATGTACGCCGAGAAGTCGCCGGCCTGCGTCTCGATGATCGGCAGCGCGGTCATCGATCCGCCGCCCAGTTCGTCGGAGAGTTTCGCGGCGCGTTCGAGCAAACGCGAATGCAGGAAGAAGACGTCGCCCGGATAGGCTTCGCGGCCCGGCGGGCGGCGCAGCAGCAGCGCCATCTCGCGATACGACTGCGCGTGCTTGGTGAGATCATCGTAAATGATCAGCACGTCTTTGCCGCCGTACATCAGTTCTTCGCCCATCGCGCATCCGGCGAACGGCGCGATCCAGCGCAACGCGGCGGCTTCCGACGGGCTCGACCGCGACGATCGTGGTGTACTCCATCGCGCCGCGTTTGTTCGAGAATCTGCGCGAGCGCAGCGACGGTCGAGTTCTTCTGACCGATCGCAACGTAGATGCAGAAGACGTTCTGGCCCTTTTGATTGATGATCGTGTCGACGGCGATCGCGGTCTTGCCGGTCGAACGGTCGCCGATGATCAGCTCGCGCTGCCCTTTGCCGATCGGAATCAGCGCGTCGATCGCGCGGATGCCGGTCGGCAGCGATTGCTTGACGGCTTGGCGCTGCACGACGCCCGGCGCGACGTTTTCGATCGTGCGGTATTTCTTGGTCTCGATCGGCCCCTTGCCGTCGATCGGCTGGCCGAGCGGATTGACGACGCGGCCGAGCAGCGCTTCACCGACCGGCACCGACGCGATGCGTCCGGTGCGGCGGACTTTGTCGCCCTCTTTGATGCCTTCGTCGTCGCCCATGATCACGACGCCGACGTTGTCCTCTTCGAGGTTGAGCGCCACGCCTTGCAGGCCGTTGGCGAACTCGACCAGTTCCGAGGCGCGCACCCCGCGCAGTCCGTAGACGCGCGCAAGGTTCGCGCCGACCTCGATGACGGTGCCGACTTCGTCTTCTTGCACGCCCGCATTGAAGTTCGCAATCTGCTCCTTGAGGATTCCCGCAATTTCGTCTGCGTTGATCATGTATCTATCCTAAGCGTTGTAGTTAGTTGCTCGCAAACAGCGTTCGCGTCAGTTCTTCTAGGCGGCCGGCGACCGAGCCGTCGATCACGCGGTCGCCCATCGCGATGCGCACGCCGCCGATCAGCGCCGGATCGAGCTTGACGGCGGCCTCGAACTTCTTGCTCGTAGACACGTTCGAGCCGGTCGACCATCGCGCGAAGTTCCTCGGCTGAGAGATCCCGCGCGGTGGTGACCGTTAGCAGCTCGGCGCCGCGTCCGGCCAGCTCCAACTTGCGGTATTCGGTCACGACGGCATCGAGAATGCCTTCGCGGCGTTTGCGCACCAAGAGCAGCAGCGTGTGCAGCGCGATATCGCTCACGCGGCCCTTGAAGGCCTCGACGAAGGTGCGCTCTTTCTGACCGCGATCGACGGTCGGCGCGACGAAGAAGCTGCGCGTGCGTTCGTCGTCGGCAAATCGCGCGGGCGATCGACGAGAGGTCGTTGCCGACCGTTCGACGAACTTGCACCATCTTTGGCCAGCGAGTAGACGGCCGTCGCATAACGGCGAGCGAGCGATTCGTTCTGCATCTAGTTGGCGCTCCCGGCGCTCGAGCGAAGCGACGAAGTCCTGCACGAGCCGAGCGTTGAGCGCGGCGTCGACGCGTTGCTGGGCCTTGCATGCGCGCCAGATCGAGTGCCTTGGCCGCAAGCTCTTCGCGTAGCTGGACGCCGAGCCGCGGCACGCGCGCGCTCGAGTTCACCTTGCGCGTTGCGAAGAGCGCGCTCGCCCGAAGCCTTGGCGTCGGCGACCATCGTCTCGGCTTCGCGTTCGCCTGCTCGCGCGCGCGTTCGCGAATCAGCGCCGCGTCGTGTTCGGCGGTTTGCGACTTCGCGCTGCGAGCGCGTCCAGCGCCGCCTTGGCTTCGTCGCGATGGCGTTCGGCTTCAGCGCGATCTGAGCGCGTTGTTCTTATCCTGCGCGGCCAGCACCGCCGGTTGGATGTACTTGAACCACACCCACACCATCACCGCGATGAAAGAGCATCGCCGAGAGGATATCGCTCCACTTTGCGATCTCTTCGTAATTCATCATTCGGTCTCCGAGATCGTTTGCTGCGACCATCAGTTCGGCGAGCTGCTGCGACGAGCGCGGGCTCTTGCGTGTGCGCGCTCTCGGTCCAGCTTGACCGTCAAGCGGTCTTGTGCCGCCTCGTCGTGCTGCAACCTTGCGACCATACGAGGTCGCGATTTGCGCCGTCTGTTCGACGCGGCCGCGCGGGACCGCGAACCATCGACGCCTCCGCCTCGCGGCGCGCCGCCGCGCGGACGGACTCGGCCTGCTCGCGCAGGGCTTTGGCCTGCGCTTGACATGCGTCGTAGTCCGACTTGTCACGCTGTTGATGTACTCGCGGCGCTTACGGATCGCTGCGCTGACGGGGCGCAAAAAGACCACGATTCAACAGCGCGAAGAAGATCGCGAAGTTGATCGAGTTGGGCAAAGAACGTCCCGTCGAGCTGTAAGAACATCGGCGCCTAGTGGAGGTGCTGCAGCAGGCTCGGGACGTTCGCCACGACGAGCAGCATGTAGAACGCGAGACCGAGCGCGATGATCGGGAACGCTTCCAGGACGCCGACGCCGAGGAACAGGAACGTGAAGATGTTCGGGCGCGCTTCGGGTTGGCGCGCGATCGCCTCGACGGCTTTGCTGGCGACGATGCCGTCGCCGATCGCCGAGCCGAACGCCACGCCTGCGATGATAAGGCCGAACGCCAGCAGGGTGAGGCCTGCAACAAACGCTTCAGAGGTCAAGACGGTACCTTTCCATGGACGGGTGTTAGTGAACTATTTTCATCGCCGTCGCGAGCGAGAGATAGACGATCGCGAGCAGCGTGAAAACGAAAGCTTGTACGGTTCCGACGAAAAAGTTGAAGAACTGCACGAAGAACGGGATGACCGTCACCGCGAGCGAGAGGTCGAAACTACCGATTTTGACGTTAGCGACCACGATCGAGCCGATGATGATGCAGCAGCAGCTCGCCGACGAAGATATTGAAGAAGAGACGAGCGGCGAGCGTCGCCGGCCGCGCCAGCTCTTCGAGAACGTTGATCAGCGTCAGGAGGCAAACGGCTTGGTGACGTGGAGGAAGTGCTTGAGCCCGTTCTGCCGCATACCCACGATCCAGGTCATGAAGAAGACGATCAGCGCGAGCGGGACCGTCGTGTTCAGGTCGGCCGTCGGCGAGCCGCCGAAGGGCAGCCCAGCACCTTGAACGGAAAGACGCCGAACTGGTTCAGCAAGAAGATGAAGACGAAGAGCGCGATGAAGAACGGAACGAACGGCTCGCCGCCTTGCCCGAGCGTGCTGTCGCCAGATCCGCAATGTAGTTGATCACGCCTTCGACGACGTCTGCCGCTTGTTGACATACGCGGAACGGTAGCTGCTGCCGATCCAGGCAAAAAAGACGAGCGAAACAACCATCACCAGCCAAGTCGTCATGATCGTGTCGGCATGGAACTGGCCCCAGAGCGGCCCGAGGGCCGGCACGTGCCAGAGGATGTGCTCGCCGATTTGCTCGTGCACGAAGCTACTCTCGTCGAAATGCGCGCCCTACGGTTATCGCGTACAGCGCGAGCGGGAGGAAAAATCCGGCGAAATATGACGCCATCGACCACCAGGGGCCGGCCGCGGCAAACGCCACCGGGAATATACCGAAGACAACAATTCGCAGGAAACTACTAAAGACGAAGGTTCCTCGATTGCCCGTCTCGACGACCCGTTCCCCGGCGCGCATGATCAGAAGGATGTTGAGCACTCCGCAGATTCCCCCGGCAACGAGCGCCAGGGCCGGAATCTCCGCAAAGTGTACGCTTACCAAACCGACGGCACGACGAGAATCAGGGATCGAACGCAAACCGACCGTTTGAGTGAATAATACCGGTAAAGATCGGCAGTGCGCTTCGGCGTCGCTGTAGCTACGCGCAGCAGGCTGCGTCTCCTCCTCGTCGTCGCCAGCCGCTCATACCGAGCGCATGAGCAAGCGCACGGCGCCATACCCCCCGATCGCCACCCCGGCCATCAGCCCGCCGAAGGCCCACAGCGGCTGAGCGGTCTTCTGCCCGAGGAAAATACCAAGAGCGAGGCCCGCCAACGTCGTGCCTACGAAGGTGCCGCCCGCTGCCAGAACGGGCGCGAGCGTCTTCACTCCGTCACGCGAACGCATGTTCGCTGCGCGATATGCAGGTCTGAGGAATTGCCGTTCATACGCCCTTCTCCATCCGCAGCCACAATGATGGCATGTCGAACCTCTACCAACGCCGCTATCTGAACTGCCCGTACAACCGGGCCCGCGAGCTGCTCGCCTCGGCCGTCCAGGCTGCTGCTACGAGCGGCGACTCCGAGGTCCTTCGCCTACGCCTGCCCGTCGCCGAAGAGGCCGCGCTGAGCAAGGACGTCTGGATCACGTTCGCGGCCGGTCGCGACCCGATGCATTTCGATCAACCCTGGACGGTCACATGGGAACCGTCGGCCGGCGGCCTCTATCCCGCCTTCCGCGGGACGCTGACCGTTCGCGCCGACGAATCCTACCATACGTCGATGCTCGAGCTTTCGGGCGTCTACGAGCCGCCGCTCGGCGCCGTCGGCGCGGTCTTCGACGCGGTCGTGGGCTCACGCATCGCCCACGGAACCGCGCGGGAGCTGCTGCGCACGGTCGGATCGGAAATCGAAGTCAACTATCGCCTTAGCGAGGCGGAGAAGACGGCCTCGCACTCCTAGGCTTTGCGCATCTTGTAGCCGACGCCGTATACCGTCAGCACGTAGGCCGGATTGGCGACGTCGGGTTCGATCTTGCGGCGCAAATTGTTGATGTGCCGATCGAGCGTGCGTTCGTAGATCGATCCGTCATCGCTGAGTTTGTCGAGCAACTGGGCGCGGGTCAGCGCGTGCCCGGCATTGCGCGCCAACACTTCGAGCAGCCGGAACTCCGACGGGGTCAAATTCGCCGCCGCCCCGCCAACACGAACTTCGTGCGCATCGACGTTGATCTCCAAGTCGCCGACATGCATGACATCGTCGTCGCGATCGCTGCCGGACGGACGCGCCCGCGGCCGAACCCGGCGGAGCACCGCTCGAACCCGGGCGACCACCTCGCGCGGCGAAAACGGCTTGGTCACATAATCGTCGGCGCCGACCTCGAGCCCGACGATGCGGTCGACCTCGTCGGTGCGGGCCGTGAGCAGAATCGCCGGCACCTCGCGATCGCGCAGGGTCCGCAGGATATCCAGGCCGTTGCCGTCGGGAAGCGTCACGTCGAGCAGCGCAAGGTCCGGCCGGGCGGCCTCGATCGCCTCCATCGCTCCCGCGTACGTCGTGCAAAAGGTCGTCGAAAAGCCGTCAGCCTGCAGATATCCGGCCAGCACCTCACCGATCTGCGGTTCGTCGTCGACGATCAGAACATTCATCTTTTGAGAAGATCCCCTTCACAAGTTCCGCCCGCCCGTTCGGTACCGTGACTCCATGAACAGCGATAACGACGGCCGAGACGTTCCCCTCCCCGGTACTTTGCGCTTTGTCATGGTCATGGGCCTGTGCTTCCTGGTCGGTTGGTTCGGGCTCTTTCTCCTGTTGACGGAGCGTTGGTAGATGCACATTCACCGCTACGAGCGCTGGTGGATGCTCTTTGGCTTCGCCATGCTGCTGGCATTCGCCGGGACGATCTTCTTCGCCGCGATCGCCGACAACATCAATCCGCCCAGCGATTCTACGACGATCGACCCCACCAAAGTCGCCTCTACACCGCCCTTCGATCATCCGGGCCTGCGTAAACATGCTGATGGATCGTACGAGGCCGACTACGTCGCGCAAGTCTTCATGTTCTCTCCGAGCAAGCTGACGATTCCGGTTGGAAGCAAGGTGACGTTCTACGTCACCAGCGCCGATGTCGTGCACGGCTTTGAGATCGCCAAGACCGACGTGAACATGATGGCGATTCCCGGATGGGTCAACGATGCGACGCACACCTTCCGCACGCCCGGTACCTACCTGCTCGTCTGCAATGAATATTGCGGCATCGGGCATCAAAACATGTACGCCACCATCGAGGTCAAATGATGAGTTCCGCCGCTCTTGCAACTACGCGCAGCGAGAACCGCCTGCTCCTCGCGCACATCTACACCGCGACGGTAGCGGTCTGTCTCGGCGCGTGGTTCGGCGTTTTGCAAGGCCTCTCGCGCGCATCGGCGATCACCGTGCCGGCCTGGTTCGACTACTACCGTATGCTCACGTTGCACGGCGTCCTGATGGCGCTGGTGTTCACGACATTCTTCATCACCGGTCTCATGCTCTTCGTGACCTACCGCAGCGTCCCGCGTCCCGGATCGTAAGCTGGCCGTGGGATGGATCGGATGGACCACGATGGTGATCGGCACCGCGATGGCCGCCTACGAGATGCTCGCCGGCAACGCGTCGGTGCTCTACACGTTCTACGCTCCGCTCAAGGCCAGTCCGTACTTCTACCTCGGCGCCACGCTTGCTCATCTTGGGCACGTGGGTCGTCGCGTTCGAGCTGTTCGAAAACGCGGTGTATTTCAAACGCACGCAATCCCGGCGCACCGCTTCCGCTGCCGGTCTTCATGGCGGTTTGTACCTTTCTGATGTGGGTGATCGCCACGCTGGGCGTCGTCGCCGAGATGTATCTGCTCATTCCCTGGGCATTCGGATGGACGCCGGGCGTCAACGTGATGCTCACGCGCATGTTCTTCTGGTACTTCGGCCATCCGCTGGTCTATTTCTGGATCATGGGCGCGTATGTGATCTGGTACTCGATCATCCCGACGCGCTATAACGGCAACGTATTCAGCGACGGCTTGACCCGCTTGACGTTCATCATGCTGCTGCTGCTCTCGACGCCGGTCGGCATCCATCACGAGTTCACCGAACCCGGTATCAACCCGGCCTGGAAGCTTCTGCATATGTCGCTGACGTACGGCGTTGTGATTCCCTCGTTCCTCACCGCGTTTGCGATCTTCGCGTCGTTCGAAATGGCGGCGATCAAACGCGGACTTCACGGCTTCTGGCAAACCGCGACGTCGCTCCCGTGGAACGATCCGGTCTTTGCAGCCGCCGGCTACGGCATGCTGCTGTTCATCCTGGGCGGCTTCGGCGGCATGGTCAACGCGTCATACAGCGTCGATATGCTGGTGCATAACACGATTTGGATCGTCGGCCACTTCCATGCAACCGTCGGCGGGCCCGTCGCACTGACGTTCCTGGGCTGCACGTACTATCTGATTCCGCGTCTCACCGGACGCGAACTGTGGGCACCGCAGCTTGCGCTGTGGCAGACGCGTTTGTGGTTCATCGGTATGCTGGTGATGTCGCTTTCGATGCATTACGCCGGCTTGCTCGGCGCACCGCGCCGCACGTCGGACGTCGCGTATGCGGGTTCGGGTGTCGCAGCCGCGTGGCATGCTCCGATGCTGCTCGCCGGCGCCGGCGGCGTGATTCTCTTTCATCAGCATCTGCTGCTTTGCGATGGTCGCGATCGGCACGCTCTTCAAGAACGAGAAGACGCACGATCTCACCGCCGAGTTCGCCGTGCCGGCACCCGGCAGCGAGCCGACGCCGCCGGCACTGCAGCATCTCTTCCGTTACGCCGTCGTGGCGCTCGATTCTCGCCGTTCTCGCCTACTCGGGTCCGATGACCGAACTGATTCACAGTCATGCTCCCCTCGCCCCCGGCATGCGAACGTGGTAGCCACCCATCACACAATTCAAGAGGAGACCCTACATGTTCAACACGATTCTCGTTGCGGTCGATCAGTCCGAAGCCGCGCAGGCCGCATGCGACCTCGCCCTCACGATCGCCAAAGAGGACAACGCTTCACTCATTCTCCTGAGCATCGTCGACGTTTCCAAGCTCATCGCCGTTGCCGGATACGAGGCGCCTTACCCGGTCGACGCGATCGCGATGCTGCGCGCGGCGCAGCGAAGAACTGCTCGCCGGTATGAAAGCCGCATGCGAAAAGCAAGGCGTCAACGCGGCAACGTTGATCGGCGAAGGCGACGCATGCGACGAGATCTTGCGCGTCGCGCAAGACCATCACGTCGGGCTGATCGCATGGGCACGCACGGGCGCCAAGGGCTCTCGCGCCTCTTCATCGGCAGCGTCGCCGAAGGCGTGCTGCGCCGCGCGACCGTTCCGGTCATCACGACGCCAAACGCGCAGCCACGTCAAAGAGCGAAAAAGGCTGCGGGATACGCGCCGCCTCGCAGCCGCGCCAGCAGCCACGCGACGATGCCGGCCGGCGGCGTGTCCGTCGCCGTACGGATTGGCCGCGCGTGCCATGCGCGCGTAGGCGCCCGGATCCTCGAGTAACCGCTCGCGACGGCGTGAGATGGCGGCGCGCTCGTGGCCGACCAGCTCGAGCGTGCCGGCCTCAAGGCCCTCGGGCCGTTCGGTTTCCTCGCGCATGACCAGCACGGGCTTACCCAAGCGTCGGTGCTTCTTCTTGAAGACCGCCCGAATCGGTGAGCACGAACGTCGCGGCTTTGACCGCGCCGACCATCTGCGCGTAATCGATCGGATCGACCAGCACGACGCCGTCGACGTTGCCGAGCAGCTCGTAGGCAATCGGACGCACGCGCGGCGAGGGATGCACCGGCCAATAGATCTGCGGCCGCTGCGGCAACTCCGCGATCGCTCGCATCGCTTCGCACATCTCGCGCATGTAGGGATGATTTTCGCGCCGGTGCGCGGTGACGAGCACGATCGGCCGCGACGGGTCGAGTTCGTCCAAGCGCGGCGGCTGCCGGAAGATCGGTGCGCGCGGCGGTTTCCAGGAACGCGTCGATCACGGTGTTGCCGGTGACGATGATGTCGTCGTCGGTCGACATTTTCGCGCAGCAAGATGTTCGCGCGCGAGCGCGGTCGGCGCGAAGTGGTACGATGCGATCGTGCCGGTGAGCCGGCGGTTCATCTCTTCGGGAAACGGCAGCCAGCGATCGTTGGTCCGCAGTCCCGCTTCGACGTGACCGACCGGAATCTGCTGATAGAACGCGGCCAGCGCCGCCGAGCTGCTGGTGCTCGTGTCGCCGTGCACCAACACGACGTCCGGGCTGCGCCTGTTCGAGCACCGGCTGCATGCCCTCGAGCACACGCGTCGTGATCTGCGTGAGCGTTTGATCGGCGGTCATGATGTTGAGATCGTACTCCGGCTCGATCGCAAAGAGCGCGAGCAGGTCGTCGAGCATCTGCCGGTGCTGCGCGGTGACGCAGACGATGTCGTCGATGTCCGGGTGCGCGCGCAGCGCATGAACGACCGGGGCCATCTTGATCGTGTCGGGGCGCGTGCCGAACACGGTCATCACGCGCAGTTTGGATTGATTCATCTTATAGTGTGTGATGGAAGACGTGAGTGAAGTCGCCCGAGAGCGCGAGCGCCACCAGGCCAAGTGCGAAGCAGACGGCATAGATCAGGAGCACCGCTTGGCGCACGTTGAGACCGAAGCGGAAGATCAGCTGATGGTGGAAGTGCCCGCGATCGGCTTCGGTGATGCGCTTGCCTGCGCGCGCGCGCCGGAAGATCACGGCCGCGGTGTCGAGGATCGGAAGCGCCAGCACGACGAGCGGAACGACGATCGAAATCGCAATCGCGGTCTTACTCGCGCCGATGATCGATACCGTTGCGAACACGTAGCCGATGAAGAGCGACCCCGCATCGCCCGAGAAAGATCTTCGCCGGATTGAAATTGTACGGCAGAAATCCCAGCGATGCGCCGGCCAGCGCAATGACGACCAGCGCGACGACCGGATTTGCGTGCACGACGGAGATCGCGAAGAGAAACAGGCACGAGATCAGCGTGAATCCCGAGAGCAATCCGTCGAGCCCGTCGATGAAATTGATCGCGTTCATCATGCCGACGTACCAGATCAGCGTGAGCGGGACCGAAACCCAGAGCGGGAAGTCGATCCAGTTGGTGCTCAGGTTGTGATCGAACGGATTGGTGATGCCGGGAATGATGAACCCATAGAGCATCGAGACCAGCGCGACGATGATCTGCGCGAGAAATTTGTTGCGCGGGACGCATCTGCATGATGTCGTCCCAGAGCCCGACGCCCAGGATCAGCATGCCGCCGAAGAGCAGGCCGACGAGCCGATGCACCGCGTCGAACTGATCGGACATCGCGGCGAGCTGTTGATGGACGGCCAAGATGCGCGATCGACGGATAGAGCGCGTAGGGCGAACTGAGCGCGAACCCCAGCACGGCAAACAGCGCGAACGCAAAACCGAAGAAGACGGCGAGGCCGCCGATGCGCGGCGTGGGCACCTCGTGAACGCGCCGCTCTTCCTGCGTTCCGTCGATGATCTCCAGATGCGTCGCGAGGCGAATGACCAGCGGCGTCGGCTATCGCCGCGATCGCGGCGGCGATCGCGAACGTCACCGAAGTAGATGAGAGCCGCGGTCACGAGCGCGCGCCCTCGAGCGTGGCGAAGGGCACCAGCGCGACGCCCGCTTCGGCAAGCAGTTCGGTCGGCGATCGGGTCGGGATAGGGATCTGATCGTAGACGATCTTGACGATGCCGGCGCTGATGAGCAACTTCGAGCAGTTCACGCAGGGCTGGTGCGTGCAGTAGGCCGTTGCGTCTTGCAGTCCGACGCCGTGCAGCGCGCCTTGCACGATCGCATTGGCCTCGGCGTGCGTCGCGCGCGCGCAGTGATCGTTGACCAGCATGCAGCCCGCCTGCGTACAGTGCGTGACGCCGCGCGGCGCGCCGTTGTAGCCGGTGGTGAGAATGCGGTGTTCGCGCACGAGCACCGCGCCGACCGAGGCGCGCGGACAGGTCGCACGCGTGGCCACGGTACGCGCGATCTGCATGAAATATTCGTCCCAGCCGGGGCGTGTCATCACGAGCGTCGCGCGCACCGCCGCCGGCACGCTGGTCAAGCTTCCGAACATCCGGTCGCCGGCGTCGCCCAAGTCCCGGCACGATGTAGGCGTGATCGTTGAGGCCGGCATCGAGCGCGGCCGCGAAGATCGGTACGCCGGGATGCGCGTCGATGGATGCGCTTGACGCCTTCGGGCGCGGCGATGACGCAGACGAACGTGATCGTGCGCGCGCCGCGTTCGACCAGCGCATCGATCGCCGCGACGCCCGAATTACCGGTGGCGAGCATCGGATCGAGCACGTACACGTGCCGATCGCCGAGCTCAGGCGGAACGTTGGCGTAATACGGAATCGGGCTGCAGCGACTGCGGGATCGCGATAGAATCCCAGATGCGCGACGACCGCATCGTCGATCACCTCAGAAATCCCGGGAAGCAATCCCAGGCCCGCGCGCAACACCGGAGCGACGACCGGGCGCGTTGCGATGCGCTTGGCCGTCGTTTCGATCAGCGGCGTCGTGATGCGTTCGTCGCGCAGCGGCAGCGCGCGCGTTGCTTCGTAGGCGAGAAACGTGCCCAGCTCTTCGATCAAGCGCGCGGAACACCGGCGTCGGCGTCGACCGCTCGCGCAAACGCGCGAGCCGGTCCGCGACGGCCGGATGATCGACCACGAACAGGCTTTGGTTCCCGGGCATGCAAGTCGCTTTTCGTATGCGCGGACGCGATACCTGGGTGCTGCTCGCGACGATCGTCGGATCGAGCCTCGTCTTTATCGACGGTACCGTCGTTTCGCTCGCGCTCCCCGCGATCCAGCACGCGTTTCGCACCAGCGCCGGCGCCGTTGCATGGATCGTCGAACTTTACACGCTCGTCCTGGGCTCGCTGATGTTGCTCGGCGGTTCGCTTGCAGACCGGTACGGGCGCAAGCGGGTATTCGTCACCGGCGTCGCCCTCTTTGCCGCGGGTTCCGTCGGGTGCGCATTTGCATGGTCGATCGGATCGCTGCTAGCCGCACGCGCGTTTCAAGGTTTTGGCGGAATGCTGATGGCACCGGCCAGCCTTGCGATTCTGGGAGCGCACTTTTCCGGTAATGCACGCGGTCGCGCGATCGGCACGTGGTCCGCATTCAGCGCGCTGACCGCGACCGTCGGACCGATGCTCGGCGGTCTGCTGATCGACGCGTACGGTTGGCGTTCGGTGTTTTGGATCAACGTGCCGCTCGCGGCGGCTGTGATCGTCGCAACGCTGCGTCACGTTGCGGAAAGCCGCGATGACGACGCCCCGCGCCATATCGACGCGGGCGGCGCCGCGCTGGTCACCATCGGCTTGGGTGCGATCACGTATGCGATGATCTCCGCGAGCGCCGCCGGCTGGACGACCTCCGTGATCGGCACGCTCTGCGGCGGAGCGGCGCTGCTCGCCGCGTTCGTGCTGTGGGAGCGGCGCGCGAGATCGCCGCTGGTGCCCGGCGCGATCTTCACCTCGAGAACGTTCGGTGCGATCAATCTCGCGACACTGCTGCTCTACGGCGCGCTCAGCGGTCTCTTCTACGAAGTACCGTTTGCGATGATTCAGGCGCACGGCTACACGGCGCTGCAGACGGCACTCGCGATGCTTCCGATGGCGATCTCGCTCGTGCTGCTTGCGCGCGCCGGAACCGCGCTCGCGCAGCGCTTCGGAACGCGCCGCGCCCTGACCGTCGGCCCGTGGATCGTCGCGTGCGGCTTCGCCCTTTTGGGATTGCTTTCGTCCAATGCCGTGTACTGGGCCGGATTCTTTCCCGGAATTCTCGTGGTCGGTATCGGCATGGGATTCACCGTCGCGCCGCTAACGACGGCCGTGGTCGATGCAGCGAACCCGCAACACGTCGGCATCGCGTCGGGCATCAACAACGCCGTCTCGCGCGTAGCCGGACTGCTGGCCATCGCGGCGCTTACGCTGGTTCTCGCCGGCGCCTACGCGCGCTCGATGAATCGCTCGCTAGACGCGATGCATGCCGGTGCGCCACAGCGCACCGCCGCAGCCGCGCAACGCGATCGTCTCGGTGGCGCGCGCTTCGCCGATCCACGTCTACAGCGTGCATCGCGCGAAGCATTCGATCGCGGGTTCCGCGACGTTGCTTTTCTGTGCGCGCTGCTTGCCGGGCTGGCCGGGTGCGTCGACGCTTTCGCGGTCGACGATAGCGCGCTCGCGCGACGCTCGTCTTAGCGTGCTACGAAGTCGTCGAGCACAGCGCGGATCTCATCGAAACTCACGATCGTGCGCTCGGCCTTTGGTCCCTCGTCACACGGCTGCCGACTGACCCAGACGCTGTGAAAGCCCGCTTGCCGTGCGCCGATCGCATCCCAATCGTTCGACGAAAAGAACATCACGTTCGCCGGCGCAATCCCGTCACGTCCAGACCACTTGCGCGTAGACCGCCGGCTGCGGCTTAAGAGTTTGACCTTATCGGCGCTGATCACACGGTCGACGCGGTCGATCAATCCGGCATGCGCGAGCGCGTTGTGCGCGGTCGATGCGACCGCGTTGGTCAGGACGACCGCCGGCAGGCCGCGTTTGTGAACGGCATCGAATGCCCGTGCCGACGTCGGCGAACGACGGAAGCGCCGCCCATGCGTCGATCAGGTTCTTCTGATCGCCCGGCTCGAGTTGCACGTGAAAGCGCGGCGCGATCTCGAGCAGCGCCATCAGCGTGATCCGGTCGAAGTCGACATACCGTGCACTCGAGCTCGCCGCGTTGGTCAGCTGCAGTTGGCGCTTGCGCCACTCCGCGCACATCGCCTCGGGCCATCGGCGGTGTACCCGCGCAGCGATCATCATGCAGCCCGTCGATGTCCAGCAACGTACCGTACAGGTCGAAACAGACGATCGATATCGCCATCGACGCTGATCCGATTCCCCGCTACGGGAACGTCGAACCGCGAGGTGAGTTCGCGGACGCGCGCGTGCAGCGTTTCGACCTTCGCCTCGTTCCGAGGTCGTCGAGCCCTCGACGATGATGCGCGCGACTTCGCGGCAATCGTTCTCACCCAGGCCGCGCGAGGTGATCGCCGGCGTGCCGATGCGGATGCCGCTCGCGACCATCGGCTTTTGCTGATCGTACGGGATCGCGTTCTTGTTGACGGTGATGCCGATGCGGTCGAGGTACGCTTCGACCGCTTTGCCGGTGAGATTCTTCACCGAGACGTCGACGAGCATCAGATGCGTGTCGGTGCCCGCCGGCGACCAGGCGCAGTCCGCCGCGCACGAATTCGTCGGCCATCGCGCGCGCGTTGGTCGATCACATTTTGCTGATAGGCCGTGAACGACGGCTGCCAGCGCTTCGCCGAACGCGACCGCCTTGGCCGCGATCGTGTGCATCAACGGGCCGCCTTGGATGCCGGGAAACACGCTCTTATCGATCGCCGCGGCGTACGGCTCCTTGCACAGGATGATGCCGCCGCGCGGACCGCGCAGCGTCTTGTGCGTCGTCGACGTCACGAATTCGGCGAGCGGCACAGGCGAAGGATGCAGACCGGCCGCGACCAGTCCCGCGATGTGCGCCATGTCGACCAGGAACATCGCGCCGATCTCGTCGGCGATCTCGCGGAACGGCGCGTAGTCCATCGTGCGCGGATACGCGCTCGCGCCGGCGATGATCATCTTGGGTTTGTGCTCGCGCGCCATGCGCCCGCACTTCGTCGTAGTCGATCAGTTCGGTGTCTTTGCGCACGCCGTACGCGACCGCGTTGTAGAGCTTGCCGCTGAAGCTGACTTTCGTGCCGTGGGTGAGATGACCGCCGTGCGCGAGCGACATGCCCGAGCACGTATCGCCCGGCTGCAAGCTGCGCCATGAAGACCGCCATATTGGCCTGCGCGCCCGCGTGCGGCTGCACGTTGGCGTGATCGGCGCCGAAGAGCTTCTCGAGCCGCTCGATCGCCAGCGTTCTCCGCGACATCGACCCATTCGCAGCCGCCATAATAGCGCTTGCCCGGATAGCCTTCGGCGTATTTGTTGGTCATCACGCAGGCCATCGCTTCGCGTACGGCGCGGCTCGCGTAATTCTCCGACGCGATCAGCTCGAGGTTTTCTTTTTGACGGCGTTCTTCGTTCGCGATCGCGGCGAAGATCTCGGGGTCTTGCGCTTCGATGCGCGACGGGGGTCAGGATGTCCATGGCGTTCCTTAAGCGTAGGGTCGGCGGCTAGAGCAGGTCTTTCGGCGTCGCGGCGCCGGTCACTTCGCCGGCTTCGATCGCCTTGAGCGTTCGTTCGCGCTGCGCGTCGCCGAAATCGAAGAGCTGATCGACGCGATGTTTGTGCCGCGCGCCGCCGGACGAATCGCCGTCGAACGGCGCGTGGAGAAAGACGTCGACGAGGCGCTCGATCATCTCCCATCCGGTGAGGCGTTCGGAGAGCGCGAGCACGTTGGCATCGTTGTGCCGCCGCGCGAGCTCGGCCGAAAGCGGCTCGGTCACCACCGCGCAGCGTACGCCCGGCACTTTGTTGGCCGCGATCGAAATGCCCAAGCTCGATCCGCAGATCACGATTCCGCGATCCGCCTGCCCGCTCGCAACCGCTTCACCGACGGCAAAGCCGTACTGCGGATAATCCACCGGCGTCCCGTCATGCGTCCCAAAATCCAACACCGCGTGCCCGCTCGATCGCAGCATCTGTGCAATGCGATCTTTATATTCGTAGCCGGCGTGATCGGCACCAAGGGCTATGCGCATAGCTCCGATCTGTTCCAGCCGAGGAACCCCGAGTACTGCCCGGCGAAGCGCCTTCGGTATGAAATTGGCGTGTTGCAGTTCCGCGTTCGGTTCGGCTCTTCGAGACCGGTGATATCAGCCAGCTCGAATTTCTCGATGCTGCGGCGCGGCTGCTGCGTTGCGACGGCGTCGTGCTCGACGTGCGGCAATTTCCGCGCAGCGACGGCGACTATCTCGCGCAGGTCAAGAAGATGGCCGCGGACCTCGGGCTCTGCATCGCGGCGCTACGCGCCGGCGATTTTTTTACTTTCCGACGAGCTCGCGATGCGCGCGGTGCTCGAGATGGCGCGCGCACTCGGTGCGCCGCTGGTGAGCGCGGGCCTGGCGAGCGAAACCGCGACTGTCGTGGAGCGAGCAGATCGCGCGGATCGGCGATTGCAACGGGGCTCGCGAAATCGGCCAACGTGACGCTCGCGCTGCGCAACGCGCCGGGCACGTTCGCCGCGAGCGGCATACGATTGCAAACGCGTCACCAAAGAGGCGGATTCGGCGTGGCTGCGCTACGGGCTCGATCCGGCCGGCTTTCGACGCCGCCGGCGACTGGCAGAGCCGTTGCGCGGAAAAGAACGTGTGCTCTGCGTGCGACGCGCTCGCTGCAGCCTGCGTTTCGAAGTGGGAAGCGTTCAACGGATTCATCGCACTCGATCGCGCGCGACGGTGCGATGACGATGCCGGAAATGAACGACGCGATGCGCCGGATGGCGCATCGCGCGTGCGAATTTTGAACTCAACCGCAGATAACGTCTGCCATGCGAGGTAACTGAACCTGCGTTCTCGCAGGTGGGTGCGGCCCGGGCGCTTTGCGGGCAGGCACGAGGCCCAAGCCCTCTCGTCGTATCCGGAGCTGATGCTCCCTAGGTTATATAAGTCGGTTCGGCACCTATAGCATGGTGCGCGCTAAGCGCAGTCGAGCCCTATAACCGTACCACTGCGCGTCAAGGCCTTGACAGTCGTGCTGCGCGCGCGGGATTGAAGCGCATGCAGTACGGTACGTTGACCGTTCCATCGCACGGCCGGCGTCCTTTACGAACGCGCAAAGCGATATCTGTCGCAGGATCCGGCGGAGTCGCGCCTGTTCGACCGGCTCGAGCACGCCCGCGACGGCCGGCAGCTATCAGCCTCACGATCAATCACCGCAACGACGATCACTTCGATCCCAACGACAATACGATCGCATGGGATCCGTATAGCGCGCTGCGCACGACGCGAGGCGGGAGGCAATCGCCTGCGCTTGGCCTGGGGCACGAAGTCGACCATGCGGTCGAAAACCCGCGCTTGGCCGACCGCTTGCGCTCGATCCCGACGCGCGTTACGACAACGCCGAAGAGCGGCGCGTGATCACTGGGCAGCGAGCGTCACGCTGCGCGCGTGCTCGGTGAATCGGTGCGCTTCGATCATGCCGGCACCACCTATCGCGTCGACTTCGCCGGTGCTGCGGTGAGCGTCATCACGCGATGGCCGCATTTGCCTTGGGCAACGTCAGTCGCGTGCAGATCGACCACGTCCCCAATAGCCTCTGCGTATCGCACCGCGCTTACAGCCCCGCGCTGTCGACGAGCGCGCGCGCATTCATGTCGAGACGCGCGAACCAGCGCATCGATCGCACGCATCGTGGAGCGCATGGAGCGACGCCGACGTCGACCGGCGATACGCGCGCTCGCCGATCTGCGTTATGCGATTCGGCTGCGCGACGCGCGCGGCATCGTACGCGCGATGCTGTACCTCGACGCATTCGGACGCGCGGCACGCTCGACGGGCGGCGCGGTCCGATTCGCAAGCGACGCGATCAAGCGCGCGATCGTCGCGGCATCGCGCCGGCGCTGGCCCGGTAGATGACTGCCGAGTACCGGCGCGTAGACGGCGAGCGCGCGTTCGCGCGCCTCGCGATGATCGACGATCGGCGGCGGATAGGTCGCCGAGCTCAGCGGGCCCGCTTCCCACGGCGCGTGGATGTACTTCATCGGGGACGTGCGCGAGTTCGGGAATCATCGCGCGGATGAACGCTCCGTCGGGATCGAATTTCTTGCTTTGCAGCACCGGATTGAAGACGCGAAAATAGGGCGCGGCATCGGTTCCCGTCGACGCGGCCCATTGCCAGCCGCCGTTGTTCTGCGCGAGGTCCGCATCGGCGAGGTGCTGCTCGAAATAGCGTTCGCCGCGCCGCCAGTCGATCAGCAGATCCTTGGTCAGAAACGATGCGACGATCATCCGCAACCGATTGTGCATCCAGCCCGTCGTGTTGAGCTGGCGCATCGCCGCATCGACGATCGGATAGCCCGTGCGCCCTTCGCACCAGGCCGCGAATCCGCTCGTCGTCGTCGATCCACGGCAGATGCCGCGGCCGCCGCGACGAACGGTCGCGTGCTCGACGCACGGAAACTCGCGCAGGATCATCTGATAGAATTCGCGCCAGATCAATTCGTAGATCCATTTCTCGATCTGCTCGCCCGCGCGAGCGGAACGCTGCCGCGGCTTCGTAGGCCTTGGCAAAGCACGTGCGTATGCCGATCGTTCCCGCGCGCAGTTGAATCGAGAGCTCGCGAGGTTCCCTCAATCGCCGGAATGTCGCGATCGCTCGCATACCGTCGACGCGGCCGCCCGTCGAGAAACGGTGCGAGCAGACGCTGCGCTGCGGGTTCGCCGCACGCGGCCACGCCGGCGAGCGGGGTGAAGCCGAAATCGGCGGGTACGGCACGACGCGCGTCGATCCGATCTGAATCCTCGGGAAGCAGCCGATGCGCGAATCGCGCGCAGCGAGTCGACCGGCGGCGCGGGATCGGCGCGTAGCGTTCGCGCCAGCGGCGTGCGAACGGCGTGAAGACTTTATACGGCTCGCCCGCAGTCCGCGCGAATCGCATCGGCATCGAAAGACGACGTGATCGAGGGACTTCGCGAACGTCCAGGCCGCGTTCGCGCAGGCCGCGCTCACCCGCGCGTCGCGCGCGATCGCCGACGGTTCGTAATCCCGATTGAAGAACACCGCTTCTGCTTGGAGATCCGCGCGGCCAAGCGCGCGAGGTTCTGCCGCGAAAGTCGCCTTCGAGCAGCGCGAGATCGGAGCCATGCGCCGCGCAGCGACTCCCGCAGTCGCGCCAGCGCGTCGAAGAACGTTTGCACGATCGGCGCGCCGACGCGGTCGCCGGTCAAGCAGCACGCGGATCGAGATTGAACGCGACGACGATCTGCTCGCATCGCGCGCGCCGCCGCGTCGAGCGCGACGTTGTCGCGCAGGCGCAGATCGCGCCGAAGCCAGACGATCGACCGCCGATACCGTTTGTTGGTCACGAACTCCGCATCTCCCGAGGAACGCGCTGTCACCGGAGTGGAATGCGCTATGGATGCCGCTCTCGCTTCGCATCGACGAACTCGCGCTGCCGCTCAAGCACCCCTTTAAGATCGCGCGCGGGCGAGGAGACCGTTGCACGGTCGCTGGTTTTTCGCGTCGGCGACGGCGCACATCGAGGGCCTCGGCGAGGCGACGCCGATTGCGCGCTACGGCGAATCGCTGCGAGAGCGTGCGAGCCTGGTTCGCAGCGCATCCGCTTGCCGTCGAGGCGGACCCGCTTCAATCTCGAAGCGCTGATCGATCCGGCGATTCCGCCGGCCGCGCGCGCCGGCCTGGATATCGCGCTTCACGACCTGAGCGGGCAAGCGGCTCGGCATCCCGCTCTACGCGCTGCTCGGGCTCGATCCGCGCGCACGCCGCTCACGTCGTTCACGATCGGCATCGGCGATCCGCAGACGACGCTGCGCAAGCTCGCCGAGATCGGCGATCATCCGGTGCTCAAAGTCAAACTCGGTTTAGGGACGCGCGCGCGAGCAGATCGAGACGATCGAAGCGATCCGCGACCGCTACACCGGCACGATTCGCATCGACGCCAACGAAGGCTGGAGCGTCGACGCAGCGATCGCGATGCTGCGCGAGCTCGCGCGTTACGAGATCGAGTTTTGCGAGCAGCCGATCAGCGGCCGGAAATCGCCGCGACGGTTTGCGCGCGATCCGCGAAGCGCGTCGCCGATTCCGATCGTCACCGACGAAGACTCGCTCGACCGCGCGCGATCTTCCCGCGCTGATCGGCTGCGTCGACGGCGTCAACGTCAAGCTCGCCAAGACCGGCGGCATTCGCGGCGCGCTCGCAGATGATCCACACCGCGCGCGCGCTCGGCATGAAGATCATGCTCGGCTGCATGGTCGAGAGCGCGATCGCGGCGACGGCCGCCGCGCATCTCTCGCCGCTGGTCGACTGGGCCGACATCGACGGCCCGTTTCTCACCGCCGACGATCCGTTCACCGGCGTGCAGTACGAGCGCGGCAAGCTCGTGCTTTCCGGCCGCGCCCGGGCTCGGCGTGCGCGAGCGCGTGGCCGCTATGAAGCGCGCCGCTACGCGGTGCTCGCGCCGGATCGTTTCGCGCACGACGCCAAGACGGCGCACGGCGTGATCGCGTACGGCAGCGACGAAACCGTCGCCGTCGTCGATCCCTCGTGCGCCGGACAGCGCGTGTCGCGATGTCGGTTGCCGTATCCTGCAGAGCGACGCGCCGATCGTCGCACGCGTCGCCGAAGGCGCTCGCGCTACGGACCGACGGCGTTGCTGATCGGCACCGCGCCGCAAGGGCGGTGCGCTGCCGGCCGCGTGGCGCGCCGAGATATCTCGCTGCGATCGACGCGCGGACTTGAGATCGTGAGCGGCCTGCACGACATGCTCGGTGACGATCCAGAATTCAGCGCGCCGCGCAGCGCGCCGGGACGACGCATCTGGGACGTGCGCAAACCGCCGGCGGTGCCGCTCTTCTCCGGCGCCGTCTACGACGTCGCGGCGCCGACGCTGCTGATGGTCGGCAACGATTGCGCGGTCGGCAAGATGACGGTCGCGCTCGAACTGTGCCGCGCCGCCGAACGCGCCGGACGCACGCGCCGCCTTCGTGCCGACCGGGCAGACCGGCATCATGATCGCCGGCTGGGGCATCTCGATCGATCGCGTGATCGCCGACTTCGCGCCCGGCGCGACCGAATCGCTCGTGCGCTACGCGGCCGCATCGCAAGCCGGATCTCATCGTCGTCGAAGGCCAAGGCTGCGATCAACCATCCCGCCTACGCGCCGGTCACGCTCGCGTTGATGTACGGCGCCGCGCCCGACGCGCTCGTGCTGGTGTGCGATCCGACGCGCGAACGCATCGCAGGGCTACGAAACCCCGACGCTTGCGCTACCGCGAGCTGATCCGCACGCACGAAGCGCTGCTCGCCACCGTCAAACCCGCGCGCGTCGTCGGCATCGCGCTGAACACGCGCGCATCTCGACGACGACGGCGCGCGCGCGGCGATCGACGCAGGCACGCGCGGAAACACATCTGCCCGTCGACGACGTCGTGCGCTACGGACCCGATGCGCTCTACGCCGCGATCGCGACCGCGAATTCAGAAAGAGCGCCCGTGCGCCGTCTGATCGCGGCGTCGCCGCGCTCGCTGCTGCTCGCAGCTTGTTCGCGCACCGCAACCGCGGGCGGTCACAATCCGCTGGACGATTCCCGGCGTGCTGCGTTTGGGCGAACCCGACGAGCCCGACTCGCTCAATCTGATGTTCGCCCACTCGTCGCGGCCGATGAGATCGACGCGCTGCTCTTCACCCATCTGCTGCGCTACGATGCGAACGGCAACGCCTTTCCCGACCTCGCGCTCGCCGTACCGACGACCGAGAACGGCGGCATCAGCCGCGACGGCAAAACGATCACGCTGCATCTGCGCCACGGCGTCACCTGGTCGGACGGCGCGCCGCTCACCGCGGCGGATTGGCTCTTCACCTATCACGCGGTGATGAATCCGCGCAACAACGTCAAGTCGACGTACGGCTGGGACGACATCGCGTCGGCCGATGCGCCGAATCCCTACACGATCGTCATTCATCTCAAGAAGCCCGACGTTGCGGTCCTCGGCATCTTGGGGATGGGCGGCGCGGCGTATCCGCCGCTGCCCGCGCATCTGCTCGCGAAGCTCCCCGATATCAATCACGCGGCATTCAACGACGACCCGATTTCCAGCGGACCGTTCTTGCTCAAGCAATGGATCCACGGGTCGTCGCTCGAATTCGTCGCGAATCCGCACTACTGGCGCGGCGCTCCGAAGTTGCGGGAACTGATTTGGAAAGTGATTCCCGACAGCAACTCGATGCTCTGCAGCGTTGCAGGCGCACGAGATCGACATCTATCCCACCGTCGACGTCAACGCGATCCATGCACTCGCCGTCGATCGCCGGCATCAACGTGCTGCACCGCACCGTTGCGAACTGGCGCCACCTCGGCATCAATATGAGCCGCCCGGGCCTCTCCGATCTGCGCGTGCGCGAAGCGATCGCGCAAGGCGTCGAATTGGAAGCGTCTGAACGCGACGATCTATCACGGCTACAACACCCTGGCCGTCTCCGACATCTTTCCGCTCTCGTGGGCCGCGCCCAAGCTCCCGCCGTATCGATACGATCCGGCGCACGCCCGTGCACTGGTCGCCGCAGCCGGATGGACGCCCGAGCATCCCGCTGCATCTGACGATCTCGGCCACCACGTCCGCGCGCAGCAACGACCAAGCCGAAGTGATCATGCAAGCGGAGCTGCGCCCGCTGGGCATCGACGCTCTCGATCCGCAACTATCCGGCAAGCCTGCTCTTCGCGCAAGACGGCCCGCTCTACAAGGGCACCTACGATCTGGAGTGGTCGATCGACACCAACGGACCCGATCCCGACAACGCCGGCCTCTGGAACTCCGCGTTCATTCCGCCGCACGGCGCGAATACGTCGTGGCTGCGCGATCCGATCGTCGACCGCACCAGCGCGGCGGCCGCATCGACGTTCGATCGAAGCGACGCGCAAGCGGCTCTACCAACAAGAGGAAGCGCGAATCCGCGCGCTCGTCCCGGCGGTCTTCTTCTATTGGGAGACCGCATACTACGGGGTCAACACCGACGTGCGCGGCTTCAAACCGGCCGCGTACCTCGCCGACACGTGGAACGCGTGGGAGTGGTCGATCTGATATGTTCGCGCAGATAACCAACGTGCGCGGCGGCGCCCGTCTGCACTTCGAACCGGCGCGCAGCGGCGTGCTCAGTTGGAACACCTATGCGTCGGGCGGAACGCTGCGCTTTCGCCTGCTGCGCGCGGGTGAGCCGGCAAGCGCGTGGTACGACTACGTGCAATGGATGCCGAGCGGCCGCAAATCGTACAGCCCGCAGAGCGATCGCGACGGCGTGACCGTCGACGTGGACGTCATTACCGCGACGACGCCCTTCGACGGCATCGAAGCTCGCGTCCGACGACGTCGACTTCAACCTCATCGCGTTCGCCGCGCCGCAACAACTGCGTCCCTCGCTGCCCTACGCGCGCGACGCGATGATTCTCGACGTGCCCGCGTACACGCAATACGTCGTCGAGGGCGAGCGCGGCTGGTGCAGCCCCGCAAGCCTCGCGATGGTCAACGCGTATCACGGCATCGAGCGCAGTGTGGAGACGACCGCGCAGCGCCGTGCTCGATCGCGCGTACAACGGGAGCGGCAACTGGACGTTCAATACCGCATTTAGCGGCAGCCTGGGGCTGCGCGCGGCGGTCGTCTACCTGCGCAATCTCGACCAGGCCGCGCAGTTGATCGAGCGCAACCTTCCGCTGATTCTTTCGTACTCGTGGACGCGGCGACGAGCTTCCCGGCGCACCGCTTGCCGCACTCCGACGGCCATCTCGCGGTGCTGCGCGGATTTACCGCCAACGGCGATTGCGCGATCAACGATCCGGCCGCGCCGGGGGTGAGCGTCGTCTACCCGCGCGCGCGCGATGGAATCGATCTGGCAGCGCAATAACGGCGTCGCGTATCGTGATCGCACCGGTCGGGATCGACTACGAGAGCGTGCTACGCGCGTGACCTCGAAGCCGACGCAGCCGCGCGAGCGCGTGCGCACCTTCGACGACGTCGCCGATGCACCACTGCACATCGCGCTGGCGCAGCCCGAGATTCCGCCCAACACCGGCAACGTCGCGCGACTCTGCGCCGCGACCGGATGCGCGCTGCATTTGATCGAACCGCTGGGCTTTTCGATCGACGACCGCGAGCTCAAACGCGCCGGCCTCGATTACTGGCACGCGCTCGGCGTCGTGTTGCACGAAAGTCTCGACGCGTTTCTTGGAGACGACCGCCGGGCGTTCGCGCTGGTTCTTTTCGGCGCACGCGTCGCAGCCCGTATACGGCGGCGCCGTTCGCGCGCGGCGACGTGCTGGTATTCGGACGCGAAACCAAAGGTCTGCCGAGCGGCCTCATCGCGCGCGAATCCGCTCGCGCGCTGCGCATCCCGATGCGCCCGAACAGCGTGCGCAGCATCAACCTCTCGACCGCCGTCGGCGTCGTGACGTATGCGGCGCTCGCCGCGCTCGATTTTCCCGGACTGACATGACGCCTGCGCTGACCGCAGCGGACTTCAACCTGCTCTTCCGCGGCACGACCTACGGCGCGCACGACATCTTCACCCGACGCTCGTTCGCAGAATTTGTGTCGCACCATCACATCGATCTCGATCGAGCGGTGACACGCTATGAGGACGGCGAGCTGCTCGGCGCGCTCGCGTTCGGCATGCGCGAAGACCGCGCATGGTTCGCGTTGATCGGCGTCCGCGAAGATCAGCGCCGAAGCGGGGTTGGAAAGACGCTTGTCGCCAAAGCGATCGCGCGCGTGCGCGCCGCGGGCGTACGCAGCATCGAACTCGAGACCGTGCAGCGCAACGCGGCTGCTGCGAACATGATGCTCGAGCGCGGATTTTCGATTGCAGGCGAACTGCTGGTCTGGACGCGCGGTGCGCGCAAGCGCGCGCAAGCACCGCCGGCGCCGCGTTCGTTCACACGCGCCGATATCGAACGCATCGCCGGCCCTACGGCGGCGTGCTGGCAGCGCGAGCCGCGCAGCGTTGCCGCGAGCCGGCGACTTTCGCTGATCGGGGTTCCCGGCGCGTACGCATTCCTGCGCGTGCGCGACGGCTACGGCATGCTGCTCGACGCGGGCGCCGTCGACGACGATGCCGCGCGTGCGCTCGCGCGCGAACTCGACGCGCGCGTTCCTTGCGACGTTACGCTCAACAACGAGCCCACGTCATCGCCGCTCTCACGCGCCTTCAGCGAACACGGCTGGCGCATCATCGAACGCCAGCACCGTTTGACTACGCGGTTTGTCATCCTGAGCTCACTCTCTGTCATCCTGAGCTCACTCTCTGTCATCCTGAGCTCACTCTCTGTCATCCTGAGCTCACTCTCTGTCATCCTGAGCTCACTCTCTGTCATCCTGAGCTTGTCGAAGGAGGGCTCAAGGGTAAAGCGCCCTTCGACAAGCTCAGGATGACAGGGGCAAGCTTACGATGACAGGGGCAAGCTCAGGATGACAGGGGCAAGCTTACGGATGACAGGGGCAAGCTTACGATGACAGGGGAGCTCACTGCGTTGTGGGGCGGCGCATGAAGAGTGAACCGCCGAAGGCGAGCGCGGCGAAGAGCGCGATCGCGGCGTAAAGCGCCACCAATCCGCGCGTGTCGCCGATGTGCCCGAACGCGGGCGCGGCGATGCCGCCGACCGTGTTTGCAAGACCGAGCGTCATGCCCGATGCGATGCCGATGTGCTTGCGGCAAATACTCTTGTCCGACGACAACCAGCACGCCGGCCGACAATCCCGAGCGAGATGCCGAAGAGCGGCGCGAACAGCAACGTCGACAGCGACGAGATGCAGCAAGCCGCCGGAGAGCGCGATGGCGCCGCCGGTCAACGCGGTGCACGACGAGCGAAAGCGAGATCACGCGGCGGCGGTCGATGCGATCGGCGAGTCTGCCGCCGAGCATCGTTCCGAGCGCGCCGCCGAGCAGCAAAGCAAAAAGTGCAACGGATCCCAACAACGCATTGACATGCGTGACGCGCATCGCGAAGATGGGCGTGAACGTCACCGCCGCGAGAAACGCCGTCGAACGCAGGGCGACGACGACCGACATCACCGAGAATCCGCGCCAATCATCGCGACCAGGGCGCTCCCGGCGGGCGTGATGCGCCGCGGTGCGCACCGCATTGAAATGCGGAAGATCGCGCACGATCAGCAGCGCGCACACCACCGCCGGAACGAGCAACAGCGCGACGCCCGCGTAAACCGAACAGCAGCATCAGCGGCGTCGCGAGCAACGGCCCGAGCGCAAAGCCGAGATAGCCGCCGACGGTGAAGATGCTCATGCCCGACGCGCGTTTGCGCGCCGGCGAAGTAGTTCGAGAAGCGCGATGCTTCGGGATGGAACGCCGCGACGCCGAAGCCCGAGAGCATCGCGCCCACCAACATCAGCGGCAGCGTCGGCGCAAAGCCGATGAGCGCCGTGCCGGCGGTTGCGACGACCAGCGCCGCCGGAATCACCCAGGCGGTCGAGCTGCTTGTCGGAGAGGTAGCCGAAGACAAGCTGCACCACCGAGCCCAGCAGATTTGCGGCTAGGACCAGCGTCGCGGCGGCCGCCAAGCTCAGATGGCGCTGGGATGACCAGCAGCGGGATCATCGCCGGGAGCACGCCCTGGTTGAGGTCGTTCATCATGTGGGCGGCGGTCAGCAGACGCAGTCCCGGGCGATCGGCCGCCTCGGATATCCGGATGGACAGGCGCAGCGGCGGCGATGGCGGTCATATCCTCAGTCTCCCATGCCGGCGTCCATACGTCCAATACATTATTTCACTCGAATTTGATAAGATCAATGCATCTATGGAATTCCGGCAGCTTCGCTCGGCGGTCACGGTCGGCCCGGCGGCTGAGCTTTACCGCCGCCGCGGAGGAGTCTCGCGCTCGCGCAGCCCGCACTCTCGCAGCAGATCGCGGCACTCGAACGCGAGCTCGGGGTCCGGCTGTTCGAGCGCACGAACCGGCGCGTGGCCCTGACCGACGCGGGCCGCGCCTTCGTCGTACGGGCCGAGCGGGTCCTCGACGACCTGCGACGCGACCGCCCAAGAGATGACCGCCTACGCGGGCGGCCTGCGCGGCCGCGTCGTCGCTGGGAACCTATCAGTCGTTCGCGGAGTACACGCTCCCCAAGCTGCTCGGGCGCTTCCACGCCGAGCATCCCGGCATCGAGGTGGTGCTGCGCGAGGGCTTGGCCGACGAGCTGCTCGTCGGCCTGCGCGACGGAAGCCTCGACGTCTTCGTCGGCCAGCTCGCGGATTCGAGCGTTCCGCCCGAGGGCTTTCGCGAAGAGCCGCTCTACGAGGACGAGCTCGTGCTCGCGGTCGGCGCCGAGCCACGCCCTGGCCGCGCGCCACGCGGTGCGGATCGACGAGCTGCGCGACGAGCCGTTCGTCATCTTCCGTCCGGGTTCGTCGATCACGAACCGCCTCACGCGTCTCACGCGCGCGAAGCCGGCTTCGTGCCGCGCGTCGCGTTCGAAAGCTCGGACTCGCTACGATCCGCGCGCTGGTTGCCGAAGGCCTCGGGCATCGCGCTCTACCCGCGCCTGATCGGCAACACGCCCGGACCCAACGTTGGCGTTCGCTGACGCATCTCGCTGTATACCACGTCAAACGCGGACGCGCCATCGATCGCCCTGGTGACGCGCCGATGCGCGCGTCAACGGCCCGCGCCGCACAGCGGCTTTCATGCGGATTTCCATTCGCTCCGCCGTCGATGGCGACGCCAACGCGATCTGACGTCCGTACGATCACCATATCGAACATGGCCGGAAATCTGCAAATCGCCATCGAACGAGCCGTGGTGGCCTGCGAGCGTTGCCCCGAGCTGCGCGCCTATTGCGCGCAGGTCGCGCGCGAGAAGCGCCGCGCCTACGCGGATCACGCGTATTGGGGGAAGCCGGTGCCGGCGTTCGGCGACGCGAAAGCGCGCGTCATGCTCGTCGGGCTCGCGCCCGGCGCGCACGGCAGCAATCGCACGGGGCGCCCATTCACCGGCGACGCGTCGGGCGATTTTCTCTATCCCGCGCTTTACCGCGCGGGGTTCGCTTCGCAGCCGAACGCCGTCGATCGCAACGACGGTATGCGCTTGCACGATTGCATCATCACCGCTGCCGGGCGCTGCGCGCCGCCGAAGAACAAGCCGACGCCGCAACAGCTGCGCAATTGCTTTCCCGTATCTGCTCGACGAATTCGACGCGCTGCCGACCTTGCGCGTGATGATTGGCCTGGGATCGATCGGATTCGATGCGATCCTCAAAGTGCTGCGCGAGCGCGGGTATCGCTTCGATCGACCAGCCGCGTTTTCGGCGCACGGTGCGCAACGCGATCGCGACGAATGGCGGCAGCGCCGCATCGCCGTCATCGCGTCCTATCATCCGAGCCGGCAGAACACCAACACCGGCAAACTGACCGTGCCGATGTTCGATGCGGTCTTTACGACGGCGAAGCGGTTGCTGACGGGCGTAGCGCGTCGGCATCACCGGTACGGCCGCACATGATCGGTGAGTTGGGTCAGTCCGTCTTTGAATGCCGCATTTGCGTGCGCGTATCGGGACTGCGGATCGCCGAAATCTTTGCGACGCATCGTCGAAGCGCTTTGCTCGCGTGCGTCGTCGTCGGGCGCGCGTACGACGACGATCGAGGCCGCCGAACCGTCGGCATTGGCTTGTACGACCAGATTCCGCGCCGTCGAGCGAAAGCGCGCGCACTTCGCACGACCGCAGCGGCGCCGGCGAGGCCTCTGGGCGAAGGCGAGGACGTCGCATCGCGAGGCTGCCGGCGCACCCGCGCAAGATGCGAGCAGCAGCGCTATTGGAAGGACTGCGTACGCCCGCACGAATCGACCGCTTTATCGGGAATCATCATGCCGCCGCTTCCACCGGGTTTGAACGACACGATCTGAAGCGGCGGCGCATTGCTCGCCTTCCGGGCCGAACTGTGTTTCCAGAGGCCTCGTCGCATATCGTTGACTTCTTCCGGATTATCTATCGACGTCAACGATTTCGTAGCGCTGGACCGCGCCGTTCTTGGCCCAGAGGACGCGGATTTGGATCGCCTTGGTCGTTGGTGTAGAGGTGTTCGCCGCATGATGGTCCCGCCGACGTCGCCGCGCGCGCGGGCAGCGCCAGACCGCAAGCAGCGCGAGAAGTGCGCCGGCGGCCAGCCACGCTGGCGACGAGTCGAAGCCTTCACGCTATCGATTATCGGCCGCTCGGCTGCTCGGGGCGGCTGCACTTCGAAGGTAAAGATCTCGCAAAAGCTGCTCGGGAACCGGGCGTCGGGGCATCCATCATGACGTCGCGAGCCACCTGGTTCTTCGGGAAGGCGGTGACCTCGCGCAGATTCTGCCTCCCCGCAGGCCAGCATCACGATCCGGTCGATGCCCAGCGCCATGCCGCCGTGCGGCGGCGCCCCGTACTCCAGCGCCCGCACGAAGAAGCCGAAGCGCTCCTCGATCTGCTCGGCGCTCATGCCCGAGCATCTCAAAGATCTTGCGCTGCAGCTCGGGCTTGTGGATGCGGATCGATCCCGAGCCCAGCTCCCAGCCGTTGAGCACCATGTCGTAATGCTGCGCGCGCATCTTCCGCGGGTCGGTGTCGATGAACTGCCACTGATCCTCGCCCGGCGAGGTGAACGGATGGTGCGCAGGGCACCGCTTCCCGGTGGCTTCGTCGATTTCCAGATACGGAAAATCGAGCACCCAGCAGAACGCAAACGCCTGCCGGATCGCGCAGTCCGCAGCGCTCGCCGACGAGATTGCGCATCTTTCCGGCGACCGCGAGCGCGATGTCGCGCTCGTCGGCGAAGAGCAGGATCGCATCGCCGGTTTCGCGCCGGCTCGCCGCGCGCAGCGCGGCGACGTGCTCGTCGGAGATGAACTTCTGCGCCGAGGATTTGGCGCCGTCGGCTCCCAGCGCGATCCACACCATGCCCTTGCCGCCGAATTGCTTGGCCTCTTCGGTCAGCGCGTCGAAATCGCGGCGCGAGAGCGCGGCGCCGCCCGGATAGCGCAGCGCCGACGATCGCGCCGTCGCTTTCGATGACCGATTTGAAGACGACGAAATCGGTGCCGGAAAAGACGTCGTTGACGTGCGCGAGCTCCAGGCCAAAGCGCAGATCGGGCTTGTCGATGCCGTAGCGCGACATCGCCTCTTCGTGACGCAGGCGCGGGAACGCGCGCGAAGATCGACGTCGAGGCAGCGCTTCCACACGTAGCGGATGCACGACTCCATCGATCTCGATCACGTCTTCTTGCGTCACGAACGACATCTCGACGTCGACTTGCGTGAACTCCGGCTGACGGTCGGCGCGCAGATCTTCGTCGCGCATGCAGCGCGCGATCTGCATGTACTTCCCGAATCCGGCGATCATCAAAATCTGCTTGAGCAGCTGCGGCGATTGCGGAAGCGCGTAGAACGAGCCGGGATGCAGGCGCGACGGCACGAGATAATCGCGCGCGCCCTCGGGCGTGCTCTTGATCAGCATCGGCGTCTCGATCTCGATGAAATCACGCTCGTCGAAAAAGTCGCGCATCGCTTTGACGATCTTGTGGCGCATGCGGATGTTGCGCTGCATGCGCGGACGGCGCAGATCGAGATAACGATACTCCATGCGCAGGTTCTCATCGACGTCGGCGTCGATGTTGATCTGGAACGGCGGCACCTGCGAGCGGTTGAGGATCTCGAGCCGCTCGACGCCGATCTCGACCGCGCCGGTCGGAAGATTCGCGTTTTCGGTGCCGCTCGGCCGCGCGCGCACCGTCCGGTGATCGCGCAGCACGTCCTCGGCGCGCAGGTGCTCGGCGCTGGAAAAATCGCGTCTGCTGCGGATCGAACACGATTTGCGTGATGCCGTCGCGATCGCGCAGATCGACGAAGATCAAGCCGCCGTGATCGCGCCGGCGGTTGACCCAGCCGCACAGTTCGACGGTGGTCGCCCGCATCGGCTGGCGCGCAACGCGCCGCACGAAAGTCGTTTAGCTGCGTTGACTGCCAACGGTTTCATCCTGGTTCAAGGGCGTCTTTGACGCCGGAAACATAGTGATATTGCTGCACGAGATCGCGCGCAAATTTCGAACGCGCCGAGCGCGCGTCGAAAAACGAGAGCAGACCGGGCATCCGTTCGAGCACCGCGTGCAGCCCAAGCGAGACCGGCGTCATTCCCAAATTCAGTCGCACCGCAAAATCGGGATGCTTGCGGTAGAAACGCACCGTCGACCGTCCCGCAAGACGCATCTTCTCTTTCTGATCGTCGTGCGGCACGTCTTGACAGTGATAGTTGATCGCGTTGCGGTTCGTAGAGAATCGTCACGCCGGCGCGTTCGAGCCGGTAGCCCAGTTCGAGATCCTCGTGACCGTAGCCGGTGAAGCTCTCGTCGAAGCGCCCGACGCGCATCAGATCCTCGCGGCGCACCGAGGCGTTGCCGGTGAGAAAATAGAGCCACGGCAACCGTTTGCGCGTCGGCTTGTGCAGCGAGCCGCGCTCGCTGCGGGTGGTCGCGCTTGTAGGCGTACTCGTCGAGATCTTTGACCTGCACTTCGCAGGCCCACGACGGCGATCTTGCGCTGCGCGCGGTGGTGGCGCAGATGCTGCGAGAGCAGGTCGGGCGACGCGAGGATGTCGGAGTCGTTGAACAGCACGACCTCGCCGCGCGCCGCGTCGATACCCGCGTTGCGCGCCGCCGCGCGGCCGCGAATAGGGACCGGGAAGATGGCGCACGTTCGGATGCTCGGCGCGCGACTCCGGCCAGATACTCGGCGGTGCCGTCGGTCGAATTCGAATCGCAGACGAGCACCTCGAAGTCGCTCGCGGGCAAGTCTTGCGCGAGCAGCGTCGGGATCACGTGGGCGAGCGTCTCCAACCGGTTGTAGGTCGGAATGACGACGGAAAGTTCAGGCATCGATCAATTCTTTGACACCGCTGACGATCTGCGCGCGCAGGTCTGCGAGCGCCGCGTCGTCCTCGGTCTCCGGCTTGCGGACCAGGACGCTGGGGACGCGATAGGGCGCCCATTCCTGCGAGTTCAGCCGGAAGTAGCGGTGTTCGAAAAGCGACCAGCGTGGGCCTGCGCATCGCGCTTGCGACATGGGTCGCACCGGTATCGACGGTCACGACGCGCGCGCGCGCTCGAAGAGCGCGGCCCACTCGTAGAACTGCAAGTCCGCGAAGACGCGATGTCCGCGCGCCTCGAACGCGCTGCGCATGGCCGTCGCACTCGGCCGGCGCAACTGATCGCCAGCGGCGCGCCCAGGGCGGCCGAGCTCGTCGGCCAGCGTCAGCGTGCTCTCGAGCGTGCTGCCCGCCGTGAACCAGCGCTGCCCGAGATGCAGCACGATCGGCTGATCGCAAAGCGTCCGCGGCTAGGCGCGGTCGTCGTCGTGCGACGTCCAGCCGCAGATCGCGCGAGCGCTCGCGCGCGCCGGCGAGCCTGACGAGCTCGAGCAGCTGATCGACCTCGTGCGGCACGACGCACGACGGATCGCGCTCGCACAGCTCGCGGATCGGCCGGGCTGATCATCATGCGGTTGACGTAGAGCCGCGCGCGTCAGGCGCGCGAGCCAGCGCCGCACGTACGTGTAGCCGACGCGAACGCGCGCCCGCGTTGCGCCGACGAGTTGCAGATCGGTCGCGCGCGGCGCGAGCGCGATCGCGAGATCGTATCCGCGGAAACGCGCGCCGAAGGCCTCGCCGCGCACTTCGCGCGGCAGATCGACCAGCTCGTCGATATCGGTACTGCGCTCCATCACGACGCGATTGTACGGGCTGGTCACCATCGTGATGTGCGCGTCGGGAAACGACGCGCGGACGCTGGCGATCGCCGGCGTCGAGAGGATCAGATCGCCGATGCGATCGGTGCGGCTAAGAGGATTCGCCGACTGCGAATCCTTCATCGCAGCGATCGCTCCAGCTCATCGAAGTAGGCGGCGCTCGCAAGCGCCTGCGCGGCGCGCAGTTCGCGGTTGGAAAGCGCGCGATCGACCGAGAGATCGCCGACGCGGCGCGCGCAACTTGCGCTCGGCCGCTCGCCGCCGCGCAGCAGCGTGCCATGTGCGCTGCACGGGATTGATGCCCGTCGCAAGATACGTGCGCCAATGCGGATGAATCGCGGCGAGCTGCACCGCGGTGCGCGCCTGCGCGCGCGCCTGCGCGATCATCTTCTCGACGTTGCCGCTGCGCGGACGCGGCTTGTAGTGATAGACCAGCGCCTTGGGATTGAACACGGCGCGCACGCCGCCGAAGCGCAGGCGCAGACCGACGTCGATATCTTCCCACCCGTACTCGGAAAACGACTCGTTGAATCCGCCGATCGCGCGAATCGTCGCAAGCGGCACCGAGACGTTGGTCGTCCAGAAGAAGTTGCCGCTGTAATGACTTGATGCTCCAAACCGGCGGCGGCAGATCGTCGAAGTTCTCGACGTTGATCGCGCCGCCGCGCACGATCGCTTTCGGTGACGCTATCGTGCGAACGCAGATGCTCTTCGACGAAGTTCGGCAGCGGCAGCACGTCGTCGTCGATGAAGATGATGCGCTCGCCGCTCGCGCGCGCGATGCCCGCGTTACGGCCTTTGGCAAGTCCGCTGTTCGGCTGATTGATCACTTCGAAGCGGCACGTCGCGCGGGTGCGCGGCGCGCGCGATCACGTCGGGTGTCGCGTCGCGCGATCCGTCGTTGACCAGCACGACTTCGTACGCGTCGGATCGGGCCGTTTGCTCGAAGCACGCGTCGAGCACGCGCTCGAGCAGCGCCGCGCGATTATACGTGCAGAGCTGAATCGTGGCTCGCAACCTGGCCACGATTCTCGATTCCATCAGCTGGTACCGCCCTAGTAGCAGGAGTACAGTCCGAAGCCACTCTCAACGAGATTGGAGATCTCGGTTCCGTCGAGCCAGGGGGATCATCGCGCCCAACCCAACATCCCGGCAGGCGTGATGCTGTAGGCCCAAACGTGATAATGCGTCCACCGAATCCAAACGGCGCGGCGCAACGCCGCGCACGGGCCCGTCAAAATACCAGATCTTTCCATCTCGGCGGAAGATGAGCCAGCCAATAGGATCGTCGCCTCGCGCGACGGCCAGCGCGTGCACGATGTCGGTTGATTCCGCGGCCGGACGTACTGGCACGTTCGTACCGCGCCAAGCGTCGATATACCGGCAAAGAGCAACCGACGCGGGCGGAGTCGGAAGCACGATAGGCACGATAGGACGGTTCATGGCGAGGACGGCAAAAACAGCGACTGCCACAAGCATATTCATGCCTCTGTCAGGGAGCTCGTAAAGCAGGAACCACTCTTGCCGTTATGACTGAAAATATAATTTGTGATTTGACCGGCTTGAGCCGAGTTTATCGGCACGATCCCGCCAGAGTCGAAATTCTGAATCAACGAACGGAGCCCCGGGATTGATTCTCCAGGCTCGTCCAGAACGTCTTGAAAGAAGTATTGCCTTGAATTTCTACTGTGCCGTTCCCGAGAGTATATTCCCAGCCGGCAATGCCAGGATCGTTATTCGCATCGTTTGCTTGGAGAGCATCGATGTTTACAACTTCGTTGTCGTAGCTGCTCGTATTTACCGGCCATTGAGAACCCAAGGTCAGTTGAGAGCCATCGCAAGCTTCGCCAGGCGGCGTGCGGAAGATGAGCGAAATTACCCTGCGATCACCCGTACTGCAAAGGCTTGAGTATGAAGACCGAGCCGACCAAATACAGCTGATCGGACCTCCGGACCGCCGATGCCGCCAGCAGGGGAACCCGAACAGGGCCTGATCCGCAGTCACCGACGCAGCTATAATTTGAATGCATATCTGGAGGCGTAGCTTGCCGCCCGTTACCACCCAAGCTCGGCATACCAGACGAATCATTTGACCCAGCACACGCTTGCATTGAAATCATTGCTATGCAAGCGATAGTCATCAGAAATTGTTTCAATTATTCTGCCCTCACCCAGAGAATAACTTGTTTGACTCCGACGCCTTCGCGACTTTCCGCTGCCTACCTTTGCTCGCTCGCATGAAGCAACGGCGGTAATATATGGTGCATAAAACACCAGTGTTGAGGCCACCGGACTTCCATTCTAAGAGTTCCCTTTCTTTTAAACAATTACGCGCAGTGACTTACTCTGGGCAGACAGTGCCGCGAGAATGCGGTCGACATCCAGGTTCGCGATGCAGGCGTAGTCGCGGCAACGCTCCTTCGTATCGCCCGCGTGGCACGGATAGGTCGCGCGAACGATCGCCGTCGGCTTGCCGAGCGGTGCCCAGCGTTCGGGGAAATCGCTTTGAAACGGAAAGATGCCGACCGTCGGCGCGCCGGCGGCCGCCGCAACGTGCATCGATCCGGTCGTGATGCCGACGAAGGCGACGCGCGCGCGCGCGCGAGCGCGCCGAAGGCGCCGATCCCAATTGCGCCGGCAATGCTGGCGACGCGCGCTTCGTCCGCTTGCGGCAACGATCGCATCGTTGATCGGACGGTCGGCTCCGCGCCGCTGATCAGCACGGGCACATCGAAGCGCTGCGCCAATCGCGCGCGCGAGCGCCGCCCAGCCTTGCATCGGCCAGATGCCGCGCTGCGACGCGATCGCGTTGGTCGGATGGAGAATGAGATAGTATCGACGTCCCTCGAATGCCGATGCGCGAGATTCGGAGAGCGCGTGCGCCTCGGGCTTCATGTTCGTCGTCGAGCGTCGGGACGAAGCGCGGGGTGTGGATCGCTCGTGTCGCAGTCGATCGCGCGCGCATAATCGAGCAAGATGTCGGCCCAGTGCGACGTGACGTCGCCGGTTTCGCTGCGGACGACCACGCGATTGGTGAAGCGGTGCGAATAGAGCCGGCGCGCCTGACCGACGCGAATCGGAATACTGCGCGAGCTTCGGAACATGCGCGGTGCGCGGCGTCGCCCACGTCACGACGACGCATCGTAGCCGCGTTCGCGCAGCGTCGCCGCGAGCACGCGCTCGTCGCCGCCGTCGTCGACCAGGACGCCGTCGAGATCCGGCACGCGTTCGAGCGTGCTGCGATGGCCCGGGAAGGGTGAGCGCGTCGACGCGTTCGTAGCGCGCATGCAGCGCGCGCGCGACGACCGACGCGACCAGCGAATCGCCGATGCCGCCGCCCGCGCAGTAGAGCAGCGCGCGCTCACGTCGCGGCGGGCTCCTCCAGCACGCGCACCAGTTCGCGCGCGTACATGCCGTCGAGAAATTGCGTGCGCGCGAGCGATGCGCATGAACGACGGCATGCGCTCGCCGGTCGCGAGGCCCGCGTAGAGCGCGAGCAGCGAGTCGGGCAAGCAGATAGCGCGCCGCGCAGAAGGTTCATCGCGATGCGCGCCGGTCGCCATGCGCGCGCGCGGCGAGGGCTGCTTTGTCAAGAAAGTGTTGCGCCATCCGCGCGCGCTCCATCGCCTTGCGCGTCTCGACTTCGAGCGTGTTGTCGCCGGGTATTGATGTGCCACAGGTACGCGTCCCACGCGAACTTCCAGCGCATCCCCGCTTCGCGCAACCGCACGCCGAGCTCGGTATCTTCCCAGCCGTAGAGACGAAAGGCTTCGTCGAACCCGCCGACCGCGTCGATCGCGTGCTTGGGAACCGAGACGTTGCACGTGCACAAGAAACGCGCGCGAATAGTTCGCGAGCGCCGGCTTGGGGCGCGTCGTCGTACGAGGGGACGTTGAGAATCGGGCCGTTCACGACGAGATTGCTCGTCGAGTGCGCGGCCTCGTGCGCGGCGAGAAACCCGGGCGGCAGTTGCACGTCATCGTCGATGAAGAGCACGAGGTAGCCGCTCGGCGACCGCGATGCCGCGGTTGCGCGCTTTGCCGCGATTGGGTTCGGGCTCGAAGACGTAGTGACCGGGATAGCGCCGCGCGCGGACTGCCGTTCGGCGACGCCTTTGGTGTCGTCGCTCGATCCGTTGTCGACGACGATCGCTTCGAATGAGGGCGCGCCGATCTGCTGCTCGAGCGAGGCAAGCGCACGCTCGAGGTACGCGGCGCGGTCTTTGGTGGCGATGACGATGGAGATTCGCATGATGTTGTTCGCTATCCGGCGCGTCTTACGACCCGGCGAGCGCAAGGAGCGATTCGGCCATCCGGTCCGCCGCCCCCACGTGATCCGCGGTAAAGGGCCGACCAGGCGCTGCCGGCTGCGCGCAAGCCATGCGCTTCGTCCGCCAGCCGTTCCAAGGCGACCCGCGCGACCCGGCCCGGGCGTGAGCGTTCCGTGCAATTCGCAGATCAGCGCTTCGCCTGCGTCCATGTTGGGCTGCGTGTGATAGACGAAGCGGCGCGAGACGCCGACCGCGACCGCGCGTTTGAGCGGCACGCCGACCAGCGGCATGCGATTGAGATAGGTCAGCGGGCCGTTGAACGTGATGATCTCCGGTGCGTTGAGCGGCGTGATCGCGATCATCGGCACGCCGAGCGCGGCCAGCTCGATGCATTTTGTTCCCGGGATCGTCACGACCAGCCGCGCGCGCATCGCCGCCGCGAGCGCGTTGCGCAGCACCGGAAAGCGCACGGCTCCGTCGGTGCTCGTCAAGATAGACGCGGTCGCCTTCCTCGATCAGCCGGCCGGGCTGCGCCCACATGCGCGGATGGCCGCCGCGCTTCGATCGCGGCACGCACGTCGGCAAGCGGCGTGAACGGCGAGATGCCGAAGGCGATGTTCGTGCCCGGCGCCTCGCGCGCGATGCGCAGCGCCGTCGTAAAGAAGAACGGAATGAGATGCTCGACTTCGTAGCCGCGCGAGCCCGGCATGATCAGCACGCCGTCTTGCGGCGCGCCCGCTTCGAGCGGCTGCTGCGCTTCGAGCAGCGCGCCGTCGATCGCGAGATTGCCGACGCTGAGCGATCCGCTCTTCGGGCGTGTGCCACGCGCGCAGTTGCTCGACGTTCTTCGCGTCGACCGCAAAGAAGCGCGCGAAACGTCTCGCGATAGGCGTTCCTTGGAGAATTTGTAGGTCGACGCAGTCGCCGTGCAAGCGCCCGTGCAGGCGCACCGCGTGCATCAAATCGCCGCCCAAGATACTGCACGACGTCGACGCTCGCGGGCAACTCGGGCACACGCCGCGCCCGAGCGCGACACGCACGTACGTCTTGGGATCGTAGACGTGCGCGCTGGGGAACGAGCGTTTCGCGAGCTCCGCTCTCGTAGCCCGGTCGCATAGTCGTCGGGTACGCAGAAGAGATGCACGTCGAGCGACGGGATCGCGTTCGTACAAGCCGGCGCACGAGCGGGCGGAACCAGCCCGCGACCTCGCCGGGCCCATTGGCGGTGAACGCGATTCTCATCGGACGTGCTACGATACCGTACCGCGCGACGATCTCGCCGATGATGTCGGTCGTGCTGCGTCCGGCCAGATGCGGCGCGAGCCGCACCTCGCCGCCGTGCGCGAGCACGACCGCGCGCTCGGGCAAATCCTCTTCGCGATACTGCGCGCTCTTGACGTGAACGTCGGGACGAATGCGTTCCAGCAGCGCTTCGGGCGTGCGTTCGCCGAACTCGACGACGACGTCGACGCTGCGCAGCGCGCGCAACAAGCGTTGCGCGATCGGCAAATGGAACGATCGGCCGGCGCTCGCCCTTGAGCGCGCGCACGCGACGCATCGCTGTTCAGCCCGACGATCAGCGCGTCGCCTTGCGCGCGCGCCCACGCCAGATATTCCACGTGGCCGGCGTGCAGCACGTCGAATACGCCGTTGGTGAACACGATGCGACGTCCGCGCGCGCGCTGTTCCTCGCGCCACGCAGCTCGCCGCTCTGCGCGTCCATCAGCGCGCCGAAGAATTCATCCGCTGCGCATGATCGATCAGCGCCAAGATCTCTCGCCGCTCGCCGTCGCCGTACCGAGCTTCTCGACCACCGCGCCGGCCGCGAAATTCGCCAGCTGCATCGCGCGTTCGATCGGCGCACCGGCGGCCAGCGCGAGCGAGAGCACGGCGATGACCGTGTCGCCCGCGCCCGAAACGTCGAACACCGTGCGCGCAACCGACGGAATCGTCAAAGCGTTCGCCCTGCGCGCCGAACAGCGACATCCCCGCTTCGCCGCGCGTGATCACGACGTAGCGGCACTGCAAACGTTCGAGCAGCGTCGCGCCCGCGCGTTCCAGCGAAGCGTCGTCGACGATCGCCACGCCGCTGCGCGGCGGAGGCTTCATGCACGTTGGGCGCGACGCACGTGACGCCGGTAAACAGCATCGACGTTCTGCGGTTTGGGATCGGCCAGCACCAGCGGACACGCGCGCGCCGCTTCGACGACCTCTTCGCAAATCAGCCCTTTGGCGTAATCGCTCAAGATCACCGCATCGCAGCGCGGCCGCGCGCTCGCGCACGTAGGCGGCGATGCGCGCGCGATCGTCGCCCGCAGCGGCGAGGCATCTTCCCAATCGGCGCGAACGACTTGCTGATTGTGCGCGACCACGCGCGTCTTGCGCGTCGTCGGCCGGTCGCTCACCGCAAAGACGCCGGCTGCGATCGACCGATTCTTCGCGCAAGCATGCGCCGCACGTCGCCCGCAAACGCATCTTCGCCGACCGTGCCGACGAATTCGACGCTCGCACCGAGCGAACGCAGGTTGTTGGCGACGTTGCCCGCGCCGCCGAGCGTGAACGAATGATTGGTTGACCGCGACGACCGGGACCGGCGCCTCGGGCGAAATGCGCGAGACCGTTCCCCAGATCCACTCGTCGATCATCAGATCGCCGACGACGAGGATCGAACGGCCGCGCATCCGCTCGACGAGCGCGCGCGCATCGCTCGGTCAGGAGCGTCGACACTCACGCGATATGATCCTCGAAGATCAAGCCGTTGCTCGACGAGATCGCAGACGATGTGCGCCATCACCTGATGCACTTCTTGCACGATCGCGGCGTAGCCGTCGGGTCCCATCAGCACGAGATCGCTGAATTGCCATCACCGCGCCGCCGCCGTTGCCGGTGAAGCCGAACGTCGATCGCGCCCTTCTTCTGCGCCATTTCGAGCGCCGCACGATGTTGCGCGACGTGCCGCTGGTCGTCATGCCGATCACCACGTCGCCGGGCTGCACGAACGCCTGCACTTGGCGCGAGAAGACGTCGTCGTAGCCGTAGTCGTTGCCGACGCAGGTCAGCGTCGACGTGTTGACCGAGAGCGCTTCGCTGTTGAGTCCGGGGCGTTCGCGCAGATAGCGGCCCGAGAGTTCGGCCGCCATGTGCTGCGCTTCGGCCGCGCTTCCGCCGTTGCCGCACCAATAGATGCGTTTGCCGTCGCGCAGCGCCGCGACGATCGGCGTCGACGATCGCTTCGACCTGGCCGCTGATAGTGCGGCGCGTCGAGCAGAGCCGGTGCGATCGGCCAAGCAGCGCGGTCGAAGTCGCGCTGTGCTTTATAGTCGACGCTCACGGTCCGATCCAGAAGAGTTCGTCGCCCTGCGAGACGAGCTCGCCGTTCTCCGGAATGATGCGCACGACGCTGCCGCTATATTCGCTTTGAATTTCGTTGAAGAGTTTCATCGCTTCGAGAATGCAGAGCACGCTGCCGTCTTCGACGCGATCGCCGACGTTGACGAAGGCTTCGGAGTCCGGCGACGACGAGCGATAAAAGACGCCGGTCAGCGGCGCGGTCACGCGCTTGACGTTGGCCGGCGCCACCGGCGCGGCTCGCGCTCTCGATGCGCGGCACGGCTTGCCGCGGCGGGAGCGCGGCATCGCCGCGGGAGCCACGATCATGCGCGCCGGCTTCGCGCCGCACCAGTTCGTAGACGGCGTCGCCGACCTTGACTTTGATGCGATCGAGATCGTGCTCGTGCATGATGTCCAGCAGCGAATGGATCGTTTCGGACTCGTCTTCGTATGCCATTAGGGCGAGCCATTCGCCGAGAGCGGCCGCAACGTCTGCCGGACGCGAGCGGAACGGAGCGGTCGCTTCGCGCCTCGAGGTCGCGCAGCACGGCGTTGCCCGCCGCGAGCTCGTCGCTTCCCAGGATCAGCGCGTAGCGCGCGTTGTTACGGTCGGCGATCTTGAGATGCGCGAGCAGCTTGCGGTCCTCGAAATCCATGAAGACCGGCAGATCCGACAGGCGGCGAAGCGCGGCGACCAGCGGCACGAGCGTCGCGCGCGCCTGCGGCCCCGAGCGCGATCGCCTGAACGCCGGCGCGCGCGCTGCAGGCTGGGCGGCGTGCGCGGCCTCGAGCATCATCAAGAACCGTTCGATGCCCAGCGCAAAGCCGACCGACGGGACGTCGGGGCCGCCGAGCGATTGCACCAGGCCGTCGTATCGGCCGCCGCCGCAGACCGTCGATTGCGCGCCGAGCACGCTGGAGGTAATTTCGAACACCGTCCGCGTGTAGTAGTCGAGGCCGCGCACGATCTGCGGATCGACGACGTACGGAATCGACGCCGCGTCGAGATAGGCGCGCAGCGCGTCGAAATGTTCGCGGCACGCATCGCATAGCACCGACTCGAACGTCGGCGCGCTTGCGACCAGCGCGTGGTCGCGCTCGTCTTTGCTATCGAGCACACGCAGCGGATTGCGTTCGAGCCGGCGCTGCGAATCAGCCGAAAGCTCATCGAGATGCGGGCGGAAATGCGCGAGCAGCGCTTCGCGATAGCGCGGGCGGCAAACCTCGTCGCCGATCGTGTTCAGATGCAAGCTCGCATCGCTGAGCGCATAGCCGCGCACCAGTTCCCACGCGAGCGAAATCACTTCGAAATCCGCTTCCGGGCCGGCGATAACCCGTGCATTCGATGCCGAACTGATGCGCTTGGCGGTAGCGTCCCTTTTGCGGACGTTCGTAGCGGAAGATCGGGCCGATGTAGTACAGCCGCTGCGGGCCTTGCGCGAAGAGATTGTGTTCGAGCGCCGCGCGCATGACCGGCGCGGTCCACTCGGGGCGCAGCGTCATGCTGCGCTCGCCCTTGTCGACGAACGTGTACATCTCTTTTTCGACGATGTCGGTCGTCTCGCCGACGCCGCGCACGAACAGCTCGGTCGATTCGAACATCGGCGTGCGAATCTCGCCGTAGCCAAAGCGCGCCGCAAGCGCGTGAATACGCGCTTCGAGTGCAAACCACGCGAGCGGAGTCGGCGAGGAAGAATGTCTTGAGTGCCGCGCGGCGCGGTGAGTTTCGACGGCATGGCTCTCTCGGGTTGTGCAAGGGCTCGCCGCAATCCTAGATACGCGCACTGGTACGCGGGATCGATGTACATGCGTCCTGCGATCTACGTCGCTGCGGTTCTCGGCCTGCTCGCGCTCGCGCCGGAATTTTCCCGCGCGGTGCTCGCGGGCGCGGCGGCGATCGTGCTCGAGAGCCTGCCGTATCTGCTCGCGACCGCGCTGCTCGTCCCGGTCGCCGGCCGCTACGCCCGCGCCGCCATGGCCTATGCGGGCTGCGGGTGCGGCGGTCCGGGCGCCGCCCGGTCGATCCCGGCGGCGCTCGCGACGGGGATGCTCTTCGGCTGGCCGGTGGCGTTGGCGCGCCTGGCGGCCGGGACGTTCGCGGGCCTGCGCTCGCAAGGCGAAGGGCACGAACCGCCCGCGTTCGGGGAGCTGCTGAGCGAGTTGCTGGGACCGGCGCTAGCCGCCGGCGCGGCGGCAGCGGCGGCCCCGCTCGTGGGGTTGGACCGGCTTGCGGGCCCTTGGGCCTTCGCGGTGGGAGCAGCGGCCGGCGCCGCCTTCTCGCCCTGTGCCCTCGGCGCCGTCGCGCTCGCCGCGGCCCTGCGCGCCCACACCCCGATGGCCGCATGGGGCATGCTCTGCACCGCCGGCATCGTCACCGTCGGCGCACGCGGGCACCGGCAGGCGCGCCCGGGCGATCCGTGGGCGTTCGTGCTGCTGGCGGCGGCGTGCGCGTCGGTCGCGGTGCGCGCGGGCGCCCAACTCGTGCATCCGCACATCGCCGTTGCACTCGCAATCGCGGCGCCGGTATGCGCTGGTTTTGCGATCCGGGCCCGACGCGAGCGCAACGTGCCGATACGCGTAGCATGCGCGGCGGTGCTGCTTGCGGTGATCGTCGGCGCGCCGGCACCCGCCTATCGCGCCACCGAAACGACACTCGGCGACGGATTCGCCGGCGAGCGGATGACGTTCACCGGCGTCGCGGTGCGCGATCGCGGCGTCAGCGCGCTGGTCCGTTACGCGATCACCTGCTGCCGCGCCGACGCGGCACCGGTCGCACTCGCGATCGACCGCGATCTGACGAACGAGCGCGGACGATGGCTTCGCGCCGACGGCATCCTCACCGCCACGCCGCGCGGCTTACGCCTCCACGCTTCGCGCATCGAAGAGATCGCGCCGCCGGCCGATCCGTTCGTCTATCGGTGATGGCCCGCAACGCAGGCCAAGGGTCATACTCGGCCCAAGCGAGGACGCACATGGACTGCGCTCTGGAACACACCACACTGATCGCGGGCGTTCCGCGCTCGGGAACGACGCTACTTACCGCACTGCTCGGCGACTGTCCCAATACGATCGCCATGGCCGAGCCCATAGCCGCGACATTGGGGCCCGAGCCGGAGCGCGCCGTCGAACAGATCGAGAGCTTTTGTATCGCCGCTCGCGCCACAGCGCTTACGCAGCGCACCTATCTCACGCGCGCGCAGGACGGGCAGGTCCTCACGAATTTTGTTACGGAACCCCAAGCCGAAGCGGGAATCCGCAGCGAGGTCGACTACCCGCTCGTCGCGCTGCCGATCGACAAACCGCTTTCCCACGATTTTCGCCTATTCGTCAAACATCCGTCGGCGTTTAGCGCCCTCGCGCCGTGGCTCGTTGCACGCATCCCGCTCGTCGCATGCGTTCGACACCCGCTTGCGCTCCTGGCGTCGTGGCAAACGGTGCCGTTTCCCGTACAGCAAGGCCGCATACCGGCGGCCGAGCGCTTCGACCGCGTTTTGCGCGAACGATTGGAAAGCACGTCCGATCGATTGACACGGCAAGTCGAGATCTTGCGGCGGATATTCGATGTCTTCGCTGCACTGCCCGGCGTCGGCATCGTTCGATACGAGGACCTCGTACAAGATCCCATCGCGGTCGTGCGCCGGCTCAGCGGCGCAAAACCGGACAGCATGGATCGACACGTGTACCGGCAAACGCCTCGCGAACGTTACCGCGACGTGAACTTTGCCGAACTGGCGCGCGCGCTAATTCCGGCTGCGGACGCTTTTCGTCCGTTCTATCCCGAGATCGATCACGACTTGCGCGGCTCGAGCACTTCGACCGGAATGCCGTTGGGATCTTCGACGAACGCGATCGCGCGCGATCCGCCAGGCGATTTGTAGACATCCTTGAGAATCTTGACCCCGCGTTCGCGCAATTCGGCAATGTACGCTTCGAGATCTCCCTCGGCTTCGATCGCCAGATGCTCGTAGCGATTGCCAATCGCGTACGGCGGATGTTCTTCGAGATCGTAGACCAGCTCGATATACGCATTCCAATCATTGCCAACAAAGGCCATGTCGGCATTTCCGGGATAATGAAACGGACCGTCGAGCAGCTTGAGCCCGAGCTTCTCGGTATAGAACGCAATCGACTCGTCCATGTCGTTCACGAAGATCGACGTATGTAAAAAACGGGGCATGGTTCTCTCCTATGCGATAGGGCGCCGGCGTCGGGTTACTTTCCCCGTTACGGCACTACACCTTTCCATCGAGGTCGCTCCACCTTTGTGCAAGCAGCGGCCGAACATCGGTGTAGTAAGCGTCTTGTGTTTCCGTGTAGGTCGAGAACATCAGACGCGCGGTTACCGTAAGGGTCCAGCTCTCGATCATGCCGTCCCGTCCCACATCGAGCGTGACCGGTACGTCTTGATCGTGGGTGACCACCGGCCCACGCCAGATCGCAATCGCACGACAGATCCTCATCGAGGCCGGATCGATCCATAGCCTGCGCACGTTATACTTTAGGGGATCGAGCTTGGGCGTTAAGACGAGCCGTATCGCCTGCGCGCAATCTGGAAGATCTTCTGTACCGTCAGCCATGATCGTATATGGTACGTCGACCACCTCGACCGACGCGATCGTCTTCAGACTCTGATTCTTCGGTTCTTCAAGCCCGACGCTCAACTCTGTTTGTGACGCCGTGGCCCGCGAATCGTTGCGCAAAAAGAGATCAGGTGGAATCGGCAGTATGAGCCGATTGAGAACCTTGCCGTCGGCTCCAATCACGACGGTGCGCCGGTCACTTGTCCGTTCAAAATCAACCGCCCGCCGATTCTCCTCTTTGCGCCCATGGCGCCGCAGAAAGTCAACGTCGAATTGTAGATACGCAGGATCTGAAATGGCGTGCATGGCGGTTATCGCCCGCGTGTAGACGTCAAGTGGCGCCATCGCGGCGTTTACGATCAGCGCAAGCAGAATCAACATCAGTGAAAATCTTCCAAAAAGTGCCCGCACCCGGATGTGCGGTTGCTTCTTTGTTCGAATTGTGCGGCCTGCAACGACCAGCCGTAATACGCTGGCATTTTAACCAACACCCGGTGAGCGCCGCAGCGACGCTGCGTCGGAAGGCTCGCTCGCCGTCTTCGTCGCAAGTAACCGCGTGCTCGAAGAGGTTGTCTTTGCCCGGCGGCAGTCACCGCCGTGGGCAGATCTAGCGGAGGCTACCGGCGCACCGGCTCGGTCGACCCGGGGCGCTACGTTCCCGATCATGCGATCGCGGGATTTCCCGCGCGCGTCGATCGCCTGATCGACACGTGGAACAAGCGGTTCGCGATCGACTATTTTTCTTGCCGTGCTGCGATCGCCGACCTCTCGGCGTGCAATGTTGCTGCAGCCCGCTGCGGCACGAGCGTCGCTTTCGACGAGTACGCACTCGTCGCCGAGCGCGCCGCGCGATCGTCCTTTCTGCTGTTCTTTTACGATGACGACGATTTCTTCGATCCCGCTTTGTTCGACCGGATCCAGCCACTCGCCGATCTCGCCGTCGACACCCACGTTTTTCCATTGTTCCGCGTCCACAACGACCTCTTGACCTTCGTGCGCGACGGCCAGGACGCCGACTTCGTCTGGGGGCGCAGAAAGAACTTCGACTTTCGATTCCAGAGCAACAATTACGGCATCAGCTCGCGGATCTGTTCCCAGCCCATGATGCGGCAGATGAAAGATCACGTTGAAGCATCGGCGTACGCGCAAGCGGCCGGTTTGAGCGAACAGCTCTACTCGTTTGCCGTCAGCGCCACGGTCAAGACGCCGTGCTCGGCCTCCGTGCTCCCCGGCATTCTCGACAATCCCAAGGGGTTCAAACGCGACATGCTCGCGTTCGCCGACCGTTTCCAGCGCCCGGACCTGCCGCTCGAGTACGCGTGGCTGAGCGCGCCGCTGGCAGCGATGGCGCAGATGTTCCGCGCCACCGCCGCTAAACGCTGATTAGTGCAAGAAGTAGCGGTAGCTCGAGAAGACGAGTGAAACGCCGAGGCGGTCGGCGGCGGCAGATGACATCTTCGTCGCGGACCGAGCCGCCGGGGGCGATGACGGCGGTGCAGCCGCCGTCGGCTGCAGCTTCGAGCCCGTCCGCAAAGGGAAAGAACCCATCGCTTGCACACGCGGCGCCGCGCGCACCGTCGCCCGCGCGATGCGCGGCGATCTTCACCGCGCTCACCCGATTGGTTTGACCCGCGCAAATGCCGCGCGTCGTGCCGCCATTGACGATCACGATACCGTTGGACTTGACGTGACGCACGACGTCCCACGCAAAGGCGAGGTCGTGCCATTCTTGTTTGGTCGGTTGGCGTTTGGAGACGACGCGCCAGTCTTCGGTCGGCGCGAGCGGATTGTCGTCTTCGGCGAGCACGCCGCCGAGCGCACTGCGCACGCGCAGTTCGCGCGCAAGCTCGTCGGGCAGCGAGGGAAGAAAGCGCATGATGCGCAGGTTCTTCTTTTTCTGCAAGCAGCGCGAGTGCCTCGGGCGTAAAAGCCGGCGCGGCGACGATCTCGAGAAAAAATTTCGCGAGCGATTCCGCGGCTTCCAAATCGATCGTGGCGTCGGTCGCGACGATGCCGCCAAAGGCCGACACCGCGTCGGCTTCCAGCGCGTCGTGCACCGCTTTGCCCACGGTCGAACGCTGCGCGACGCCGCACGGCACGGTGTGCTTGACGACCGCTGCGCGCACGAACCGTTCGTGCTCGCTGCCGAACGCCGCGCCCATCGGCGCGCGCGAGAGCAAGCGCAGCGTCGCGTCGAGATCGAGCAGGTTGTTATACGAAAGCGCTTTGCCGTGAAGTTGCTCGGGCAGGCGGTCGAGCCGGTCCAGATAGAACGCGGCGCGATTTTGCGGATTGGTGCCGTAGCGCAGACGTTGCGCGAGCGGCAGCGTGACCGCAAGGGCGCCGGGAAGATCGGTCGGCAGCACCGCTGCCCTCGGTGGCCAGATAATGGGCGATCGCGGCGTCGTATTCGGCCGTGCGCTCGAAGCTGGAAACGGCAAACGTGCGGCGCATCGCGGCCGGGATTTCGCCCGCCTCCAACGCCACGATGAAGTCGCCGTACTGCGAGGGGTGCGTGAGCACGGTGACGTGATCGAAGTTTTTGGCCGCCGCGCGCAATCAGTGAAACGCCGCCGATATCGATCTGCTCGATCGCCTCGGCATGCGTCGTTCCGGTCGCGCGACGGTCGCTTCGAACGGATAGAGATTCACCACGACGGTCGTGATCGGCGCGATCGCATACTTTTCGGCTTGCGCGCGATGATCGGGGTTGTCGCGATCGTAGAGGATCGCGCCGAACACCTTGGGATGCAGCGTCTTGACGCGTCCGTCGAAGAGCGGCGGAAAGCCCGTCATGTCGCCGACGTCGTGCGCCGGGATTCCCTGCTCTTGCAGATACAGCTTCGTGCCGCCGGTTGCGTAGATAATCGTACCGCGCTCGTGCAGCGCGCGCGCGAGATCGACCGCGCCGGTTTTGTCCGAAAGAGAGAAGAGCGCCGCCGGTTTGGTCGTGTCAGGCAAGGGCCAGCTCCGGGTGGCGCTCCTGCGTAAGCGTCGCGGCGATGATCGGTGCTCACGCCCGGCTCCTTCATCGTCACGCCGTACATGCGGTCGGCCAGCTCCATCGTCTTCTTGTTGTGCGTGACGATGATCATCTGCGAATCGCCGGCCAGCTCGCGCACCATTTCGGAAAAGCGTTCGACGTTGGCGTCATCGAGCGCCGCGTCGACTTCGTCGAGCAGATAGAAGGGCGACGGTTTGACGGCGATCAGCGCGAAGATCAGCGCGGCGGCCGTCATCGCGCGTTCGCCGCCCGAGAGCGCGGTGAGCGCCATCAGCTTCTTGCCCGGCGGCTGCACCGAGATTTCGATCCCGGTTTCGGATAGATTTTCGGGGTTGGTCTGCCACATCTTCGCATCGCCGCCGGGGAAGAGTTTGCCGTACATCTCGCGTGAATGCGGTCGAGACTTTTTCGAACGTCTCGTTGAACTGCGCTTGCGATTGCGCTTCGATCTCCTTGATCGATTCGAGCAGCGTCTCGCGCGCCTTGGCCAGATCTTCGAGCTGCGTGCGTAGAAACGTATCGCGTTCGCCCAGCTCTTCACGCTCGGCTTCGGCGTTGAGATTGACGTTGGCCGAGAGCCGCGCAAGCTCTTCGCGCAGGCGCGGCAACTCGTCGGTCACGGTGTCGGATTCTTGTCGCGTAGCGCGCCTCGACGTCGCGGCACTCGTCGTCGGTCGCGGGATTCTGCGCGAACTGCGAAACGAGCATGCCCAGCTCCGCTTCGATCTCGGCCAGACGCGTGCGATGGCGCTCGCCGCCCGCGACCGCTTCGCGCTCTTCGTTTTCGGCCGAGCGCAGATCGGCTTCGAACTGCAGGAGTTCGTTCGCCATCGTTTCGCGATCGCGCCGCGCGACGTCGAGTTTGCGCGTCGAGGTCGCTGCACGCCGCCGCGCAGTCCTTCGAGATGCGCGTGCGCACTGCGCGTCTGCTCCGCTGAGCGAGCCGATCTCGGCAAGCATCTGCTCGCGCGCGAGTCGCGCGCGCTCGCTATTTTGATCGAGCATGCCCAGGCGCCCGTTCGAGGCGTCGCGTTCGGCGGTGAGCGCCGCCGAGCGCTCGCGCAGGTCGCCGGCGTGACGGCTGGCTTCGAGCTGCGCGCGCCTCCGCTTGCGCGATCTCTTCGCGCGCTCGGCAAGCTCCGCTTCGAGCCGCGGTACGGTCTTCGTCGCTTTGCACCGCGTCGGCTTCGGGGCCTTCGAGCGCGTGCTCGCGCTCGCGCGCTTCGCGCGCCTTGCACGAGCAAGCGCCTCGACCGCGGCTTGCGCTTTGACGACTTCGCCATGCATGCGCTCCAGATCGCCGGCAAGCGCCGGCCATCTCGGTGCGCAGCTCGGCGACTTGCGACGTCGATCTTGCGCCAGCGCTTCGCGCGCCGCGTCGCGCTCGGCGACCGCGCGCTTCGACGTGCGGCCGCGCCTGCGATGCCGCCGCATGCTCGAGCGTTTCGAGTTTGGCGCGCATGCCGGCGAGCGCTTCGCGCAGCGTCTGCGCTTGCAGGCGGCGCGAAAGAATCGAGCGTTCGCGGCGGAAGCGTCCGCCGGTGATCGCACCGCCGCCGGCGATCTGCTCGCCCGAAAGCGTGACGATCGTGTCGCGCAAACCGCGTCCGCGCACGAGCGCGATGCCGGTCTGCAGCGTATCGACGATCAGCACGTTGCCGACCAGGAAGCGCACGACGCCTTCGTACTGCGGCTGCGTGCGCACGAGCGCGTGCGCGTAGCCGATCACGCCCGGTGTGCGCTCGAGATCCGGCGTGAGCGTCTTGGCGTCGCGATTGCGCCAGCGTATCGAGCGGCAAGGAACGTCGCGCGGCCCTGTTCGCTGCGATTGAGAAACTCGATCGCGCGCTCGGCGTCTTCGGAGGTGGTGGTGATGATGTTCGAGAGACGCGCGCCGAACGCGACATCCATCGCGCGCGCATAGCGCTCGTCGGTCGTGATCAGAGTTGGAGACGATGCCTTCGATCCCGCGCAGATCGCCGCGCTGCCACGCTTCGACGACGGCGCGCGTGCCCGGCACGTGACCTTCGAGCGAATTTTCCAGTTCTTCGATCGTGTGCAGACGCGATTCGGCGGCTTTGACTTCGCCGATTTGCTCGCGGTGCGACGGCCAGCGCGTCGCGAGCGCTTCCTGCGCGCGACGATACCTCGCTCTCGGCATGCTTCGACGTGCTTCGCGCGCCGCCGGCAAGATCGCGTTCGAGCGCACCGAGCTGCGCGTCGCGCTCGGCGTAACGCTGCGATCGCGGCGCCCGCAGTCAGTTCGAGCTGTCGCGACGCGCTCGCGCGCCGCGTGCGACCTCGCCGTCGAGGCGCTCGGCCTCGGCGCGCAGGTTCTCACCTTGCACGCGCCGCTCCGCGCGCTTGGCGGCAAGCTGCGCCGCATGCGACTTCGACTTCGCGCAGCTGCGTGAAGATCGCATCGAGTTGCGCGCGCGCTTGCGCGAGCGTCGTCTGCGCCGCGAGCTCCCGCTCGCGCGCGGCCTCGAGCTCGCCGGCCAGCGGTGCGATGCGCTCCTCGAGTCGCCGCGATCGTGGTCGCGAGCGACTCGCGCTCGGCCTGCACGCGCGCGGCGTCTTCGTGACGTCTGCGTCGATTGCGATTCGAGAGCTTCGCGCCGCGCAAGCGCGGCCGCGTAATCCGCCTCGATGCGCGCGAGCTCGGCCCGTCTGCTCTGCGCTTGGCTCGCGAATCTCTTCGAGCTGCAGCTCTTGCTGGTAGGCGCGCGTGCGCAACTCGGCTACGTTCGCGCCGAACTGCGCGACCTTCGCCGCGGCCGCCGCGCGAATCGCATCTTGTTTTTCCAGCTCGACGCGCAGCGTCTCCCGCTCGCCGCGTCGCGACGCGCTTGCGCGCAGATACGCGAGAATCTCCAGGTCGCGCACGCGCGCGCTCACCTTACGGTAGCGCTTGGCGCGGCGCACCTGCGTATCGAGCTCGGGAATCCGCCGTTCGAGTTCGGCGATCAGGTCGTTGATGCGGATCGCGTTGTTCTCGGTCTGTTCCAGCCGGCGCATCGACTCGTGCTTGCGCGCGAGAAATTTGTTGATGCCGGCCGTCTCTTCGAACAGCGCGCGCCGTTCGGTCGGCTTGCTGGTCAGGATCGAGTCGATCTGCCCTTGCGAGACGATCGAATACGGATCCCGGGCCAAGCCCCGTACCCATCAGCAGCTCGACGATGTCGCGCAGCCGCACCTGATTGCGATTGATGAAGTACTCGCTCTCGCCCGCACGATAGGCGCGGCGCGTGATCTCGACCTCGCTGAACTCGATCGGCAGCTTGTGCGTGGTGTTGTCGAAGGTCATCGAGACTTCGGCCAGGCCCAGCGGCTTGCGCTTGTCGTTGCCGGCGAAGATCACGTCCTCGAGCTTGCCCGAGCGCAGGCTGCGGCTCGACGTCTCGCCGAGCACCCAGCGAAACGCGTCGACCAGATTCGATTTGCCCGAACCGTTGGGCCCGACGACGGCGGTGATGCCGCCGGCAAAATCGAGCGACGTCGCCTCGGCAAACGTTTTGAAGCCGAAGGCCTTGATCTTCTTTAAATGCATTCGTTATTCCACGGATCAGCGAGTCGAGCGCCGCCAGCGCGGCGTTCTGCTGTGCGGCCTTCTTCGATGGCCCGCTCCCGGTTCCCAACGTCTTGCCGTTGACCTGCACGCGTCGAGGTGAAGTGCGGCTGCTGCGGCGTGCCGCGCGCTGCGGTCGTCGTAGCTGGGCGTCGCGGAGAGGTGCTCCTGCGCGTAATGCTGCAGGCGGGTCTTGGCGTCGAGCAGGGCGTCCGGCGCATGGTCGAGCTGCTCGATGTGCTCGTGCACGACGAACGTGCGCGCCTTCTCGAGCCCGTAGCGCAGGAAGACGCGCCGCCACGAACGCTTCGAAGGCGTCGGCCAGGATCGAGGTGTTGTCGGCGCCGCCCGCGTTGCGCATCCCCGCACCCAGCTCGACGAGCTCGGCAAAGCCCAGGCGCCGCGCCGACTGCGGCGAGCTGCACGTCGTTGACGATCGCCGCCTTGCGGACGGTCAGCCGGCCCTCGGGCTCATCCGGAAATCGCCGCGTAAAGCCAATCCGCCGTGATCCAGCCCGAGCACCGAATCGCCGAGAAACTCCATGCGCTCGTTCGATGCGCCGCCGCGCTTCTTTGGCGTGGCTTTCGTGCACGAAGGCCTGCTCGATCAGCGTCAGATCGCCCGCGGCGCGCACACCGCACGTCGCGAGCAGCGCCCGCAGGCGGCGCCGGTGATTCTCACCCGCCATCGCGCCGTGCGCGCTAGCGAACCTTTCCGAAAACGATCACGCTGTTGTGGCCGCCGAATCCGAACGAGTTCGATAGCGCGACGTTGACCGGCGCTTTGCGCGCGACGTTGGGCACGTAGTCGAGCGTGCACTCGGGATCGGGGAATTCGTAGTTGATCGTCGGCGGCATGATGTCGGTCGCAACGGCCATCACCGTCGCGACGCCTTCGAGACCGCCCGCGCGCGCCGAGCGCGTGGCCGTGCATCGATTTGGTCGAACTCACGCCGATCCTTTCGCGTGCGCGCCGAAGGCTTTTTCGATCGCCTTGGATTCGGCCGGATCGCCGATCGGCGTCGAGGTGCCGTGCGCGTTGATGTAATCGACGTCGTTCGGGCGAAATGCCCGCCGATTTGAACGCGCGTGCGAACGCGAGCGCCACGCCGTCGCCGCTCGGGATCGACCGCGACGAGATCGTAGGCGTCGGCGGACTGCCCATAGCCGAGCACTTCGGCGTAGATCTTCGCGCCGCGCGCTTTGGCGTGTTCGTACTCCTCGAAAATCAAGACGCCCGAGCCTTCGCCGAGCACGAAGCCGTCGCGTTCCTTATCGAACGGACGCGACGCTCGCGTCGGCTCGTCGTTGCGCGTCGACATCGCTTTCATCGAACAGAAGCCGCCGACCGCAAGCGGCGAGATGCACGCTTCGCTGCCGCCGGTGATCATCGCCAGCGCATCGCCGTTCGCGACCGCTGTGATACGCGGTCGCGATCGCGTCGTTGGCCGACGCGCACGCGCTCGCGACCGAAAAGATCGGCCCGCGGAAATTGAAGGCCATCGAGATGTGCGCCGGCGCGGCGTTCGCCATGAGCATCGGAATGAAGAACGGCGAGGCCTTGGTCCAATTGCCGACCGTCTTGGCCTTCTCGGACTTCGTACCAGAAGGTCTGAATGCCGCCGATACCGCTGCCGATGATCGCGCCGACCTGATCCTTGAACGCCTGGTCCTCCGGGAGCTGCGCATCGGCGATCGCCTCTTTCGTGGCGACAAAGGCGTACTGCGCGAAGCGGTCCATCCGGCGCGAAAGCTTCTTGCCGACCAGCTTCCTCGGGGTTGAAATCCTTGACCTCGGCCGCGATCCGCGTGGCGAAGCCGCTTGCGTCGAAGACAGTGATCGGCCCGACGCCCGACTCCCCGGCCACCAGGCGGCGCCAAAACTCTTCGCGTGCAATTCCCTAAGGGCGTCACGGCGCCCATGCCCGTGACGACGACTCGTCTTTTGTCCAAAACGCCTCAGAGTTACGGCTGCTGCGGCGGTTTGGCCTGCGCGGAGCGCATGCGCCCGAGCATGATACACTCGAAGCGTGAAACGACCCAGCGGCCTTCTCGCGCTCGCTCGCCCTGGTCGCGGCTCTAACCGCGGGCGCCGGTGCGCAGCAGCAAACGTTCTATAGCGCTAAAGCCGCCCCCAAGATCCCGCCCAAGGCGACCGCACAGCCGATCGACCCCGGTTACCTCTATTACGCGTGCATGGGCGGCGGCCGCCGGCCAGCCCCCGGTCCAACCGGTTCGCGCGGCCGGACCCAGAGCCAGCAGCACCGCCCGGCGCGTAACAATCCGTGCGCCCGGCGCACCTCGGCCCCCCGTCCCAGGCCGCGACATACCTAGCGCCCCGCGGCTGCGCCCGGGCGACCGCATCGCCCTGATCGCGCCGGCCTCCCCGCTACCCGACGACGGCCGGATCGCACTTGCCCTCGAGAACGTGCGCGCGCTTGGGTTTCGAGCCGGTCCTCGGCGACCATGTGCGCACCGGCAGTCGAGTATCTCGCGGGCAGCGATCAAGAACGCGCCGCCGATCTGAACGCCGCGCTGCACGACGCTTCGATTCGCGGTATCTTCGCACTGCGCGGCGGATACGGCACGATGCGCATTCTCGATCTGATCGATTACGCGCAGTTCGCGCGCGATCCCAAATGCTTTGCGGGATTTTCAGATATCACGACACTCCTCAACGTCTTCGCGCAACGCTGCGACACGATCGCATTTCACGCGCCGGTCGTGAGCGTGCCGATGACCGCCGAACATCTTGCCCGTATGCGCAGCGCCTTCATCGATCATGAATTTCCCGCACTTTCGGGCGTAACGATCGCGGGTCGCGGGCGCGTGCAAGGCGTGCTGCGCGGCGGAAATCTCGCGCTGATCGCGGCGCTGTGCGGCACACCGTACGCGGTCGAAGCGCGCGGCGCAATCCTTGCGCTCGAAGACGTCGACGAACGCCCCTACGAAATCGACCGGCAACTCGCGCAGTTACGACTCAGCTGGAATCTTAGGCGACGTACACGGCGTGGCGGTCGGCGATATTCCGGCGCGCGACGTCGTCGACGCCTACCTGCGGCACGCGGAGCGCCCCGCGGTCGGCACGCTGCCGTTCGGACACATCGAAGATCAGTATATTTTGCCAATCGGCGCAACGGCCGAACTCGACACCGATGAGGGGACGCTAACGCCGCTGCTTACGCGCTGAACGAGAAGATCGGCGCGGGATAGACGTGCTCGACCGCAATCGCTTCGAGCGCTGCGTACAATCGCAAAAAGCCGGCGCCGCCGGGCGGCAGCACAAATGAGGGATTGGCCGAAGGCGGAAGTCCAGCCCCGCCCTGGAGGACCTGATAGGTCGGGGCGGCCTGCTGGCTGAGATTAGCGCTGATCGGGCTCGTAGCAGTCGCGGACGTCGCCGAAGCGACCACGGCAGCGCCGCGGTTCGGGGTCAGGGCGGTCGTCACCGGACTGATGGTCATAAGGTTACTTAAGATACTACCCAAGATCGCCGAGCTTGCAACCCTCTGCCCATCCTATTCTACCGGGCCTTCGAGCGTGCGGATTAATTCCGGCGCAAAGTAGAATGCGGTTTTCCCAACCGTCGCGGCCTTTGGGTCAAGAATCTCTGCCTCGATCAGGCGCATCACGTGAGGCTTCGCCGCAGCGTAGGTAACGTCGAGGATGCGTTGGGCACTCGGAACCGACATGACGGGCGAGGTAAACAACGCATCAACGAGATCATGAATCGCGTGGCTCCGCTGCTTCTGGCGGACTCGCCCATGAAAGTTGGCGCGGAGATCGGCAAGCCTTCTGGTCCGCTCAACGGCGTCTCGAGCCTGGGTTGCAACCGCTTCGAGAAAGAACAAGATCCACGCTTCCCATGCATTGCGCGTGCTAACGCCAAGGAGCAAATCATAGTAACGCTGTTGATGGCGTTCAAAAAATGCGCTGATATAGAGCATCGGTGCCGTAAGGATTTGCTGCTGCTCCAAAAACAGGGAGATCAGCAGGCGTCCCAGGCGCCCGTTGCCATCGCGATACGGATGGATCGTTTCAAATTGATAGTGTCCGACCGCTAGCTTTAAGAGCACGGGCTCGTCGTCGTCTCGAAGGTAGCCTTCAAGATTCTCGACCAATTCCCGTACAAATTGAAATGGCGGCGGAACAAAACGTGCTTCTTGCAGATTGCTCGACCCAATCAGCGCTGTGCAATCACGTATCCGCCCCGGCGTCGTATGCTCGCGATTGCTGGCTGCCATGAGAATGTCGTGCACTTCGTCAAGGAAACGCAAGCCAACGGGGAGCTCTTTGAGTCGGACTCGCCCATAGTCGAAAGCCCTAAGATAATTTTGCACATGAAACGCATCGTCGCTCGTGGTGGTACCGGCCAACTCGTAGAGAGCGAGCTGCGCGAGCGTGGTACGGGTCCCCTCAATCTTGCTCGAGAGCAGCGCCTCGCGCCGGAGATAGTTGCGGAAGAGCACCTCGGGGTGCTCGATCTGCTGAGCGGTGCCGTCCAGTCGGGCAAGCGCCCTATCCGCCTCTGAGAGTCCCTGCCGGATGGCCTTTGACCCAAAAACGGGGCGGCCTCGAATGGCCGGTCACCCTTCGACGGCCCGCGACTCCGGCGGCTGATTCCGCTACTCGTCTACGGAATCCATGCTCCAAAACCGCTCGATGGATAGTAGTCCAGGTAGGTCACCTGACCGCTGGGGAGACCGCTGCCGGCCAGGACCTCGGTCTCACCGTTCCCCGAGAGCGATACGTTGAGGTTGCCGTTGCCGTCGAACCAGATTGCCCCGGACGCGTTGTAGAAGGTGCCGTTCGGATCCGTAATCGTGTTCGTTACGGAGGTCGCGTTCGGCGCGATGTATGCGATGTCGGCGTTGCCTTGATCGAAGACGTAGATGCCGCCGCTTGCATCGACCGCGATTCCCGCGGGCTGCGAGATCGATGACGCATTGATGACGGTGGTGGGCGTGATGCTCGACGGCGCCGCTGGATAGATATCGATCGTGTCGTCCTGATTCACCACGTAAAGGCGGCCGTTTTTATCGATTGCGGTGCTCACGGGTCCGGTCAAATACGTCGGCGTCGCGTCGACGAGCGATGTCGTCGGCGCCGTTGCTCCCCACGCGAACGCGTTGAGCGCGGCCTGCACGGCGTGACGATGCGGAAACGAACCCGTGTAGGACTGTGCATTTACCGCGTAGAGCGTGCGGTTTGCATCGGCGGCGATTCCGCCCGCGCCGGTGACGCCGTTCGAGCTGCCGTAGGAATTCGCAAGCGACGTCGAGCCCGACGGGAATGCGTAGACGGTGTATGCTTGTGAAAGGCCAAGCGAGCTGAACGCTTCGAAGAACAGATCGCCGTTCGGATCGCTTGCCGCCGCCTCAACGATCGTCAAACCGGAACAGCTCCCGCCGCACGCGCCGAACTGCGCGAGCAGATTCGTGGTTTCGACGCTGAAGACGTCCGCGATGTTGCCGTTGACGATAACGACCGCGGGTGTGTAGAGGAAGTTCGTGCTAGCCGTAACCGGCGCAGACTGCGAGCCGTCGGAGAGCGGGATGCTCTGTGCGCTCGCGCTCACCGTCACCGTTTGGCCGCCGGCCGCTCCGCTCGTCGTCTTCAGGAGATACGCATTGGGATCCGTGGTTTGCGCCGAGACGATTGTAGCGTAGGCGCTGCCCGCGGTGACCGTGGGCGTCCCGATGACCGGTGCTCCCGCTCCAATGATCACATTGCCGTCGGCATCGAGCGCCTCCACCTCGACGGGCTGGGCGAACAGGCCGGGAACGTGCCAGGCCGGATTTGCGCTGTCTTCGATCGTGCTGCCGTTTCCGGGGACGATGGCCACGGACGCGGGAATGCCCGCGAGCGTCACGTTCACGGGCGTCGACACACCGGCCGCGATCTTCGCGTTGACGATGTTCTTCGAAAGCACGTTACCCGAGCCGTCCTCGATCGTCAGCGTCAGGCTGTCGTTTCCGGCGGCGGCCGGCACCTGCAGCACGCACTGCGTATTTCCTTGCACGGCCGTGCAGCCCGGTGACGTCGACGTCAACCCGTAGGATGCAGGCGTCCCAGCATTGACGGCAACGACGAGTTTCGCACTCGAAGATGAGACGTAGGCCGGACGACGCGCCGTTGACGTTTTCGAAGGATGCGGCACGACCACGGTCAGCGCTGCCGTCGTTGCGGTTTTCGGCGGAGCGACGGTGGAAGCAGGCGATGGCTGCTCGTGCGTTACCGACGGGAGACCGGCGCGACCGCCACATGCGGCGAGCACCAAACAAAGCGCGGCGCGACTCCATGCGCGAACGTTCATCGTCATCTCCTACTGCACCGTGATTGCGGCCGTCGAGACGGTCACGTCGACGCCGGCCGCGCGTCCCGTAGCGTCGGTGATGGTGATCGTACACGTGCCGGCGGCGACCGGCGTAACCGCGTACGTTGCGGAACCCGCGCCGTCCGAGCCCGCAACGACCGCGGCGATTTCACCGCTGTAAGGATTGCACGTGTCGCTCTCGCTGAATGCGCCGGTATAGCCGCTCTCGGAAACCGCAAGGCGCTGCGCGCTGCTCGATGCAAATGAGAGCGTCGCCGGCGAAATTGCAACCGGCGCACCCGACGACGGCGATGGTGATGGCGACGCGCTCACCGAGAGTACGGGAGCGGCCGGCGTCGACGAACCGCCGCCGCACGCGGCCAAGAGCGCGGTCAGCGCAAACGCAAAGCGCTTCACTTAAAAGTTACCTTTCCGATTTGCCCGTAGCTTCGATCGAGAATCCAGAAGGTGCCGCTCGTATCGACAATGGATGCGGCGGTGGCGAACTGCGGAAGGATCGCCGTGCTATAGACGTACACCGCACCGGTCGCCGGATTGACGATGCCGATCTCCTGTTGCGCACTATAGAAGGTGCCCATCATCGGCGTTACCGCGAACCACAGATTGCCGTCCGCGCCGGCGAACATCGCGGTAGCCTGCCCTGGACTCGAAGAGACCGGATAGTACGTCACGCCTCCGCTCGATGGATTAACGAACCCGATCGTTGCCGTCCCCGACGTCGGACTATAGGAAGAGAACCACACCTTACCGTCAGAGGTGATCGTTACTTCTTGCGGCGCTTGCTGCGGATAGGCGGGCGCGCCGAGTTTCGTCTCGCCGATCGCGCCCGAACTGGTATTGAGATGTCCGATCGCATCGTTGGAGGTGTCGGCAAACCAAATCGATCCGTCCGCCGCTAGCGCCATCGACATTCCCGTGGTCTGCGTCGATCCGAGCGCCGGCGAGACCGGCCCCGCAAGATTGGACGTCGGGAATTCCGCGATCGTGCCGCTCGCCGTAGCAATCGAACCGAAGGCAGTGACGCTCGCGTTGAGGTTGCTCGATGGATCGCCTTGATCGTAGAACCACATCGTTCCGCTCGGACCTGCGATAATGTCGGTCACCCAGGAATTAGCTTGCAGTCCCGTGCTGTAGGTCGTGGTTGCTTGCGTGCCGGGATTGAACTCGCCGATCTGCGGGCCGTCGGCGAACCAGACGTTTCCGCTCGCATCGAGAGCGACGGCATACGGACCCTCGTCTGACGGATCGACGTTGTAGCTGGTGTAGGTTCCCGAACTCGGATTGAACGCGACGAGATTGCCGTTCGATGAATCCCCGGTCCAGATCGTGCCGTTGGATGCACGCACGATATTCGTGGGGCTCGCCAGCGTGTGCTGCGCTCCGACGGCCGCGTACGTCCCGTGATCGGGGACGATCTGTACGGGTACGGCGGCCGTCAACGATCCGTCGCTCACGTTCAGCGTCGTGACGTCGAACGTCACCCTCGGCACGATCGTCGCGACGGCGGAGCCGCTGCCCAGCGCGCCGGGCGTCAACGTAAGCGTCGCGTCAGCCGCGTGGGCGAGCGAGGCGGTGAACGTTCCCGTAAAGCCAGCTTCGCTCAATGACACCGCTTGTGACGATGAATCGTCCAGCAGTGTGACCGGCATCGGATTGACGACCAGCGGCGCTGCCGTTAGCGTTCCTGGCTGCATGCCGTTGTCGCGAGCGATGATCGTCGCGTCGCTCAGCGCCTTCATCGAATTGTAGGTAACGGTCACGACGGTTCCGGGCGTCTGCACGCTGCTCGTCGAGAGCGCGAGCGCGCCCGCGGGATCGTTTTGGATCTCCAAATCGACCGGTGATTGGAAGGCGGCGCTGCCGATGATCGTCGCGCCCGATGCGTCGGCAGCGTTGACGACGACCGGAACCTTTTGCACGGTACCGTCGTCCACCAGCGGTAGACGCGCGGGCGAGAAGCTCACGGCCGCCGGAACACCGCCGAGATCGAGCGTCACGACCGTGCTGCCGGTCCCGGACGTCGCGGCGATCGACGACGAAGCGAGCACCACGCCGGTGCCGTTGGTCGATTGATAGGTTGCCACAGAAAAAAGATCGTCACCCGCGGGCGCGCCCACGGTGAGCTTACACGTAATTCCGCTCGATGAGGTGCGACAGTTGCTCGCGCCCGAACCGAGCGCCATAACCGTCGGTAGTTGCCCGCTCTGCGCAGCGCCGTTGACGCTCACCAGCGTAAACGCGATCGAACCGGTCTTCGTCGAGGGAATCACGATCGAAAAGGTGACGCTGTCCGTTGCCGCGCCGCTGCTCGATGACGGCGACGGCGCGGGAACGAACCCGGAACCACCGCCCCCTCCGCACGCGCTGAGCGCTGCGACTGCCGCGACTGCGATCCATCGCTTGTTCATTGGTGAGTAACCGCCTTGATGAGTGCGCGCGCAAACGGAACGCCGATGCCGGTGACCTGATCGTAATCCGGAGCGGCATTGTAGCCGGGATCGAGCGGCGATGAGGTGGGGCCCGGCTGCGCTGCGTTCTGCGAATTGTCGCCGTAGACGACATCGTAGAACGTCTGTGCGTACGTCGGTTCGATCGTCGAACCGCTCGCGTAGAGCGCGTAGAGGCGCGGCGCCGGATTGCCGAGCCGATACGGTTTCGCACCCTGCGCGGTCGCGCACGACGCGCTCGCCTTGCAGGCTTGCAGCACGAGCGCCCACATCGCCGCCATCTCGGGCGCGGCGACGCTCGTCCCGCCGACGTCGCCGACCGCCGGGCCGCCCAACGGGGAGCGTATTCCAGAATCGACATGCCGGTCTCGGGATCGCCAAGCATGGAGACGTCGGGCAGATTGCGATCCGATCCGACGATACCGGGAAGACCCTGTTGCCACGGCGTGAGCGAGATCGGAAAGTACTGCGAGATGCCGCCGCCCGATCCGCCCGCGCCTTGGCCGGTCGTAAGACCCCAGCCGATGATCTGATTCGTGAGATTCCCGAAGCGATCGAGCGGCGCGGTGACGCCGCCCACACTCGTCACATTGGGGTCAGTGGCCGGATAGCTCACGCACGGCTGATTGATGTCCGCCTGATAGACCGGACGCTGACACCCTTCCGCGCCCGAATCTCCGGAGGAAGCGAAGACGGCAATGCCCTCGGCGGTGAGCGCCGCGAACTCTTGCGGACCTAGGCCCGACGCCGGATTGCTCGCGTCGAATTCATAGCCCGCGTTCGCCTCTTCGGGACCGCCGTAACTAAGGCTGAGAACATCGACCGTGTTATCCGCAATCACTTGCTGGATCTCGTCGTCGGCGAGCGCGATTCCGAGCAGCGGCTGCAAGTTCGTTCCGCACGGACCCGGCGAGATGACCCCGGTATAGGGATCTTCGCAATATGACGGATCGTAGCCGAGATAGAAGTCGACGGTCGCGCCCGGCGCGAGCGAGGCTGCCGCTTCCGTATCGACCTGCGCTTCGCCGTCTTCGGGATTACAATCCGGCAAGAGCCCGTTGCACGCCGTCGTCACCGGCGGCGGCGTCGCGAAGCCGGTATCGGGCGGATTTTCGAGCCCCGGTTCGGCGACGCCCGAATCCGTGACGTCTTTCTGCACCACCGCCGCCACGCTCGTATCGAACATCGAGCCGAACGCCGGAACGTCGCCCGCGCTGATCGGCCCCGTTCCCACGATACCGATCGTGATGCCGCTCCCGTTGTAGCCGGCGTTATATGCACCGGTGAAATCGAATGCGTTGCGAATTTGCTGCGGCAGATAGCCGGCCATCGACAACGCGTTGCCGCCGATCGGCACGCTATCGCGGAAAAGGCGCTGCGCGGTTACCAGACGCGTCACGCCGGTCACAGGGATCGCCTGCGCGAAGTGCGGCGTTCCCGCCGGCGCAACGAACTGCTTCCCGCCCGCGCTGTAGACGCCGAACGTGGTGCCGAACGCCTTGGCGAGATCGTCTTGCGCGCCGGAAACGAACAGCGAGAGATGCTGCGGCCACGTGCCGACGTGCAGGTGATACGCTTCGAAGTACTTTGCCGCGGCCTGCACCGACGACGCGCTCGCGCCGTATGCGGCACCGATCTGCTGCGGCGTGAGGAAGTGCCGGTAGAGCGGCGACTTGGGATCGGAGACGGCGGCCGCGTACGCAAGTAGCCCGCGCGCGTTCTGTTCGGTGAGCGTCACGTCCAAGCCCATCGTCACGTCGCCCTGCAGCGGCGCCACGTAGCTTGCGCCCCGGATTGCGTCGATGCCATACGTGAACGTCGTCGGTTTGGGCACCGACGGCGCGGTCGCCGTTCGGTTGGGAACGACCGGCGCGACACCCGAGCCGCCCGAGCACGATGTTAGTGCGAACGCTGCGAGAACGACCAAAAAGCGCTTCACTGTTGTGCTCCTCGCTGATGCGCGGCAAGATTCCGTGCGATCGCCAGCACGTAGCGTCGCCGCGCCGATTCGACGGCGCGGTCGAAGTGCGCGCGCAGCGCGGGTGCGAGACTGAGTGCATTCCCCGCGCGTGCGGGCGCGGCGGCTCGGGCCGCGCGGACGCTGGACGCGGACGCCGCCGCGGAGGGTTGCAGCGCGAGCGTTTCATCGATCGTCGTTATCTGCAGCGGCGTCAACACCGAGAACACGAACGCTTGATCGCCGTTGAAATCGTAGTAAAGCTGCTGCACGTCGTGCAGCGTCGTACAGATCGGGCCGTATCCCGCGACGACGTAACTCGTCTGTACCTCTTGCTCGGTATAGCCGACGATCGTGTCGAGGCGCGCGGTCGTTTCTTGAATCGCCATCGCCGTTTGCGGCAAGCTCGCGCTGAGCTTGCAGGACGACGGCACGGCGATGCTGCCGAGGTCCTTGTCGGTTTCGGCGTAAAACGACGGTGACGTTCCGTACCAGGTCGCAAGCTCGAACGATTGCTGCGGCGCTTCCGCCGGCGTCGGATCGAGATTGGGAAACTCGGCGATCGTGATCTGCGGAGCTCCCGTCGGCTGCGGAACGGGTTGACTGTATTCGACCGTGAACGGCGAGCCGGCAGCAGCCCATGAATAGATGCCGCCGCCATCGGCATTCTCTTGAATCTCGCCCACACCGGTATAGCCGATAGCCTGATAATTCGGCGGATACGTCGTGCTCTCCGTATACGTCCCCGCGTTGGCAACGGTGCGCTGCACGGTGAGCGGCGATCCGCCGCTGTCGCCGGCGATTGCCTCGAGCACCGTCGCGCCCGCACCGTTCGACCACGATGCACCAGCCATTTCCGGCAGCTCGTCCTCGATGCGCGACGGCGCGTACGAGGTCGTCATCGTGTCGCCGGCTTCATCGGTGTACTGCGTGCCGTAGTCGAGCAGTTCTTGCGCGCTTCCCGACTGCGCTACGGTCTCGTACGTGTCGGTCGTGCTCGTCGTCGTTTTCAAGCCGCTGGATTGCGCGTCGGTCTCGACATCTTGATAGCCGGTCAGACCCGAACCGCCGTTGAACGCCTGATCGGCCTTGACGGTGATCTGCTGCGTTACGGCGATCGTCGTCACCGACGTCGGCTCGGGCGATGGCGTGCCCGGCGCCGTAACTTCCGGAAAACTTTGAAACGTCTGCGTCAGCGTGCCCGCGTACGTGTACGCCGTTCCGTCCGTCCGCGGATATGGTGACGGCGACGTACTGTGCCCCGAAGCAGCGGGCGTTGGATCGCCTGCCGCCCCGTCACCGGCAGGGACCGAGCTAGCGCTTCCACCTCCGCCACAGCCGGCGAGAATGACCAGGAAGCATAAGGAACCAAGGGCAATAGAAGCCGCCCCAGCGCGCATACGTCGAGTCTCCAACGGAATTGCGCGTTCGGCACCCCATTCCAACCGCGTTCGGACAGTGATAGCAGGCGATCGTAAACCAAACGTAAATGGGGCGCTGGCGTTTCTCAAACGCCCGTCCGTTACGCTGCGCCTTCTCGGCCGGTACGAACTCCATCTCGAGGGCGAACCGATCGCTTTGCCTGCGACGGCGAAGGCACGTTCGCTCCTTGCTTATCTCGCGCTTCGCAGCGGCGAACCGATTCGTCGCGAAACGCTGATGAACGAATTTTGGCCCGACGCCGATACGACCAGCGCGCGCAATAACCTCAAGACGACGCTCTCCTCGATCCGCCGAGTCTTCAAAGATCGCGGCACCGCCCGACAGCGTGCTCGAAGTCACGCGTGAAACGGTGCGATGGCTCGCCGCTACCGTCGTGGACTCGCGCGAGTTCGCCGCGTGTTCGCTCGCGACGCAGCAGGAACGTCACGATGCGATCGCGCTCTACACCGGCGAATTTCTGCCCGGCGACACCAACGAGTGGGCGCACGAAGTGCGCCAATCGCTCGCGCTCCAATTCGAAAGCATTCTGCGCGCGGAGCTCGCGGCGGCGCCGTTACCGGCGACGGCGGAACGGCTGCTCTCGCTCGATCCCTATTGCGACGAAGCCTATCTCGCGCTGGTCGAGATGCGCGCTTGCCGAAGGCAGCCGCCGAAAAGCGCAAGCGATCTATCACCGCTATGCCGCGGCGCTGGCGGAAGTCGGCGGCGAGCCGCCGCGCGATCTTGCCGAACGGGTCGGCTCTGCGCCCTGCCGCCGCGCCCTCCGAGCCCCTCGCATTTTTCGGCCGCGCGAACGAATTCGCGCAGCTCGACGCGCTCGTCGCGGCCGGAGCGAGCACGATTTTAATCGGCGGCTGCGCAGGGATCGGAAAGAGCGCGTTCATCGCACAAGCTCGACGCCGTTTTCCAGCGATTGCATTTCGCGAATCGCGCGAAAGCGGCGCGCTCACCGAAGCGGAGAGCATCGACCTCGGGCCGCTCGCTCACGACGAGATCGCGCTCGCGCTACGCCGCGCCCATCCGCGCGCGAGCGCGGAGACCATCGACGCGGTGTGGCGCCGCAGCGCCGGTCATCCGGCGGTACTGAGCGCGCTCGTCGCGCAACTCGACCGATTCGACGCGAACCAGGCGGCCGTCGTCGCGCGCATGCGGCTACCGCGCAGCGTCGAACGTATCTTCGAAAGTTTGCTGCGCGATGCGGGTCCGGACGTCGCGCAAGCCGCCGTGCTGCTCGCGCTCGAAACGCGGCTCGACGACGACGACCTCGCCGCGCTCCTGGATTGGAACACCCCGCGCGTGCTCGACGCTCGCGAGCGGCTCGTGGAGTTCGGCGCCGCGATGCCGCACGTCTTGGAAGCCGCGCTGCGAACGCTCTCGATCAGTCGCCGCTCCAACGCGATCGAGCGGATCGCGCAGCGCCTCAAACTTCACGAGGATCCGGCATCACGCAGCGACGCTGCACGGCTACTCGCGCAACTCGGGCGCCACGCCGAGTCCGCGCGCGCCTATCTCGAAGCCGCGCGCGCATTTCATGCGGCGGCCGCCTGGGAGAACGGCATTCGCGCGATCGATGCGGGGCTCGCCGCGCTCGACGCGCTCAGCGCATCGGACGCCGTCGACGAGATCGCGCGCGAACTCTACCTGCTCAAGGGCCGTTGCCTCTATCAACAGGGGTGGTTTCTCGCATCAACGCGCGCGCTCGAGAGCGTGCTCGATGTCTCCGATGCGCGCGCACATCGCGCGATCCGGGCGCAAGCGCTGGTCTTGATCGGCAACGCTCTCGCGCGCATGGACGCGATCGATCCGGCTTTCGAGATCGCGCGCCAAGCCGTAGAGGAAGCGCCGCCCCAAAGCAGCGATGATTTCGCCGCCCACTATTTGATGGCTCGCGTGCTGCGCGATCGCGTCGAATACGACGCGTCGATCGACGTGGCGAGCGATACGTTCGAGCGGTCGATGCGGGCGCGTGAATGGGCTTCGCGCGGTGAACAGTGCACATCTCGATCGTCGACGTATCGCGCAGGATGCTGCGCATCGACACCGCGTTCGCGTGGTCTTCCCGTTTAATCGATGCCGGGCTCTTGGCCGGGCCCGTTCTGGAAGCTGAAGCACGCCATATGTACGGCGCGCTCCGCGCAGTAATGGACGATTTTGACGGCGCACTCGAGGCGTTTCGGCATGCGCTTGCCCTGGTGGAAATGTATCGCCGCCGCCGCTCCACCTCGGTGACGCCGGTCGGGCAACTGGAATGGATGCTGCACTACTCGATCGCGCACACGCACGTTCGTACCGGCAATATCGAGCAGGCCGTCGCCCAGTCTGAATGGCTGCTGCGCTCGCCCTGGGTGCGGAATCGGCCAAATTGCTGGCAGGCGGTCTCGCTCGCCGTCAACGCTCGGCTTGCCTCGGGGAGCGAGCGAGACGTGGCGGCGGCGCGGTCGATCCTCGAGCGCATGCCGGCCGAACCCACGGACGACCCCCGAGCGGTCGTCGACGAAACGGCGCGAGCGCGCCTGGCCGCGCGCTGCGGAGAGCCCGAAGCGGCGCGACTCCTTCACACCGCCTTCGAGGGCTTAAGAAAGGTCGCGCTGATTCACGCCGATCAGGTCCATCCCTACTACGATCTCATCGCCGCGAGCGCCCGGGGCCTCGACGACCTGCTCGGCGCTCGGGCGAGCGACCTAGCTCGAGGCTACGAACGCCGTCTGATCGAGGCCTCCGGATCTCACTGGCAGGGGAAGCGGGTTGCGCAGCGCGGGGGCCAATGATATACTCCCGGAGCTATGTTCCAGTTCGACCTTCAGCTTTTTGCGTCCAAGAAGGGCGCCGGCTCCACCCGTAACGGCCGCGACTCCAATGCCCAGCGCCTCGGCGTCAAGCGCTTCGGCGGCGAGCGCGTGCTCGCGGGCAACATCATCGTGCGCCAGCGCGGCACCAAGTTCTATCCGGGCGAGAACGTCGGGATCGGCAAGGATCACACGCTCTTCGCCCTGTCCGAAGGAACGGTCGAATTCTTCGAGCGCCGCAACCGCCAGCACGTGAACGTGCGTCCGCTCGCGTCGCGTAACGCCGCAAGATCAGTAATGCGAGGGAGGGCCGCATCACCGGCCCTCTTTCATTTTTTAGTCGCATGCAATTCATCGACGAAGCGACGATCACCGTAGCGGCCGGTAACGGCGGCGACGGCATCGTTGCATGGCGTCGCGAGAAATACATCCCCAAAGGCGGTCCCGCCGGCGGCGACGGCGGTCACGGCGGCAACATCTATCTGCAAGCGACGGCGGAGCTTTCGACGCTGGTCGAATTCCGCTTCAAGCGCCAGTTCAACGCCGATGCCGGCAACGCGGGCGGTCAATCGAACAAATCCGGGCGCAGCGGTGAAGATCTAACGATTCCCGTGCCGGTCGGCACGCTGGTGTATCGCACGTTCGAAGGCAAGACCGAAGCGTTCCTCGCCGACCTCGCGCATGAGGGCGAGCGCGTCCTCGTCGCCAAAGGCGGCAAAGGCGGCCTGGGCAATCAGCATTTCGCGACGAGCACGCGGCAAGCTCCGCGCATCGCGTACAACGGCGAACCCGGCGAACGCTGCAGCGTGCGGCTCGAACTCAAACTGCTCGCCGATTGCGGCGTCATCGGCGTTCCCAACGCCGGCAAGTCGACGCTGCTCTCGGTCGTTTCCGCCGCGCGTCCGAAGATCGCGGATTATCCGTTCACGACAATCGAACCGCAACTCGGCGTCGTGCGCGTCTCGGATGAAGAGTCGTTCGTGATGGTCGACGTTCCCGGGTTGATCGAAGGCGCGCACGAAGGTGCGGGCCTGGGCGATCAATTTCTCAAGCACGTCGAGCGCACGCGCGCGCTCGTGCATCTGCTCGACGGCGCGAAGTCGCTCGACGAGATGCTGCACGATAAAGAGACGATCGAACGCGAACTGCGCGCGTGGAATCCCGCGCTGCTCGAACGGCCCGACGCTGCTCGTCGTCAGCAAACTCGATCTTCCCGACGCGCAAGAACGTCTGACGCGAACTGCGCGAGACAGTTCCCGGACGCGCGCGGCATCAGTTCGGCGACGCGCGAGGGCGTGCAAGAGCTCGTCTACGCGATCTGGCAGACGATCAAGGACGCGCCCGAACCCGCGATCGTGATGCCGCCGCCCGCGCTGATCGAACTTGTGCCGACCGAAGCGTTCACGATCGTGCGCGAATCGAACGACACGTTCGTCATCACCGGGCGAGCGCGTCGAGCGGCTCGCCGCCGTGACGAATTTCGATTCGGATGAAGGGCTGGCGCGCTTCGAGCGCACGCTCGCGAAGATGGGCGTCGAAAAGAAATTGCGCGAACTCGGCGCGGTCGAAGGTGATACGGTCCGCATCGGCATACGAGTTCACGTATTCATGAGACTCGGCATCTTCGGCGGCACCTTCGATCCGATTCACAACGCGCATCTCTTCCTCGCCGAATCGGCGCGCGAACTCGAAAGTCTCGATCGCGTGCTGTTCGTACCGACCAAAGCTGCAGCACTACCGCGCCTCCGCGCAAGTCGGCGCCGAGCATCGCTGCGCGATGATCTTGCGGCGCGATCGACGGCAATCCCGGATTCGCGCTCGACGAGACCGATCTGCGCCGCGACGCGACCGGCTACACCGCCGACCTGCTGCCGCTGCTGCACAAAAAATATCCGGCGCGCATCATTCACCTTCATCATCGGCGCCGACTCGCTCGCCAATTCGCACTTGGGAACGCTTCGACAGGGTGCTCGAACACCTCGAGCGCTTCGTGATCGCGCCGCGCATCGGCGTGCGCGCCGAGGCCCTGCAGCGCGTGATCGACGGCGGTTCCCAAAGAGCTGCGCGACCGGATCGCAACGCTCAACATGCCCGAACTGACCGAGTCGGCGACGCTGGTGCGTACGCTGCTCTCGCAGGGACGCAGCGTACGCTATCTCGTACCCGAGGCGGTATGGCAGTACATCGTCGCTCATCGACTCTACGGCATCGAGCGTTAACCGCACTGGTCCTGATCGCCGCGCTCGCCGGCTGCGGCGGTGGAAACCCGAGCAGCCCGACAACGCGGCGCGTCTGCGCGCTCTACGCCAGCGGCGCGGACGAAAGCCGAGGTCTCGGCCAGGGCACGGTCGTCGCCATGCTCGGGACGAGCAACGGGCCCAGCGGCGAACACGACGGCTTCTTGCTCAAACTCGACCGGCACTGCGATCTGCTGCTGCGCATCGCGGTCAACACCGATATCACCGGGCCTGTCCCGCTGCACAGCCGGCGAAACGGTGAGGTCAAAGGCGAATACGAGACCGATGCGACCGGCGGCGTCATCCACTGGACGCACCACGACCCGCGCGGGCGCCACGTCGCCGGCTACATCGTCGCCGACGGCAAGACGTACCGATAGACGCGGGGTCTGCAGTGCTTGCCGACGAAATTCGATTCCATGGCGCAGCTTGCTTACAGCGTGATCCTCGAACCCGATGACGGGGCGTTTTCGGTCATCGTACCAGCTCTTCCCGAGGCGCACACGTGGGGCGAAACGCCTGAGCAAGCGCTCGCGATGGCGCGCGAAGTGATCGAGCTCTGCTTGGACGAGCGCCGCGCACGCGGAGAGGCCATCCCCCCGTCCGACGCGGGAACGACCCAGATCGCGACTGTTACCGTAACTGCGGCCTGAACGCACGTGAGCAAACGTCTCCCGGCAGTGCGCGGTGAGGCGTTACTTCGGGCATTACGCCGAGCAGGGTTCGTTGAAAGCCGCGTGCGCGGCTCACACCACTTTTTGCGCCATCCCGATGGAAGGGCGACTTCAGTCCCCGTGCATGGTGCTCGAGATGTTCCCACTGGCCTTCTTGCGTCGATTCTCGCTGACATTGGCATGAGCGCCGAAGAGCTGAGGGCGTTCCTCAGATGAGCCGGTTGCTTGGGCGCATTGTGCTCGCTAGTGCATCGCCGCGGCGCCTGGAATTGCTGCGCTCGCTCGGCCTAGAGGTCGAGGTGCGGCCCAGCGGGTACGGCGAGCCGGATGATCCCGGCGCTCACGCCGCGCGAGCTGGCGATCCGTCATGCGCGGGCCAAGGCGAGCGACGTGCTGGCCGCGCTCGAAGCGCCGGCCGTCGTGGTGGCGGCGGACACCGTCGTCGATCTCGACGGCATCGCCTTAAACAAACCACGCGACGCGGCCGATGCCGTGCGCATGCTCACCGCGCTCTCGGGTCGCGAGCATCTGGTGCACACCGCCTTCGCTCTCAGCGCTCCCGGCCGCGATCTGGTCGAAGAGGCCGCGACGACCCGGGTGCGCTTCTACCAGCTCGATCGCGCGGAGATCGACGACTACGTCGCAACCGGCGAGCCGATGGACAAGGCCGGCGCCTACGGCATTCAAGGGCGTGCTGCCTCGCTGGTCGAGACGATCGACGGCGACTTTTACACCGTCATGGGCTTCCCGCTGGCCCGCTTCGTTCGGGCGCTCCGCCGGTTGGGTTTTACGTTTCCGACGCAGAAGAACGATTCCAACAGAGCGGGTTGATAGGGAGCCGGACCATCTTTACGTATCGCGACGAGCGCAAATTATTCGCGCTGATCGCCGTCATTATCGTGGCGGCGTCGCTCGCGCTCGTACAAATCAACGCCGAACGCGCGGGCACGCAGAGTCCGATCAGCGTCGCCGCGCAATCGATTGCATCGTTCGCGCGAGACCGCGGTTACGTTCGTTACCGGCGGCGTGCACGGCGCGGTCACGTCGGTCACCCCGCTTCCCTCGCTCGAACGCGACAACGCTGAACTGCGCGCGCAAAACGCAGAGCTCGCTGCCGAGAACGCGCGCCTGCACGAACTTGCTGCGCAGCTACGCGTGCGAAGCTGCGGTTCGTCCGATCGTCGATCTCTATCCCAAAGGCGTCGAAGCGCGCGTCATCGGATTTCCGCCCGAGAACGAATCGCGCACCGTGACGATCGATCGCGGATCGAACGCGGGCGTGCACAAAGATGACGGCGTGATCGCGGGCGGCGGCGTGGTCGGACGCGTCGAATCGGTCGGACCGCTTTCGAGTCAAGTCGTGCTCATCACCGATTACACCAGCCGCATCCCCGCCGTCACGCGCCGCGGCCGGTATTGGGGCATCGCGCGCGGCAATCTCTCCAGCGTTCGCGTCGAATACATTCCGCAAGATGCACCGCTCAAAGTCGGCGACGTGATCGTCACCGGCGCGGGTCGCTCGTTCCGCGCGGGCGTGCCGATCGGAACCGTCGTGTCGATCGAACGCGGCGACGCGGCGCTCTATCAAACGGCGATTCTCAAAACCGCCGTCAATCTGGGAACCCTCGATCGCGTTGTCGTTGTCCCGCAATAGCATTCACATCCCGCGCATCAGCGCACCGGCGTGGTATATCAGCGCCGGATGGCTGGCGCTGACGCTTCTCGCGCAAGCCGGGTTCGCGCACACGCTGATGATTCGCAACGTCGAGCCGAGCTTGGTGCTGGTCGCCGTCGTGTGGTACGCGATTCGCGTCGAACCATGGCGCGCGGCGACGTACGGTCTTATCGCGGGCATCGCCGAAGATGCGCTTGCGTTAACGGCACGGGCGGCGCGTGGACGATTTCCACCACCTGCGTCGCGCTGTTCGCAGCCCTTGATTTCTCGCGGCTTTTTCGCCGATTCGCTGCCGTTGGTCGCGACGATCATGTTTCTGGCCACGCTCGTGCGACAGTTGATCTTCTGGGTCACGATGGGATTCGAGGGCTATCCCTCGGGCCTTGGCATGATGCACTTCCATGAAGCGTTGTTTGAAGCGTTTCTCAATGCGGCCGTCATGATGCTCGTCATGCTGATCAATCGCCGCTTCAATAGCCGTTACGCATGATCATCGAACGGCGCCGGGCGCCGCGCCATTCGTGGGAGCGTTCGCCCTGGCGCATCGCCGCCTTCATTGTCTTCATCGCGCTTGCCATCATCGCGCTGGTCGTGCAACTCGTGCAGGTGCAGATCGTGCAAGGTCAGCGCTATCGTGCAGCCGCGCTGGAAAATCAAGTGCGACTGATTCAGGTTGCGGCACCGCGCGGCATGATCTACGGACGCGATGGGCACGTGCTGGTTCGCAGCCGGCCGTCGTTCGTCGTCGGATTGATTCCCTCGGAAGTCACCGACATCGACGGCGAACTCGCGACGCTCGCGCACACACTGGGCGTGAGCGAGGAGAAGCTGCATTACCGTCTGCTGCATCATCGCGGCGTCAACTACAAAGACTTCGACGAAGTGCAAGTGTACGAACCGTACGGCCCGGTCGTACTGGCAAGCGATCTTCCGGTCGCGACGGTTGCGCGGCTCTCCGAACGCATGAGCGATCTGCCGGGGGTCGATCTGGAAGTGCAGCCGATCCGTGATTATCCGCTCGGCGCGACCGGCGCTGCCGTGTTCGGATACGTCGGTCAGATCACCGAGCAAGAGTACGACCGCCTCAAGCATGAAGGCTACTCGCCCAACGACGTGATCGGCAAAGACGGACTCGAGTACGTCTACGATAAGTATTTGCGCGGCGTTCCGGGCGGACAGCGCGTCGTGGTCGACGCGCAAGGGCAGGTCGTACCCGGCATCAAGCTTCCGTCGCGCGCGGCGGTTCCCGGCGACACGCTCGTCACCAACATCGACGGACGGCTCGAACAGATCGCGCAACAAGCGCTCGACGAAGGCATCCGCAAGGTGTCGCATCGTAAGGACCTCGCGGGCGCCGTGGTGATCGAAGATCCCTGGACCGGCGGGATTCTGGCGCTGGCCAGCTACCCCGAGTTCAACCCCAACGCATTCGCCGACGACGACTACAAGCAGGTCGCAAAGTACTTGCTCGACCCCTCGGATCCGCTGTTCGATAGCGCGATCGGCGCCGCGACGCCGACCGGATCGACGTTCAAGATGGTCACCGGTACGGCTGCCCTAAGCGAGGGCGTGATCAAACCGAACGACGTGGTCTACGACAGCGGCCACTGGGACTGCGGCGGCGACGTGCTCTACGACCTGCTCGGGGGTCTGGGGCGCACGTCGTTCGTACCCGCGCTGGCCGCGTCATCCGATGGCTACTTCTACCAACTTTCGTGGCGGCTGGGCATCGCACGCCTCACGAAATGGGCGCATCTCTTCGGGATCGGCAGCAAGACCGGCATCGATCTCCCCGGCGAGAACGCCGGCAACTGGCCGACCAACGCCTGGGAAATGAAGAATTTCGGCGTGCCGATGGAGCCGAGCGAAACGTGCATGCTCGGCATCGGGCAAGGCGCGATGCAAGCGACGCCGCTCCAAATTGCCAACGTTGCGTCGGCCGTGATCAACGGCGGAACGCTCTATCGTCCGCAGGTCGTGCACGAGATCCGCACGCCGCAGGGTCGCGTGATCAAAACCTTCGATCCCGAGGTGATCCGCCAGATTCCCGCGACAGCCCAGGCACTTAAGTACGAGCGGATGGGGATGGCCAAGGTCACCGATCCGGGCGGCACCGCCTACGGCCTCAAGATCAAGGACTTGCCGTACTCGGGCAAGACCGGCACCGCGGAGACCGGCGTCAACGGGTCGGGCGCGAACACGACCTGGTTCGTCGCCTGGGCGCCGACATCGCATCCCGTGATGGCGATGGCCGTGTTCGTCTGGCACAGCGGCGGCTACGGCGCCACCGTCGCCGCCCCAATCGCCCGCCAGATCATGGTCAAATACTTCCACAAGAGCAGCGCCTACGCACAGTAGGGGCAAAGGCGCACCTCGCTAACCCGCCGTAGTGGAGCGTATGGAACTGGAATGGGGACGCCCACGACCGGCAGCGCTGCCTATGCCACAGGATCGCAATGCCGATGTGGGTGCTGCCGCATTGTCGGTGTATTGCGTCATTCCATGCTTCCGGGGCGCCTCCACGGTGGTGGAAGTAGTTCGCGATGCGTTGCTCTACGCCGACGGCGTAATCGTCGTCGACGACGCATGCCCCGAGAATTCCGCCGCCGTCGTCAGAGCCGCTTTTGCGCCACGTCCGAGGTTGAGGTCATCGAGCGATGCGCTAAACGGTGGCGTCGGCGCAGCGATGAAGTCCGGAATCGAAGTGGCACTCGCGCGAGGCGCAGATATCATCGTCAAAATCGACGCCGATGGCCAAATGGACCCATCATTCATCCCAGACATTCGCGAATTGTTTTTCGAGGATCCATCGCTCGCTCTCGATCAAAGGGCAACCGCTTTTTCGATGCCGATGTCATTGCGCACATGCCGAAAGCCGGCTTTTCGGAAACGCTGCGCTTTCGCTATTTATCAAGAGCGCCTCTGGATATTGGAACACGATCGATCCGACAAACGGATACCTGGCATTCAACGCACGAATCCTTGAGGCACTCCATTGGCGAGAGTTCGCCAACTCATATTTTTTCGAAATGTCGGTTTTGTGCGCTTTGGGATTAAAGCGACTGCCGATCGTCGACTCGAGATGCCAACCGTCTATAACGGCGCGCGCAGTTCGCTTTCCCCGGCATTGATCGCACTAGAGTTTCCGCCAAGTTTGATCAGGGAAACGTTGCGTCGCCTGATCATTCAGTATTTTATTTTTGACATCAATCTCGGCACGGTTTATTTTGTCCTCGGTACGCTGCTGGCGTTGTTAGGACTATCGTTTGGCGGTTACGAGTGGGCTCTGACGATTTCCACCCATACCGCACGTACCACGGGAACAGTCATGCTCGCTGTACTGCCAATCCTAATGGGTTTTCAGCTTCTTTTAAACGCGCTAATGTACGATGTGCAATTTTCCGCGCGCACCTACCACGAAGTGAAGGTTGCAACGGTACGTAGGCGCGCCCGTTCTAGCGACCGCCGTGCCTTACCATGACAAACGCGTGCCCGTCTTGTTCGGGAGGATTTTTTAGAGCCCGCAAGGTTAACGGCTCCTTACGAACAATCCGCTGCGCAGACTGCGGCTTTCTGACCGGGATGTTTTCCGTTAAGCGCGGCCCCGGAGCAGGCTATTCACAGCTCGATCCACGTGCATACGAACGTTCTATCGCAAGGCTCCGGGAAGAAGAAGGCAAAGTACTAGCCGGACACGTGCGCGCGCTCGACCCGCGACCGCGAGTTTGGCTCGATATAGGGTGCGGAGCGGGAAAACTACTCGGTCAGGTGGCGGCCGACTTCGAAGCGTATGGCGTTGAGCCCGACGAACTGGCGCAGAACCTATCGATTGCGGCCTCGCCGGCGGCGCGAGTCGTAGGGCGCATCGAGGACCTCGAGTTGAGCGCGGGCAGCGTAGGCGTCGTATCTATGCTTGACGTCCTTGAGCATGTTGAACCAAAAAATCTTGCCGCGGTCGCGGCGAACATTCTCAAGTTGATCTCCCCGCAGGGTTTTTGGCTAATAAAAGTGCCGTCAAGCGATGGCTTATATTTCCGACTAGCGCATCTGCTCTCACGCATTGCGCCTAGCCTCATGGAAGCGACCATTGGCAGACTGTGGCTGCTGAACTACCCATCGCCACACTACTGCTATTTTAATGAGCAGGCATTGCGCCGATTTCTCTCTCAAACGGGCTTTGACGTCGTGAGCACGTTTTACCTACCGACCTTGCCAATCAATACGGCTGTTTCCCGCCTAACGCTCGACAGCGCGATCCCCCGCTGGAAGGCGCTTGCAGCGCTTCCTTTGGTCCTCCTAATCGCTGCGGCAGAGCGCATTCGTGGTACGACCGACTCCTTGGTGGTCATCGCACGTCGAAGTTCGGTCGCGCAATAGTGCGGCGCGGATTTTATGCGCCCATATCTACGCATGCAGGCCCTTTTTCGCGCTATGCATTGGTCGGCTGCCTCACAACGATTTGTGACGTTGGCATGTTTTGGATGCTCATCGCGTTGCGAGCCCCCCTAATACTTTCGATAACGATTGCTTACCTCTTGGCCTCGCTCGTTCAATTTTTCTGCAATAAGCACTTCACGTTTCACGACCGTGCTAACGAACTCGGAACACAGATTGTAAGATATGCATTGCTTTCTGCAATTATGTGGCTGCTGACGGTCATCGGCGTTGAATATGCCATTTCCGCATTTCATTTTGAACCGCTAGAGGCCAAGCTGTGCATGATCCCCGTAACGGCCCTCCTCGGATATCTCGCCACGCGCACGATCGTGTTCAGAAATCGCTAAGTGATGTACGACATTATCCGAGTGACGACGGACGAGGCGTGCCTGCGTTCGAGCGCCGAGGTTCTTAAGGCAGCATTTCCTCGTTCAAGGAAATTTGACGTAGGTTTCCTTCGGTGGGAATACTCGCAGAATCCATCAGGAGATGTCGTAGGTTATAACGCCGTTTCGCCCGATGGATCGCTTGCTGCGCACTATGTTTGTCTTCCGCTGGTCGCATCGGTTAATGGCAAACTTGAACGCGGTCTGCTCTCGATGAACACCGCGACATCGCCTGCACATCAAGGAAATGGATTGTTCACAATGCTTGCACGAGCGACGTATGAGCTCGCCGCGGGGCTTGGGTACGGATTCGTAGTGGGCGTGGCCAATCAAAATAGCACCGACGGTTTTGTCCGGAAATTGGGATTTAGTCTTGTCGGTCCCTTACACGCGAAGATCGGGTTTGGGAAGTTCCATTTTGACGAAGCTCTCCCTTAACCGCATTTGAAAGATACTGGGACGAGCCTCGCTCCGTTGGCGATTAAGCAACCCACACAAACAGTACGACGTTAGGGGCTCTTTCATAAGATGCAGCACCGAGGTATCCATTTGTCGGTGCCATCATTGGCGCGTTGGAAACCGCACATCAAGCCCGGGCGCCAAGGTCGATTGGCGGGCCGCTCCGGTTGTGGATTGGGCTTGATCCGTCCGTTGAACAGGCATGGAACCCACTTCACAGGGAGCTCCCCCGTCGGCTCCGGCCCTCTCCTCTAAATTTTATCTTTCTCGATCTCACGGCGAGGCAGCGAAACCTCGACGTAAATTCTGTTCGGTTCTGGGCAATTGACTTCGACGCGTACTAACGATCTCTCGTTGTTTCTTTACGCTTATCGGGTGACTCTCGGTGAAGTATCGGAACTCGCCACAAACCAGGAATGCTTGCCGTCTCCCGCCAGCTCACGGATGCCAGCTCCGCTAACCTGAGAGCAATTTGGCTGCCCTCTTGCAAAAGCCTCACGCACAATGAAGAACATCTTGTTTGTATTTGCGCACCAAGACGACGAGGTTGCCGTTGCGCCGCGGATCGTTCATGAAGTTTCGCTTGGTAATGCGGTTCATTGCGCATATCTGACTAACGGTGAGGCAAAAGGCGTTTCTTCACAGAGGCGATGCGAAGAAAGTACGCGGGTCTTGGCGCAGCTCGGGCACGATAGCATCGATGTGGCGTTCATCGGAAACACGCTCGGGATCGCGGACGGCCAATTGGCCGAGCACCTCGAAGCAAGTATCAACGCGCTTACTTCATGGATCGCGACGTGGCCCGCCGCGCCCGCACGGCTGTATTTCCTCGCCTGGGAAGGCGGCCACCACGACCATGATGCGGTGTATCGTGTGGGTCTTGCAATTGCCGAACGCTACGGCGTTACCGATGTTTGGCAATTTCCGCTTTATAACGGCTACAAAACCGTTGGCCGGATTTTTCGCACCATGCGACCCCTACCCAACTGGAATGAGCCGAACACGCTAAAGTTGTCGAGTTCGCAAGGCCTTCGCTTCGCGATGCTGTGCTGGAAGTATCCGTCGCAAAGGCGGACGTGGCTCGGTCTTTTCCCCGGAGTGTTTCGCTCGTATGTGCTAGAGCGACGTCATCGTGTGTACCCGATTGATCGCGCAGCTATCGCGGCAGCCCCGCACCACGGCCGGCTGCTGTACGAGCGCATGTTCGGGGCTGACCGGTCGCGCCTGATTACCGCGTCGAGGTCACCTGATCGTTAGCACGCCTGCCCGCTGCGTCCAGTGCCGATTCAAGCACGTGCTGCAGCGCGGGCGCTACGGCCAGCGGGGAAAATTGCCGTGCCAAGTCCACACTTGCGCCCGACAATGCACCCCACACATCGCGGTCGTGTGCCAGGTGCAGGACAGCATCGGCAAACTCATCTGGACTCTCCGCAATCACACCGCTTGCGGGCGTGATCCCTATACCTTCCGCGCCGATGGCGGTCGTAACGACAGGTACGCCGTGCGCGAGGCTTTGCACGACCTTTCCTTTCATTCCCGCACCGAAGCGTAGCGGCGCCGCGAATACGACGGCACGTTCGAAGAGCGGTCGAAGATCGGGGATGTATCCAGGAACCGCTACTCGCGCACTTGCCAGACGCCTGATCTGAGGTGGTGGATCGGCGCCTGCCAGGACGAGGCGAAGGCTCGCGTTGGACGCCCAGACAATCGGCATGATAACGTCCGCCAGCAGCAGAGCACCGTCAATATTCGGCGCATGCGCGTAGTTGCCGAGAAAAAGCACGCTCGTGCGAGCGTCCCACGGAGCACTCGGCGCGATCGTCTCTTCGACAATGGGAATGATGCTGCTCTCAATTCCAAAGGCGGATAATGCCTCCCGGTCCGCCGAGCTGGTTACGACGACGGCATCGGCGTCGCGTGCTTGCTGTAGCTCTACCTCGCGGATTGCTTCCCATGCCGTGGCCTCGCCCGTGGTCTCTTGTTCTCGGCGTAAGCGTACGTGATGCAAATCCACGGTATCATAGACGAGCGCGGCATCTGGAGCACGGTGGCGAATCGCCGTTGCGCACTGCGCCATCACGTCGGGCCGGCAGACCCACGCAAGATCTATGTGAAACGGAAACCTCGCGATTTCGGCTACGAGGTCTCGCGCATCGACTCGAATCTCGACGCCAAGTCCGCGAAGCCGCGATGCGTACGGCTCATATGCCGTACGATCCCGTGGGATAAAGCTCACTTGCCACCCTTGCTCGCGCATCACTTTCATGATCGCATATAAACGGCGACCGCCTGCGGAGCGATCCTGGAAGGGGATGACGTCGTCCAGAACCAGCATCGAGCGAACGCCTTGAAGGCGACGTGCAGCTAGATCGCTTAAGGCATGTTGGGAACTGCAATGCGCCTCCAGCACCGTCGACCATTTTCTCTCAAAGGCGGCTCGCTGCTCGCCCGTCCGATCGCTCGCGACTCCGAGACATGTCGCTACCGACGTTGGGACATACACGACCCGATAGCCGGCTTGCTGAAGACCCAAGCAGAGATCAGCATCTGCGTATTCGCCTAGCAATGCTTCGCTACCGAAGGTCCCCAATCGCTGGAAAGCGTCGGAGCGCATGAGCAGAGACGCACGCGAGCAATAGTCGACATCTCGGCAAAAGGCGACGTTGGCGTTGTGCGGCCAAAGACTGCGACCGTACATAGAGAGCGACCCATCACGCCAGACAATTCCTCCGGCCTCGGCTACGCGGCCATCACGAGAGCGCACTTGCGATCCGGCGGCCGCTATGCGTTCATCGGACTCGCACACGCGAAGCAGCTCACCTAGCCAACCTGGATGAACGAACATATCGCCATCGAGAAGACCGATGTATTTGCCCAGGGTCATGGTGGCGTCGATTGGGCCTTTTGCTATGCGTACGCCGACGCATCGCGCCACATAGTCGGATGTTCGCTTATCCGATCCGTCATCGACCACGATAACGTCTACGGCAATTTTGTCGAGCGCGTACCGCAGAGCGTGTAGACAGCGCTGCGTCATGCCGAGATCGCGACAGGCCAAGATAACGATCGAAACCAGGGGCTGCTCGGTGGGCGTTGCAAACGCGACTGGTCGCCCGCGGTATAGAGTTCCAAGCCGGCGCGTGAGCGCGAATCGCGTCTCTTCCAACCTACCGCGGGCCCACCGCGACGTGACCGACGTTGCCCTCGCGACTAGGGTTCCGGGGCCGTACCGGCGCAAAATTCCAAGCCCCTTACGGGCGTATTTCATCGCTTTTAGGCCGCGTCACTGTTCATTGAGCGCGTGTATGCGAAGGATGTGCAGTTCAATCCTCCAAGTGCCGTGAGGTGAAGTGGATTCGAAATCCGGTCTGGGCGCTTCCGGTCGTGATTGCGGTTTTGAGCTTGGTGCTCTTTCGCCTTCTACCAGGCCGGCCGCCCGAGATTCACCCTCATCTGCAGTTCCACGCGGTCGGACCGAATCTGCTGAAGAACGCTTCATTCGATGGCGGGTTACGAGATTGGCTCGAGTACCACAACCATCAGCCGATGATCGTCTCGGCAACGAGCGGAAGCGCGCGAATCCGCATCGCAGGCACGACGAACTCAGTCCAGGAGATTTATCAGGCGTTTTCCGAGCCTCCGACGGGGCCGCTCATAGCCCGCGGGATGATACATATTACGGGGGCTCCGCTACCTGGCGATGCGACGGTGCTCGCAATGTTCATCGACTCCACCAACCGTGGTAACGCCGGCTTCAGCATGTCAAGCAAGGCCGGCATCGGCACGTTCCCCTTTGTGTTCACCTTTACGCCCCATGGCATCACCAAGGATTTCGCGCTCGCCGTCGTCGTTGGGACGCTTTCTAGCAACAAAACCGCGGTCGTATTCGACCATCTCAGCGTCTCAAGGGCCACGCAGGAGGACTTGCCATGAGTGTCCGCGTTTCGCGCCCCTCCTTAATTCCGGTCGTGATGCGAGCGCTGGCCGTCGTACTAATCTTGAGCGGATGCGTAGCGCACCAGGCAACTCCGGTGAGCGCCGTCGCTCCGCTAGGCGTCCTCATCCCGGGAGGCTCGCGGCCAGGCGACGCCTATCGCGGACTCTATATTGCTGGAGGCAATTCCGGATGCTGTTGGACCGCACCCAAAGCTACCTTAACGCTGCGGAAGACGTTTGATGCGCATCACCTCGTTCTCGTTATTTATGTTCCCAACGGGAACGATCAGCTAAAGCGCTGGTTCTCGGCGCACCCTATGGCAGTCACGTTGTCAATCGCGGGCACTATAGTACGGCGTTGCTGCTACAGCGGCGGAATGGGCGCGCCGGTCTTCCCACTCCCGCGCCGGCTTTGGGCGAAGAAGGGAAAGATTACGATTGTATTGCATGCGTCGCCGCCGTATGCACCTTCGTTGCTTGACCCTTCGGCCCACGATACCCGTTCACTCGGCATTTTGCTCCTGCGCACGTTTTTCTACTAGGAAACGTACGCTTCAGGATGACGTACGATGCGTCCGAGGAGCTCAGCTCCGTAAAGCCCGCGCGCGTCAACTGCAAACAGAGTGACTCGATCTCCGGCTTGACTAACGCACCACCATGTACGTCGATCACGATTGCAATAACGTGATGGCTGTTTATGTAGCGTCGCACCCGACCTTCATCAATCGCGTCGGCGAAATCCGAATAGCGGTCTTTCCCCATCCAGTCCCCTATTGGCTCGCCGCCATAAAGCTCAATATAGTATTGAATGTCCGCGTTCACTAAGAGCACGTTGTGGTCTTTAGACTCACCCCAGGGCTTTTCTGCCAGGAGGGGCTCTGCCTCGGTGTAGCCCCCGAGTTGTCGCTCTAGCGCCGCCGGGTCGCTCGGCATGATCGCGGAAATGGCGTTGTATCCCACGTCGGAAAATTGAGAATAATACAAGAGCGCTGATCTGCTTGGAACGGCCAATAGCGCCGCGACAACGGGCGCCGCAACCAATGCCATTGGGATCGCGGAAGCGGCTTCGAGAATAAGAGAACCCGCCGACGCAGCGGTCACCGGGTAAATGAGGAGCGCGTACCGCGCCAGTAGCGAACTCGCGAAAAGATAGACATATCCGCCCAGCGTGATCCACAACAGCGCGAACAGCGCAGTTTCTTCCGCTTTCTGGCGGCGCTTGAAAAGTAGGCAGCACCGCAACGATGAGCATTGGGTAAAGCGCTAAGACGACGGCGGTCACACCATATTCCCGAAATTCCGTCGTGGCCGTCTTTCGAAAGAGACGGAGCGGATAGCCCTCGATCATCCGAAGAGACAATTTCTTGGGGTAGAGGTCCGTTTCCATGCGCTCGACATCGAGACGCGACATGTTCGGATCGGCGGTTCCTAAGGCCATGTGGAGAAATGGCGGGAGCGGATCGCCATCGGCCACGAGATTTCGCACAAACCACAAGGACGACAGTACACAAAGCACTGCCAGGCATGTAACCATGAGGCGCCAGCTAACTCGACGCCATCCCACGAGAATAATTGCGAAACCAAATAGCGCTGCAACGACGACGTACGTTGGCTTCATTCCGGCAAGGAACGCGGTACAGAGGGCCGTCACCGAACAGCAAGCCGGGCGCCGATCCACAGACGAACAAGACGATCGCTGCGGAGGCGGCAGAAAAGAACATGCTGGACGTCGCGTCCGGCATAGCGGTATCGACCCATCGAAAAAATACTGCCGCCATTACGAGACTCAGCGGAACGATGGCGTATACGGCGCGCGCCGCAATCTGCGCCACAGCCGAGCGCGATCGCTGGGCTGGTTCGTCGATGGTCGCCACCATGCCGTAGACGCTAAGCACGGCCAATGTGCCGGTCATCCAACTCAGAAACGGTATGTATCGCCCAAGGTGCAGCACGAACATCCACGCATAGAGCACTTCCTGGTTGAACGTGTAGTAACGGAAAGCGCATGTGGTGATCGGCAAAGATGCGGCCCGCGCGGAACCACTCGTACGCATACGCAAGGTGGAATCGAACCCCATCATCGGAATAGTCGGGAATCGATGCATGCGAGCACAGCACGAGCATGACGAAATACGGCACGATCCCCGGTCCCGCGAGCGCCGTTGCGGACCACCGCAACGCGCGTTTGCCACCAGTGAACGCGCACCGACGCAGGACACGCCCACACGACGAGCACGCCGTTGACTAGCGTCGCAATCGACCACCCAGAAGAGTCATCATCCCCGCGAGCCCGAGTGCGAAGCCCTCGAAGACATACAGCGCGATCCCACAGGCCGTGGCGACCACGACAAGCAGCATCGCGCGGCCCGATGAGGCTTCCTCTACGTGTTCGCGACCCCACACCATCGAGCCGGTTAAATAGAAGATCGCCCATAGCACGTGGGCGACAATAAGGCCGATAGCGATTTGCGAGAGCGCGTACACTACGTCGAGGCCGCTTCCCCACGGCGTGCGCGCTCGGCAATGCCGTATTCGATCATCTCGCGAAAGTATTCGGTATACGTCCGGGTCTGGCCGTAGTACCGCCACGACTCATTCGGATCGTACCAGGAGAGCTTAAAGTGCTCGGCCACCTTGGGATGAATCGGCACGGCAATCGGCCCGAGCACCTCACTGCCAAAATAGACTTTGAAGAAAGCGTCGTCGAGCGAAACGCCTCGCAAGCCGGCGATCGTGCAATCCCGCACGCGCAAGGATCTTATTGATCAGAATGCGCAGCATTGTATTCGTGGGGTGATTGATCGTCCAGAAAAGCCGATCGCTGGCGAAGCAGTCGAGGATTTCCTGTGCGATGTGCACATCGCATTTGGAATCACGTTGGGCCAAGCGCGCGCTCTCGAGCCGCAGAAACTTGTCCAAATCCGGAAGCGCTTCGTGCGAACGCTCCAGGAAATAGGCGAGTATTTCTTGAGCGGCAATTCCCGCCTCGATCTGACGAATAACCGCGGCGTCGCCATAGACGAAACGCCCATGCGGAAAGGCCGGCGGCTCTGGGACATTGGCCGGATTGACCGAACCTAGCGGCCAGAGCAAATGCAGATCGGCCGAGGGGAAGGTCACACGCGCCGTGTCTGCCGCGATTTTCTCAGGCGACGGAAATGGCGCTCGCGCGTCATACTGCTCCAGAAGAAGCGCGCAGCGCGAGGCATCGCTGTCGACGAGCGAACCCCACCCATCGACCGGATGTTCGAAACTACGCAAGTACACGATATCGAACTGCTCGGTGACCGGGCCATGCTTTCCAAGGACAGCCGCAATTGCTTCGGCCTGGCAATTCCCATACACGATAATCGATGCACGGCTCATGACTGCGCTCGCGCCTCATCGACAATGGCCGCCAATTCACCGACATCGCGCGCCTCGAACACCCGATCGAGCGGCAGGTCGACGCCGAACTGCTCCTCGATCGCCATCAGCAGCATCGAATGCGACAACGAATCCCAACCGGGAACGTCCGCACTCGTCGTCTCCGGTGTGATAACGTCGTCACCGCGTAACGCGAACGTACGGACGATGGCGTCGCGAACACCTAAAAACGTCTCGCTATTTCCGCTCACGCGCTTTCTCCCGCATCATCGAACGCCCCCGCCATATACAGTTCCTTGTTCTTAAGCCGGCTGATCTTTCCGCTCGTCGTTTTGATGAGTTGCCCGGCACGCAGCGGAACCACCGCGCTAAGCGCGAGACCAAGTCGCTCGAGAATTACGCCTTTGATCGCAGCGCCGACCGCCCGGCGATCGGCCGCGGCAGAACACTCGGCCAGCAACACGATGGATTGCAAACCACTCTCGGCGTCATCGACGCTTATCGCGACGCAGCGTCCCGGTAGACATGCCGGGACTTCGCTAACGAGTTCCTCGAGGTCATGTGCGTAATAATTTCTCCCGTTAAGCACGAGCATGTCGTCAATGCGCCCGGTAACAAAAAGCTCCCCGCGGTCGATAAAACCCAGGTCGCCGGTTTGGTACCAGCCATCACGCATCTTCGCGCGCGTCGCCTCTTCCTGGCCGTAGTAGCCCGTGAATAGGAACGGGCTCGTAACGGCAATTTCACCCACCGTGCCTTCGTCGACGGACTTTCCCGCAGCATGGATTTCCAGGGCGACATCAGGGATGGGTCGCCCGCAGGAGAGCACGCCGCGGCACAGGCGAGGAGGCTGCCCAAGTTCCGTTTGCGTCACGCCGAACACGTTTTCCGCCATTGCATAGCTGATCGCAAGCATGCTTTCCGTTACGCCGCAGTTCGCAAAGCGTTCGAGAAAGCGTTCAAATGCGCGCGGCTTGCACGGCTCAGAGCAATTGACGAACGCGCGCATCGATGAAAGATCCCAGCGCTGATCCCGCCGGGTCGCGCCCGCGAGATGGGCAAAGGCGAAATTCGGCAACCACGTTAACGTTGCGCGATAGCGTTCGATCGCGTCCATTAGCGTCCCCGGACGCATCACCCATTCGAACGGGTCGAGTGCGATGACATGTAATCCTCGCAACGCAACCATCAGAAAGCTCGTGATGAAGCCCATATCGTGATAGAGCGGAAGCCAGGAAGCGATCACGTCGTTGTCGCCCAGCTCGATGGCTCGCGCGTACGCCTCGACCTGCTCGTCGATCGCGCGATGTGTCAACATCACCCCTTTTTTCAAACCGGTCGTTCCCGAGCTGTGCTGCAGACACGCGACATCGTCATAAGCGGCGTTAAGGCCGGCGTGAGCTGCGGGCGATGGCACGTCCGCCACATAGCCTTCGAGAAGAAAAGACACCTCAATGCCAAGGCCGGCGGCCGCCGCGGCGGCGTGATTCTCCGCGTACGTGACGATCAATGCGGGTTGGATTCGCGCGAAAAGGGCCTCATGATCGGCCCAATAGAGATCCATTCGCTGCTTAGGGCTGGGGAACGGCATAAATGACGGGATGGCGCCGGCCAGAACCGCCCCGAAGAAGCTGTAGTACAGATCCGGCCCATGCTGCAACATGATAAGCACGATCGCCCCGGGCCGAACGCCGCGACCTTCGTACGCGTTTGCGTATGCTCTGCTTCGCGCATAGAGGCGCCCATAGCTGATCGTCTCAGTCACGCCACCGCGCAGCAGGGTACAGAAAGGCGCATCGGGATTGGCGGCTGCCATCGCCTCCAGGCGACGCGCGAGATTACGTTCGCCAGTGATCAAACGACCGACTCGACCATCCGGTTCACGATTTCGTTCTGCGCATCACTAAGGGCTTGATGGGCCGCGCTTTCGTACTCCCACGGTCGAGCGAGCAATTCCATAAAGCTTGCATGCAGTTCCGTAACCGCTTTCGCAATGCTCGATGCAGCGATCTCCGCATAAGCGGCTTGCCGCTCGTCATCGAGCACCGACGAGCTGTTGATTCGCCTCGTGAACGTGTCCGCCGCCGCCGGAAAATCCGGCTCATCCAGGTACTCGAACAGTGCGTGCAGCGCCGGAGCCGGATCGGACAGCGCCTCATAGCGTAGGACATGTATGTAGCGCGGGCCCAGGGCCTGATAGGCCAGCATGCAGCTCCGCGTTTTTTGCAGCCACATGCCGGCGGCAGTCTCAACGTCCATCGCCGATCCGCCGGCCCGGTGAAAGTGCAGCATCGAGGCGATGACATCATACGGCTCGCGCACGATGCAAACGAATCGTGCCGCGGGAAAGAGCTCGTGCAGCAAGAGAATGCACTCCGCATTCTCGGGCGTACCGTCGATCCAGCGCTCCTTCGCTCCAAAGGCGCTCCGGCGCAACCGGAAGCGCCTGTCAAAGCGCGGAGCCAAGCCCGAAAGCCGCTTGAGGGACGACTCCTGCGCTCGCCGTTTGCTTGTGGTCACCATGAACTGATCGATGGCCGACCCTAAATGCGCCATGTATTCTTCTTTCGATACGTTATAGGTATCGAAATAATTCGTTGAGGCATCGGTCGCAACGGCGTAGGCGGCGAGCGCGCCCGAACCCAGAAGCTGCAGCCAGCGCGTTTCGTCGAGCGGCCAAATATTGGGGTGTTGCCCAAGCGCCCAAGTCAAGATGCTCGTTCCCGAGCGATACGGACCCACCACGAAGATCGGCCTTGGGTTTACTTCAACCAGCGGTACCGCGTGCTGCGAAAAAACATTCACGCGGTCGGGTGCGTCGGTACGAGGCGCGTGTGTGGCTTCACCAACGCGCAGCCCGCGAAGGACAATTGCGAGTTCGCGCTCATCCTGCTCTGTCGGCGGGCGGCAAAGTTCGCTAACGATGCTCATGGTAAAGGCCTTTCCGACCGGAACGCTTACCACCGCCTTACATTCCTGCTCTTCTTCAGCGAACTCGATCACCGAAGCCGCGCGACCGTCGACATAGATGTAGCAAACGAACGGAAAGTAACGATACATGTCCCGGGGACCGCTGGCTACGGTGATCTCCAACTCTCGCCATAATGCGGCGCCGCCCGATACCACGGCGCCGATCTCCGCCACCTGTGGCATCCATTCCGGTTCGGGGGCTTGATCCAGCCAATACGCCGGGTCATAGCGACGCTCGAACGTAAGTTGGACCTGCGGTATCGACCCAGCCTCATCGCGCGCTGCAGCGATTGCCTGCAGAAGCGATTGTGGATCGAACGTATCCTCGCGTGCCACGGCCGCTATCGTACGGCGACAGCAGCGGTGAGGGCGCCGAGCATGCTGCGAATTCGCCGGCCAACATGCTCGTCGCTGAACTCTTCGAGTACCTCGGCTGACGCACGCGCGAAGGACGACCAGGTGGGCTCATCGGTGTACAGCTTGATGACTGCCTGTGCAAAGTCGTCCGCGCTCGCTGCGATGTAACAGTTCTCCCCACTGCGCAGCGGGAATCCCTCGGCGCCAACCGGCGTCGTGACGACGGGTAAGGCGAACTCCAGACTCTGACCGATCTTGCCTTTGAGGCCGGCGCCGAATCGCAGCGGAGCTACGAATACTCGGCTCTGCTCGAAATACGCCGACACGTCACGCAGATACCCCGGCACGATCACGCGGGAGGATGCAAGGTCCTTCACCGCTTGCGGCGGATTATTGCCGAGCAGCGTGACCTTTGCGTCCGGCACACGGTCCCACACCATCGGCATGATGTCGCGGCAAAGCCACGCGACCGCGTCGACGTTGGGTGTGTGACCGTAGCCGCCGATAAAGAGCAGGCCCGATCGATCCTCAAACCGCCTCTTCTCTCCAACGCGCGCCGTATGGATGGTTGGAATAATTGCTACGTCGCTGATACCACGCTCGCGCAGTGCGGCCCGATCCGGTTCGCTCACGGTGATCGTAAGATCGGCCGAACGCGCCGCCCGCAACTCGAGGCGCTCAACCTCTTGCCATTCGGCCGAATCGGTGTCACCTAGGAGTTCTGCTTCGCGCTTCTTACGCACAAAGTGAAGATCGATCGTATCGTAGATCGTTTTCGCAGCTTCGTTCCGGCTCACGACCTCGTGATATTTTTCGAAGAGTTCGGGGCGGCAAATCCAAGCAATATCCAATAGCGGCAGAATCTCGTGCAACGCGTCGCTCGCGGAACGGCCGCCTGCGACGTGATGCAACACCTCCACGCCGAGGTCTTGCAGCTCGCGCGTGTACGGCTGGAGCGCAGCATAGTTGTCGGGAAGAAAAAAGACGTAATAGCCGGCATCGACGAGGATCTTGAGAATCTTGAAAAGGCGGTTCGAGCCGGCCTCTTTGTCATAGACCGGCACGTAGGAATCGATCACCAGGATTGCCGCGCCGCGACGACGTCGAGCCGCATCGGGAACGTGCCGCGCGTCGCCCGGGAAGTAGCGCGCGAGTTCGCCCTTCCACTTCTCCACAAACGTCGTGCGGTTGATTTCTTGAAACCGCTTCGTCCCCTTGCGAACATCCGTTCCCGACGAAATGCCCTCGAGATGCGTGACCACCGAACGCGGCTGATACAACACCCGGTATCCCAGCGATCGCAACCCGAAACACAGATCGACGTCTTCATAATATGCCGGGGCGTACGCGTCGTCGAAGCCGCCGAGTTCCCGGAACGCCGAAGTGCGAACCAGCAGCGCGGCGCCCGAACAATAGTCCACCTCGCGAACGAACGTGTAGCGCGGATCGGCGGCGTTCTCCGTTCGCCCATAGTTCCAGCCGGTGCCGTCGTTAAAGATGATTCCGCCGGCTTCTTGAAGCGTTCCGTCGGGATAGATGAGCTTCGAGCCGACCGCACCAACATAGTCGTCGCTCTCGGCGAGGGTGACCAATTCGTCGAGCCAGGCATCGCTCACGATCGTGTCGTTGTTCAAAAAGCAGATATACTTGCCGCCCGCAATCGAAGCGCCGCGATTACAGGAACGCACAAAGCCCTGGTTGCGGCCGTTGCTCACGAGGTCGACACCCTCGAGCAACCCCACGATACCGGCGGTCCCGTCGGTCGAGGCATCGTCGACGACGATGATTTGCACCGCGAGCGTTTCGAACCAGCCATCGGCGATCGACTGCAGGCATGCCGTCGTCGTATCGGCGTGATTGTGGGCGGGAATGACGATCGATACCAGCGGTTTATCGCTCAGCGGGCGTGTCGCCGCGCGGGCGTTCCATGTTGCCACGAGCCGGGCGTTTTCGGGCTTGGCAAGCAGTTCGTGCGTGCCGGCCGGCGCGGATACCCGTGGGCGCGCCACGACGGGAGGCGCCCATACGCCGCCGCCGATCAGACGTTTAAGCGAACGCCAAATCTCGCGTATATGAAAAAACCGGCTTTGGGCAACGCGGGCGTAGTCGACGCGGAGCGCATCGAGCAGCTCCCGTTCTTTCGAAAGCTCTTTGAGGGCCGAATCCAGGTCCGCAGGTTCCACGAAAAAAGAACATCCTTCGTCTACGAGCGAGGCAAGAAAGCCACTTCTTTCTTTTGAATGATCGAAATGCGCACCTTTTGAGGAGAGCTCCATGATTTCCAGACGCGGCCAAAAGGACTACCCGGCCCATACCGACATCGACGAGTCGTCGCTGGAGCCCGGCAGCGCGCTTGCCGTCATGCTCGGCATGGTCGGCGAGCGCAAGCGCGTTCTCGACCTCGGCTGCGCCACTGGGTACCTGGCCAAGCTCCTCGGCAAGCGCCAGTGCGACGTCGTCGGCATCGACAAGAACGCAGCCGCCATCGAACACGCCCGCGCCTTTTGCACGCGTGCCCTGGTGGCCGATCTCGACGTCACCACCCTCGATGAGATTCTCGGGCCGGACGAACGCTTCGACGTCATTGTTTTCGGCGACGTGCTCGAACATCTCCGCAATCCGATCAGCGTCTTGCAGCGCGCCCACGATGTTCTCGAAGACGGGGGCTTTGTCGTCGTGTCCGTGCCGAATATCGCGCATGGTGCGATTCGTCTGGCGCTGCTTGGCGGGCATTTCGACTATCAGGAGCTCGGCATTCTCGACGATTCGCATTTGCGTTTCTTTACCGCAAAGACGATCGACGAGCTGTTGCTCGAAGCCGGATTTAACGTCGAGGCGATGCAACGAACGACCCTTCCGGTATTCGAAGCGTCACCCTTGGTCCCGGCCGTCGCGCGCGAGGATTACGACCCGCGCATCGTAGCCGAGATCGAACGCGACACCGAATCCGATTCGCTGCAGTTCGTCATCAAGGCCAAGCCGATCACGGGCGAAGCTCGATACCGCGCCATGAGCCGGCGCTACCTGCAGGTCAACACCGAGCTGGCCCACGCAAAACATGCACTGCGCGCCAGAGACCAGTACATCGCCGAGTTGGCCGATGCCGCGCACGTTCGCGAACAAGAGCTTGCCGATGCGCGCACCTTCTTGGCCGATGCCGAGACCGAGATGCGGCGCGCACAGAACGGATTCAACGACCTCGCGCCGCGCGTCGCGGCCATGGCTTCGCTCGAGGCGCGTGCGACGCTGCTCTCGAACGCGGCCGAGCAACTCGCATCGCTCCAGGTCACTGCCCACGCAAACGCGTTGGACTTGGTGCGGGCCCAAGAACAGTTGATCGCTGCGCGTTCCGAACGCGACGGCGCGGTCGCGCGCCTCGAGGAGGTTCGAACCGAGCTCGCGCGTGCCCAAGCGGTCATTGGCGATCTCACTCCGCGTCTAGCGATGCGTGAAACGCTTCAGGAACGATATCGGCGTGCCGAGATCGAGCACGTCAAGACCAGCGAACAGGCGCGCACGGTCGAGCGCGAGCGCGACGCCCTTGCAGCTCGCGTGGAGACGCTCGTACGCGAGGTCACGAGCCTCTCGCAAGCGCAAGAGCAACTTGCATTCGTCACGCAGGAACGGGACCGCGCGCTCAAGCGCGTTGCCGACCTTCAACCAGAAGCCGGGGCTTCCACCGAACAGATGCGAACGCTGGTCGCCCGCAACGCCGAGTTGGAACATGCCGTCAAGGCCGCAACGGCGGAGGCTACGGCGAAGCGTGCCGAGTTGCTCGTATGGCTCGATAAGCTCGAATCGGTGACCAAGGCGCTCGCCCAGGAGCAAACCGTCGTCGCGACGCTCGAGCGGCAGCTCGAAGAAGAACGCTCCGCTGCAGCAACACGGCAGAGCGCGTACGAAACCGATGCTCGAGATCTGCGCGTACACATCGATCGGTTACGTGCCAGCTACGAACAGGCGCGCAGTGCGGTATTGGACGAGCGCGATCAGGCCCGCGGCGCCGTAGCCATCGCGGAGGCCGCCCTCGCGCAAGCACTCGCCGACGCCACGAGCGAACGAGAGGCGTTCGATGCCCAGGTTCAGGCTTCAAAGGCTCGCGAAGCGACGATGCAAGGCGACCTCGAGCGGCTGCGCGTTTCGCACATGACCATTACCAAAACCCTCGAGGCGACATCCGCTCGTTTCATGGCGCACATCAATGCCTCTATGTCGCAGACGCACGAAGAAGCGCAGCAGATCGCCACGCTGATCGATGAAATTCAGGCCAGCCGGTTCTGGGGCGTTAAACGAGTACTGCGTCGCCTCTTGGGGCGTGATACGCCGCAATAACATCGTCGGGCGCGCCGAACCCGGCGACGCAACCACTATCGAGCCAAAGCGCCGCGTCGCAGCGCTCGCGCACGACCTCGGCGGCATGCGTCACTAGCACGATCGTCTTCCCGCGCGCGCGGAAGCCGTCGATCGTATCGAGACACTTTTGCGCAAACGCCGAGTCGCCGACGGCGAGAATTTCATCGAGCAGCAAAATATCGGGCTCGATGCTGATCGCCGCCGCGAATGCTAGTCGCATCATCATGCCGGTCGAATAGGTGCGCATCGGTGCGTCCATGAAATCACCGATTTCCGCGAACGCCCCGATCTGTTCCATTCTGCCTGCAATTTCCCGCGGCGAAAGTCCCAAGACCAGCAGTTCGATGCGTGCGTTCTCACGGCCGGTGAGGTCGGGATGAAAGCCGGCACCGAGCGAAAGCAACGGCGTGACCGTCCCGTCGATCGCGATCGTTCCTCGATCGGGCACGTATACGCCCGCGAGCAGACGCAATAACGTGGTTTTTCCCGAACCGTTGCGCCCGAGAACGCCAAGCATCTGTCCGTGTCCAACCGTGAAGCTCACGTCGCGAACCGCTTCGATGGTCTTTCGTTCCGGCCGGCGCATGAACAGCCGCCGAACGATGGCTTCCTTGAGCGTCGTCTGCTTCGGGAGCGTCGGATACCGGAAGGCCTTCGAGACGGCGTCGACGACGATTGCCGCGCTCACAGATATTCTCCCATCGACTCCTGATGCCGGATGAATACGGCGCGTCCCGCCAAGAAGATGACAAACGTTGCGAAAGCTAGGTAGACGAGCTGCGATAGGCTCGGAAATTCGTTTGCATAGAAAATCCGCTGATAGGCGACCATGAGCACGGCCAGCGGATCGGCCAAAACAAATGGTCGCATGGCCGCCGGAATCGACTGCGATCGATAGAAAATCGGCGTCAGATAAAAGAGCAGCATCACGACATAGACGACGAGTTGCTGCAGATCGCGGAAATAGACGTTGAGCGTTGCGAAGAAAAAGAGAATGCCGGCCGTGAGAATTGCCTGAACCACGATAAGCACGGGCAAGAGCAGCAGCGGCCATCCGAGTTGCTGGTGAAACACCACGACGACGATTGCCAGCAGCGGCAGCGAGAACAAGAAATTCACAAGGTTTGAAATTACCGGCACAAAGACGAGAATCTCGGCCGGGAAAACGGTCTTCCCTACGTACATTCGGCCGTCCAAGATGGCGGTCGTGCCGTTCTGGAGCGCCGACGCAAACCAATTCCACGCCAGCAAACCGCTGAGAAGATAAACGGGATAGTGCGCGATCCCGATGCGAAGGTAGACGCCGAAGACCAGCGTGTAGACCGCCATGAACAAGATAGGGTTGAGCAGCGTCCACGCAAAGCCGAGCACCGACCCGCGATAGCGTAGGCGGATGTCACGCGCGACCAACTCGAGGAGGAGCCAGCGGTATCGGTAGATGCGGTAGAAGAACGAACGCTCGGGACTTAAGACGGTAGCGGCCACGGCACGAAATCTATTCTGGCTTTCTCGTTGTGATGTGTACGAGTTGCCAATATCGAGCAAACGTCTCGGACTTCCCGTCGATCCCGTGGAAAAAGTCCACGTAGGCGCGCAAAACAGCCGCAGCCCGTCGGAATTGGAAGCGAGCGAGCTTTGGCCCGAACCCCCGAAAAACCCAGTAAATCAACGTGAACGTCAGATACTGTGGGAAGTGCTCCTGTACGAGGAAGAAGAGATTTCGAACGGCGTAATAGTCGTGCAGTTCGCTCTTGTATCCAACCGAAGCGCCCTCTTTGTGCCACACGAGCGCCGTGGGACAGTAGACGAGCTTCCACGCCGCTTGGCGCATCTTGATGCACCATGCGGTCTCTTCGCGGAAGAGAAAGTAGCGTTCTTCGATAAAGCCGACGTTCCGAATTGCATCGGCGCGCACGAACATACTAGCGCCGACCACATGATCGAGATCGATCGTTTCGTTCTCGCGCGGATGCGTCGCGCAGTCGCGTCCGAGCTGACGATCCATACCCGAACGGCTGATCGAACCGCCGCCAAGAGCTTGAATCTTAGATGGTTCGCGGTAGCTGAGCAGTTTCGCGCCGATCACACCAAGTGATGTGTCGGATTGCGCCAGGTCGACGAGGTGGGAGAGCGCATGGCGGTCGACGACGGTGTCGTTGTTCAGCAGCCACACATAGCGCGCGTCGAGAATATCGAGCGCATAACGAATCCCAACGTTATTTCCACCGCCATATCCCAAATTCGTCGCGATCGGCACGAAGACGAGCGGCGCATCGGCGTCTCCGCTGGTAAAGGCGCAGACCCGCGGATCGTACTCGGCGAAAGCGCATGGTACGCGCGCCGCCCACTGTTTGAGGTAGTTCAGGGAATCGTCGGTGGAACCGTTGTCGCACACGACGATTTGCGCGATCGCATGATCGCTGCGCAAGATGCTCTCCAGGCACTCCACGGTGTCGCTCCAACCGTTCCAGTTGAGAACGACGATAGCGACCCTCGGTGAAGCCGAGAGCGCCTCCGACGGCATTGCCGACCGCGCCAGCACGAAATGGACCTCCTTAGCCGCCACCCTGACTCTCTAATCGGACAAGCCGGCGTCGTCTCCTTCGCGCCGAGCGGCCGCTTCGACGCGATATTGGCGTTTTTTGAAATGCGGGTACTCACGTTCCCAACTCGCGCGCCAGGTATCCCCAAAACCGGCCGCCGTGGCCATGTAACCTGCGCCATAGGCGTAGAGCGCCGCCCGCTGCGCGTCGGCATCGGCATCGCCCAGATTCTCGGGCTTGGCCGCGTTCGAGTACCCGCCGTACCACATCGGGCGCAGGAAGGCGTTCCGCTGAACGAGGTCCACGACCGCCGCGGCCGTCATCTGGTGATCGCTGTGATCGCCGGGGTTGCGTGCGGCGTCCGGATCCGTGGACAAGATCGCCGCGTTAGGAAGATCGCCTGCCCGTTCGGCCGATATGATTTGCGCGAGCGTCGAGACGAAGTCGTCCCAGTTGTTGTACGTCGGGGGCGCCTCAGATGGCCAGAGCGCCTGCAACGGCAATCCCGCATGCCGTAGTGCTGAGAGCGATTGAAAATGCGGCGGGAAACCGGCACCCGTCCCGCCATCGCGAAGGTGCAGCAAATACAAACGAACCGAGGCAGCGTTCGCATCCTCGATGGTACAGGTAAGGATACGCTTGTCGTGTACGATCGCGGCGTTGTATGACACCCGCACGCCACCGGGCACCCCGGATCCGTACGGGCTCCACGACGGAAGCGCGCGCAGCACCGAGAGCAGCGCGCCATTGAAGCGCGACCTCATATGCGCGTCGCCTCGCCCCGCGTCGCCCGCGGTCGTTACGATGAAGACGACGTGGTTGTGCGGATCGCGCAGGTACGCATACACGTCAGCCCCCATAAAGAGCTGCCAATCGTCCTGGTGTGCGACGACGACGAACACGGGTTGCTTCTGGGACATCGTCAGTTGCCTTCTATGTAGTCCCGCAGGACAGTATGAAATTCTCGGCGCTCGCGCTCGAGCGAGTAATCCGTTGCGACGGCGCGACCTGCCCGGGTCAAACGTTGAGCAAGTTCCGTGTCTCGCATGATCCCGATCGCCGCCCGCGCCAGCGCGCCGGCCTCATAAGATGCGGCGATGCATGTCGACCCGTTCGCGCAAAAGTCCGAGACTCCATCGATGGGCGGGATTACGACCGCACAGCCCAACACCATCGCCTCGAGGGCGGGCAAAAAGAACCCCTCGTAGGGGTCGGGTAAGAGTACGGCAACCGTGCAACGTCCCATCCGGCGCAAAAACGCCTCACGCAGCACCAACTCGCACGATAGGTCGACGTCGACGCCGGCATCGGCCACGTGCGCGGCAATAGCGCGCCCCATGTCGGCGCGCTTTGCCGCAGCGATGAAGACACAATTGGCCTTGGGGACATCACCGAGGCGCTCGACCGCGGCCGTGTCGATGCCGTTGCGTATCGTGACCAATGGACCATTGACGCCGATTGCCGCCACAGCGCTGGTGGCCGCAGTGCTCACGCCTATACGCAGAGCGGGCCGGCTGAGAAATGCGCTGCGCGGATCGCTCCGCAAGCCATGCCGCAATCCTTGAATCAGATTGACGACCGGCTTATCGGCGAGACGAACGCCGGCATCGTCCAAGATGCGCCAATTGAATCCGGCTACGAAATACGCGTCCGCGGATACCGCTTCGCGGACGATGGGCATTCCAGGCGGCAGCAGTGCGGCAGGCGGCTCGGCCGTGCTTTCCGCCGTCAGATAGAGCACCGGCTCGAAAAGCCCCGACGCGGCAACATGATTTGCATAATCGAACACCTTGAGATCACCGCCGAGCGGTCGCCGGTAGTTCCTAACAAAAAGCATAGTGAGCCGACGACGCATCGCCCGAAAAAGATTGCGCGGGAACGACCCGAGACCTTTTGAGAGGGTGACGGCCTCGCGCGCCCAAGACGTTATGGTGCCGGTTTCCCATTCACATCGCTTTGCTTTCGTTCACGTTCCGAAAACAGCCGGGATGTCGGTTCGGTCGTCCCTAGAGTCAGCCGGCGTGGAGTTCACCATGACCGGCCGCGGCTTGTGGGACGTGTTATGGGGACATCCGCTCGGCGAACGGATGGTGGAAGCGTACCGGCATTGCTACCGCGCCGGAGCGTTTGCAAACGCGCTACAGCAGCACTTGCCGGCGTCCGTTCTCCAGTGCTTCTTGACGCCGGCCGTCTGGAGCGAATATTTCACTTTCGCGTTGGTTCGCAATCCGTGGGACGCGCTCGTCTCGACATATTCCTATCAGCAGCATGTCCTCGACGACACCGTACGGGCGCAAAACCCCGAAATGGATGCCATCCTGCGGCGGTGCGACGGCTTCTCGGATTTTGTCCGCGCCTATCCCCTGATTCGCGGCGACATGACATCGTTCATTACCGACGAGCGCGGCAATCAGCTCGTGGATTTCGTGGGGCGGTACGAGACGCTGCCGGAGGATTTTGCATACGTGTGCGGCCGCTTGGGAATCGACACGCCGCTCGTTCACGTCAACCGCTCGAAGCACGCCGCATATCGCGACCACTACACGGCCGAGACCCGTGCGCTCGTCGAGCGCTACTTCGCCCGCGACATCGCACGTTTCGGCTATCGATTCTGAAAGCCGTATAATGCGAAGTCGCGCGCATACAGCGCAGCGACCGTCGCGCGGCTGCTTTCGGTATCATAGTGCAATGGGCTGCCGTCGAGCACCGACGCGTTTGCGCGCCGAAGGCGCGCTCGCATACCGAGACGCGCGAAGATGCTCCGCGCATCGTCTTCGAGCCGTTCAAAGCGTCCGACAAAATCGACCAGTTGGTTGCCGCCTTCGTCGAGGATGAACTCGTGCTGTGCGAACCATTGCACGTGCGGCTTGCGTTGAATCAGCTCGAGGTAGCCCTCGAACGAATCGCCTTCGCGCATGCCAATGTAAGCACGCAGATCCGGCCGCCGCCCCATGTAGGCGTACTGCGAAAGCGCCCGGTCCCATGGATCTCTAACGAACGCGAACTTGAAATACGATGCAAAAATTTCCGGGCCTACGACCTCGCGAATCTGCCGCGCGAGCAAGTGCTGCAAACCGCCGGTCTGATAGCGGTTCTCATACGGACCCGTGAAGCCCATCCAGAGCTCGGCTTCGGTACGCTCGCCGGGCCAAATGACGTTCTCGATGCTCGTGCCACCGGTGCGAGGTATGTGTACGAAGATGCAGCGGTGACGATGCGAGATCACGGCAGCACCAGCACATCGTAGATTTCAGGCCCGTAGTCGCCGAGGTCGAAGGTCGCGCGCACGGAATCGAGCGCGGGATCGACGTGGAAAAGGCGGGCTCGTCCGAAGACTTCGCCCTGCGCGCTTTCCACATCGCTGCCATTGGTGACGATGCCGCGGCTGCGCGAAACACGACGCGCGGCATTGCTTCCGGCGAAAATGGTACCGTCCGGAGCTATAGCAGCGCCGCGAACGTAACCCGAGAGCACGATTGGATCACGATCCGAAAAGCACAGCCGCTGGAGCGCCGACTCCGCAAAGCAAATTCGTCCGTCGTCGATACGAACGCTATGCGGATGATACAGTCCCTCGAGGAGACGCTCGCCGCGCGTGACATCATGCACGTACCCGCGATGCGCACTACTCCAATACTCACCAGCCCGCGGGCCGAACGCCGAAACGACAATCCGCTCGTCGTCGGACCACACGCCATTGACGTGCTCGGTGTCGACGCCGGTCTCGCCCGCACGCCAGATCGCTTCGGCGGTGCCGCGGGGCAGGCCGTCGAGCAAGTTGTACGCGACGAGCTCATTGCTTCCCGTCGACGCAACGAGCAGGCGGCCCGCATGCACGCTCAGCGAATGCGGATCGTGCGTCTCAGGCGCTAACATGTCATCAACGAGTTCGAGCGTCGCGCCCGTGATGGCGAACGTGGCGAAATGCGTCTCGTACCATCCGACCGTGTAGGCCGCGTACAGCAGACCGCCGGCGGCGCAGATGCCGCGCGTCCCCATGATGTCGTGCGACGAGCCGACCGGCACCCACGTACCGACCCCCGTCACCACATCGAAAATAAGCAGCCCGCGCCCCGGATCGCGTTCTTGATTGCACAGCGATACGACACCCAACATCTTGTTCGAACGCACTTCGCGCAAACGGCGGATATCCCCTAACTGAGATCGTATAGGTTTTTCGACATGTGCCGTGCCGCACTCGTACTGGCCGCCGCGATCGTCGCGTTCGCGTTTGCGACCGTCCCGGCGGCCGCTAAATCGTATCCCCCGGGCATCCGGGCCAACGACATCGTCAGCGGAATCGCGCCCGGCGATGACGCCGGGTCCTGCTGCTGGATCGTCGGTAGCGCTACGTTCCATGCCGATGTCCCGACAGACGCCGACACGATGATCGTCGAGATCTTCAATCCGGTGTACTCGCTGCCGGGGCGGTCGCGCGGATATACGGTGACCATCAACCGCACAACGGCTCGACGATGCTGCTACGGCCCGGGCCTCGCGAGCCTGGCATTTTCGATACCGTTTGCATTGCACGGCCGGCGCGTGACCGTGACGATCGTGCCGTCGGCGACGTTCGTGCCGGAAAAAGCCGGCAAAGACCGCGATACCAGGCAACTGGGTGGATTGCTTCGCAGCGTGCGTTTCGTCAATGTCGCGGCCGGAACGCAAGGGGCACCGCCGATTCAAGCGCTGCCGGCCTATCGTGTTGCGGCGGGAATCGCGCTCGCGCTGGGGCTGATCGTTTCGTTCGCGCTCGTGCGACGACGCCCGGTATTCGCCGTCCTAGCGCTCGCGGCGACGGATCCGTTTGCGCTCTACCTTTTTGCGCACGGCACGTCGATCACGCTTCCGAAAACGGTGTTGGTGGGCTGCGTCCTGGGCTTAGGGCTCGCCTGGCGCTCGCATCGCGCCCGCCCGGGACGAGCCTTTGCGCTGGTCGGCGGCGCTACAGCGCTGCTCGTTGCCTCGATGGTTATCTCGTCGATCCACGCCGGCTCCCATGCCGCCGCGCTCCGTGAAACGCTCAAGGCTATCGAATATCTCGTGACGTTCGCGGTTGCGTACGTGGCGTTCCGCGCGGACCCCGACGAGCGGCTTTTTCGCTGCACGATCGTGCTGCTTACAATCGTGGTCGCGCTCCTCGCGCTCGCCCAGCTTGTGGTCGGGACGCAAGAGTTCGGCGTGATTGCCGGGCGCGTCGTTCCCCGCATCGCTGGATCCCTCGAGGGCCCCAATCAACTCGCGGGATTTTTAGGTATCGTACTGCCGCTGCTGCTTGCATGGGCGCTGTCCGCCCCGCGGCGACCGCTAGCGTGGACGGCATTCGCTCTGGGTGCGATCGCGCTCGCGTTCACGTTTTCGCGCGGCGGTCAGGGCGCGTTGCTCGTGGCCTTAGCGCTGATTTGCGCGCTACGTTTTGCGCCCCAGCGCGCGACTGCGATCGTGACGAGCGTATCGGCTCTCTTTGGCGCACTACTCGCGGTCGCGTTCGCGCAGTTCGCCGGCGTTTTGCGGTGGACGTTTCTGTTCGGAAATAATGGTGACGTGACCGGGCTTGGCACGCGCAGCGAGCTGTGGAGCGGCGCATACCGCTTGTGGCGCTCGTCACCGCTGATCGGCATCGGTCCCGGCAATTTCGAGCTGGAAATATCGCATTTCGATCCGGGCGTACGCACGCATGCGAACAGCATCTTTTTCAATACGCTCGCCGAGCAAGGCATCGCCGGCGGCGTCGCGCTCGCATGGCTCTTCGTCGCGACGATCGCGGCGTTCGCGCGGCGCTTTCGCGATCCGCTGATCCTGGGCACGCTGGGCGTGATCTGCGCGATGTGGTTTCACCAGATCGTCGACACGATCTGGATCTATCCGAAAGTCGGCATCCTCTTGTGGACCGTTCTAGGTGTCGCGGCGGCGCGCGCCGATCACGAGTAGCGCGGCGTCGGCTGCGTCGCGCACGGTCGCGTCGCCGTCCTCCACGCGCGCACGTTGGAGCATCGCGACACACCACGGTTCGCCCAACATCGCCAAGCGTTCGACCATGTCGACGCGCAGCGATACATGCAACACGTCGTCGGTCCCCGCCAATTCCGCCGTCCACGGCGTTGCACCGTCGTGTATCGCCGCAACCGGCACGGCGGCGCGCCCGCGCCGAACCATCGCCGTTCCGAGCGTAAAGAACAACGCTCCGATCGCGAACACGACCAGGAGGATCAGAAAGCCGGGATTATTCGAGAACAATCGGCGCGGCGCCGCGCAACGCGTTCATCACCTCTGCGAGCGCTTCGTCCAATGAGCGGTTGATGCTCGACGTGAGCACGCGGTGGAATTCCTCGATCGGCAGTTCGCTTAGGACCGTCAGCACGCGCAGCAGTTCTGCCCGATAGGATTCCAGCGCGTCGGAGCGCTCGGTGCCATGATAGATCGTGGTACCGAGCATCTGCGCGTTGATCAGCCACGGCGTCACCGCACCCAGCGGCGCCGCTTCGAGGTCGGGGAGTAGAGAGCGCAGCACGTCGAGGTCGACGGCACCGCTGATACGCACGACTCCCTCGGAGGGCGCTTGCGGCGCGGCGGTCGGCGCGAACGCAAGGCTCTCGACGACGTCGCGCATCGCTTCGCGGCTATCGCGATCTTCCAAATCCTTGCCGGTGATCGTAAGGCGCGGCATCCGCAAGCGCACGAATAACTTCTCGAGTGGAGCGCGCAGCGCACGGCTGGCGGTCGAAAACGCATCGTCGACGCTTGCCGGTGCACCTTGCGCGTGCTCGGGGAAGAGCAAACGCAGCGTAAAGAGATGCTGCACCAAACCGCCCGCGCTATCGCTGCGCTCGAGCATGCGCAGCGTATTACTCAGCCGCTCGCCCGAAAAATCAACATACAGCGCCGGCGACGAAACCACATCCTCAGGCTCGCGCGCCCCCTGCGCCTCGGTAATCGTTTGCACCAACTCCCGCAACTGCCGCGGCTGACCCTTGTCACCCTGAGCCGCCGGCGCAGCCGGCGAGTCGAAGGGCGGCGAGTCGAAGGGCGGCGAGTCGAAGGGCGGTTCGGGCGGTAGTTCGGGTTGGACCACCGGCGCGGGTTCGGGCGTACCGAAGATACGCGCGATCGAAATGGGCGTTCCCGCCGTGGATTCACTCAGGCTCGGCTGCGTCTGCACGCGCACGGTCGGAGCGGCCACCGCGAACGTCGTTCCCTCGCCCCATTCGACGATCGCGCGCGTATCCAGCGCCGTACCGGCCGCGAGCGGCGCCATCACCATCATCTCCCAGCGAATGCGCAATTCCATCGACGGATTGACGTCGGCCAATACCAAACCGCGCGCCGACCACAATTGCGAAGCGCCCGAATCGTCGGCGATCGCCATGCCGTTGATCGTCGTCGACGACGGCACGTATACCGCCAGGTTCGTCGCGACGACCCGCAGCGTCAACCGATCGGCCGGTCCGTCGCCTTCGTTGCGCAGGCGAATCTCGTAGTAGAGCCGCTCGCCTGCGTTGACCGTTTCCGACGGAATCGCGAGCAGATGCGCGCTGTTCGCAAATTGCGCCTGGGCGTACGTCGGCACGTCGAGCGGCGGAAATTGCACTGGGCTGATGCCCTTGCCGTGCAGCCATCCCTCGATCGCAAGAGTCCGATTGGCATGAACGGCGCGCGTCAGGCGGAAGGTCACGCGCGATTCGTGCGTCGTTTCCGCCGGAATATCGGCAAAAGAAAGGCCGTCTCGATCGCGGCGCGCGTCGACCGCGCGTTCGATCGTCAATTCGGGCGGCAGCGTGAGAGAAAGTCGCGCGTCGCGCAAGACGTCCGAGCCGGCATTGTGCACGCGAACGAGCGCATCGATGCTGCGTCCGGGACGCAGCAGATCGCCGGTTGTTACTTCCCATTCAACCCGCTCGATCGAAGGGCGCGAGCGGACGATCGTCGTCGCGGTGCCGAGGTCGATTGCGCCGCCGCCGTGTTCGAGCACCGCGCCCATCGTCACCGCCGAGCGATCGGGCACGCGTGACGCAATCGTCGCCACGATCGTGAAAATGCGCTCTTGGTGCGGGTGCACGATGCCAAGTGCAATCGGAACGTCGTAGGGAATCGTGTCTTCGGCGGTTTCGCCGATCCGGATATCGGTGAGATACAAGCCGGGAATCAGGCGCAGCCGCACGTCGGATTCGGGCGCGGTTCCGTCGTTGTACACGTGCACCGTAAACGCGATATCTTCGCGCGCTTGCGCGACGCCGCAATCGGTTTCGACCAAATTGCGCGCCCGGCTAAAGCGCGGCGCGACGCGGACGGAGAGACGGCGCGCGAACGTACGCTCGGCCCCGCGCCAGCGCAACGACGCATCGACCGGTAATGCGGTCTCTTCACCGGCCGGCACCGCGACGGTCGCGGAAATCCCGGCTTCGATCATGCGTCCGGCCGCGAGCGCGCCGAGCGAAAAGACCAAATTCGGAATCGCTTCATCGGTGACCGGTTGTCCGTCGACATGCGCGGTGCCCGGCGCGTAAACCAGCCCCGGCGGCAGCGTGAACGCCATCTGAACGCGCTGGGCGATGCCGGTTCCGGTATTCATCGCACGCATCACCATCGGCACGCGCATGCCCGGCGTCACCACGTCGTCGCTTTGGACCGTGAACGACGTATCGTCGCCGTCGAAATCGACCGGCGAGACGACCACGATTTCATTTGATTCGATCGCGAACTCGCTGGTCTCGCGCGAGCCTACCGTTCCGCTCGCCTTGATCTTCGTCGCGTCGGCCAGCGGCGAATCGATCGTCGCCTGATATTCGATGACCGCCGATTGCGCGGGCGCGAGCCGTTCGCTCACAATCGTCGCGCTGTCGAAATCGAATGCTTCGCCCTCGATGCCGGTGATGACGCGCCCGTCGATGCGCGCGCTGCGCGCCACGTAGCTGGTGTGCGCCGGCGCGGGCAACACGACGACGACGTCGTGCGCGCTCGAACTGCCGGTATTGCGAACGGTCGCGCGAATCGTGATCGCGTCGCCGGGGCGCGGAATAGCGGGCGCGGAAATCGTGGAAAACGTCGCGCTGGTCTGCAATTCGGGCCGGCTGCGAACGCCGATGCGTTCGATGTTCGAGGCCGCGAGCGGCGTTTGTTCGGTGACGAGCGCGGCTTGAAACACCAGCTCGCTGCCGTCTTCGATCGTCGGATTGACACGGAACACGCACGTAACGCGGTGCTGGCCGTTGGGTTCGAGGTCGCCGATTCCCGCGCCGGCCGGCTCGACGAACGATTCGCTCGGCCCCAGCGGCGCATCGTCGACGGTATCGGCGCCCGCGACATGCTCGACGCCTTGCGGGTGCGCGAAACGCACGCGCGCACCGGTGGCGGCAGCCCCGCCGAGATTGGAAAACGAAAACTGGACGCGGATCGTGTCGCCGGGCGCAGCCGTACGGCTGGGCTCGAGTACCAGCGTGCGCAGGTTCTCGACCAATGGGGGAGACCCCGGAGCGAAAATCCCGGTTAGCGACGTGGATGCCACAGCGCTACCTTTTTTCGTCCAGCAAGGCTAACGCCTGCGCGATGCGGTCGGCTCGTGCGCCGGGATGTCCCGCGAGATGCTCGTCGACCCGGTCTTGCTGCCCGCGCGCCGCCAGCGCGTGCGCCGCCGCCAGCGACACCGCCTCGGCCGGATCGTTCAGCGCGTGTTCGAGCAGGTGCTGCGAACGCTCGTCGTCGAGCGCGGCCACCGCGAAGACCAAATCGCAACGCGCCGACTCCGAGAGGTCGCCAAACTCGGCACCGGCCTCGTGGGTCCAATCCGTGGTGGCCTGCAGCGGAGCGCCTTCGCGTTCGCGCCGCACCGCCGCCGTCCGTCGCGGCGCAAGCCACGCATAGATCCCGAGCGCAGCTCCGCCCAGCAACACCACCACGACGACGACGGTGATGGCCGACATCGATCAGACCGTGCTGACGGAATGCAGCGAGGTGCGTACCACATCCAGGGCCGCATCGAGCGCGGGATCGCGACGCCGCTGCAGCGCGTCGAGAAACTCCGTGCTGTCCGAATCCAAAAAGCTCTCGAATCGCGCCACCAGCATCGAGCGGTAGTGCGTTAGTTGCGCGCTCCCGTCGGGCAGAAAGCGCGCCAAAATCGCCCACGGCAGCGACGCGGCCAGCTCGGTCTCGGCCAAGCGGTCCCCCAGCTCGGCGATCGTCTGCGGATCGTAGGAGCCGCGCAAGACCACCGCGGCGCCGGGTGTCTCGGCCGGAATGCCGCGTGCACCGCTCACGTCGTGCAGCAAACGTTCGAGCGTGGCGCGCATCGACGGCGTCTCGATGTCGCGCGGGGCGATCACGTACGTCGGCAAACGCAGTTTGATGAAAAGCCGATCGGTCTCGTCGCGCAGCATCTCGCGCATCGACGCCACCGCGCCGACATGAGCGTCGCCGATCGCTTCGGGGAAGAAGGCGCGCATCGCGAACAGATGCGTCACCAGCCCGTCGAACCGCGCTTCATCAAGAAAGCGCAGTACGCGCGCGTGCCGCTCGGACGTGAAGGTCACCGCGACCCCCACGTTCCCGTCGATCAGCGTGCCGTCGACGACCTCGCCTTCGCTGCGCCCGTTGGTCGGAGGGGGCGTAAGCGCCGGATAATCGCCGCCGGACAACCCCGGGATCGGCGTCGCCGGGGGCAGCTCGATGAAGCGATCCTCGGTGAGTGCGCGCTGGGAGCTACCGCCGCCAAACGACGGGCCGATCATGCCGTCCAATCCGAAGGGCAAGCCGGGAATCGCGTTGGCGAAGACCGGTGCCGCGCGCACTTTGAGTTCGTTGGAGCGCATTTCGTCCTGCCGCTCGCCGTCGTAGGCGACGAACGCGACGCGTACGATGCCTTCGCCGGCGGGCAAACCGTTGTGCACGACGTCCCGGAACCGGATCGTCGCCTCGACGCCCGGATCGACGTCGTTGAGGACGATGCCCCGTTCGCTGGCCAGCGCAGACCGCGCACCGACGTCGCGAATCGGCACGTCGTTGACCGTCGTGGAATTCGGAACGTAGATCAGCGAGTCGGGTTGCATGCACGCGATTTGCACGCGCCGCGCGGGACCGTCGCCGCCGTTGCGCACGTGCAGCGTCCATTCGATCGTCTCGCCGACGTCGACGACGTCGATCGGTTCGCTGCGCAGCGAGCCGACGGAGAAATCGGGCTCGGCCGAGGTCGCGATCGTCAGGCGTTCCAGCGGAACCGGCAGCATCGCGTCGGCGGTGAGCACCGCGTCGACCGTCACCGGGTATTCCTTGGCCAAACTGCGCAGCAAACGCAATCCCAATCGCGCGTTCGCCGTGGCGCCGGGCGCGATTTCGCCAAAAACGATCTTCGATTTCTCTCGCGTCGCACCGTCGACCGTTTCCAGCCGCGCTTCGGGCGAGACGTAAAGACGCACGCGGACGTTGTGCGCCACGTCGCTGCCGATGTTGGTCACGCGCACGCCGACTTCAGCGAGCTGGTTGGGTCGAAGCACGTCGTCGCTCTCGAGTTGCAGCGTGGACGTTTGGGTGGAAAACGACGGGTGCGAATCGACGCGCCAGGTCACTTCGCCCAGCGGCGTCTCGCCGAGTTCGCGCGTATGCACGCTCGCGCCCACGTGCAGTTCGCTGCGGTCGGCGTACGGCGTGCGTACGCGGGCGCGCAAGGTGAAGCGCCGCTGCGCGTAGGGTTCGATCGCGCCGATCTCGGCCGTGTCGCCGTTGAGCGAAATGCGCGAAGACTTTTCGGTAAGGCGCAACTCGTCGAGTGCGGGATCGACCCGCAGGTGCAACACCACGTCGGTCGCGCTCGCGCTGCCTTCGTTGGCAATCGTGATCGCCGCTTCGACTTCTTCGCCGGGCTTGATCACTTCGCCGTGCACGCGCGCGATCGCGTTGCGACGCGGCGGCAGCGCGGGTTCGGAGTGAATCGCGATCGAGCGTTCGAAACGGCGCGACGAATCATCGCCGCGCGCAGGTTCCCACGTGAGCGTTCCCGTGATGTCGATCGACGAGCCGTCGTGCAAGGGCGCCACGACGATCGCCTCGCAGACCAGCTCGACGCGCTCTTCGGCATCGACGCGGCCGAGTTCGAAGCTGAGACCCTCGCGTTTCTTGGGCTCTTTGATCGGGCGTCCGTCGATCAGCGTCGCGCCCCGCACCGGTACGAGCGTATCGGGCAGTTCGATGGTCGCGCTCACGTTCTCGGCGGCCGCCGAGCCGGCGTTGAACGCGCACAGGGAGAGCGTCACCCGCTGGCCCGGGCGCACGTCGTACGCCGGTTCCACCGTAAAGGTCGTGCGATCGTCGTCGAAATCCGGCGTTGACCGCACGAGCAGCGAGGCGCCCTCGACCTCGAACGAGGCGGTTTCCTGTGACGCGATCTGCGCGTGCGCAAAGATCCGGGTGCCGTCATGGAGCGGCGAGGCGATGCGCACGCGATAGATCAGGGTCGTGCTGGCGCTGGCCGCGAGCGTCGGGGTCACGATCGGGGCGTGCACGCGGTCGAACGGTTGGCCGAGGTCACGTTCGATCTCGCGCCCGTTCACCCGGGCGGAGTTGGGAACGTAGCGGGTGTGTTCGGGGATCGGTGCCACGATCACGACATCGTGCGCGCTCGATTCGCCCGCGTTGTGCAGGCGCACGGTGATCTGCGCTTCGGCGCCGGGCACGGGTTCGGCCCGCGCTTCGATAGCGATCCCGGTCAGGGCATTTTGCAACTGCGGACGGCTGCGGGCGATGAGCCGGATGATGTTCGAGCCGACCGGCGGCACCTCAAAGGAAGCAACCGCCGCTTGGAGCTCGATCGTCGTGCCGTTCTCGATCGCTCCGGCCACGCTGTAGGCGATCTCGATCCGCCGGTCTTCGCCCGGAGCGACGTCGCCGATATGCGCGCCGCTGCGCGAGAGCAGCGGGGAGTTGCCTTGCTCGTCGTCGAGGTTCGCGCCGTCGAGCTGTCCCGTACCGACCAGATAGACCAGCCCGTCGGGAAGATTGAAACGCACGCGCGCGCCGGTTGCCGGCGCACCGCCCTGATTGCGGAACGTGAAGATCGCACGCACCGTCATCCCAGGTTCCAACTCGCGATCAGGCGAAACCGAGAGCGTCCGGAGTCCTTCCGGCAACGTTGGAGCTCCCGGCGCAAAAACTTCAGATAGCGTGCGCATGACGCGTTGAACGTTCGCCGCTCCCGGGTTGCTACCTTGATCGAAAACATCGCTCGAATTCGTCGCTCGCCGGCCGATACTACAGGGGAATTTTTTCGCATGCTCGCAGCTAAGAAACAGTTTGTCAGCCGCTCGCTCTCGCGCTTAGGCGCCGAGAACGCATTCCAAGTCCTCGCGCGGGCGCGCGAGATCGAAGCGACGGGACGTCGCGTCGTGCACATGGAGGTCGGCGAGCCGGACTTCGACACGCCCGACCACATCAAGCGCGCCGCGGTCGAATCGCTGATGGGTCACGACACGCATTACACGCCCTCGGTCGGCATGCTCGAACTGCGCGAGGTCATCGCGGATTACGCATCGCGCTTCCGTAAGCTCGCGACGCCGTACACGGCTGCGAACGTTACGATTTCTCCGGGCGCCAAGCCGATCATCTGGAACATTCTCTCGGCGATCCTGGACGAAGGCGACGATTTCGTGTACTTCGATCCCGCCTATCCCGCGTACGCTTCGGCGTCGAGCTATCTCAAAGCCAACGTAACGCGGATTCCGTTGCGCGAAGCCAACGACTGGCGCATGGATCTGGACGAACTCGCGAACAAGGTCTCCGACAACACCAAAGCGATCGTCATCAACTCGCCGCACAACCCAACCGGCGGCGTGTTGCTCAAATCGGATCTCGAGCGCATCGCGGAGCTTGCGAACCGGCACAACTTCCTGGTGATCGCCGACGAGATCTACAGCCGCAACTTCTATCTGGACAGCGAGTTCGTCTCGATCACGTCGCTGCCGGGGATGCAAGAGCGCACGATCATCGTCGACGGCTTCTCGAAAGCCTACGCAATGACCGGATGGCGCCTCGGCTACGCGATCGGGCCCGAAGAGCTGATCAAAGCCGTGACGCTGTTCAACAACAACACGTTTAGCTGCGTGACCTCGTTCGTGCAGAAGGCCGGCATCGAAGCCCTCACCGGCAATGACGCACCGGTCAAGGAGATGAACGAAATCTTCCGCCAGCGCCGCGACAAACTGGTGAGCGGCCTCAACGCGATCCCCGGCATCAGTTGCACGCTGCCCGAAGGCGCGTTCTACGCCTTCCCCAACGTTTCGAAGATCACGCAAAACGACAAGGCGCTCGCGAGCTACCTCTTGGAAGAGGGCGGCGTCGCGTGCGGCGGCGGCTCCTCGTTCGGGCCCGCCGGCGCCGGCTACCTACGCTTCTCCTACGCAGCGTCACTCGACGACATCGACTACGCCCTCCACCAAATCGCCGAAGTGCTGCCCAAGTTCAAGGGGTAAACGCACCTTCGCCCTTCGACAAGCTCAGGGTGACAGATCCCCACCTGTCATGCTGAGCCTGTCGAAGCATGAGCCTGTCGAAGCATGAGCCTGTCGAAGCATTTGGTCAGAGTAGGCGCATGGCTTGTTTGACGTCGGCGATGACGGCGGCGGCGATTTCGCGGGTGCGGGCGGTGCCTTCTTCGATGATGCGGTCGACTTGCGCGGGGTCGCTGCGATAGATTTCTAGGCGTTCGCGGACCGGGCGCAGATACGCGTTGAGCTGCTCGGCGAAATCGGTTTTATCGGCGACGCATCCGAGCGCGCCGGAGCGGCATTCCGCGGCGATGCCGTCGATCTTGAGCGGGTTGACGAACTTCCACAGTGAGAACACGGGACAGACTTCGGGCCGGCCGGGATCGCCGCGCCGCACTTTCTGCGGGTCGGTAATCATCGAGCGGACCTTCTTGGTCGTGGTCTCGTCGTCGTCGGCGATCAGGATCGCGTTGTCGTAGGATTTCGACATCTTGCGTCCATCGGTGCCGGGCACTTCGGCGAACTCGGTCAGCGTCGGCTGCGGTTCGACCAGCACGTCGGCGCCGTTGCCGTACAAATGATTGAAGCGACGCACGACCTCGCGCCCGAATTCCAAGTGCGCGACTTGGTCGCGGCCCACGGGTACGCGTTCGCCGCGCACGATCGCGATGTCGCACAATTGCAGCAGCGGATAACCCAAGAAGCCGTACGTTGCGATTTGTGGGCCGAGCGCCTCGATCTGCCCCTTGTACGTCGGCACGCGTTCGAGCCACGAGACCGGTGTCACCATCGAGAGCAGCGTGTGCAATTCCGCGATCTCCGGGACCGCCGATTGCAAAAAGATCGTCGATTTCTTCGGGTCCACGCCCGCGGCAAGCCACACCGCGACCATCTCGTTGCGCGCGTCGCGAATCGCTTGCGGATCCTCGTAGCCGGTCGTGTACGCGTGCAGATCGGCGATTTCGAAATAGGCGTCAGCGGTATCGCAGAAATTGGCCCACTGCGTGAGCACGCCGACGAGGTGGCCCAGATGCAGTCCGCCGGTCGGGCGCATGCCCGACATCACGCGTGGTTTGGTTGCAGTCGCGCTGGTCATCCGCGCTCAATACGCCGCAAAGAGTCCGCCAAACTGCACCGCATGAGCGATTTTTTCGCGTACGAAGCCGCGTGCGAACGTCGCGGCATCGCGCAAGGCGTCGCCGCGCGCGAGCGCGCACGCAAGCGCCATTGCCAGCACGCAGCCCGTACCCCGCATGTCGCCGGCGATGCGCTCGCCTTCAAATCGCTCGACGCCGTCGGCGCTCGAGAGAATATCGAGCGGCGAGCCGTCCAGATGGCCGCCTTTGAGCAACACCGCTCGCGCGCCGCGCATACGCAGCGCCTCCGCGGCCTCGATCATACCGGCGCGATCGACGTGGTGCCCCAGCAGCAGACTCGCCTCGGCAATGTTTGGCGTGACGACCGCATGCGGCAATGCGAGCAACGAAGACGCGAGCGCTTCAACGGTCGCATCGTCGGCAAGGCGACCGCCGCGCGTCGCGGCGATCACGGGATCGATCACGACGGGCCGGTTCGTCCCGTCCAGCGCCGCCGCAATCGCACCGGCCGCGCCAGGTGATCCGACCGCGCCGATTCGCACCGCCCCAACCTCGTCCCACGGAATCGCCGCAAGCTGCGCGACGACGTCGCCGGCCGGTACCGGATGCAGCGCGTGAACGCCGCCCGCGTCCTGGGCACTCACCGCCGCAACGACCGTCAAGACTCGCATGCCCAGCTCCGCGCCGACGCGCAGATCGAGCCCGACGCCCGCAATGTTCCACGGATGCGTCGTTCCGATCGAGAGAACGGCGTTCACGTGATCCAGCCCAGCGAGCAATAGAGATCGAAGCTGCGGTCGATGATGGCGGAAAGCTCGAGCAATAGCTCGCGTTCGGGGCGAACGAAATCGAACGACGACTTGGTTTGCATGCGCCGGCGCAGTTCGTCACTGATACCGCTGAGCAGCTCGGGATGCGTGTAGACCGGTAGCAGATGAAAGGTCACGACCGACTTGCGCATCTCGACGCCCCCAAAACGAATGGGGCGGCTCAGCGATGCAACCGGATCGCCTTCGAGCAGATAGAGCGACGGCGAATCGTGGCTGGTGTGAAGCCTCGGCGCGTACTGCTCCAGTAGCGCCTTGAGCACGCGGAACGTACCGTCGAGGTCAGCCATGCTCAGCCCACGTTGCGACAAGCTCGCGCGCCGCACCGCGCGGGTCGGAGGCTGCGGCGATAGCCGAGATGACCGCAGCCATCGCGACGCCGCTCGCGCGCACGTCCGCGATCTGCGCGATGCCGATGCCGCCGATCGCGGCGACCGGAAACCGTGAAACATCGGCAACGCGCCGCAGGCCCGCGATGCCGATCGGCTCGCCGGCGTCGGCTTTCGATCCGGTCGCGTACACCGCGCCCGCGCCTATATAATCCACGTCTTCGCCGTTCGCGCGGATCGCTTCGTCGACCGTGCCGCACGAAAGACCGATCAGCCGTTCGCCGAGCGCGGCTCGCATCGGCGCAACCGACGCAAAGCCGTCGTCGTCGGGGCCGACGTGCACGCCGTCGCAATCGAACGCGAGCGCCGCGCGCCAGTCGTCGTTGACGATGAGCACCGCGTCTTTCGCGCGCGTACGCTCGCGCAGAACCTGCAGATGCGTGGCGTCGATACCGGACTTCGCGCGATACTGCATGACCGTCACGCCCACCGCAAGCGCGGCGTCGGCAATGTCGAGCACGTCCGGCGCCTCGTTGACGATCGCGTAGATGCCGTGTAGTCGCGCGACCCGCACGGCCCGCGCTACGATCGCGGTTTCATCCGTCGCCATAGCACGACGTTCATCACGACATAACACACGTACAGCGCGCTCACCCCCACCGCGAGCCACATTTGGTGACGGCGCAGCGCGAGCGGTACGATCAGCAAAAAGCAGATGCCCGCGAACATCACGACGGTCATGACCCGGCCGAAGACGATCATCGTTCGAGCAGTAAGTCACTCAGGCGCATCAGTTCGTCTTCATCGCCGAAGCGAAACTCGATCTTGCCGCCGTTTCCCGCGCGCACCAGCGCGACGCGCACGCCGAAACGCTCGCGCAACTGCGACTCGAACGCGTGCTCGTCGGGCGAAAGTTCGCGCAAAGCGGGCGGCGCCGGCTTCGCACCGCCGGCGAGCTTCTCAAGCGCGCGCACCGACAAACCTTCGGCAACCGCGCGCTGCGCGAGTTTGAGACGATCTTCGGCACGCGCCGAGAGCAGCGCGCGGCCGTGCCCCGCGCTCAGACGGCCGTCGGCCAGCATCGCTTTGATCGCATCGGGAAGCGCGAGCAGACGCAGCGCGTTCGCAACGGCGGGCCGGCTCTTGCCCAGGCGCTGCGCGAGATCTTCCTGCGTAAATCCGTGCTCGTCCATTAGGCTCGCAAAGCCCGCGGCTTCTTCGAGCGGGTTGAGGTTTTCGCGCTGCAGATTCTCGATGATCGCCACTTCGAGCGAATCGCGGTCGTCGGATTCACGCACGATCGCGTGAATCGTCGAGCGCCCGAGCGCCGCCGACGCGCGCCAGCGGCGTTCGCCGGCAATCAATTCGAAGTTGTCGCCGCGCTTGCGCACGATGACCGGCACCAGCACACCGTATTCGGCGATCGACGCTTTGAGTTCGTCCATTGCGGCGGCGTCAAAACTCTTGCGCGGTTGAAACGGATTGGGCGTGATGCGCCCGACCGGAATCTCGCGCATCGCTTCGTCGGCGATCGGCGGCGCCGTTGCGACCGGCGACGTCGGAACGGGACCGTCACCGAGCAATGCGCCCAGGCCTTTTCCTAGCCCGCGTTTGGGTTGACTCACGCGTGCACGCTCGTCTCGAGCATCTCTTTGGCCAGCGCGATATACGCCTGCGCGCCGCGGCTCTTGACGTCGAACAAGATCACCGGCTTGCCGAATGACGGCGCTTCGGAGAGACGGATGTTGCGCGGAATCAGCGTTTTGAACATCTGTTGCGGAAAGTATTTCTCGAGCTCTTCAATCACTTCCATCGCCAGGCGCGTGCGACCGTCGAACATCGTGACCAGCACGCCGCTTACGTGCAGCGTGGGATTGAGCGCCTCGCGAACGCGGCGCACCACGGCGGTCAACTGCGAGAGACCTTCGAGCGCGTAGTACTCGGCCTGAACCGGAATGAGAATTTCATCGGCAGCGGTCAGGGCGTTGATCGTGAGCAGTCCCAGCGACGGCGGGCAATCGATCAGGACGAAATCGTAGCGCGATGAAACGGTCGCCAGGGCTTGGCGCAGGCGCGTTTCACGCGAGAGCGCGGATACCAGCTCGATCTCGGCACCGGCGAGGTTGATCGTGGCGGGAACGAGCATCAGCGTTTCCAGCTCGGTGCGTTGCGCGACGTCGTCGATCGTTGCTTCCTGCATCAGCACGTTGTAGACGTCGTGCTGCAAGCCGTGCTTTTCAATGCCGAAACCGGTCGTCGTATTTCCCTGCGGATCGCAGTCAACGACGAGCACACGCCGGCCTTCAACGGCAAGCGCGGCACCGAGATTAACGGCCGTCGTGCTTTTGCCGACGCCGCCTTTTTGATTTACGAGGGCGATTATCCGAGTCAACCGATGGTTCCACTAGCCGTAAGATGATCGGCCAGGAGTGCGAGAAGCGTCTGGCGCTCGTTACGCTCGGGCGCCTCGGTGACCTGCTCGAAGAGCCACGCCAAAGCTTCGCCGACGCGCCGATCGCCGTGAAATCCGTGCGGTGCGCGACCGCTGCGAATCATGACGTCGATCACGTCAGCGCCGCCGATCGCTAGGTCGGCTATGCTAAAGGCGGGCTTGCGCGCGACTTCGGCCCACACGCGCGCTTCGAAACGCTCGTTGGAGTCGTCGCGCTTGGGAAGACCGGAACCGACGATATCGGCGTGGCGCACCGCGAACTGCCGCGCGAGCTGCGCCGGGCCGATGCGCCGGATGAAGCGACGCACCGCCGCGTCGCTAAGCTGCGGATCTTGGGTGTACATGTGCTGGCGCACCAGATGTTCCACGGTCTCGATCGTTTCGTTTGAAGACCGTAGCCGGGCGAGCATATCGCGCGCCATATCGGCCCCGACGTGCTCGTGGCGGTAGAAATGCGGGCCGTCCTTGACTCGCGGCTTGCCGACGTCGTGTAGTAAGGTCGCCAAGCGCAAGATCGGATCGCCCGGCGAGACGGCATCGAGGCTCGCCAGGTTGTGGTCCCAGACGTCGTACGCGTGCCACTCGTTCTGCTCGACGCCGACACCCTCGAGCAGTTCGGGCCAAATATGGGCGAGAACGCCGGTTTGCTGCAGGAGCCGAAGGCCGACCGAGGGGCGTGGGGCGAGCGCGAAGAGCTTGATGAGCTCGTCGTGGATCCGTTCGGGGGCAACAGTCGTGACCAGCGGAGCAGCCGCCGTCATGGCGGCTAGCGTTTTCTGGGTCGGCGTATAGCCGAAACGCGCGGCAAACTGGGCGCCGCGCAGCATCCGCAGAGGGTCTTCTTCGAACGCGACCGGCGAGAGAATGTCGATCCGGCGGGCGCGAATATCGCCCTCGCCGCCGTAGGGGTCGACCAGATCGCCCGCGGGGAGGGCCCGCGCGACCATATTCATGCGAAAGTCGCGTCGCGCCAGATCCTCGACCAGCGGGACATCCGGGCCGCTCTGGATGTCGAACGCGCGATGCCCGTGCCCGGTGGAGCGCTCGCGGCGGGGAAGCGCCAGATCGGCCGTCACGCCGTTCGCCGTCAGCTTCACGACCGCGAACGCCGCGCCGACCAAATCGACCCGGCCGACGGCGCTGAGCCGCGCGGTGAGATCGTCGAGCGCAAGCCCGGTCACGACGTAATCCAGGTCCTTCGCGGGCAGCTCGATCCCCTCGAGCCCCGCCCGCAGCTCGTCGCGCACGCGGCCGCCGACCGCATACAGCGATCCGGCGGGCAAGACCGAGGCAAGGAGCGCATCGAACGGATGGGGCTGGTACATCTTCGCTCCTATGGTACCAGCGCCAAGCCAGCCGGCCTGCGGATAATGTTCAACGTGAAACAAAACGATATCGCATTCCGCGACTCCAGACCGCAGGAAGCAGGGAGAAATGGGTCGGCGGCTAGTTGTAGTGGATCGCTGTGGTATAGGACTATACTAGGACCTGTACGATGGACACGAAAGCCCACGCGACCGCCAAAAGCCTTAACCCGTTCGAGAAGTTCGCTCCGGCGATGTTTTGCGTTGCAAAGGTGGCCATCAATAAAGCCGATGCCAAGAGAGAACGGCGATCACGAGGTAAGCAGCATGGATAGCATTGGTGCGTTGCGCTCCGAGTTGCGCCATTTCTGGGCGCGCGCGGATGACATTGAAGTGGCGCCCGTTCTGAAGAAACTTACAGCAGCACAGATTGCAGCTTTTTACGAGGCCGAATGGGACAATCTCGCCCCTTCCGACAAATTCGAACTGCGGGACCTTCTTCGCAGGAAGGACGCCGTCACTCATCGCTTCTGGTCAATGAACTGGTGGTCGCATATGGCTGCGGTCTTCCTGGCGCCGTCCAAATCTTTCGATGTGTTAAAGTTCATTTTGGTCGAAGGCCCTACTTGGGAAGTCAAGTTTGCTCCCGCACGAAAGCGCTTCGCCCAAGAGGGTGAAACCGCTCACGCTAATTGGAGACGTGCGGTTGCACTTGATCCCAGTCTCGATGCGGCGCTTCGTCTGGCCGACGAGACTGACCCAGACAAAATCATTATGGCCGACATGGGGACCGCGCCTCGCCGCCGTTTGGAATAGGCTATGCAAGTCCGGCTGTAGCCGAGAAATGCGAGAAATTACGGCGCGACGATCCTGCTTTTAATGAGCTGTTTTGGGCCATTTCTATAAACCCGTTCCCACGCGAACCGAACTTCTCTCTCCTCGGGTACTCCCAGCGAGGTCGGCCAATATGCTTCGGTCAGGCGCTAATTGGGGGCCGCCTGCACACGATTGCGTACACCATTCTCGGCGCCGTCGTGATTGTGCTGACGTGCGCCTCAGATGCCTTTTCGGCAAACTAGCCGTTTGCGCAAGTGCCGAGTATTTTGAGCACCGACCGCCCGCCTTTTGCAGCATCTCGCTTGCATTCGCGTCAGTACCAGCGGCGCAAGCACGGGGCGCCCCTAGGCGGGCAGCCCGCTCACGAGGTTGCGAGAGAATTCAACGTTAGAGAAAGTCGCGATCGCTTAGAAACGTGTTTCTAGACTTTTCGGCTTCGATACTAGGGCCTTAGCCAGATGACACATCACGAGCGAATGTTCCACGTGAAACGTCGCCGAAGAGGGTCCAGCAGTGAAAATCGGCCTCAGCTACCATAATGGCTCCGCGAAGTACCGGCTTTATGCCGGTGCCCTTATGGCTGCGGGCGAGCAGGCGAACATCGACGTTCAGCCCCTCTGGCTCGCCGGCACGGACCTGACGCCGGACCGCTCGGCGATCGGGACGATGGACGGCCTCGTCCTGACCGGCGGCAGCGACGTCGAACCCGCCCGGTATGGCTTCGCCGACCCCGATGGCCTGTGCGACATCACGCCCGGGCGCGACGAGATCGAGTGGGAGATCGTCCGCGCCGCGTTCGCTCGCCGCCTTCCGGTACTGGCGATCTGCCGGGGAATGCAGCTCCTCAACGTCTATCAGGGCGGCACACTCGTCCCGCACCTGCTGTCTACGCCCGCGCACCAGCTCGAAGACCACGAACGCCACGCGATCTCCGCCGAGGCCGGCTCGGCGCTCGGGCTCCTGGTTGGCCAGAGCCAGGGCCAGGTCACATCCTCGCACCATCAAGCCGTCGGGACGCTGGGACGCGGCCTCCAAGTCGCGGCGCGGCACGCCGACGGCACGGTCGAGGCCATCGAGTGGAGGCATCCGATGCGCAAACCGTGGCTCGCCGCCATCCAGTGGCACCCCGAGCGCATGGGGCTCGATGAACCCTTTGCCGGCGCCCTCTACCGCGGCTTCCTCCAAGCCGTCGCCGTCTCCCACAGCTAGGTTCGCGTAGCCCTTCGAGGCTCGCTGGCGCCTCGCGCCCTTCGACAAGCTCAGGGTGACAAGGTGGGGCGTGGCCCCGCCGCCGTGTCCCCCTGAGCTTGTCGAAGGGCGTTAGAAGCAGAGAGGGCGTTTTTCGGGGATGCCGGTGCGGCGGGGAAAGCGGATGGCGGTGGGGGCGGTTTTGCGGACGAGGATGATGCGGCGCTCGCCGTCCACGAGGGTTTCGCTCTCAACGTGGCCGCCGAGCATGATGGCGGCGTCGGCGAGGGCGTTGCGTTCGCGGTCGTCCATCGTGCCGCGCTGCAGCACGGCCGTGCCGCCGACGGCAAGGAACGGGAGCAGTAACTCCGCGACGGTTGGTGCCGTCGAGACCGCGCGCGCGGTTCCCGTCATGAAGCGGCCGCGCAGAGACTCGTGATGCGCGGCGACCTCGGCGCGCTCGGCAACCACCTGGCCGATCAGGCCTAATTCCGCCAGCATGCGCTCGAGGAATCGCGCCTTCTTCACGGTCGTCTCCACCATCGTGACCGGAACGCCCGTCACGATGGCCAGCGGAATCGCCGGGAGGCCGCCGCCCGAGCCAATATCGACCAGTGAGCCGGCAATCCGCTCCGCGATGGTCAGGCTATCGAGGATGTGCGGCGCGAACTCGACCGCGGTTTTGGCCCCCGTGAGGTTGAATTGGCGGTTCGCGTCAAGGACGGCCTCGCCGTAGGCCGTGAGGCGATCGAGGTGCGCCAAGGGCGCCGCGCCGGCCTCAAGAAGCGCGCGAAGTTCGCTCACGCTCGACGTAGAGGCTGACGATCGCGACGTCGGCGGGCGTTACGCCGGGAATCCGGCTCGCCGCCCCCAGCGTCCGCGGGCGCTGCGCGCTCAATTTCTCGCGTGCCTCGCGCGAAAGTGCCGAGATATCGGCATAGTTAAAGGTTTCGGGGATTACGACGCGCTCGGTCTTGGCCGCGCGCTCAACGGCCAACTCTTGGCGACGCACATAGCCCGCAACCTTGAGCTCGATCGTCACCCGTTCGCCGATCGCCTCGTCCAATGGCGGATTGAAGCGGTCGGCAATATCACCAAACTCCAGCGTGGGACGCCGGAGCGCGTCGGCCAGCGTCGCCCCCGCATCGAAGTGCTCGTCCTTGATGCGGCCCGCGCCAACGCGGCTACGTTCCGCGCGCACGGTCGCTTCGCGCAATGCGGCCTGACGCATTTGAAATGCGTCCCACGTTGCGTCGTCGATCAATCCGATCGCGCGACCGGCCGGCGTGAGCCGTGTGTCGGCGTTGTCGTGGCGCAACATCACGCGGTGTTCCGCGCGCGAGGTAAGCATGCGGTACGGCTCGTCGACGCCTTTGGTGACGAGATCGTCGATTAGCACGCCGATGTACGCATCGCTACGCGCCAGGCGCAACGCTTCACGTCCTTGTACCTTGCGTGCAGCGTTGACGCCCGCCATCAACCCTTGCGCGGCGGCTTCTTCGTAGCCCGACGTACCGTTGAGCTGTCCGCAGTGAAAAAGCCCCGAAATACGGCGTGTTTCGAGCGTGTCGCGCAATTCCGTCGGCGGCACCATGTCGTATTCGACCGCATAACCCGCGCGCAACATGTCGCACTCTTCCAACCCCGGCAACGTGTGCAACATCTGAATCTGCACTTCCGCCGGCAGTGACGTGGAAAATCCGCCGACGTAGAGTGTGGGTTCGTCCCAACCTTCGGGTTCGATGAACAGTTGGTGCGACGGATTGTGCGCGAACTTGACGACCTTATCTTCGATCGACGGGCAGTAGCGCGGGCCGATGCCTTCGATCAAATCCAAACCGTAGAGCGGCGAATACAGCAAGTTGTCGCGCACCAGTTTGTGCGTGCGCTCGTTGGTCTCGGTGATGTAGCACGGCACTTGCGGACCCGCGAAGCGCGCTTCGCTCGTGTACGAAAAGAGCAGCGGCGTCGGGCTGGGGAGCTGCATCATCAGCATCCCGTCGTAGTCGACGCTGGTTCTGGCGATCCGCGGCGGCGTGCCGGTCTTGAGCCGCTTGGTCTTAAAGCCGAGCCGGCGCAGCGCGTGGGCAAGCCCGACGGCCGGGGCTTCGCCGAAGCGCCCTTCGGCCTGAACGACGCTGCCGCGAAAGGTCTTGCCGCCCAGAAACGTCCCGGTCGCGAGCACGACGGCGGGCGCATAATACCGCTCGCCCCCCGAGCACCCAACGCCCCGAACCGCGTCTGCCTCGACGATCAGGTCCTCGACCAAGCCCCGCACGATCGTCAGGTTCGGCTGTGCGCGCAGGACCTCGATCGCCAGTCGCGCGTAGGCGGGCTTGTCCATCTGCTGGCGCAAGGCACGAACCGCCGGGCCCTTGCTCTCGTTGAGAAAGCGCGAATGCAGGCTGCACTGGTCGGCGATCCGAGCCATCGCGCCGCCGAGCGCGTCGATCTCGCGGACGAGCTGGCCCTTGGCGCTGCCGCCGATCGACGGATTACACGGCAGCGTGCAAATCTTGTCCGGATCGCCCGTAACCAACAGGGTCGGAACGCCCAGGCGCGCGGAAGCCAGGGCCGCCTCGACCCCTGCATGCCCGCCTCCCACGATGATGACGCCGGCGTCATCGTTTCTGGTCGCGCTCACAATCTGGTAGTCTAGCAGATATGTCCACGACCTACACGCGAATCCTCGCGAGTCTCGCGCTCGTTCTGGCCACCTTCTCAGGCCAGCTCCTCGACCAAACGACCGGCCAGCCCCTCACCAAGGTCCAGGTTCAGGTCAGCGGCCCGACCGCCCGGCGCGCCACGACCGACGCGCACGGCCGGTTCACGCTCAAGGGCCTACGGCCCGGCGCCTATACCGTCTCGGTGCAGTCCGACGACGTGCCGCCGCAGACGTTCCACGTCAAGCTCGCGCACAGCCGCATCACCGTCCTGACGATGAAGGCCTGCAGCACGACCCTGGACTACCACTGCGCCTCGGCACAGCAGGGCGGCGGCCCGGGCTAAGCCGCCACGTGGTTCCGCAAGCGCAGGCCCAATCCGATGAGGATCACGCCGAAGATCAGTGCGTAGGCGCCGATCAGGTAGATTACGGTGATCACGCCTAGCAGCGGATAGACGACGAGCAGAATCCCAAAGGCGACCGAAGCGATCCCACCGAGGACCAGCAGCCATTCGCCTGGGACCACCTTGCGCAGTTGGAACGCGGCCACGAGCTCCAGAATACCGGTGAGCACAGCCCAGACGGCGATCGTCCAGTACAGCGCGATCGCCGTGATCGCCGGATGGAAAAACGTGATCGCGGCGATGATCAGACCGATGAGGCCCTCGACGCCGAACGCCAGCCAGCGCTCGTGCGATTCGGCCGCGCGCACCGCCGCGACGATCGCAAAGATCCCGTCCACGAACGCGTACGCGCCGAACAGCAACACCAAGGCCAGGCCGGTAACGCCCGGCCAAAAGAACGCCAGCAACCCGAAGATGACGGCAGCGATACCACGCAGCAGCACCGCCCACCAGTTGCGCGCAAGAACTTGTAACATATGCCTCCTACTTCCCGATACAGAAGCGCCCGAACACGCCGCTGACCACTTCTTGCGCGGCGATGTCTCCGGTGACGTGCCCGAGCGCCGCATAGGCTTCCTGCAGATCGCCGACGATCAAATCGATCGGCTGCGTCTCGCGTAGCGACGCGCGCGCCGACGCGAGCGCCCCGAGCGCCTCGGCAACCGCATCGAACTCACGCAGCGAGGCGAGGTGGGGGCGCTCGAAATCCGGCGTCTCGCCGCCCCAACCGGCGACGGCGATCGCGCTGCGCACGGCTTCAAGGGTCGCGCGATCGCGCACGCTGCCCACGATGGCGCCGGGGAGATCCGCTTCGATCGCGCCCGCGGCGCCGAGATCGGCTTTATTGAACAGCACCACCCGCGAGCGCGCTTGCGTGGTCGCGAGCAGCGCTTGCGCGGGCGCGTCGAGCAAACGCGAAGCGTCGACCACCACCAGCGCGACCCGCGCGCTCTCGAGCGCTCGCTGCGAACGTTCAATGCCCGCCGCTTCCAGCCGATCCGCGTGCTCGCGAATGCCGGCCGTGTCGATCAAGCGCACGCGCACGCCGCCGACGACGATCGATTCCTCGATCGTGTCGCGCGTCGTCCCGGCGATCTCCGAGACGATCGCACGATCGTCGCCGAGCAACGCGTTGAGCAGCGACGACTTGCCCGCGTTGGGCGGCCCAACGATCGCGACCGACACGCCTTCGCGCACCAGCCGGCCGACTTCGCCGTCACGCAGCAGGCGTTCGAGTGACGCGGCGATCTCGTCGAGTTCGCGCAGCACGTGCGCGCGATCGGGGTCGGGCACTTCTTCGGGAAAGTCGACCGCGCCACTGCAGTCTTCCACGATCGCGGCAAGCCGGCCCCGCACGACGTTGACTTCGCGCGCGAGGGCGCCGCTCAGATTCGCCAGCGCCGCGCGCGCCGCTGAACGCGTTTCGGCGTCGATCAGATCCGCGACGGCCGCTGCGGCATGCAGATCCATTTTGCCGTGCATGAACGCGCGCCGCGTAAATTCGCCGGGCTCGGCTAAACGCGCGCCGCACGCGATGAGCGCGCGCAGCACTTCGCGCGCGACCACGGGCGATCCGTGGATTTGCAGTTCCAGCGTATCTTCACCGGTGTAACTGTGCGGCTGCGGGGAGAAGATCGCGACGCCGTTGTCGATCGGCGTTCCGCGTTCGTCGACGATCGGTGTGTAATGCGCGTAGCGCGGGCGCAGCGCAACACGCGGAAGCATCCGCTTCGCGAGCGCGCGCACGGACGGCCCGCTGATGCGCACGATGGCGATCGCGCCGCGGCCCGGCGGTGTCGCAAGCGCCGCGATCGTGTCGCTCATTGCAGCGACCAGTCTTGAACTTGGCCGAAATTATACAGCATGTTCGGTTCGACGCCGTGGAGCGCCGGATTGATCGCTTCGAACTCGGTGCGATAGACGAGAAAGATCGCCGGGAGGGCGTCGTGCACACGCTGCTGCATGATCGCGAAATATTTTGCGCGCCTTACGGGATCGAGCGTGCGCTGCTGCGCGGCGAACGCCGCGTCATACTGGGGATCGCACCAGCGCGTCGTATTGGGACCGCGCGGCGAACGGTTCGCGCAGGTCCATGGCTCCGATGCTTCGGGGTCGAGCCCACCGTACCAGCCGGCGATATCCAAGTCGAACAGACCGTTGTAGAGGACACCGCCGTTGGCCGGCGGTGCGTAGTACAAGCTGGGCGTCGCACCTTTTTGCAACGCGTCGATGCCGACCGCACGCAACTCCGACTGGACGACCGTGGCAGCTTTCGCTGCGATGCTCTCCGAGAGATTGAACGCGATATGGACTTCGATGTGGCGCCCGTGCAAGAGTGCGCGGGCCCTTGCCGGGTCGTACGGCAACGCTTCGATCGAGGCGTCGTGTTCGGGGAACATCGGCGCAATTTCCGTCGTCGCGAGCGGACTGTAGCCATGGTAGACGGTGCGCGCGATCGCCTGGCGGTCGATCGCATACGCGATCGCGCGACGAACGTCCTGATCGTGCACGACCGGATGCTCCATCTCGAACTCGACGTAATCGACCTCGTTGCGCGGCACCGCGATCACGCCGACGCCGGGAGAGGTTTTGGCCTGCGCGACCTGATCGTAGGTGATGTCGGTGAAATCGATCGCGTGCGACTGGAGATCGACAAAGGCGGTGTTCTCATTGGCGACCATCTTGATGATCACGTGCTCGAGTTTTGCCGGCTGCCATGCGTACGGATTGCGGTCGAGGATCACGCTATCGCCGCGGTTCCATTTCACCACGCGGAACGGGCCGGTTCCAAACGGTTTTTCGTTCCACGCCGAACGCTGCAGATCGGTACTTGAAAACGCGTGCGCCGGCAGAATTCCGAAGATGTAGTCGGTTGCGGCGAACAATTCGTGCACGGCGCCCGACCACGGATGTGTGAGCCGGATCACGACCGTGTGCGGATCGGGCGTTTCGAGCGAGGCGATGCGCCGGTAGGGTTCGGCTTCGGTGACGGGGTTGCGCGGATCGAGAATCGCGCGGTAGGTGAACGCGACATCGCGCGACGTGAACGACACGCCGTCGGCGAACTTCACGTTGCGTCGCAAGTGATAGACGATCGTGAGCCCGTCGCGCGAAATGCCGCCGTTGGCAACGCTGGGCACCTCTTCACAGAGCACGGGGATCGCTTTGTTTTCCGGGCTGAGACCCACCAGGGGCTGCGTATAGAGTTGCGTGAGATCGATCAGCCGCTGACCGAATGCGATCAATGGATCGAGGGTGTAGATCGTGCCGAGATACCCGATCCGCACCTCGCCCGGCACGCCCCACTGGCCACCCGCGCGCGTACACGACGCGAGCAGCACGAGGATCAGAAGAAGCCTGGCGTTACGCAGCACCCTTGCGGAATCGCTCAACCGCGTCCACAAGTCCTTGCGGGTCGTCGGTACCCAGCGTCACGCGCTTCCCGCCGCCATAGCGGATCTCGACCGCTTGAAAACCGCTGACGTTCCACAGCCATCCGTGAAAGAACGTCCAGTGGATGCCCCAGCCTTCGAGCACATTCGTGCGGGTGGCCGCCGCCGACTCGATGTCGGAAACGGCGATATTCCCAGCGGGAAAGCCAACGGTGAACGACCAGGAGACGAACCGCTCGTCGACCGTCGTCCGCAGGCGGCACATCAGCACGAGCACGAGCACCACGAAGCTCACGACTGCGCCGGACGCCGAGATGCCCGCGTTTGAGAACGCGTAGAGTCCCCCGATGACGACGATGAGCATCAACATCAGCATGCCGTATTGCGTGTGTTCGTAGCGCCCCATGTTTTTGCGCTAGGCGGGGAAGATCACCACGCGTCGCTCGGGCTCTTCGCCCTCGGATTCGGTGCGGACCGCCGGGTTGTCGGCGATCGCGAGGTGGACGATCTTACGCTCGGACGGGAGCATCGGTTCAAGTTTGTGCGGTTTAGCGTCGCGAATCACGCGTTCCATCGTGTCGAGCGCCAGTTCCTGGAGTTGCTCGGCCCGGCGGGCGCGGTAGCCCTCGGCGTCGATCGTGTAGTAGCGCCGGTTATTGCGCACGCCGACGTTGATGATGTTGTTGAAGAGCAGGTTGAGGGCTTCGAGCGTGTTGCCGTGGCGGCCGATCAGCATCGCCAGATCCGGCCCGGTCACTTCGAGATACTCGCCCTCTTTGCGCGGAATGTAGCCGATCTCGACCTTGTCCATGCCCATGTGCGTCAGGATCGACGAGAGCAGGTCGCGGGCCGGTTTGGCGTCGTCGGGAAGCGCGTGCTGCGAGCGCTCGCGCGGAGCGCGCGATTGATAGCCGCCGCCGCCGCCGCGCCGGCCGTAACCACCGCCACCACCGCCGCTACCGCGTCCACCGCCGCCGCCGGTGCGCGGACCAGGCGCGCGATCGGTGCCCGTCGTCTTGCCCGGAATCTGCCGGTCGCGAATGTTGGCCGGCTGTTCTTCGAATTCGTAGTCGTCTTCGTAAAGCATCAGGATTTCGCGCCTTTCTTTTTACTACGCTTGGACGTACCGTTGCCGCTCGTCAACGCCTTGACGGGCTCGGGCACGACATCATCGGTGATCGCATGCGCGCTATCGATGAACGAAAGCGGCTCGTGAAACTTACGCAGCATATAAAACTGCTGCCCCATCTGGAACACGTTCGAGGAGAACCAGTACAGCACCAGTGCCGACGGCCACGCGTACTTGAAGCCGACGAAAAACAACATCGCGGGCGAAAGAAACGCCATCATCTTCTGCGTCTGCGCGGTCGACGGATCGGTTGCGGGCATGCTGCCGAAACGCACGCTGATATACATCGAGAGTGCGTAGAGCACCAGCAAGAGCGCATCGGCGTGCGCAAGATCGGGCGCGAAGAGCGGTATGCCGAAGATCATCGGCGAGTGCGCGGCCAGAAACGAACCGACCCACAGGAAGTGCTGATTCGCGTATTCGCCCTTGTTCTGAAGCACCACGTAGAAGACGCTGATCAAGAACGGATATTGCACGAGCATCGGCAGGCAGCCGGCCAGCGGATTGACGCCCTCTTGTTTGTAGAGCGCCATCGTCTCTTGCTGAATTTTTTGCTGATCGCCCTTGAACTTCGCCTGCAACGCTTTGATCTTGGGTGCGAGCCGCTGCATCGCGATCATCGACTTGAACTGTTTGGCGTTGAGCGGCCAGAAAACCAAACGGATAAGCGCCGCCAGCACCACCAGGCTCAAGCCCAGGTTGTGGAGCGGGATATTGATGTATGCGATGATCTGCCCGAGCGCGGCAACGATGGGGTCGAGCAAATGCGCGAACGGATTGACTGCGAGTACGAGGTGCAACGGTTACCTTTCGATGGAGCGGCTCGTGCGTTGTGGAACTAAGTCCACGCCGCCCGCGTGCCAAGGGTGGCAGCGTGCAAGCCGCCTCAACGCCAGCCACGAGCCACGCAAGACCCCATGGTTCAAGATCGCGTCGAGCGCATACTGCGAGCAGCTGGGGTAAAAACGGCAATGCGGTCCGATCACACGGGAGATCGTCCGCTGATAGATGCGAATCGGGAGAACCACGAGTTGACGCACCACGGGCTATACCAACGCCCGTTCCAATTCGTTACGCAGTTGCGCAAACGGGGTGGTAGCGGCCAAGGGCCTAGCTACCACGAGCAGACGCAAACGCCGATCGGCGAGCATCTGCTGCAAAATCGCCGCCACACGGCGGCGAACTTTATTTCGAACGACGGCCTTGCCGACCGGCTTGCCCACGGTAATGCCGACGACCGCCGTCCGGTCCGTTTTGAACGGCTCGGCACGATAGATCGTGAGGGCGCCGGACGCAAAGCGCCGGCCACGCTGGCGCAGCCGGGCGAACTCGCCCTGGCGCCGCAGGCTGGCATACCGGCGCATCAGACGGTGAGGCGGTGACGCCCCTTCTTACGGCGGCGCGCCAAAACCGCGCGGCCATTCTTGGTGCTCATCCGTTCGCGGAAGCCGTGCACACGTTTGCGACGGCGGTTATGCGGCTGAAAGGTCCGCTTCATAATACGAGGTCACTCCTAGGAAAAAAGAGCCGCCTACCGGCGGCACACAGCGATTCAGTATAGGGTCCCGCCCCCCTAGGCGTCAAGGCGAATCGGCGCAGAAGAGGCGGCTCACCCTCCGTTGCGGTCGCCGCCGCGCTTGGATATACTTTGGATATACCCTCTGCCGCTCGGGGGACATCGATTCCATGGTCGTCACCCTTTCCCGCTGGGGCAACAGTCTCGGTGTCCGTATCCCGAAAGACGCGCTCGAACGCACCGGTCTCCGAGCGGGCGATCTGTTCGAAGTGTCCGTGGAAAACGGCGCAATCATCCTCTCGCCCCAAACCGTCGTGCCTTCGCTCGACGTGCTGCTCGCGGGGATCACCGCGCAGAACGTGCACGCTGAATCCTTCGATACCGTCGCAGGCGCCGAGTCTTGGTGAGCGCGCGCTACATTCCCGATGCCGGCGACCTGGTCTGGTTGACCCTGGATCCGACGAGCGGGCACGAGCAACGCGGCCGTCGTCCCGCCTTGGTGCTCACACCGCGTACCTATAACGATCGCACGCATCTCGCGCTGTGCTGTTCCGTGACGAGCAGCGCCAAGGGGTATCCGTTCGAAGTTGCTCTCGATGCGGCGACGGGCGTAACCGGCGTCGTCCTGGCCGATCATGTGAAGAGCCTGGACTGGCTGACTCGTCGAGCCGAGCGCATCAGCCACGTCGACGACCGAACGTTGCATTCGGTACGCACCCTGCTCAAGGTGCTTTTACGAGCAATATAAGCGACCGCTGCCTAAGCCGTTCCTCCGCCCAAAGGAACCTCATTTTCCACACCTGTGGATGGCGCTGTGGACAACCGCTTTTTTTGTGCGTCGCTCGATGCCGGTTTTAAGGCGTCACAGCGGGCTTTTTTTGCGCTGTCAAGGGGACGTTTTGCAACCCACTCGATGCGGCGGAAAGCCCTGAAAATACGCGTCCGAGCGCCCTGTGGATAAGTGGATAAGATCGTAGGATAAATCCGCAGGAGCGCCGTCTGATTAAGCCAACCCGAAGCGACCTCACCGGACCGCTCGTAGCACGACTACCCGTCGTGGTTCAGGCGCACCGGCGTTCGCTACTTTCGTTAGGGAGCACGCAGAGGATGGCGCTTGCGGTAGGCAATTCCAATATCTCGAACGACCTCTGGACGGCGGCCCTCGAGGCGCTAGAGCGTAAGTTTTCCAAGCCGATTTTCGAGATGTGGGTCAAGCCAATCCGCATGGTTTCGCTCAGCGGCGACGAGCTCACGCTCTCGGTCCCGACCAACTTCGCCCGCGATTGGGTCGAACACCGGCTCAAGGGCCAGATCGACGAAGTGCTCTCGGGCCTCTTCGGCGCCAGCCTCGATCTCACGTTCATCGTGGCCGAGCCCGAGCCGGCCGGCGCGACTCCCGTTTCGGCCCAAACCGCCGCGGCCCGGACGTCTGAGGATCTGCGCAGCTCGAACCTCAACGCGCGCTACACCTTCGAAGAGTTCGTCATCGGTAACTCCAACCGGTTCGCGCATGCCGCCGCCCAGGCGGTTGCTTGTGCTCCCGCCCGAGCGTACAATCCGCTGTTTCTCTACGGCGGCGTCGGCCTGGGCAAGACACATTTGATGCATGCGATCGGCCACCGGGTGCTGATCGACAATCCCAGCGCCAACGTCGTGTACGTCACGTGCGAAAAGTTCACCAACGAATTCATCATCGCGCTGCAAAACAACCGCACGCCCGAGTTTCGTAACCGGTACCGCCAGGTCGACGTGTTGTTGATCGACGACATTCAATTTCTCGCCGGCAAAGAGACGACGCAAGAAGAATTCTTCCACACGTTCAACGCCCTGCACGAGTCGGGGCGGCAGTTGATCATCAGCTCCGACCGGCCGCCGAAAGAGATTCAAACGCTCGAATCGCGCCTGCGCTCGCGATTCGAATGGGGACTGCTCACCGACATTCAAGCGCCCGACATCGAAACGCGAGAAGCGATTCTTCGTAAGAAAGCCCAGAGCGAGAAGATTCCCGTTCCCGACGAAGTGACGTCGTTCATCGCTAAGGTCATTCCCTCGAATATTCGCGAGCTCGAAGGTGCGCTGATTCGCGTCGTGGCGTATGCCTCGCTCACGAAATCGCCGATCACGCTCGATCTCGCGGCCGAAGTGCTCAAGAGCGCGGTCGCGCAAGCACCGCTGCAACGCATCACGATCGGTAAGATCAAAGAGACCGTGGCCAGTGCCCACGGCTTGACCGTCAAGGAGATGGACAACGGCCGTCGCGATCAACGTCTGGCGGGACCGCGCCAGATCGCGATGTACGTCGCGACGGAGCTGACCAATTACTCGCTGCCTCAAATAGCTCGCGACTTCGGCAAGAAAGACCATACGACGGTGATGTACGCGCGCGATAAAATCAAGGACCAAATGCAGCGCGACGAAGCGTATCGAAATAAGATACGCCAACTCATCGCCATGTGCCAGAGTCCATAACGCAGCAACGGCCGGTTCACATACCGGCCGTTTTTCTTTGGTACGCTACCGTGCGTATCTCCACCGTTTCCGGCACAAGGGGGCGCCTTCACCCGTGGATAACTGGCGCTGGGTGCCAAACGGTGTACATGTGTATCGGGCGACCGAGTCGATCCACACCTTATGCTAGCGGGAAACCCGCGTCACAGCGGGCAAAACGCCACTTATCCGCGGATTGCACCGCACTACTACTGTTACGGCTCTCTTTATAGTTCTAACCCTGAGTTTACGACGACGCCCGGATCGGTGGAGTAATGAAGTTCACCTGTAATACCAAAGACATCGCCGCCGCGGTCGGAGCCGCGAGCAAAGTGGTCAACGCGCACACGACCGTGCCGATTCTTTCCAACGTCCTGTTGCAAGCCGAAGACGGCAAGATCGCCGTCCGCGCGACGGACCTGGAGTTGACCCTCGAGCATGCGTTCCCGGCCCAAGTTGGTGAAACCGGATCGGTGACGATCCCGGCCAAGCTCTTCTCGAGCTACCTCGCGAACCTGCCGGCGGGATTACTCGAACTCACCGGCACGCCGACGCGGGCCTCGATCAAGTGCGAGCGCAGCAACTACGACTTTCACGCGCTCCCGGCCGACGAGTATCCTCCGCTGCCGGCGGCAACCAAAGGCTCGCACTTCACGATCGGCTCCAAGCGATTCCGCGACGGAATCGACGCGACGATCTTTGCGGCGTCCAACGAGGAGGCCCGTGGCGCGGTCCTGATGGGCACGCTGCTCGAGATCGAGGGGAACAACCTCACGATGGTCGCAACCGACGGCTACCGCCTCGCACGGTACCAAACAACGCTCGATGACGGCGTCACCGGCGCGGAAAAATACATCGTTCCCTCGCGGGCGTTGCAAGAGGCGGCTCGTAACCTGGGTGGCGGCGACCAGATCGCGGTCAGTGCGCTCGGAGCCCAGAGCAACCAACTGCAGATGAACGCGGGCGACACGGCGATCACCGTGCGCTTGGTCGACGGGCAGTACCCAAACTATCAACAGGTCATCCCGCCCAAGTTCGACCGCAGCGTCACCGTCAACACCCAGGCGTTGATCGGCAGCCTACGCCGCGCCGAGTTGGTTGCCGGCGACCGCGCCTCGATGGTTAAGCTCGCGGTCTCGAATCAAACGCTTATCGTGACGGCCAGCAGCGATATCTCCGGTAACGCGTACGAAGAGCTCGAAGTCGAACAGACCGGCGAAGATCTCGCGATCGCGTTTAACGCCCGCTATCTCGTTGAGATCCTCAACCACGTCAAGAGCGCGCAGACTGTGATGGAATTTCTCGGGCCGCTCTCGCCCGCCGCGATCCGTCCCGTCGAGCCCCCCGAAGGAGCGCAGCAACTCTACGTCTTGATGCCGCTGCGTCAATAGCATTCGGTGAGGCCGCCCTTCGAGGCTCGCTCCGCTCGCACCTCAGGGTGACGTCGAAGTGATACTCACACGCGTTGCGTTGTCGAATTTTCGGAATTACGCGCAACTTGATTTGGAGCCGGCGCCGGGGCTCAATGTCTTTGTTGGCGCCAATGCGCAAGGGAAGAGTAATTTACTCGAAGCGATCGCGATGCTCGGAACGGGGAAGTCGTTTCGCACCAGCCGTGACGCGGATCTCGTGCGCGAGGGACTTGAACTTGCCGTCGTCGGCGGAGACGCGCTCGTACGCGCTGGGATCGTGCATCTGGGGTGCTCGATTGCGCGTAACGCGAATCGCACGCGTAAGACCTATACGATCAACGGACAAGGCGTCCGTTACGCACGCTTTCTGGGAAGCATCCGCGTGGTTACGTTCGTTCCAGCCGATTTGCAAATGGTATCGGGACCTCCGTCGTTGCGACGCGCATTGGTCAACATTGCGCTCGCGCAAGACGATCGCCGCTACTATCACGAACTCGCGCGCTACGGCAAGGCCTTGCAGCAAAAGTCCGCGATGCTGCGCGGGATCGTCGGCTTTGATTCCGAGCTGCTCGCGGTTTACAACAACACGCTGATCGATGCGGGCACGAACTTGATCCTCGCGCGCAATCATTTCATCGCCGATCTCGCGCGTGAAGCCGAGCGAACGCACGGGGCGTGGACCAACGGTGCCGAGAAGCTGAGCGTGTCGTACGCGCCGAGCGTGGTGTTCGAAGCGGCAACCGGCGAGGCAGTGGCGGGCGCGTTCGAACGGCGGTTGCGCGAGCTGGGCGACGCCGAGCGAGCGCGCAAGACGACGCTGGTCGGGCCGCATCGCGACGACATCGCTCTGACGCTGGACGGTCGCTCGCTCGCGTCTTACGGATCGCAGGGTCAGGGCCGGACGGCGGTGCTCGCGCTCAAGGTTGGCGAATACACGGTCATGCGCGACCGGTCGGGCGAAGCGCCTCTGCTGCTTCTGGACGACGTTCTCTCCGAGCTCGATGCCGAGCGGGCTGCCGCATTTCTGGACGGCGTCGGCGGTTACGAGCAAGCCTTCGTGACCGCGACCCATCTGCCGGCAGGGCTGCCCGAAACGGTTCGTACCTATCGCGTCGAGCGCGCGGAGGTGCAATGATGCGCAAGCTTTCGCAGGCGCTCGAGGGCTGGAGTCCGGGCGACGGCTCGGGACCGTCCGACCCGCTGGTCTTGCTCGGGGCGGCCTGGGCGGATATCGTCGGAGCGGAAAACGCGCGGAATTCCCACCCGATCGCCGTCGCCGAAGCAACGCTCACGATCATCACAACCTCGAGCGTCTGGAGCCAACAGCTCAGCTACCTCAACGACCGGTTGCTCGAGTCCGTGCGCGCCCGGCTGCCCAAGGCCGGCATCGAACGCCTGCGGTTCCGGGTCGGAAAACTGCCCGCGCGCAGCAGCCGTTCGCGTTCGGCACGGGTTCTACACCAAGGGGGCGACGATATCGCGGCGCGGCCGCCCACGGCCGACGCGCAGGAGGCTCTGGCCCGGTTTCGCGATAGCGTCGACGACGCCGAGCGGGCAAAACGAGCGCGCGGGTGGAAAGAATGTAGCGGTTGCAATGCTTTGATCGAGCCCGGTTCGCAGCCGCTGTGCGTTCCGTGCTCGATAGCGCGCGGCGCCGAGCGGGAGCGCCTGGTTTCACGACTGCTCTATGAAGCGCCGTGGCTGGGGTATGCGGGAACCGCCGAACTGATCGAGGACCTGCACCGCGACGAATACGACGCGATCCGACGCCGCTTGCTGCAACGCTGGTGGGACCGGCTCTCTCGTGCTCGCTGGAATGGAAAACTGTCGCGCGACGGCGCCGAGCGTCTGATCGCGAGTTCGTATGTCTTGCTCAAGAGCGAACTCGCGCCCGAACGGCTCACGCCGGCGATCGTCCGCAACGTGCTCGGCGACGAGCTGCACGATCTTCTCTACGTATGAAACGGTAACGAACGAAAAACTGATGTCCAACAATTACACCGGCGAACAAATCGAAGTTCTCAAAGGACTCGAAGCGGTTCGCAAGCGCCCCGGTATGTATATCGGCAACACGTCCGAGCGCGGGCTGCACCAACTCGTGTACGAAGCGGTCGACAACGGTGTCGACGAAGCGCTGGCCGGTTACGCCAAGACGCTCAAAGTCATCCTGTACAAGGACGGCTCGGTGTCGGTCGAAGACGACGGCCGCGGCATTCCCGTCGACATGCATGCCGAAGAGCGCATGCCGGCGCTCGAAGTCGTGATGACGATTCTGCACGCGGGCGGCAAGTTCGGCAAGGGCGGCTACAAGGTGTCGGGCGGTTTGCACGGCGTCGGTATTTCCGTGGTCAATGCGCTTTCGGAGTGGATGATCACGCGCGTCAAGCGCGATGGTAACGTCTACGAAATGCGCTTCGAACGCGGCATCACGGTTCAGAAACTCAAGAAGGTCGGCAAGTCCGAAGAAACGGGCACCGTTCAGTGGTGGATGCCGGATCGCGAAGTCTTCGACACACTCGAATTGCATTGGGACATCTTGCAGAAACGGCTGCGCGAACTGGCGTTTCTCAACCGCGGTCTTACGATAACGCTGCGCGACGAGCGCGGTGACGAGCCGCGCGAGCGCACGTACAAATTCGACGGCGGGATCGTGTCGTTCGTGGAGTGGCTCAACGAGAAGAAGGACGCGCTTCATCCCGTGATCTCGACCCACAACGAACGCGACGGCGTCGACGTCGAGGTCGCGATGCAGTATACCGACACGTACTCCGAGCAAATCTTCAGTTACGCCAACAACATCAACACGATCGAAGGCGGCATGCATCTGCAAGGCTTCCGTCAAGCGGTCACGCAAGCCGTCAACGGTTACGCCAAGAAGAAGGGCATTCTCAAGGAGAACGACGGCTCGCTTTCCACCGACGACATCGTCGAGGGTCTAACGGCCGTCGTCTCGGTCAAGCTGCAAGAACCGCAGTTCGAAGGCCAGACCAAGACGAAGTTAGGCAACTCGCGCGTGCGCAGCATCGTGTACAGCCTGGTCAACGAGCGGCTCGAGTTCTTCTTTGAAGAAAACCCCAAGCAGGCGCGCATCATCATCGACAAATCGATGCAGGCGCAGCGCGCTCGCGAAGCGGCGAAGAAAGCCCGCGATCTCTCGCGACGCAAGAACGCGCTCGAAGGATCCGGACTCCCCGGCAAACTGGTCGATTGCAAGAATACCGATCCCAAAGAGTCGGAGATCTTCTTAGTGGAAGGCGACTCGGCCGGCGGCACGGCCAAGGGCGGACGCGATCCGAACACTCAGGCGATCCTTCCGCTGCGCGGTAAGATTCTCAACGTCGAAAAAGCGCGTCTGGACAAAGTGCTGTCCAACGAAGAGATTCGCACGATGATCACGGCGCTGGGCACCGGATTCGGCGACGAGTTCGACATCGAGAAGCTGCGCTATCACAAGATCATCATCATGACCGACGCCGACGTTGACGGATCGCACATCCGCACGTTGCTGCTTACGTTCTTCTTCCGCCAGATGAAGCCGCTGGTCGAAGGCGGGTATGTGTTCATCGCGCAGCCGCCGCTCTACGGTATCCGCAAGGGCAAGAAGCAGTGGTGGGCGTTCAGCGATGCCGACTACAAGGCGGTTATCGGTGACGGCGACCCCAAAGATTTCACGATCCAACAGTACAAGGGTCTGGGTGAGATGGACGCCGATCAGCTTGCCGAGACGACGATGGAAGTGGGACACCGCCGGCTCAAGTTGATCACCGTCGAAGACTTGGTCGAAGCCGAGCAGATCTTCACCGATCTGATGGGCGACAAGGTCGAGCCGCGCAAGCAGTACATCTTCGACTACGCGAAATCCGTCAAGAACTTGGATTTATAATCCGCTCGTAAGCACGCGCAGAAGGCCCGGCGGTCGGTTTTGGGTATTAGAACGTGATGCGCAGGCGAACGACCGTGACGATCACGGCCATTGCGTTCATCGTAGCGGTGCTTGCCGGCGTGGCAAGCGCCCATGACGCCGTTCTGACCTGGTCGTTGCCCCGGCTGCTGGGCCTGGCGACCAAGACCGACGTCTCGATCGGCGCGGTTCGCGTCACCGGCTCGACCGTGGTTTTTAACGACGTGCACGTACGTAAGGGCGGCAATCCGCTGCTCGACGCGTCGAGCATCCGCATCACGTACTCGCCGCGCGACCTGCTGCCCGGAAGCCGACATCGCTACGGGTTGCGCGCGGTCGATGTCGACGGCGCGACGTTCACGCTGGTGCGCCTGGCCGACGGCGATTACAACATTCCGCTGCGCGGCTCAAGCGGGCCGCCGCCTGCCCCCTTGCCGCATTGGTTTAACCCGGTTCCGCTTGCATGTAACGTGCACGTGATCGACGGCGCGATCGCGCTGCGTTCGCCATACGCGATCGATCCGGACTCTCGTATCGTCGATGTCAAAAACCTTACGCTCGATGCGTCCGTCAATTCGCTTGCGCGTACGCATTACACGCTGCACGGAGCGTTCGTGCAGCCGCAACGGGAACCGTTCGAGGCGGTAGGCACGATCGACGAAGAGCGCGGGTTCGCAATGAACCACATGACCGCGGCGCACCTGCCGTTGCGCCAGCTTGCCGATTTCTTCATCAATACCAAAGCGCTGCAAATCGACGCCGGCCGCGCGCATAATCTGGACTTTCGGGTATATGCGCTCGGTTTGCAACCCGATCGGCCGGCGGATTACCACGTGGGCGGTACCGTGGCGGTCGACGGCGTCGGCATGCATGTGGTCGGATTGGATCAGCCGGTTCGCGGGCTGAGCGGAACGATGCAGATGGTCGACGGGCAACTCTCGTTTACCGGTATGCACGCGATGGTGGCGGCGCTTCCGATTTCCGCCACTGGTGCGATCTATGATTTTGCCGATCCGCAATTCCACATCGGCATCTCGACCCGCGGCAACCTCTCGAACATCCGCCGGCTCTTCGCGTTCGCGCGCGATGAAGACATCGCGGGCAACGCGCGTATCGGCGTCGAGCTCGAAGGCTCGGTCGACAAGCCGACGATTCTCGCCGGCGTCGATTCGGGACCGACGGAGTATCGCGCGATGGCGTTCCACCGGTTGCACGCGCGCATCGGCTATCACGATTCAACCGTGTCGTTTCTTCCGATCGCGGCGTACGCGCAGGGCGCCCAGGTGGTGATTCGCGGCGGCATGACGATCGGTCCGCACGTGCACACCCAAGTAGCGGTGCACATCGATGCGCCGGCCGACGCGTTGCCCTACGCGGGCGAACTGCTCGGCACCGAACCATTGATCTTCGATGCGTTGCTCGACGGTATCGACACGAAGTTCTACGGGTATGGCGCGCTTGCGTCGGCGCACGGCATCGACCGCGCTGCCGCCGTCGTTCATGCCGGCCCGCAGGGCATCATCGATGTCGCGCCGCTGGAGTTGCACACGCAGCGCGGCACGCTCGTGGGCGGATATCACCTCGACCGCAGCACGGATAGCAGTAGCTTCTGGGTCGACGCACGCCACCTGGATTTGCGAACGCCGGCGCACCCATCGTTCGCAGAGGTATCTCTGCCCGCACTTCCTGCGATCGACGGCACGGTCGACGATGCGACGATTCTGGGCGGTGGCGAAAGCGGCGCCAAATCGATGCTCGCGGGAAACGTCTCGGCGCACGCGATCACGATCTCCGGCGTTCGCTTGGATACCCTGCACGCGCAGTTTGCCGGAACGCTCGCGGGAGCGTCGATCGATCCGGTGATCGCAACCGGTCCGTGGGGCCGGATGGACGGCAGCGGTGCGCTCGCGTTGGGCTCGATCGCGGTGCGCGGCCGGTACGACGGAAATTTGGCGGGATTGCGTCCGTATATGGACGGCGTTCCCGCGAGCGGAACGGTGCACGGCAATGCCGCAATCGCGCTCGCCGGTGGACGCATTACGATTCAAGCCGACGATCTCGTGCTGCAAGGCGCCAGCGTGCGCGGCATCACCATTTCACATGCCACCGGAACCTTTGTGCTCGATCGCGGCAACGTGCGGATCTACAGCGCTCGCGCCGGTATCGCCGGCGGATCGATCGTTGCCGCCGGCACCTACGACAGCGGCATCGCGCTGGTCGCGAACCATTTGCAAGGCGGGCATCTACGCAGTATCGGGTTACCGCTCGACGCCGGCACACTCGACGCGGCCGGCAGCGTCAAGAGCGGTGCGCCGCTACCGCAGTTCAACGGCGGCGTGAGCCTGAGTCAAGGCCGCGTGAAAAACTTCACGGTTTCGGGCAGCGGTTTGGTGGCGTTGCACGGCGACGGCGCGCGTTTGGATCATGTCGTCGGCGGCGTTGACGGAATCTACGCGCTTGCCAGCGGAGATCTCTCGAAATTGACTACGGGCGCGCCCGCGTACGCGGTTCATGCCGACGTCCCGGCCGGCAATCTCGCTACCGCCATCGCGACCCTGGACGTTCCCAGTTACTCCAGCGACGGCACGTTCAACGCCGCGTTGCAGGTCGAGGGCGCGGGTTTGAATCCGCGCGTGCGCGGACCGATCGGCGTTCCCGCCGGTTCGGTCAACGGCTTGCCCTTCATCGACGGGGGCGGCACGGTCAGCGCCGATCGCAGCGGCGTCGTGCTGCGCGACGGCGCGGTGACGGTCGGCAGCACGAAGCTTGCGTTTTTCGCCGCGGAGAACCCTCGCGTGAGCGCGCTTCACGTGCGCACGGCGCATACCGATCTCTCGGACTTCAACAACTTCTTTAACACGGGCGATACCCTGGACGGCAATGGCTCCGTGCGCTTCGACGTTATCTCGCAGGGACATCGCCTTTCGACCAACGGCGACATTTCGATCGCCGGGCTGCGCTACCGCAATCTCCCGATCGGCGATACGGCGGCGTCGTGGTCGAGCGCGCACAACCTGGTCAAGGGTTCGCTCAATATCGCGGGCGCACAAGGAACGCTGCATTCGCACGGATCGATCGCCTACGTCAGTGAAAGCCGGCCGGTCGCATCGTTGCGCGATTCGCGGTACGACCTGACCGCATCGCTCGGTGACGTCGATCTGTCGACGTGGATCGCGGCGCTGGGGTATCCGCAGGTTGCGGTCAACGGCCGTATCAACGGCAACGCGACGTTAAACGGACGCTTTCCGCTGTTGGCGCTGCGCGGAAACTTGGCGCTGCAGAACGGATCGGTTTGGCGCATGCCGATCGATACCGCGCAGATTGCGTTTTCTTCCAGCGGCCGGCGAATCTCGATTGACTCGTCGTCGCTGACCGCACCGGGTATCTTCGCGCGCGCCAGCGGCAGCTTCGGTTTCTCATTGACCGACCGTCTCGCGTTGTCGGTGTATGCAAGTTCGAGCGATTTACCGCGCGTCGTCGCGCAGCTCTGGCGCAAGCAGATTCCGGTCAGCGGCAACTTCGAATCCACCCTGACCGTAGGCGGATCGCTCGCCAAGCCGACCTTCGACGCGGCCTTCGACGCGACGGGCGCGACGTTGTACGGCATCGATGTGCCGCTGCTCTTTGGCACCGCGCAACTGCGCGGGCGCGACCTCGTACTGCAAAACGCCGGGGTGCAGCTCGACAGCGGAACGATCGCGGTGGAAGGTTCGATGCCGATGACGCTCTCGCCGGTGGCGATCGGACCAGCGGGCTCGCCGCTGAGCTTCGACCTGGCCTTCAACCAGGTCGACCCCTCCGCGTTCGATGCGATCATGGGGCACGCCACCAAGCTGGCCGGGACGATCGACGGGACCATCGGTATCGCGGGAACCGTCGGCAAACCGAGCATCTCGGGTCGCCTATCGATTGCTAAAGGAAGCTACGTGAGCGATCTTGACCGTACTGCGGTCACCGGTCTGAACGCCACGCTGACCTTCAACCGCACGTCGGCAGCGATCGACGACTTTCGCGCGCGCGTCGGCAGCGGCACCGTCACCGCTTCGGGCTCGGCGAGCTTTCCGCAGGGGTTTGCCACCGCGACCGCCGGCGGCGCTGCTTTCGCGATCAAGGTCGCGGCCCGCGGCGCGCAGCTCGACTTGCCCCAGTATGGAACCGGCTCCATCGACGGCGACCTGACGCTGGCGCGCTCGCCGGGGCATCTGGCGGAGTTGGGGGGCACGGCGACCCTCAATAACGCCACCCTGCCCTTCGCGGCCTTCATCGCCGCGACCCAAGGCGGCGGCCCGGCGCTCCCGCCCTTGGCGCTGGGCTTCGACGTAACGATGAACGCGGGCCGCAACGTACGCGTGCGCGGTTCGGGCTATGGGGCGGGCCTGGACATCGGCGGCACCGGCGGCGTGCATCTCACCGGGACGATGAGCAACCCGTCGATGTCGGGCAAGTTCGCCGCGACGTCGGGCACCCTGACCTACTTTGACCGGGCCTTCCGCGTGCAGCAGGCCCAGGTGGTCTTCGATCCGGCGAACGGCATCATCCCGACCCTGCACGCCACGGGCGAGACCCGCATCTCCAATCCCGACCCAAACACCGCGCTCAACCCGTACGGCTCGACCGACGTCACCGTCGCGGTCAACGGGCCGATCAACGCGCTCAAAGTGACCTTCTCATCGAACCCGCCGGGCTATTCGAACGAGCAGATTTTGGCGATGATTGCCCCCTTTGGCGGGTTGATCAACGGGGTCTCCTACGCCCCGGGACTCAACCAGCCGACGATCCCCGGTACCGTGCCCAACGCGTCGCTGGCTCCAATTCCCGGCACCCAGGCCTTGGGAGGTACGACCTCTACGGGCGTGACGGTCGGGCAGGAGGCCTTCAATATCCTCAACGCGCAATTTTCGGCCGGGCTGCTCTCGCCGCTGGAAGGGGCGCTCTCCCAAGGGCTGGGGTTCCAGAACGTGAACCTGACGCTGGACTACTATGGGAACGTTGGGATCTCGGCCTCGCGGTTTCTCGGCAAAACGGTAAATCTCGTCTATAACCAGACGTTCGGGCTCTCCCAACGCACGTCGTTCGGCTTCCAGCTTGTGGGACAACGTTCGACCAGCGCCCAGTTCTCGTTTTATTTTCAGAACGGCCCGCAACGGCTTTTCGAAACCCCGGTCGCGACCACGTCGCGCCTGGTCGTTGGCGAACCACTTTCGGGTCAAAGCGGCTTTGCATTCACGTTGCAACGGGTTTTCTGGTGAAAACCCCAGCATTTCCAAGGTGGCAAGGACCACCCGCTACGAACGCGAACCAGGGGCCGGAACTCCGAAACACTGCGCGCACGCCGCGCGTAGCAAAGCTGGCCTCGTCAGCGTTGATGCCCATTATAAGGACAACAAGAATCGCATGATCTTCGACCTTCGGCGCGCGCCACGCGCACTGGTGCGTAGCGCGGGAGCCGTGCTCGCCCTCGTCGTCGCGCTCTCGATCGTCCTGCCGCAGCCGGCACTCTCGGCTGCCGGCGCGCCCGAGATCGTCTCGGTCGACGTGACGGGCAACCTTCACGTACCCACATCGACGATCATGCAAGTCATTCAGGCTCGCCCGGGCGAGGTCTACAGTCCGCAGATCGTGCAAGGCGATCTCCAGCGCATCAGCGCGCTCGGCTACTTTGCCGACGTCGCGCCGCCGCTGGTTCGAGCGCGGCCGGGCGGAGTCGCGATCACCTATCGCGTCATCGAATATCCCGTGATCACCAAGATCACGTTCACGGGCAACTCGACGGTGCCGACCGACACGCTACTGGCGCTGATGGACTTGTCCGTCGGCCAGGTCTTCAACAGCAATACGTTCCGATCCGACACGCTCAAGATCAACAACTATTACGAACGTATCGGCTTCGGCGGCCAGGTGCCCACGCACATCAAAGACGTCAACTTCGACACCAAAACCGGCGTTCTCGCGCTGACGATTCAAGAAGGTCTGACCGTTCGCCGGATCATCATCGGCGGCGACCCGGTCCTGCCGCCGCCGCTGCTGATCAAGCAACTCGTGCTCAAGCCGGGCATGGTGTATTCGGATCAGGTTCGCGACAAAGACTACGCCGCGCTCAAAGCCTACTACGAAGACAAATTCAAGATCGAGCTGGGTAACATCGAAGGCGGTATCGATCCCGCGACGATCGACGAGAAGAACGGGACCGCCGACGTGAAGTACAACGTGTACGTCGCGCGCGTCGCCGCCGTGCAGATCGTCGGCAACACCCGCACGAAGGACGACGTGATCCGCCGCTTGCTGCGCGTCACGCCGGGTATGATCGTCAACACCGACTGGATCAAGGCCGACTACGAACGCCTCAACTCGACCGGCTATTTCTCGAAGGTCAATCCGGATATCAAACAGGGTCCCGATCCCAAGAAACCGCAGGACGTCACGCTCGTGTGGGAAGTCACCGAGCAGCGCACGGCGACGGCATCGGTCGGCTTTGGATATTCGGGCGGTATCACCGGTGAGGGACTGTACGGCACGCTGGGCTTCTCGGACAACAACCTGCACGGCACCGGCAACTCGGCGTCGCTGCAGTTCCAGGAAGGTTCGCGCACCAACCTGGCGCAGCTCTCGGGTTCGATTCCGTATCTCGGCGACACGCCCAAGAGCGAGAAGTACTCGCTTTCGGCCAACATCTTTGCAAGCAGTCAGACCTACTATTATCCGGTCTATTCGATTACGTCGACGGGCGCGATTCCGCCGGCGGTCGTGGGTACGGCGGCTCAACCGATTCCCGTAACCCTCTATCAAAACACCAACTCGTCGCTGATCAGCGGCGTCGTGTCGACGAGCTCTTCGTCCTCGGACGGCTTCTCGTTCGGCTTGGGCCGGCGATTGAGCGACTACATCACCGCCTCGATCACTCCGCAAGTCGAACGCGTGAAGTATTCGACCACCGTACCGTCGCCGTACTACTTCGAAGGATCGCAACCCACGGTACTGGTGGGACCGACGCCCAACCCGCTGGAGAGTTCGACGAACTACAACGGCGCGTTCGGTATCGCCGCGTCGTCGATTGCCAACGTCAATACCGGGCTGCCGTATCAGCTCAATACGATGACGTTTGGCCTGGCGACCTCGCCGATCACGACCGACGATCCGTACAATCCGCGGCGCGGCTGGAAGGCGTCGTTCAGCGAGACGATCTCGTCGACCGCCTTCCGCTCGAGTTTCCGGTATACACAAACGCAGCTCAACGTCGCGCGTTTCTTGCCGGTGCTCAAGTCGGCCACGTTTGCTCTGCACGGACTCTACGAGTTCTCGTCGGGTGTCATCCCGCCCAACGCACTCTACACGTTCTCCGATCAGCAAGTGCGTGGCTACGACACCGTGTTTTACGGCACCGACGCGCTCTTGGGCCAGGTGGAATTGCGCCAGCCGCTGACGGCGGATCGAAAGCTTTCAATCGTCGGGTTCGTTGACGAGCTCGACTACCGCATCCGCGGTGCAAGTCCGCTGCTCGATCCATACACCGATCGAACCATCGGATACCCGGGCGACTGGGCGACACGCGGTGACCTCGGCATCGGCTTGCGATTCGACGTACCCCAATTGGGGCTGCACACGATTCGTATCGATTTTGCCAAGGGCGCGGACGGTACACATACCAGTTTCGGCATCGGCCAGAGCTTTTAAGGACGGCAATGAAACGCGTTTTCTCTACCATACTACTGTGTTGTGCGATCGGTGCGCTCGTCGCGCCGGCGGCGATTGCCGCGGATTTGACCGACATCGGGTATCTCGATCAATCTGCGCTGGCGAATCTGCCGTCGTTCGTTAGCGCGAACCAACAGCTCGCCGCCTACAAACAGCTACTCGACCGGCAGTTTGCCAGTGCAATGCGCGGTGCGAAGACCGATGCGGACAAACAGCGCATCTCGCTGCAATTCCAGCAGAAGTTCTCCGATAAGCAAAACGAGCTGGTGGGGCCGCTGTACCAGCGTACCCAGCTGGCGATCGCCGACGTTTCGGGTAGCAAGAAGCTCTCGATCGTCGTCGACAAGCGCATCGTCATTTACGGTGGTCAGGACATCACCGGCGACGTCATCAACGTTGTGCGCGGATCGCAAGCGATCGCGGCGCCATCGGCGACGCCTCCCCCGTCGGAGATCGGTTTCGTCGATCAATCGGCCCTGGCCAATGCCCAAGCCGTCAAGAGCGCCAGCGATGAATTGCAAAAGTATCAAACCCAGCAGCAGCCGATTTACGCCGCTCGTTTCAAATCCGCCAAAGACGACGTCGCCAAGCAGCAAGTGATGGCTGACTACAACAAGGCGATCCAAGACGAGCAGAACTCGCTGCTCAAGCCGTTGGTGGATCAGACGAAGAAGGCAACCGCCACCGTTGCCAAGAGCAAGAATTTGCTGCTCGTCATCGATCGCGCGGATGTCGTCTTCGGAGGCACGGACATCACGCAAGATGTCCAAAATGCGCTCAAATAAGTCGCGGGCTTCGCTCGCATTCTTTGCGTTGCTGTTCGTCGGAGCAGTCGCTGTCGGCGGCTGCTCTCGTGTTGACGTGCATTCGAATTCGATTCGGGGGATTGCGTATGTTCGGGTCGATGATGTCATCAAGCACGATCCGCTCTATCCGCAGCTCCAACAGATCGGTAACGCGATCGCCGCGATCAATTTCCAGGCTTCGCTTCCGCACGCGCCGCTGACGGCCGCGCAGATCGTGCAACAGACGAAGGAGCTGGGCGCTCAGCTTGCCCAGGCGCAAACGCGGGCCGACCAGATCATTGCCGCCAAGCAACAGGATTATCAAAAGCAAGAGCGCGACGCCGATATTGCGGCGCTCAAATCCGCACACATCGATCCGGCGTCGGTGGGATTGAGCGCGCAGATGAATGCGACCTCGCAGGCACAAGCGCAAGCCGCGGCCATTGCGGCGCAAAAAGGCTTTGCGCAGTACCAAAAGAGCGTGGTGGCCCAAGATGGCAAAGCGCTTTCCGGGATCGCGCAACAGCTCTCGGCCCAGGCCGGGCAGAAGTTTCGTGCACGCGCCGAGCAGTACCAGCAGGACGAAAGCGACCTTTCGTTGCGTGCGGCCCAGCAAGATTCGGGGCAGCGCATCGAGCTGCGCACCAAGCTGAGCACGGTTGCGCTCAGCGCCGCGCAGCGGGCGTCGATTCAAAGCCAGCTAGCCGCGCTGGACAAGAAAGAAGCTGATGAACTGGCTGCGATGCACGCCGAGCACACCCGTGAGCTCGCGGCGTACAGCAAAGAGCTCGGCGATCAAACGACGGCCGCAATTCGCAAACAACAGTCCGCGATCCAGGCGCAGACCAGCGCCAAGCTCAGTGCTAGGCGCGATCAGGTCGGTTCGGAGTTGCGCAGCCTGGGCGGCGCGCCGGCGGCGACCGCGAGCATTCCGCCGGACGTCCGGGCCAAACTCGGCCAGATTCACACGCAATATGCTGCGCGCTTCCAGGCCGATGCGCAGCAGGCGGTCGAAGAGTACAACCAGACCAGAGACGATCTCAACCGGCAGTTTCAAGCGCTGCACGGCCAAGACGTCGGGGCGACGGGGGCCGCCGCCAAACAAGAGCGCGATCTGCAGAAGCGTTACAACGATCTGCAGGCGCAGATTCAGTCCCAGATCCAGCGCGAAGCCGTGCGGCTCGCAAAGGAGATGGGGTTCACGACCGTGCTCGACAACGTCACGGCCGCGAACGGGGGATACGACTTGACCAACGACCTCATTCACGATATCGAAAGTCAACACGAGTGAAAAAACAGCTCCTTCTCGTCACCGCCGCAGCGGCGCTCCTCGCGGGATGCGCGAATTCGAGCCCGGTTGGGCTCGTCGACATCAACCGGATCGTCGTCAACTGGACGGTGTATCAGCAGTTCCAGCAGCAACTTATGGTCGACGAGCAGTCGATCGCGCAGAGTCATGCGTCACAGGGTGAAAAGACCAAAGCGGCGCTTGCGCTGCAGCAAAAGTACGCAAAGATCACTGCCGAACTTACCAACAAGATTCGCGACGCGGCGAGCAAAGTCGCGACGCAGAAGAATCTCACGTTGGTCGTGACCAAAGAGGGCGTCGGATACGGCGGCGTCGACATCACGCGCGACGTTGAGAAGGCGATGGACATTACGGAGAAGGCGAGCCCGTCTCCGGGCTAGGCATATGCTCGGGACACTTGCCGATCTGCATGCTCGCGTCGGCGGCCGCATCGTCGGTGACGCAACGGTTGCGATATCGCGCGTCGCCGCGGTCGACGACGCCTCCGGTGACGCGCTGACGTTTGCCACCGACGAGAAATACTATGCGGCCGCGCTTGCAAGCGCGGCCGTAGCGGTGCTCGTCGATGCGAACGTCGTCATCGATGAAGGCGCCGCCACCAAGCCGTTGCTGATCGTCGAGAATGCGCGCGCCGTGCTGGCCACGTTTCTGGCCGCGCTCAAGACGCCACGCCCGCGCGGCCCGTTTCGCCATGCAACGGCCATCGTCGAAGACGGCGCCGTGGTCGGCGAGCGTGTCTATCTCGGCGCCCACGCCTACGTCGGCGCCAACGCCCGGATCGGCGACGGCGCGACGATCGCACCGGGTGCGCACGTCGGCGCGGACGTCGCAATCGGCGAGGAGAGCTGGCTGCATCCGCATGCAATCGTTCACGAACGATGCGTCGTCGGTGCGCGCGTGATTCTGCACTCGGGCTGCGTGATCGGAAGCGAGGGCTTCGGCTGGGCGTTCATCGATGGGCGGCTGGAGCGAATTCCACAGGTCGGTAACGTGGTGCTCGACGATGACGTCGAGGTCGGTGCGAACACGTGCATCGATCGAGCGCAGACCGGCAGCACCACGGTCGGGCGAGGCACCAAAATCGACAACCTCGTGCAGATCGGACACAACTGCCGTATCGGCATGCATTGCGCGATCGCGGCGCAGACCGGCTTTGCCGGTTCGACGAGCGTGGGCGATTTCGTCAAGATCGCAGGGCAGGTCGGTACGCGCGGGCACATGCACATCGGATCGGGTGCGACGATCGCAGGTCAGTCGGGCGTGTGGGGCGATGTCGCCGATGGAGCGATGGTCTCGGGAAATCCGGCACGCGATCATCGCGAAACGATTACGCAACAAGTGAACTGCGCAAACTGCCCAAGATGCTCGCGCGTCTGCGAAGCGTTGGAGCGCAAGCGTGAATAACGCTGCGACGCTGCGCGCGCCGCTGCATTTCGAAGGCGTGGGGCTGCACACAGGCGAGCCCGCAACGATGGAGATCCGCCCGTCGCCGCCTGGATCGGGCGTCGCGTTCGTGGCCCAGGGCGTGCGAATTCCCGCGATCGCCGAGTATGCGTCGGAATCGCCGCTCGCGACGGTCATCGGACGCGACGGCGTGCAAGATCTCGACGATCGAGCACGTGCTCTCCGCGCTGCTCGCGTTCGGCGTAAGCGACGCGGAGATCGCGCTGCCGGCCCTGAGATTCCGATTCTTGACGGTAGTGCGCGCCCGTACATCGCGGCGATCGAAGGCCGTCGGCTCGCGCCTGGAAGCCGCGCCGCCGTCGTTTGATCTTCGCGCCGAGCGAACCGCTCGAATTTCGCGATGGCGAGAAGGCGGTCGATCGTGCTGCCCGTCGGAGCGCTTTCGCGTGCGCTTCGTCGGCGAATATCCCGCGCCGATCGGGACGCACTATTGCGACACAGCGATTCGCCCGAGCGGTATCGCGACGAGATCGCCGGAGCGCGAACGTTCGCAATGCTGCGCGACGTCGAGTCGATGCGCGCGCGCGGGCTCGCGCGCGGTGGGAGTTTGGACAACGCGCTGGTCTACGCCGAGGACGGGCCGATGCAGCCGCTGCAGTGGCCGAACGAAGTCGTCCGGCACAAAGTGCTCGATTTGATCGGAGATTTCGCTCTGCTCGGCGCGTGGCCGCAGTGCGAAGTCATCGCAATCAAGAGCGGGCATGCGATGCATGCGCGGGTGACGCGCGAATTGAGGAAACGTGGCTGAGATCGACATCCGGCAGATCATCGAGATCTTGCCGCACCGGCAACCCTTTTTGCTCGTCGACCGGATCGTGTATCTGGATCCGTTCGTCAAAGCGCGCGGCTACAAGAATATTTCACGTTCGAACGAGCCGGTCTTTCAAGGCCATTTTCCCGGCAATCCGGTCTTTCCGGGCGTGTACATCATCGAGGCGATGGCGCAGCTCGGCGGCGCGGTCGTACTCGAACCCGGCGAGTTCTCGCGCCGCGTGCCGTATCTCGCAGGCATCGACAAGGCGAAGTTTCGCCGTCCCGTCGTTCCGGGCGATTGCCTGATGATGGAGGTCACGCTCGAGCGCCACAAACGCAACATCGGCTGGGTGCATGCGGAAGCCAGCGTCGACGATCAGTTCGTCTGCTCCGCAGAACTGATGTTCTCGATCGCGAGCGACCCGCGCAGTTTCACCCTCGACGCGAAGGTTTTGCATCTGTGATCCACTCCCCACACCGGGGACCCCTCCGGTTTCAACGGCGCTACGTGCTTCGCACTGCGCGCTCCCCACGCTGTGGGGCCCCCGAGAGTCGTCAGCATGATTCATCCGACTGCGATCGTGCATCCGGGGGCGAAGATTGCGCGGGGAGTTGAGATCGGACCGTATTGTTTGGTCGGCGAGCATGTGGCGATCGGCAAGGGCACGCTGCTGCAGGCGCATGTGGTCGTGAACGGGTGGACCGAGATCGGCGAAGACTGCGAGATCTATCCGTTCGCGACGGTCGGTGCCGCCTCGCAGGATCGCAAGTATCACGGCGAGCGCGCGTATACGAAGATCGGCAATCGCACGGTGCTGCGCGAATACGTTTCGGTGCAGCGCGCGACGGGCGAGGATCAAGTCACGCAGGTCGGCGACGATTGTCTGCTGCTTGCGTACATGCACATCGCGCACAACTGCGTGCTGGGCAACTTTGTGACGATGTCCAACCTCGCGCAGCTCGCAGGCCACGTGGAAGTCGCCGATTACGTCACGATCGGCGGTCAGGCGGGCGTGCATCAATTCACGCGCATCGGCCGCTACGCGATGGTCGGCGGCGCGAGCAAGATCACCAAAGACGTGCCGCCGTTCTTCTTGATCGAAGGAAATCCGTCGGAACCGTACGGTCTCAACTCCGTTGGTTTGCGCCGCGCCGGTTTCGGCGCGGAGGATCGCAACGAACTCAAAAAATTCTATAAGATTCTCTACAATCCCAAACTCAACGTCTCGCAAGCGATCGAAGCGATGAAGGGCGAAGCGGTCACGACCGAGCCCGGAGCGCGAACTGATCGCGTTCCTCGAAGCGCCCTCGCAACGCGGCATTCTCAAATAATGCGCATGGCGTGAAACGTGCGTTATTTCTTTGCACGGGAGAAGCGTCGGGAGAACTGAACGCGACGCTGCTGGCGGCGGCGATCCGCGAGCGTCGATCCGCAGGCGCGTTTTGAAGGCATCGGCGCCGAGCGCATGCGCGCGCAGGGTTCAGACTGTGGCGCGATCACACCGGATGGGCGAGCATGGGACCGCTCGCGGCGATTCCGCGCATTCCCAAGCTGCTTGCGACGATGTGGCGTACGGCGGCTGCACGTTGCGAGAGCCAAACCCGATCTGGTCGTGCTCGTCGATTTCGGCGCGTTCAACGTGCGTTTGGCCAAGACGCTGCGCGCGCGTCATGCACTATCAGGGCGCGATCATGTATCTCTATCCGCCGGCGACATGGCTCGATAAAGAGGGCGTGGCGCGCGTGGTGAGTTCGATCACCGTTCCCGTGACGGCGTTCTCGCATCAGTATGAATTTTACAAGCGCAACCGCTTTCCGATCATGTTCTTCGGCCATCCGATGCGCGAGCAGTACATCGCGCGTGCGCGCAGCGCGCCGACGCCGCGCCGGACGGCGGTACGATCGCGCTGCTGCCGGGAAGCCGCGCCGGCGAACTGAGTTATCACATCCCCGCGCTGCTCGGAGCGATCCGCGCATTGCGCGCGTCGCGGCCGCAGCTGCGCGCCGTCTTCAGCGCGGCGAACGATGCGGCCGAAGGACGATCCGCCGGGCGATCGCGCGCGCGCAAAGTCGAGCGGCGTCAGATCGTGCGCGGCATCGCCGCCGCCCTCGCGGATGCCGACGCGGCGTTCGTCGCTTCGGGAACCGCCGTGCTCGAAACGGTTTTGCTCGGCGTTCCCGCCGTCGCGCTCTACATCATCGCGCCCGTGCTCGTGCGGCACGCGCGCCGCGTCTATTCCGGGCCGCTACATCACGCTGCCCAACTTGATTCTCGGACGCGAGGTCGTGCCCGAACTCTTCAGGACGCACGCGACGCCGGCGCGTTTGGCGGCAGAGCATGGAGGCCATGCTGCGCGATCCCGCGCAGCAGACCTGCATTCGACGCGGTGCGCGAGGCGCTCGGTCCCGCAGTCGGCGCTCGTCGATTGCGCGAAGTTCGCCGTGGCGTCTGGCGAAGGCGGGGCACGTTGATCCGCTTCTATCACACCTCGGACATGCACGATCATCGCGGCTTCGTCGCCGCGCTTGCGCGCGCTGCTCGATGAACGCTCCGGCCTGCTCTTCGATTGCGGCGACTCGCTGCGCGGCAGTCAAACGGTCTATCACCGGCGCGAGCCGATCGTCGAGGAGATCGATGACGCAGGATACGACGCGCAAGCGATCGGCAACCGCGAGTTCCACTATCTCTTTCCGCTGCTGCGCGCGCGCGCCAAGAAGATGCGCCATCCGCTGATCTGCACGAATCTGCTCGACACCAAGGAGCGCGAGCTGCCGTTCATCCGCAGCATGAGCTTTCGCACACGGCGACGTACGGTGCACGTGCTCGGCCTGCTGATCATGCAGTACCCCGTCGGCAGCCCGTACGAGCGCATCTTCGGCTGGCGCTTTCTGGATCCGTGGGACGCGGTCGAACCCGTACGCGCAGCGCGTTCCCGAGGGCGATTTGCTGCTCGTGCTCTCGCACGTCGGGGCTTTCGCTCGATCGTAAGCTCGCGCAGCGCGTGCCGCGCATCGATCTGATCTTGGGCGGGCACAGTCACGACACGATCTTTGAGCCCGAGGTGGTCGAGCGGCGTGCCGATCGTACACGCGGGCCCCTACGCGACAGTACGTCTCGCGCACGGAGATGTCGTACGATGACGAGCGCGCGCGCCGTTTCACGATCGACGATTTCGCGCTCGTGCCGTTGCTCGGCGCCCCTAGGTGCCGCGAGCGCTCGGACGATCCTCTTCGTCTCGAACGGTCACGGCGAAGCGGCGATTGCGGATCGCATCGCGCAGGAGCTGCACGCGCTCGATCCGCAGCATCGCGATCGATCATCTGCCGCTCGTCGGCGACAGCCGCGCGTGCGTATCATGCGCGAAGTCGGGCCGCGCGCGGTCATGCCGAGCGGCGGCTTGATCGCGATGGGCAATCGTGCGCAACATCGTGCGCGACGTGGGAAGTGGGTTGCTCGCGCTCACGCTTGCGCCAGCGCGCTTTTTGCGCGCGTCGCGCGGCCGCGTATCGCGCGCGTCATGGCGATCGGCGACGTCTTCGCCCTGCTGATGGCGCTCGCGGTCGCAGGCACCCACCACGTACGTCGGCACGGCCAAAAGCGTGCGCGTCGCGCCGTACGGACCGGTCGAGCGGAGCGTTCTTCGCCGCGCGCGCGCGGTCTTCGTGCGCGACGAGCCGACCGCGCAGCGGCTGCGCGAACAAGGCGTGGACGCGACTCGCGCCCGGGCAACGTGATCGTCGATCTCTTCGGCGATGAGGACGCGCGCGCCGAGCCGATACCGTCGAAGGATTCGATCCCGCGATCGCGGTCTTTCCCGGAAGCCGCGAGAACGCGTACGCTGACGGGCGTTTCTGCTCGACGTGTCGTGCGCGGGTCGCGGCATCGCGACCGCAGCTGGGCGCGGCTTCTCGATCGCGCCGCTGCTCGATCCGCAACGCTTCATCGAGCTATTTGCGGCGCGCTGGGATTACGCGTCGTCGAGCACGGCGATGCGCGCGATGCCGTTCAGCGTGCGCGACGGCGAGCGTATCGATCGCGCGCGCTTGGCGCGGATCGATCGGGCCGCTGCTCTCGCGCGTGCACGTGGTGATCGGTCAGGCGGGGACCGCAAACGAAGCGGCGGCCGCGGCCGGCGTGCCGGTCGTCGCGTTCGAGCGCGAACGCGATCGCAAGACCGCATGGTATCGGATGCGTCAGCACGGGCTGCTCGGGCGATGCGCTCGAGGTCTTCCGGGCGACGTCGCGTCGGCGGCTGCGGGACTGGGCGCGCTGCTCGATGATGCGCCGCGCCGCGCCACGATGGGCGCGCATGGCCGCGAACGCATGGGCGCGCCGGGCGGTGCGCGGGCGATCGCGCGCGCGGTGGTCGAGGCAATCGATGACGGCGACGGACGCGTGGCAGGCGGCGTGTGAGCGCGATCGCGTTCGCGAGCATCCCGCTTTTCCCGAGTTTCATCACGCTCGACGAACGTGGCGTTTCCCGGCGTTTCGCTCATTCCGTTGCTGGTTCGCGATCGGACTTTTGATCGTCGCGATGCTGGGGCTGGGTCGGTCGATGTTTGCCGCTGGGCGTCGCGTGGCCCATGCGCCCCGCGCCCACGCTCGCGCGCGCAGCTGATCGCGTCTGGTTCGCGGCATGCGCTGCTTGTCACTCGTGCTCGGAGTCAACTGGACGCGACGGATCGATCTTCGTCTCATCTTGCCGATGGCGATGCGTGGCACGCGCAGATCGAGCGCGTTTACGGCGATCGCGCGCGAATCTCGCGGGCGATCTGGTGGGCGTATCTCTCTACCGGCGCGCATTGCGTCGATCGCGGCGATCGCGATGGTGCTGCTGCGACTGCCGGCGACGCTCTACAGCGTCGCCAACGGCCGCGCCGTCGGCACGTTCGTATTGCCGGGCGAACTCGCGGGCTATCTGCATTTTCTGATTCCGATCTGCGTATGCGCTCGCGCGCACGGCGACGAACGCGCGCGCTGCGCGCGATCGCGTGGATCGCGTGCGCTGGCGGATGATCGCGGCGATGCTGCTCTCGTTCTCGCGCACGGGCTGGGTCGGCCTCGCGGCGCGGAATCGGATTTCTGATCGCCGTGCGCTCGCCGTGCGGGGGCGTCGTTGCGCGGCGCGGCGCATCGTCGCCGGCGACGCTCGCGGTCGTGCTGATGCTTTTCAACGAGCATCACAATCCGAGCGAAAACTATACGCGTCTCTCGATCTGGCAGGCGGCGCTCGGCATGATCGACCGCTTTCCGCTCACCGGCGTCGGGCCGTTCGGCTTCTCGAAGATCTACCCGCTCGTCCGTATGCCCGACGGCGATGCGACCGCTTTCCACGCGCACAGTCTGTATCTGACGTTTTTCGCCGAGATCGGTATCGCTGGGTTGCTCGCGTTCGCCTGGATGATCGTACGCGTTGGCGCGCGCGATTCGCGCAGCAGCTCGCGGGCGCCGCACCGGACGCCGACGTTCGTGCCGCTGGCGATCGCGGCGGGAGTCGTGGGTTGCTCTCGTGCAAGGGCTGATCGATACCGTGAGCGTCGTTATTTTCGGATTACTGTTCCCCATGCTGGCGCTCTGGCGCTGGCCGTCGCGCGCGCGCCGGAGCGCGGCCGATGATGCGCTGGATCGTGGCGGCAGTCGCTGATCGCCGTACTGGCCGGCGTGCAACCCGAAGGTCGAGTCCACCGCGACGAGCGACTCCCAGCCCGTCCCCAAGCCTCAACCGGTATTTCGCTCAAGATCAACGGGCATGGCACGTCGACCCGGCCGGTCCGGTTCGTACAGCAGACGGGAAACCGCCGCGAATACGATCTCTTGGCGCGTCGTTCGAAAGCGTCGGCGCGCAGGGCAGCGCTCGAGTCACCTTCGACGACGTGAGTGTAACGTTTCATGCCAAGAACGGGGCGACACTCACGGCCGCCGCACCGAAAGCCGAATTGGATCAGGTGGCGAACACGATCACGATGAACGGCGGCGTCAAGGCGCATAACAACGCCGGCATGACGCTTCAATGCGACCAACTGCGTCTACGATCATGCGACCCAAGAGATCTACGGCACGGGTCATGTAGTGATCACAAACAAAAATGGCTTTCGTGCCACAGCGGGACACTTCAAATCCGATATCTCGCTCACGCACACACGGATGCAATGAACAACAACGACAGCACGATTAAGATTCGCGGGTTAGTCAAGAGCTACGGCGACCGCACCGTGGTCAACGGCGTGAGCGCCGAAGTCCATCAAAGTGAAGTGGTCGGCCTGCTCGGTCCCAACGGCGCGGGCAAGACGACGACGTTCTACATGGTGGTGGGGTTGGTAAAACCCGACGGCGGCAGCGTCGTGCTCGATCGCGGCGGTCGCGAGATCGAATTCTCCGGCCGTCCGATGTACGAGCGCGCGCGCAACGGCATCGGCTATCTCGCCCAGGAGAACTCGATCTTTCGCAAACTGTCGGTGGCCGACAACGTGCGACTGATCTGGGAGCAGAACGGCGTCTCGCGGGCCGAGCAAAACCGCCGGCTTCCGGTACTGCTCGAGGAATTCGGGCTGCGCAAACTGACGAACTCGCGCGGCGACAGCCTTTCGGGCGGAGAACGGCGCCGGGTCGAGATCGCGCGCGCGATCGCAATGGAGCCGGCTTTTCTCTTGCTCGACGAACCATTCACCGGAATCGATCCGATCGCCGTCGCCGACATCCAAGCGATGATTCGCCAGTTGCGCGACCGCGGCATCGGTATCCTGATCACCGATCATCAGGTGCGCGAAACGCTGGCGATCGTCGATCGCGCCTATATCATGAACAACGGGCGCATCGAAGTTTCCGGTACGGCGCACGACGTGCTCGAGTCGCCGATCGCGCGCACGTTTTATCTGGGCGAGGGTTTTCGGCTGTAGTGGACCAGCTCATGCGACGGCTGCGCCGCTACGGGCGTCTGTCGATCCTCGACCGGTATATGCTCGCAGAACTGGCTGGACCGTTCGGATTCGGCTTGTCGGCGTTCATGCTTATTTTCGCCGCGACGCAGTTGCTCGCGATCGGCCGCATGGTCTCGACCGAGCACGCGCCGGTGTGGGCCGCCATCGAATGGTTTTTGTGGGGTTTGCCGGCGGATCTGGGCTTCGTGTTTCCCATGGCGCTCTTGCTCGGAACGCTGCTCGCGATCCAGCGGCTCTCGGGCGAGAGCGAACTGACCGCGATGAAGGCCGGCGGCATCAGCTTCATTCGTATGACGTTGCCTCTGCTCGCGGCCGGCGTGCTGATGTCGTTCGTGACGTTCTTCGTTCAGGAGTTCGTCGCACCGTTTGCCTCCGATCAACAGACCCAGATCGTGAACGTTGCAATCAATCACGTCAGTGCGTTCAATCGCGATCTGACCGTGTCCGCGCCGTTACCCGGCGGCGGCAAGCAGATCACGATCGCAACGTCATACGAGGAGCACTCGCAGGCGCTGCTTCACGTTACGCTGATCCAATACGACAAGCACGACGTGGCGACGCAGATCGTTTTCGCGGACAGCGCCGACTTCACGGCCGACAAGTGGGTGCTCGAGAACGCGAGCCTGTATCGTTTCAACCCGGACGGTACCCTGATCGCCGAGCCGCACGTGGCTCAGCAGGAGGTGGCCCTCGGCGAAAAGCCAACCGACATCGTCAAACGCTTGAGCCAGAACGATCCGGAGAACATGAGCCGTTCTGAGATTGCGCAGATCGTGCGCTCGGGGCAGCTCACGCAGAGCGAGCTTGCCAAATACGTGACAACGTATCAAGAGAAGCTGGCGCAGCCCTTCGCTTGTTTCGTTTTCGTGCTCATCGCCATTCCGTTCGGCATGCGCGCCGCTCGTGGTGGCGGAGGGACCGGCGTGGGCTTCGGCTTCGCGGTTGCCATCGTGTTCGTGTACTACATCGTCCTTACGGTGTTCTCGTTCGTATCCGAGGCCTTTATTCTGCTCGCTGCGTTCTGGGCGTGGGTGCCGAATATCATCTTCACGGCAATCGGCCTTGCACGTCTGCGCCGGGCGGCGGCGGTATGATCGTCGAGCTGATTCGCGGTAGCGGCACGGTGCTGCTGATTATGATCGTCGCCGGCGGAATCGCCTACGTCGGTGACCGCGTCGGTCACCAAGTCGGCCGGCGCCGGTTGACGCTCTTTGGTATCCGGCCACGCTACACGTCGACGATCGTTGCCATCGGAACGGGCATGCTGATCGCTTTTAGCGTTACGATGGTCGCGTTGCTCGCGTCCAATCAGGTTCGCACGGCGTTCTTTCGCTTGAGTTCGATCAACGCGCAGATCTCGCAGCTCGAATCGCAGCGCGAAGCGCTCGAAGCCAAGGTCAACCGCGGCGAGCTGATCATCCCCGTCGGCGCGTTGATGGTGCCGTTCTTCGAAAAAATCAGCAAGGGCGAACCCGTCGACGAGCGCTTGGCGGTGATCGATAAATTCTACCGCGAGTCGGTCGCGTACATGAACCAAACCTGGGCACCGCGAGGGCTCAAGCCGTACGTTCCGCCCGGCGGCATCAAGAAGAAGCTGACCCAGGAGTTTGGTAGCCCGGCAATCACCAATCTTTCGCTCAATAGCGACCTTTTGCTGATCGTCACGTCGCCGCAGAACCTCTACCGCGACGACCAACTCACCTTCGATCTCAACGTGGTGGCCGATACGCTGATCGTGGCCAAGGGCGGCTACATCCAGTCGTTGGTCATTCCCGCCAACGCGCATGCGACGCCGGCGCTGGCGATCAACGAACTGCAACAATATGTCGCGAGCGTGGCTCGCTCGGAGCTCAAACTTGCGCCGTTCCTTGCAGACAACGTGCAGGTCGTGCAAGTCTATCCGGCCTTACCCGAAATGCAGAAAATGCTCGCGAGCGGCAAGGGCAGCTACGTGATGACCGCGTATGCGGCGCAGGACGTCTATCCGCATACCGGGGGCGTGCCGATCGTTGTCACGCTCGTGCAACAAAAGTGATGATCCTTGGCATCGACCCCGGCACGCGCAAGGTCGGCTACGCCGTCGTTGACGACCATGGCCGGTCGCTCGAACTGGGGATCGAACCGCTCGAAGGCTTTAGCGACCGGGTCCGCGCGCTGACCGAACGTTATGCGATCGCGCGGGTCGCGGTCGGCAAGGGAACCAACGCGGCGGAAGTGGCTTCGCGGCTGGTCGCGTTTGGGCTGGATATCGCTTATGTCGACGAGCGCGAGACCACACTGAGGGCTCGCTCGCTTTACTTCGCCGACCATCCGCCCCGAGGGTGGCGCCGTCTGATTCCGCTGGGGATGCAGCTTCCACCCGGGCCGGTCGACGATTATGCAGCTTTGCTCATCGCCCGCCGATATTTAGAGGACGAAGGCACCGGGGTAATCCGGGTATAAGTGGTCAGTCCGCCCGTTTCGGGCGGGGCTGCCTGACGGAGGAATCATGCGCCGCTGGTTCTGCGCGCTGCAGATAGGAGCACTGAGCGCAGTGCTTTGGTGCGGTGTTGCCTCGGCGGCGGTGACGAGCTTTCATCCGCGTAGCGTGGACCTGGGCGCGCGGCTCTTCGCAAAACTGTTCGGCGAATCGACCGATCGCTTCGCATCGTTTAGCGCCGTCTCAGGCGACTCGGATGCCGAATCTCCGCTACGTAATCTCGCGCTGCGCTTCAACCCGCAACCCAGTGCCTCCGTCGAGCTGGCGAAGCTACCGCTTCCGGTCCTCGACCCAAGTTTGATCGCGACCGCGAATTTCGATGCGCCGGTGGTGAACCTGGGTGATGCCGCGTATGCTCCGCCGCGCGAGCGAGAGAAAACGGCGCTGCCGAAATCGGTCGCGGCCAATCTGCGCCCGGCGGTCGTCGAATACTATCAGAGTGCCGACCCGATCGCGACCGATGCCCCGCTGAGCCGGCGATTTGATTTGAACGGTCTGCGCGTAAGCGGAGCGCAGCCGGCGGCGTTTTCGCTTGGCGGCGACCCGGCGGCACCATTCGACTTGCGTACCGCGAGCGTGGCGCTTCCCGCACGGCTGGGACACGTGCGCTTTTCGCCGCATGCGCAAGCCGGCGAAACGGAAAACCCTAGCCCAAACTTTGACGACCGTTCGCTCGCCGCGGGTGCGACCATCGATGTGCGGGCCGGACATCGTGATCTTGGCGTCGATGTGTCCAGCGCCCTGGAAAACGTAACGCTGGCGCAGCCGGCGTTCTCGAGCCCGGCGCAATCGCTTGCACTGGGCGGCGAGTCACTCCCGGTTTTCGTCCCTGCGTATGCCGACGTGAGTGCGCATACGATCGCGACCGGCGTGACGGTTCCGGTCACGCGTTCGCTGACGGCAAACCTGCAGTACGATACGCAGCATTTGCTCGGGGCCTATGGCGCGCCGGGTTTGAACGGCATCGATGCGAACAATACGATTTACGGCGCGCAACTGACGTTCAAACTTCCCAAGAGCGCGAGCGCGATCTCGCTCTCGGCGCGTCAGTACCACTATCAGGATAATTTGATCCCGTCAAACGCGCTCACTCAGACCAACGCCAACCTCAATTTCACCGTCAAGTTCTAGTTCGCCAATGACCCTCGCTCGGCGTCTGTCGCGGGCTGGTGTCGTTACGGTCGTGGTCTGCGTCGCCGCGCTTCTAGGCGTGGTGCAACTTGCTTCGGGAGCTCTGTATGCGCGCGCAATAGCGCCCGGCATGCCCATCGCGCATCTGCCCGCTGCCTTCGGCGTACGTGTGTATCAGTTGCTCGATCGCCTCGCGCCGGCTGCATACGTAGAAGACAGCCTTGCCACATATTCGCTAGCGCATGGAGATGCAACGGCGGCCGAACACTATGCGGTGCGCATGCCGGCGTCTCCGCGCCGCGATCAACTGCTTGCACGGGTCGCGCTCGCACGCGGTCAGAACGTCCTGGCGTCGGAGTATTTCTTTGTTGCTGACGACATCGACGCGCTCCAGCAGAGCGTCGCAACGCAAGCGCAAACCGATATCCCCGGTGCGATCCTATTCGAGCGGCGTATTCGCGAGCGCCTGATCGAACTGCGCACGCACCCCGATGCTGTCGCGAACTCCTATTGGATCAGCGGAAATCTTAAAGCTTCACTGGGCCGGCTTCGGCCCGCGATCGCGGACTACCGGCACGCCGAAGCGCTCGCGCCCTTGGACGCGCGGTTCATCTTGGCCGTTGCCAACGACGCGTACCTCGTCGGCGACTTGACGGTCGCGCGCGCGGAGTTTTTGCATGGGCGCGCTGTCGCTCCAGGAAGCGGCAACATGGTGTGCGGCTTGGGGCTCGTTGCGCTGCGAACGGGACACCGCGCGCGAGCCGTCGCGTACTTGCGTCAAGCGATGGTGCTGGATCCGCATGCCCAGATGATAGCGGAGCTCGAGCGAGCCCTTCGATGAAGATCGCCATCGACGCGCAATTGGCCGTCGGCACCGCAACGGGAATCGGTGAATACGTGCGTGGCTTGATCGAGGCGCTGCGCGAGCTGGGCGAGGATGTCGTCGGGCTGTGCGAACCAAAACTCGACCCGTGGCGCTTCGATCGCCGCGTGTTCTGGGATCAGGTACTCTTGCCGCAACGCACGCGCCAGTGCGCGCCGGATCTGTTGCATTGCGCCTCGGGAACCGTGCCGCTCGGGCTGACGATCCCGTACGTTGTCACGGTTCACGACGTTGCGTGGCTGCGCGTGCAAGCGCATGCGCGCCCGTATGCGCGCTACTATTTTGGCCGCTTCTCCGTGGATCGCTATCGCGGCGCTGCGGCGATTGCCGTCGACTCGGCCTTCTCGCGCCGCGAGCTTCTCGAGGTGATGCCCGAGCTCGGCAGCGACCGCGTGCGCGTTGTCTATCCGGGCGTGGCCGCCGATTTTGGCAACCTCGAGCGCAAGGGTGGTGACGGCCGGACGATTCTCGTCGTCGGTACCGTGGAACGGCGCAAGAACTTGGAGACGATCGTGAACGCGCTGCCGTTTCTCGACGATGCGCGCCTGGTAGCGGTGGGACCGTACACGCCCTATCAGGACGAGTGTCTCAAGACCGCGCGGATGCTGGAGGTTGACGACCGGGTGGAGTTTCGCGGTTACGTCGCGCGCGAGGATCTCTTGGCGCTCTACAGCAGCGCGGCGGTGGTTGCGATGCCCTCGCGTTACGAAGGTTTTGGCTACGCGGCCGCACAGGGACTATGCGCCGGCGTTCCGGTCGTGGTGTCGGATTGCTCGTCGCTACCCGAAATCGTCGGTGATGCCGGACGTGTTGTTCCGCTGGACGGCGTCCAGGGTTGGGTCGACGCGCTGCGTGCGGCACTGGGCGGCGACGATGATGCGCGCGCGTCGAACGTGCGTATGGCCTCGATCGAGCGCTTCGCGTGGCGCAACAGTGCGCGCGATATGATCGCGGCTTACGTGCTGGCATTGCAACAGGCATAACGCGTCCTCCGGAGCCGCGAGCGGGGCACTTGCCCGTGCATGCGCGCGCGCGAAGCGGCTTTTTCCACCGTCGAATTGATCGTTGCCGTCGCGATCACGTTGATGCTGCTCGCGGCCGGCGGCTATTGGGTGCGTGCGATGCAGCCCGGAGCGCTGCGCGGCGCGGTCGACGACGTCCAAGCCGATCTGGCGGCGGCGCGTTCGATCGCCGCCAGCAGCGGCAACGGCGCGACGCTGGTCTTCGCGCCGCAACCGGGAACCGCGCCGGGATTCACGCTGCGCGTGTACAGCGGACGCCCGAATGCGCCGGGCGCGGTCGCGCCGGCGACGACGATGCCCGTATCCAGCGTAACGAGCCTAGCGGAGATGCATTTCGGTAAGCCGCCGTTCGCGTTGTTTCTCAGCAGCGCAGGCTATGCGACCGGCCTTGCAAACTATCCATCGCTCGATGCGCAAGAGAACCCGGCGTTTGCCGTGATCGCGCAGCAACCCGCGTGTCCGCCAGGCGGTATCGTGCTAACGTTTACCAGCCCGCAGGGTGCGACGGCGACGCTGACGTTTCCCTGCCGTACCGACGTTGCGGGCGTCGCCGCACCGGGCGCCACACCGACGCCGAACGTGCCGCGCGTTTCGCCGACCTATCTCCTTGCGCACGATACGAGCGATGCGAGCCCGCTTAGGTTCAAAGCTGCGGAATACGGTTACTACCACTGGTATGCTTCGGCGAGCAACGGCGCGCCCTGTCAAACGATTGCGTCCGACACCGGTGCCGCGCCGGCGGTCTTTGCAAGTCCGTGGCCCTATGGCGCACCTAGCCCGCTCGCGCAAGCTCAGGCATTGCCCGTGCCGCCGCCGTTCGCGCCGTACACGTGGCCCGCCGGCGATCCGAACGATCCGCCCGCGTGGTTTTCGCTCTCGCCCGTTTTGCACGACGGCGGAATGTGCACCGTCGCCGTCGAGGACGAGTACGGACAAGGCGGCACCGTCACGGTGCAAGTGATGGGCGATCTCACCGCGTCGCAAAACGCGCTCACGCTCACCGTCGGTCAGAGCGCGCAGACCGTTGCGTTCACCAAGACGTTCGACAGCGAGCGGCTTCTGCTCTCGGCGGGCGGTCCGTGCATCGGCATCGTTACGGCGACGGCCACCGCGGGCTCGTATCCCGCGTCGCCGTCGAAGGTCCCCGCGAACGCAAGTCTGTCGATTGCGCCCGTGGGTCCGGGAACGTGCGCTCTCGTCGTTCAAGATCAATACGGCGAACGCGTGACGCTCGGCGTCACCGTGACGCAGTCGATGGCGAGCTGGCCGGAGCAGATCACGATGGCGACGGGAACCAACACGATCGCGGTGTCGCGCTCGCCGTTCGACGTCGGCGCGCTCGTCAACACGATGCTCGGCGGCGCAACCGCAAGCGCGATAACGACGGGCTGCTATGCGGCAGCCTTGACGACGAGCGGCGCAGCCGATCCGCTCACCTCGCTTCCATCGTTCGTCCAAACCTTCGCCCACGCAAACGGCATCTACACCGACGCCACCGGCTGCTTCACCGACGCAAATTTCGCCCCCGTTCTCCCCACCGCCGATACCGTCGGCATGATCGTCTACGAACCAAGCCAAACGAGTAAGTCGTATAACATCGACGGCGGCTCGCTGAACACTTGCAACGGTACAATCGCGAGCGAGGTCGGATGGCTTCCGGCAAGTTCGGGCGTCGAAGCGATGCTCGTCGTGCAGCCTGGAGGGGCCGTCGGAACCTGCCAGCTTGCGGTTACCGATGGCCCAACCACGCCGATCATCGACCATGGGCTCGCGAATGTAGATATCAACGGCTGCGTTTATGATCCCACATCAGGCACCGGTAGCGGGATCGTAACAGTCGGCGGCTCCTGCGGCTTCACCGGCTTGCCGAATTGGGTCTACGAGGTTGAAGATCCATGCGGCTCGTCCGGGCTTCAGTCTTATGTCGCCGGGTTCGGTGTTCAGAGCATAGGGAACAATTTCGCGACGGTCGTTACCACTTCTGCGCTAGGCGCGGTGACAACGGCAAACGACCAATTAACAGGGATCACGAAGGTGTCACTCACCCGCACGGCGCCGGGGACGATCTTGCTCTTTATCTACGCCGTCACCGCCGGTGATATAGCCGTAACCTGTTTGCCGTATCAACACGTCATGCAGATTGGGTCGTTGACCGTGAACTAAAGCCACGTTGGAATATTCGGATCGACAAAGCTGCGCGGGTCGATGGGAAACTCCGCCAGGCCGTCGGCCTCGTTGTTCGTTCCACCGAACGCACTATAGATCGCATATTGGCCAGCAAACCACAGCGTCCGCGGATCGGTTGCCCAGGGCACTGATACGTGTTGAAAAGGCGTAAGTGTTAACTAGCGATGCATCGCAGGTAGTTCCGCCGTTATCTTAGCAAGCCTCCGCTCGTCAAATACTTTACGCCGTTCGCTGATGCGGTTTGATTTGCTAGATTCAATCCACGCACTTGTTCGATTAGCCATTCGTCGATTGTGCCGAGCGGTAGGCCGCGGGTGCCGCGCTGGTATTGCCAGGCGATGTAGCACGGCGTTTCCAGCGTGGGATCGAGCTTGGCGAGGCGATAGTCGCCGTTGGTCTCCCACGCCTTCGGCGTGATCGTCGGGATCGGCGGGATCGTCGGCGCGGCGAGCACTTGCGTTCCGCCCGTGAGCATGACGTTGTCGTGAACCGTTGCTTGCACCGTGAACGGCGCAGGCGTCGGCGTTGAAGCGCACGGATTGCACGTCGAAGGCGTATAGCCCGGGCGGCGGCGTCGAAACCGTGTCGCTGCCGATCACCAGCAGGTAATGACCGTCGGGAGCGCCGTTGAGCGTGAACCGCCCCTGCGCGTCGGTCGTGGCTTGCGGCGACGGTAGCGGGGTCGGACACCCGTCGCTCTCCGGCGTGATCGACGTTGGCGCCGGCGTCGCGCCGCATGGCGCCCACGGCATCAGCTTGACGCTGACGCCCGAGAGCGGGCTTCCATTGGCGTCGTCGACCACGACGCCGCTCGCGTTCGTCGTCGGCGGGGTCGTCGTAGGCGTATTGATCGGGGTCGGCGTTGTGCCGCCCGCGGGAGGCGTGCCGCCACCTCCGCCGCCGCATGCGGCAAGCGCCGCGAGAATACCGATGGTGCCTGCGATACTACGCAGGCTCCGCTGCCCACACCCTTGAGCCACGTTGCAATCCTCCGTACCGATTGCGCGGTTCTTTGCAACGCGAGGGTGCGGTTCCTTGGAAAAAAGTAGCCGAAGTTAATAAACCGGCGAGCCGGGCGCGCCGGGCGCCACGGAGCCGTCGTCGGGCGCGAAGATCAAGTGCAGCGGATAGCTCGAGCCGGCTTCGGGCATCGTCACGATCGTCACGCGCACGAACCCTTTGGCCGGCACGACGTACTGGCGGATCTTATAGCGCGAGAACGGCGGCACTTGGTGCGATTGCACCAGCACGCCGTCGATCAGAAACGTGCCGGTCGCGTGGCCGCCGCGCGGATTCTCGTAGATCGCGATGCGCTGCGGCGTCGAGAGCGGGTTCTGCACGTTGACCACAAACGATTCGAGTACGCCGTAGTCGCCCGACAACGCTTCGCCGGCGAGCGTGTTCGGCAGCGGAATCTGTCCGATCGGCAACTCGAGATAGGCATCGTTGACATTCCACTGCGTTGCAAAGTGAAACTCGGGGATCGTGTAGATGCCGCGCGCGTGCTTGACGGTGCTGGTCAAGAGCTTTCCGGAAAGCAGCGCCTCGGCCGGATCTTCGGTTGCGTTCTGCGCGACGAGCGTGAGATGAATCGCGGCGACGCCTTGGAGCACGCGCAACTGCAGCAGATCGGTTACGATCGTGCCCGCCGGCATGTCTTGCTGGCCGATCACCATCGTCGAATTGCCCGGAATCTGCAGTAAGTGTCCCTGGTTCTGCACCACATCGACCAAGAAATTTTTGGTCGCGGTGTGTCCGGCTTCCATCTCGTATTTACTCGGGCCGCCGCGTCCGCTGATGAACTGGACGGTCGCCGGCTCCGTCGAATGATTTTCCGCGACGAGTACGATGCGCCGGTCCGGTTGCCCGGGTGGATTGTAATGGAAATAGAGAAAGCGCGAGGGCACTTCGTGACGCAAATCTGCGCTAAAGAGAATGCCGTTTTCGGTTAGCTTCTCGGGAAAGTCGCTGACCATCAGGATGTCGGGCGAGATGCGCGGCACCGCGACGTTCTCGATCGTTACGTGCACGGTTCCATTGACGCTAAAGTACTGCTCGCCTTGAATGAGCACGGGCACGTCGACAGCGGCGACCATGTCTTGATCGAGGTCGCCGCCCAGGTTCACGTCGTCGGGCGAAACGACGATCTGCGCGCCCGGGAGCGTCTTGGTCGCTCGGACGATCGTGCGCTGAACGAGATCGCGGAGGTAATCGCGGCTGGCCGGATCTCCGGTGACGCGCAGCGTAAGCGAGCCCGGCAGCGTACCGGCGTTATAGGCAACGCGGACGCCGAACGTCGTGCTTACACCACGCGAATCCGTGACCGTGATCGTCGTCGAGCCGGGTGCCGTGCCGCCCAGCGTGATCGTGCGCGCATCCTGGTCGATGGCGAGTGAGACGATGGTCGGCGCCGCCACCGTGGCGGTGAGCGCGCCGAGCGAACCGTTGATCGTCAGCGTTTGCGCGCTGCCGACCGGAACGAATGCGGCTTGCGGCGTGACGGTGATCGGCGGAAGCGTCGGCGTTGGGGTGGGTGACGGCGAGTTCGACGGCGTTACACTCGCCCCGGGCGATGCGCTTGCACCCGGCGATGGTGACGCGCCCGGCGTGAGCAGCGGCTGTGCGAACGGGGTTGCCGTCGGTTCGGGCGTGGTTTGCGCCCGTACGGAAACAGCGCCGCATAAGGCGGCGCCGCACAGAAACGTGATGATCGCAGCAGCAGATCGCAGACGCAAGGTCAGGCGATTTTCGCCGCTTCTCCTCGAGATACCGCCGTGGCGAGAAGTGTTTTATATCCGACGCTCGGGAAGAGCACGGTGACCAGGTCTTTTTCCGCCCGCTCGACCGTCCCGGTGCCGAACTTGGGATGCATCACGACGTCCGCGATCTTGAACGGGCCCGTCGACTTTCCAACCGCCGGTGCATCATGCATTCCGCTGATGACCGCGCGCGCAGCCGCTCGCAAACAATTATCGCAGCGTCCGCAGTTCGCCGTCTCGAAATCCTCGCCGAAGTAATTGAGGATGAACCGGCGGCGACAGGACGTGACCTCCGCGTATTGCAGCATCATCGCGAGCTTCGACTGGTCGTACGACTTCTTGGTCTCGTAGTTTGCCAGGCTGAGCACCAACTCGCGGTTCTTGCGGACCGCTTCGGTGAGACCGTACGCGGACTTGCCGCTCGACTCGATGTAGCCGGACTTCTTGAGCAGCGCGAGGATCACTTTGAGTTTGGTCAGCGGCAGTTGCAGAATCTTACGTAGATCCGTCATCGACACGCCGCCGCTCTGATCGCCAAACACTTCGATCGTCCCGAACACGCGCTGCACTTCCTCGATGTCGGGATATTTGCCGGTCAAGAAGTAGTTTTGCACGCGCGTATCGCTCATGCGATAGATCAGGATGCATCGCGAGCGTAATCCATCCCGTCCGCCGCGGCCGGCTTCCTGGGTGTAGGCTTCAAGCGAACCGGGCAGATCGTAGTGCACGACGAACCGGATGTTCGGTTTGTCGATTCCCAGGCCAAACGCATTGGTCGCGACCACGGCGCGAATCGTCTCGTTCATGAAACACTCATGGACGAGCGTGCGGTCTTCTTTGTGCAGCTTTGAGTGATAGACGGCGGTTGGGATGTCGAGCGTCTGCGTCAGAAAGTTCTGCACTTCCAGTGCGTTCTTGATCGTCGCCGTATAGATGATGCCGGTGCCTTCGAGCGCGCTCGGTCCGGTGAACAGTGACTGGAGAATCTTGAGTTTGTCGGGTTCTTTGTCGGCCTTACGTGCTTCGTACTGCAGGTTCGGCCGATCGAATCCCTTGACGATCGGCTTGACCGTCTCGATGTCTAGCTGGTGCAGAATATCTTCGCGCACCGCGGGCGTGGCTGTGGCCGTGAGCGCAAGCACGGTCGGATTCTTCAAGCGCTTGATCACCGATCCCAGGGCGAGGTAGGCCGGCCGGAAATCGTGCCCCCACTGCGAGATACAGTGCGCTTCGTCTACGACGAAGAGCGGCACGTCGATCGATTGCAAGAGGTTGAGAAACGAATGATCTTCCAGTTTCTCAGGCGTCGTGTAGGCAATCTTGACGCCGCCGGCCGCAATACGCTCGCGCGTGCGCGCTTCCTGATCTTCGGACAGCGTGGAATTGAGGGCCACCACGTTGGTGATGCCGCGCTCGCTGAGCATGTCGAGTTGATCTTTCATCAGCGCGATCAGCGGCGAAACGACGACGGTTGTACCGTCGAGCAAGAGTGCGGGGAGCTGGTAGGTCAGGCTTTTGCCCGCTCCGGTCGCGAGAATGGCAAGCGTATCCTGTCCCGACATAACGCGAGACACGACTTCTTCTTGACCTGGATAGAAGCGCTCGAAACCGAACTTCTCTTGGAGTGCGGAACGAAAATCCACGACGAGCTATAAGCCTCCCCTGTGTGTAAGTCTAACATACCCCGCGGCAGGCCGAACCAAACAGCCGCCTCGAATCTGGCCGGGTGTCCCTCTATCGAACCTGGCGCCCCAAATCGTTTGCCGATCTTGTCGGCCAAGACGCGGTGGTCCGCACGCTGACCCATGCGATCGAAGGCGGAAAGCTCGCGCACGCCTACCTCTTTTCCGGTCCGCGCGGCTCGGGCAAGACGTCGGCCGCGAAGATCTTGGCGCGCTGCATCAATTGCGAACATGGCCCGACCGCGCATCCCGACAACACGTGCGAAAATTGCGTCGCGATGCTCAGCGGCACGGCACTCGACGTGCTGGAGATCGACGCGGCCAGCAATCGCGGAATCGACGAGATCCGCGCGTTGCGCGACGCGGTCAAATTTGCCCCGTCGTCGATGCGTATGAAAGTGTACATTATCGATGAAGCGCACATGCTTACCAAAGAGGGTGCCAACGCGTTCTTAAAGACGCTTGAGGAACCGCCCGCGCACGCCGTTTTTATTCTCGCGACGACCGAACCTGAGAAACTGCCCGTCACGATACTGTCACGCTGCCAGCGTTACGCGTTTCGCCGCATCACGATTCCGGTGATGATCGAGCGGATGCGCGAGATCGCGCGCTACGAAGGCATCGCGATCGACGACGACGCCCTTGCGGCGATCGCCTACCGCGCCGACGGCGGACTGCGCGACGCGCTCACGATGCTCGAACAAGCCGCCGCTTTCGCCGACGGTGCGATCACGAACGGTATTATCGACTTGGCGTTCGGCGCAACCGGCCGCAATTTTGCCAATGCCATCATCGACGCCGTTCTCGCCCAGCACGCTTCGCAGACGCTGCGCACCATCGAAGAAGCCAGCGACGCCGGCGCCGACATGGTGGTACTGATTCGCGCGCTGATCGCGCAGTTTCGTAACCTGCTCGTCGCACGGATCGACCCCGAACTGCTCGCCCGCGACCTCGCACCCGAAGACGCCGAGCGCGCCACGGCGCGCGCGCAAAACGTTGGTCAGCCCACGATCGTCCGCGCGCTGCGCGTCCTCTCCGACGCCGCGTCCCTCGCCCGCATCGGCGGCAACCCCCGCCTCGAACTGGAAACCGCGCTCCTGCGCTTCATGCTCGAATCCGAAGAAGCGCCCGCCCCCCCAAGGAACACCGAACCAACCCCCGCCCCCGCGAGGATCACCGAGCCTCCCCCGTCCCCGCGAGGAGCGCTGAGCCTCCCCCCGTCCCCGCGAGGAGCGCTGAGCCTCCCCCCGTCACCCTGAGGAGCGCGGAGCGCGTCTCGAAGGGCGCCCCGCCCTCTTCTGACATGCCCCTGAGCGCGCCGCCTCCGCCTTCTGTCACCCTGAGCGCGCCGAAGGCGCAGTCGAAGGGCGATGGCCCAATCACGATTCAGAAGCTCCGCGCCGCCTGGACCACGATTCGTGGCCGCGTGGAATCCGAACGCCCGCCGCTGCGCGCGCCGCTCTCGGGCGCGATGCTCGACGCGATCGACGGCAACGCCGCCGTTTTGAAGCTGCGCACGAAGTTCGATGCCGACATCCTCAAAGATCACGTCAAACTCATCGAGACGGCGATCGCCGACGTCCTGGGCAGCGACCTCAAAGTTCGTCTCGAATCCGGGGCCGCTCGCAATGCAGAAGATAGCGGCGCACCGTCCTCCAGTAACGCGCAGGAGCGCGAAGCGCATTTCGAAGGGTCGCCCGACGAAGAAACCGCCGACGAGCTCTTCGGCTACGCCAACGAACGCATCAAATAAAAGAACGAGGCGCCGCAATTGCGACGCCCCGTGCGCTTCGATGTGTTCGGCAGACTGATACCCCCCTGACCCTAACACACCAAAAGGCGCTGTGCAACGCCGGGTGGATCGTTGCACTGGAGCGCCCGGGAATCGAACCCGGAACCGATCAGGGTATCAGTCTGTCGGTCGACACCATCGAAACGCCCCAGCCCCCTACGATCCCACCCGCCTCCCACCTCAACCAGCCCTACCCTGAGTCTGTCGAAGGGCAGAAGAAATCGCCACTCTCTGCCGAAACGGATGGACATGAACCAAGCCCAACTCATGGCGCAAGTCAAAAAAATGCAGTCCGAAATGGTGAAGGCGCAAGAAGAGCTTGCCAACACCACGGTGCAAGGCAGCGCCGCCAACGGCATCGTCACCGTCGAGATGACGTGCGATCAGCGCATGAAGTCGATCAAGATCGGTAAGGACGCCGTCGACCCCGATGACATCGAAACGCTCGAAGATCTCGTGACCGTCGCCGTCAACGATGCGCTTACCAAAGCCAACGACAAGACGCAGTCGCGCATGGGCGGCCTCACCGGCGGCATGCGTATCCCCGGCCTGATGTAGACGGATGCCCACACCGAGCGGCGCCGTCGCCGGCCCCGTGCAAGCGCTGATCAACGAGTTTTCCAAACTCCCGACCGTCGGGCCGAAAACCGCCGCGCGGTTGGTCTTTTATTTGCTCAACCGCCCGCGCCACGAAGCGCATTCGCTTGCAGAAGCGATCCTGGCCGTCAAAGACAAAGTGCGCTTTTGTTCGGTATGCTTTTCGCTGACCGAAGAAGACCCGTGCACGATTTGCACCGACGAGCTACGCGATGCCAAAACGATCTGCGTCGTCGCCGAAGCCAAAGACATCTACGCGATCGAACGCACCGGCGCGTTCAAAGGCCGCTACCACGTGCTGGGCGGTCTGATCTCCCCGATGGACGGCATCGGCACCGCGCAACTGCGCGTCAAAGAGCTGGTCGAACGCATCGCCGTTGAATCCCCGAATGAAATCATTCTCGCGACCAATCCCAACGCCGAAGGCGAAGCAACGGCGCTGTATCTTTCGCGTTTGCTGCAGCCGCTCGCGCCGACGATTAGCCGACTCGCCTACGGCCTTCCCATCGGCGCCGATCTCGACTACGCCGACGAAATGACGCTCTCACGCGCCATCGAAGGCCGGCGCACGATCTAACGGTCTACGCCGCTCTCCAGGCCGTCGTTCGTTCTCGCGTGGCTTGGGATAACGCATAACGCAGCGCGGCGGCGTCGAGGTCTTTGGTGTACACCGGGGTACCGGGTTGCTGGCGCCAGGAATCGTCGAGGCTTCCGGCGTCGACGGCGTCGAAACCGATTTCATCGATCAACTGCATCACCGTCGCTTTGTCTTCGGTGTCGTCACCCGATACCGGTAGTGCAATTCGCCCGGGCGTACCTTTCGGTTTGCCGTTTTGCAGCAGATGCTGCGCGTAAATGTTATTGAACGCTTTGATCACGGCGTGACCGATCTGGCGTTCGACCCAGCGGCTTTCCGCCATGCCGTCTTCGATCAGGGAAATGCGACCGTCACGCTGTTGCGGATAATAATTTCCGGTGTCGACCACGATGACGTTGGGACCGACGTTGGCAAACAGGTCGTCGGGAAGCTTGGGAACGTTCTTTTCGGGAATCGTGACCACGATCAAATCGACGTCGCGCACCGCGTCGTGGACATCCACGGCTTCGGCTCCGGTTTCCGACGCTAAGTCGGCAAGCGTTTGCGGACCGCGCGAGTTCGCCACCTTGACGTTGTGACCGAGCGCGCGAAAGCGCCGCGTCAGGGTTCCGCCGATATGACCTGCGCCGATGATACCAATGTTCATGAGCGCAGCGTACCCAACACGCATAACAATGAAAGCAAAAGAGCGCTTCCCGTGAGGGAGAGCGCTCTTTACGTTGCCGTTGGAGTTGCTTAGAAGTCGGTTACACCGTCGGGCGTTCCCCATCCGGTCGGCCCGCTGTACACGCCGTCGTCATTGGTTCCGGCGGTGCAGATGTACGGATATGCCGTGCCGCACTTGGTGCGTCCCGACAGGTTGTTGCCGCTGGTCACGGCCCACAGCCCCGTGCCCTTGTCGTTCCAGATCCGCTGCGCTGCATTCGCTCCGAGCGACGATGCATTACCGGCGAGTGCATAAACACCGGCGATCGCCGGAGACGCGACGCTGGTGCCGCCGAACTCGAGCCATCCCGAGTATCCTTCGTACGCCGTGCTGTCATACACGGCAACGCCGTTCTCGGGATCCGCGCTGAACGATACGTCCGATTCAGAACGCTTGGTGCAGCCGGTGTCGGTCTGCCACGACGGTTTCGTGACGTCTTTGCTGCAGCCGCTGCTGGCAGCGCCGTCGCCGATCGAGAGGTCGTTCCACACCGTCTCGGTGTATCCGCGCGCATTACTTGCCGCCTTTAGCGACGAACCGCCGGTGCAGACGACTGTTGCGTACGAACAGGGCTGCTCGACGCCGCCGGCATAGCCGCTGTCGCCGGAGCTGGCGGTAATCACGATGCCGGCGTGGCTGTACGCCGAGTTCGATGCACCCGATTCGCTGCCGCCGTAGGAGTTGCTAATTTCGGTCGCTCCGAGCGTCGCCGCTTCGTTGGTTGCCGCTGCGAGGTTGGCGTTGGTCGCCGAGGTTGCTTCGACCATCAGGATGTGGCAATTCGGGCAAACAGCACTGACCATATCCATGTCCAGCGCGCTCTCTTCCGCCCAGCTCGCGTCTTCGGCCGGAAGCTTGGTCGTGGAGCCCGTCTGGCTCACTTTGGTGAAGCAGCCGCTGCCGCAAGCGGGCAGGCCGTACTGCGCGCGGTAGGTATTGAGGTCGGCCTGCGCGGTCGGGTAGTCACCCGATTCGATGAGCGCAACGGTTTGACCCGAACCCGCCGAGCTCGACGGTAAATCGTAGGCCGCCTGCAACTGCGACGGGCCGGAACCGGTCGGCGTGCCGCCGGTGGCGTCGTCGCGCTTGCCGACCACGGCGTTGGGCGCTCCACCGATATCGGTCCGAACGAGCGCGAAGCAGCGGTCATAACCCGCCGGTTGTGCCACGTCGCACGCGGCCTTGTAATTCATCGCGAGATCAGGGTTTAGGGGTGATGATTGTTGCGTAACGGGCGACATCCCGCCGCCGCTACACGCGGCAAGCGAAATCGCCAATAGAACGCCGATAGTGGATTTTTTCAAGAACGTCGTTCCCTCTCCAAGAGTGCAGCAAAGAATGAGCGCGGACCGACCAGCCCGCGGATGGAACAAACCTAGCACAATATTTACGATTGCAAACGGTGCGCTCAGTCCCTATATGGAGACTGCCTCTAATCGTTTGGCCCTCTCATGCCACCCTAACCGAAATAACCGTGGCCCGTCAGGACGCTTGCCTATGCTGATAGCGGAGGAATTCGCAATGTCAGCTCAATCGATGCCACTCCCCGGGACGCTCGGCGGCCTGGGAAATACCGTTCGGCGGTTCATCGGCAAGGTGCCGCGGTGGATGTTCATCGCGCTCGCAGCGCTTGCGATCGTGGGCCTGGTCGCAGGCACGATCGTATCGCGCAGCAAGAGTGCGGTGCAGGTCGTTACCGCGCCGGTCGTTCAGCAGACGCTCACCCAGTCGGTGACCGCGTCGGGCACCGTCAATCCGCAAAATAGCATCTCGGTCGGCACGCAGGTGTCCGGCACCATTTCGCAACTCGACGTCGATTACAATTCGAAGGTGACGAAGGGCGAAGTGCTGGCGCGCATCGATCCGAGCACGATCCAAGCGCAGCTAAGTCAGGCGCAAGCCAATCTTGCGCAGGCGCAGGCACAGGCTGCCGAAGCCGGTGCAAATGCGAGCGGCGCGGGGGCGGGCGTGACGGTTGCTCAGGCGAATGCCGACGCGGAAGTCGCGGCTGCGAACGCGGCGAAAACCAACATTCCCAAAGCGCAGTCCGTGCTGACGCTCGCGCAGGAGCAACTCACGCGCGACCAGTCGTTGCTTTCGCAAGGGTACATCGCGCAGGCAACGGTTCAGTCCGATGAATCGGCGGTTGCACAAGACAATGCAGCGGTAGCGCAAGCCCAGGCTGCATACGCTCAAGCGCAAGCACAAACGCAGGCCAGTCAGGCGACGATCGGAGAGAACGGTTCGACCGCGCAGGCGCAAGCCGCAAGCGCGCAGGCCGCCCAGGCCGCCGTGCAAGCTGCCGCCGCGACGGTTTCGCAAGATACGATCAACCTCAAGAACACGATCATTACCTCGCCGGTGAACGGCACGGTCGTGGCGCGCGACGTGTCGGTCGGTCAAACGGTCGCTGCCTCGTTGTCGACGCCCACGCTCTTCCTGATCGCGCAGAACCTCGGTCAGATGGAAGTCGACATCAACGTCGGTGAGCCCGACATCGGCGGCGTGAAGGCCGGCAACAACGTCGACTTCACGGTGCTCGCGTACCCGACGCAGACGTTCCACGGCACGGTGCAGCAAGTGCGCATCAACCCAACGACCGTCAACAACGTGGTCACCTACGACGTCGTGGTCGACGTCAAGAACCCGAGCGGACAATTGCTCCCCGGCATGACCGCCAACGCGACGATCGTTACGGCAAGCGCGCCGAACGCGTTGGTCGTACCACTGACCGCGGTGCACGCCGCAAGCGCTAAAACCCCCACGGCCGGCACGGCCGGCACGGCCGCCACGAGCACCTCGCCATGGGGCGGCAGCGCTGCCGGCGCAGGCTCGAGCGTAACGCAGGGTGAGAACGCATCGGTGATGGTGCGGCGCGACGGCAAGGTGCAGCGCGTGCAGGTCACGGTTGGCTTGGTTACCTCGACCCAGGCGGCGGTTACGCCGGTAAGTGGATCGACGCTCGCCGCCGGCGACAACGTGGTCACCGCCTTCTCGGGCGGCACGCACACGGGATCGCGTAAAGCGACGACGACCAACCCCATGATGGGCGGCGGCACGCCGCATGTGGGGCGAGGAATGCCGTAAGCGCAGGGGCTCGCCGCCTGCGGTGCGTAAAGTCAGCGGATTCCGATGTTTTTCGAATCCGCTGACTTACGCCGTTCCTTCGACCCGCAAACGATCGCGCGCGCACGCGAGTACGTGCAGCGCGGGCGTGTGACCAATGTCCGGTTCACCACCGGGGGAAACGTCGCGCACGCCGGGGTGCAAGGCTCGGGAACGCGGCCGTACGCGGTCCGCTTGAGCGTGACCGAAAAGGATGGCGTGCGCACGCTCGAGGGCGGATGCTCGTGTCCGGTCGGCATTAACTGCAAGCATGCGGCAGCGCTTGCCATCACGGTGGCCGAAGGCCTTGCGGAGGTCGATCACGCCGGCGCTTCAGACGGCGCGGTGGACGCGTGGACCAAACAAGTCGCCGGATTCGAATCGCCTGCGCGCAACGGTGCGCGAAACCAGTGGCTCGCGTACGCCATCGACATGGCAGAATCGCACGGCCTGCGGCGCTTTCGCTTGACCGCGCATGTCGTCGCGGCGAGCGCGAACGGCGCCGCACCCAAAGCGCGCGAGTACAGCCTGCACAACCTTGCGACCGCGGGTGCGCAATTCATCACCCCGCTCGATCGAACCGTCGGCAGGCTTGCAAACGCAAGCGGACTGCTCGGCATGGGAAGCGAGCTGTCGCCTACGATCGTGGGCATGCTTCTCGATGTGTTGGCTCGCGAAGGGCGGCTGCATTGGCGCTCGATCGCAGATGCGCCGCTGCGGTATGTCCCGCTCGAGAGCGGACGCATTGCATGGACGAGCAGCGACGATGGCTTGCAGCGCGTGCATCTCGCGCAAAACCCAGAAACCGTGCTTCTGCCTACCGCGCCGCTGTGGTACGTCGACCCGAGCGACGGCACCGCCGGTTCGGTGCACCTGGATACGCCGGCTGAACTTGCCGCGCTCATCGCCCAAGCTCCGGCACTTGCGCCCGCGCAAGCCGAACGCGCGCAAATCGCTTTGCATCGCGTGTTCCGCGGTGCTGCGATCGACGGTCCCGCGCACGATCTCGCGGTGCGCATCGACGAGCGCGAACCGGTCGCCGTCCTGCGCCTCAGTGCATTCGGCGCGGAGCGGCCCGGTGCCGAATTGCTCTTTGCGTACGGCGAGCGGCACGTGGCGCCTAACGATCCGGCGCAAACGCTGCGCTCGCCCGACGGCGAATCGACCACCGTTTGGCCCCGCCGCATGGATTTCGAGCGCGCGGCGCGCGAACGGCTGCGCGAGGACGGCTTCGCGCCGCTGGATTGGAGCTTTACGCGCGACATCAACGCCGAACGCGTGGTGCTGACCGTCTCGCCGCCCAGCGAGGATCGCTGGCTGCACTTCCTCGAACGCGATGCGGCGCAACTGCGCGGCGAAGGCTGGCGAATCGAGACGACGCCGGCGTTTCCATATCGCATCGTCGAAGCAGGCGATGAGTGGAGCGCGGAAGTTTTCGAGAGCGGTTCACCGCAATGGTTCGAACTCGAACTCGGTATCGAAGTCAACGGTGAACGCATATCGCTGTTGCCGGTGCTCATCGACGCGCTCGCGCGCAGCGGGCTCGATCTCGACAGCGATCCGGCCACGCTCGCACGCCGCGAAACGCCGTTTCTTGGGCGTCTTCCGGGCGGCACCTACGTCGCGCTCGCGCCCGAACGCGTGTCGCGCGTGCTCGCGACGCTGGGCGGCCTTTTCGGCGACCGCAGCCAGGGACGCAAGGAGCGCGTGCGCGTGCCGATGCTGCAAGCTGCATCGCTGGGCGGCGTCGACGGCATCACCACGCGATGGAGCAACGCGCCGTCGATCCGTGCGTTGCTGGACGACCTGGCGGGTTTCGCGCAGCGTCGCGTCACGATTCCCCCCGAATTCCACGGCGAGCTACGGCCCTATCAGCGTGACGGTGTAGCGTGGCTGCAGACGCTGCGCGCGCACGGCGCCGGCGGCATCCTCGCCGACGATATGGGTCTGGGAAAAACGGTAGAAGTGCTGGCACACATCGCGGTGGAGCGGGCCGAAAAACGCCTGCAGCATCCGGTGCTCGTCGTCGCGCCGACCAGTGTGGTGCCGAACTGGCGCGCCGAGATCGCGCGCTTCTTGCCCGACGCGCGCGTCGTGTCGCTGACCGGCTCCGATCGAAGCGAGCGCTTTTTCGCCGTCGCCAACGCGACGATCGCGCTGACGACGTACGCGCTGCTTCCGCGCGACATCGAACATCTCGCCGAGCAGACCTGGTCGATGGTGATCTTCGATGAAGCACAAGCAATCAAGAATCCGCGCGCCAAAGCTGCGCTCGCTTCGGCGCAATTGCGTTCGGCGCATCGCCTGGCGCTCACCGGCACGCCGATCGAGAATCACCTCGAAGAGCTTTGGTCGCTCTTCGCGTTCGCGGTCCCGGGGCTACTGCCCGAACGAGCACGCTTTTCTCGACTGTTCCGCACCCCAATCGAAAAGCACGGCGATGCGGCCCGCCGCGCCGCGCTAGCCGCGCGCATTAAACCGTTTCTCCTGCGTCGTACCAAGGAGCGCGTCGCGCAAGAGCTTCCGGAAAAGACCGAGATCGTGCAGCGTGTCGAGTTGAGCGGCCCGCAGCGTGACCTTTACGAAACGATTCGCCTTACGATGCACAAGCGCGTGCGTGACGAGATCGCGCGCAGGGGCCTGGGCCGCAGCCGCATCGTTGTTCTCGACGCGCTGCTCAAGCTGCGCCAGGTGTGTTGCGATCCCCGTCTGCTCAAGCTTCCCGCCGCTGAAGACGTCAACGAATCGCAAAAGCTCGACGCGTTGCTCGAAATGCTCGATAGCCTGATCGAAGACGGGCGGCGCATTCTGCTCTTCTCGCAGTTCACATCGATGCTCGACCTCATCAAGCCCGAGCTCGACAAGCGTAAACACGCCTACGTCGAGCTGCGCGGCGACACGCGCGACCGTGAGACGCCGGTCGCACGTTTCCAAAACCGCGAGGTTCCGCTGTTTCTCATCAGCCTCAAGGCCGGCGGCACGGGCCTCAATCTCACTGCCGCCGACACCGTGATCCACTATGACCCCTGGTGGAACCCCGCGGTCGAACGCCAAGCGACTGACCGTGCGCATCGCATCGGCCAAGACCAACACGTCTTCGTCTATAAGCTCATCGCCGAGCGGACCGTGGAAGAACGCATTCTCGAACTGCAGGAACGCAAGGGCGCACTCGCCGCAAGCCTGTTCGACGACGCTGCCGACGCAAAACTCGATCTCGATCTCGACGACCTCGACCGGCTTTTTACGTAATCCCCTCAAAGATCTCCGCGACGTCGAACCGCAGCCACGCAAGCTCATCGCACGAAAACGTATCGCCCTCGCGAAACAGATGCATATCGTTGCGCGTGAACGCACGAATCGCGCATTCGTCGGGAAGCACATCGAGCGCGAGCGTGCCGCCCATGTCCAGATACGCCCGCATCTTCCATTCAACGTCCGCGAGCCGATCGCCGGGAGAGCGAATCTCAATGGCGATATCGGGCGAGAGCGGCGTCTTTTCCCGCAGATCGGGCGAGAGCGCGTCGATCCGCTCGCGAGAAACAAACGCGACGTCCGGCACGAGCGACGTGCGGGGCTCTGCCTGCATGTAAAAGCGCCATTCAGTTCCGACGTCGCCACGCGGCCCGGCCAACTGCACGAGCAAGGTCCCGAGCCGGACCTGCAATATTCCGTGCCTGCGTTGCGGCGTCACCTTGGGCACCGGCCGGCCGTCCAAGAACTCGATGTAGGGCCGGCTATCGATCGTCTGCATGGGTCGTTGATCCTCACGATGACCATATCACGCGCGCGGGGGCCTCTGTCTAGGGCCGGCTTCCTCATCCAACCCTAACTCCGCTGGCCGTAGCTCCTCAACCGGCCGCCGTAGGCTGGCAATGGAGGAATAGATATCGTGGAACAGCTAGCGGAACCGGTCGTTCGAGTGCAAGGTTTGCGCAAGGTCTACACGCTGGGCGACGCGCAGGTCGTCGCGCTTGCGGGAATCGATCTCGAGATTCGCGCCGGTGAATTCGTCGCCGTCATGGGCCCGTCGGGCTCGGGCAAATCGACGTTCATGCAGATCAGCGGCCTACTGGACAACCCGACGTCGGGCGAATACTTTTTCGAGGGCAGCGACGTGTCGAATCTCGACGCGGACGCGCGGGCCGACATCCGCAGCCGTCGCTTGGGCTTCGTCTTTCAGTCGTACAATCTGCTCTCGCGCACCAGCGCGCTCGAAAACGTCGAGTTGCCGATGGTCTACGCGGGCGTGCCCGAATCGACGCGCAAAGAGATCGCGATGCAAAAGATGCGGATCGTCGGCGTCGATCATCTTGCCCATCACAATCCCAACCAAATGTCGGGCGGGCAGCAGCAGCGCGTGGCAATTGCGCGCTCGCTGGTCAATAATCCGGGCTTGATCCTCGCCGACGAACCGACCGGCGCGCTCGATACCAAAACTAGCGACGACGTCATGCGCATCTTTACCGAACTCAACGATCAGGAAAACATCACGATCATGCTGGTGACCCACGAGCCGGACATCGCGCAATACGCAAAACGGATCGTGATGTTCCGTGACGGACACATCGTCAGCGACAAGCTCAACGATCGGCGCCGGCAAGTCGGCGCATTGGAGAACGTAGCATGAGTGACTTCAAGGGCATTTTCCGTCTCGCGCTCCAAGCGCTGATACGCAACAAGTCGCGCTCGATGCTCACGATGCTCGGCATCGTCATCGGCGTCGCGGCGGTCATCGTGACCGTTGCGATCGGCAGCGGTGCGCGCGCTTCCGTGCAGCAGAGCATCAGCTCGCTCGGCTCGAACCTCATCGTCGTACAACCTGGCAGCGTCACCAGCGGCGGCGCGCGCGGCGGCTTCGGCACCGCGTCGACGCTCACGCCCGATGACGGCATGGCGATCGCGAAACTCCCCGGCGTTTCGGCGGTCTCGCCGGTGGTGACGATCCGCACGCAAGTCGTCTCCGGCGGCAATAATTGGCAGACGACCGTGACCGGCGTCGCGCCCACGTACGCGTTCATCCGCACGTGGCCGATGGCCAGCGGTACGTTCTTCACGCAAAACGACGTGAACGCCGCGGCGAAAGTTGCCGTGCTCGGTCAAACCGACGTGACCCAGCTCTTCCCGGGCGGACAGAATCCGATCGGGCAGACGATCTTGGTCAAGGGCGTCCCGTTTACGGTCATAGGCACGCTGACGGCGCTCGGACAGAGCAGCCTGGGCACCGATCAGGACGACACCGTACTGATTCCCTACACCTCCGCGATGCAGCGCATCACGGGGCAGACGACGGTCAATCAGTTGATGGTCTCGGCAGCGACGCCGGATCAAATCGCTGCCGTGCAAACCGAAACGACGCAAGTACTCGAACAGCGTCACCACATCGTGAGCGGGCAGCCCGACGATTTCCAAGTGCGCAATCTGCAGTCGATCGCTGCAGCCGCGTCGTCGACCGGGGCAGTCATGGAGTTCTTGCTCGCAGGCGTCGCGGCGGTGTCGCTGATCGTCGGCGGCATCGGCATCATGAACATCATGATGGTCTCGGTGACCGAGCGGACGCGTGAGATCGGCTTGCGCATGTCGGTCGGCGCACGCGGGTCGACGATCCTGAGCCAGTTCCTCACCGAATCGACCGTGCTCGCGGCGGTCGGCGGCGTGATCGGCGTCGTCGCCGGATTCGCCGGTACATTCGTTGTCGCCACCCTCGCGAAGTGGCCGACGCAGATCCCCATCGCCTGGGTGGTCCTCTCGGTCGCCTTCTCCGCCCTGGTCGGCATCTTCTTCGGCTACTATCCCGCCAAGAAAGCCGCCAACCTCAATCCCATCGAAGCCCTTCGCTTCGAATAGGGACCAGCGCGCCCCGGCAATGTTCCTCCGCCGGGGCGCGCGCAATTTCGGCCGCGTTTGTGGCGGGATTTAGAAGGCACGAACGGCTTCGCCCGCTACATCCCGAAGGCGCTTCGATGACGCAACGGTATTGCGCGTAAAGATGTCGACCTTTCGCGCGAGCGCTTTTTCGAGATAGTTGCCGGCTGCGGAAAGATTGAAAAGAGAGAAGCGCGCATCTTGGCACGGCGTCACAAGTACATCAACGTCGCTCTCGGCTGTCGCATCGCCGCGCGCAACGGAACCAAACACGTCGAGATGCTCGACCCTTCACGATCGAGCGAATCCCGAATCGCGCGAATCGCCGCGATCACTTTTGCAAGTTCAGGGGCTCCGCTCGGAGACGTGATTCGCCCGGCAAGCTCGTCACTGGACAGCTCCAGCGCTTTGGCGATGCGAACGCCGGTAGTGAAGCGTGGCTCGGCCGACGCGCCCTGATCCGTTCGCCGAGATGTGTAGTACGCTCCATGGAGCAAACTAGCATATGGGCCGCTTGACCGGCGTGCTGGAGCAAGGCATCTTTGAGAACCTGCGGCTCGAGCTTCGGCGCGGCTGCCTGACCCTGGCGGTCCTCTCGCAACTGCGGACCGAGCGCTATGGCTACACGCTGCGCAAAGCCCTCGAAGTCGCCGGGCTCGAGATCGATGAGGGCACGCTCTATCCGCTCTTGCGCCGCCTCGAGAGCCAAGGGCTTCTCCAAAGCGAGTGGCGTGAGGAAAACAAGCGCCGCAAGCGCTTCTACCGGCTCACCTCGGTGGGCGCACAGATCTTCGAACAATTGGCGGCCGAGTTGCAACGAATCAACGCGTCGCTCGACCGGATCATCGCGGAGGCATCAGCATGAGTACCTTGCTCGACCGTTATCTCAATGCCGTGGAAGAAGCGCTGCCGCGCGATGTTGCCAAGGCGGACATCGTCGCCGAGATTCGCGACGAACTGCAATCGCAGATCGACGAAGGCGCCGACGAAATCGAGGTTATCAAAGCCTACGGTCATCCGCGCGTGGTGGCGGCACGCTATGGACGCGTGCAGTACGTGATTGGGCCGGACCTCTTCCCGTTTTATTGGTTGACGATGCGCAACGTGCTGATCGGCGGCATTGCACTCGTGCTCGCCGGCGGCGGATTGGTCGCCGTCCTGGCGAACAACGGCAAGATCTTCTTCGACGCGCTCGACATCGCATGGCACACGGCGTTGTGGATCGCCGCGGTCGTCACGATCATCTTCGCCGTCGCCGAGCAGGTCCCCGAACGCGGCAGCGCGCGCATCGGTCCGTTTTCGCGCGATTGGGATCCCGCGCGACTGCCGCTGCCCGGAACACTGCCGCCGGTCAAAAGCTTCGCAGCGCTGGTAGAATTCGTCGCCAACTTCCTGATGCTACTTGTGCTGCTCGACGTCCGTTCGCAGCACATCCCGCTCGATGCGCTCGTCGCGAATATACTCTCAGCCGGCAATGCGGCGCTGACCCCCGCGTGGTACCCGGCGTATTACGCAACCATCGCTCGGCAGCGCGATCGTTGCCGGTTCGGCCATGACGGTCTTTCTCAGGCCGAATCTCACGATCGCGCACGAGCTTTTGCGAACGTTCGCAAGCGCCGTGACGATCGCGGGAATCGCCGTCACGCTTGCGAGAGGCCCGCTGATCGTCGCAGCGAGCAGCGGATGGAATACCTCGGCGCAATGCTGTCTCGTCGCGGCAATCGTCGTCTTGCTCGTCAGCGTCGCGACGTCACTGCGCGAGATCCGCCGCGCGCGCCTACCGGCGTAGCTGCGAGACCTTTTCCTTGATCCGTTCGAGCGCGGTCACCACTGACGGATCGAAGTGCGTGCCGCTCTCGCGTTTGATCTGGTCGAGCGCATGACCGAAGGCAAGTGCGGGACGATCGGGCCGCGCGTTGGTCAGCGCGACGAGCGTGTCGGCGACCGCGATGATGCGCGCCGAAAGCGGAATCGCGTCGCCTTTGAGCTTGCGCGGATAGCCCAAACCGTCCCAGCGTTCGTGGTGCCCGCGCGCCATCGTAGCGGCGGCGCCAAACAATTTGGATTCGCCGTGGCTTAAAATCTCGGCCCCGGCTTCAGCATGCTTTTCGATCGCGGTTTTGGACTGCGGGGAAAGAAGCGCGCTCGATGAGAGGATCTTCTCAGGGATCGCCAGCTTGCCGATGTCGTAGACGTGCGCGGCTTCGCGCATGAGCTGAACGTCGGCAACCGAACAGCGAACCTCAATCGCCAGCAGGACCGCGATTTCGCCCGCCAATTTCATGCGCGACGCGGCTTGCGGATCGCGCGCTGCAAAGGCGCGCAGGAGTGCGTCGATCGCTTCGCGGTCGCGTTGGTGCAGGCGGCGGTCGGCCCCGTCGGCGCGGCCTTTGAGATCGCGCAATTCCTCGACGCGGTCGTTTTCCACGGTCTGCTCGGTCGAAAGCCGGCGCACGTGGCCGGCAAATTCCTCGGCACTGACCGGCTTGTTCAGAAACACGCTCACGCCCGCATCGAGCGCGCGCGCTTTGAGATCGCGGTCGTCTATACCGGTGAGCATGATGATCGGCGTGCGCTCGCGCCCGGGGTGCCGCGCAGCTCTTGCACGAACTGCACGCCGTCCATGTCGGGCATATTGTAATCGATCACACAGAGCGTGGGCGGCATCCCGTTGATATAATGCAAGGCCTCGCGGGGGTCGGTAAAAGGCCACCACCTCGCCGCCGAGCATCTTCTCAATTGCCGCCGCGTACATCCGTAACGTCGGCTCGTAATCATCAACCACCACAACCCTGGGCATATACCGGTTTTCGGCCCCTCTCCAGGAAGTCTCAAGGCAAAGGACTACGTTTCTATGCGTATGACCCAGACGAAACCGCGCGTCGCGGTCATCGACGACGAACCCCGCATCCGCGAGCTGCTCGAGCTTACCCTGGGCCACCATGGTTACACCGTCCGCAGCGCGCCCGACGGGCCGGCCGGCTTGGATCTGGTCAAGGAGTGGTACCCAGACCTCATCGTCCTGGACGTGATGATGCCGATGGTCAGCGGCATCGAGCTTCTGCCGATGCTGCGCCGCGTCACCGACGCCCCGGTGGTCATGCTTTCGGCTCGCGGCGAGCTCGACTCGAAGGTCGAGGGCCTGGCCCACGGTGCCGACGACTACCTTAGCAAGCCGTTTGAGATCCAGGAGCTCGTGGCGCACATCGATGCAAAGCTGCGCCGCCCGCATCTGGAAAACCGTAACGTGATCGCTTACGACGAGATCAGCATCAATCTCGACGAACATACGGTGACGCGCGGTGCGCAACGCATCGATCTCTCGCCGCTGGAATACGATCTGCTCGTCACGTTGCTGCGCCGTCCACGCCGCGTCTTTACGCGCGACGAATTACTCGACTGGTCTGGGGCGACGACAAAGACGTCGGCCAAAACGCGGTCGAGCGCTATATCTCGTATCTGCGGGCCAAGGTCGACGAGGGCTTTTCCAAGCCGCTGATTCAAACGGTCCGCGGCGCGGGTTACACCATACGTGCCGACTGACCGATCGTTTCGCAATTTCGCCCAACGGGTGACGCGCGGCTACGTCGTTTTGGCCGTCGCGTTGATTGCGCTGGTCGCCGGTGCGTCATCGGCGCTCGCGATCATCGGTTTCGCGACGCGTTCAATCAGGCGATCGACGGGGCGCAAGCGCGCGTGCAACAGCGCGTGCACGGTCTACTTGGGCGAGCACGAAACGCTCGCGCAGTTCGCGCCCAAGATCATCGCGGACGAGCCGCATTCACGCTCGCGCATCCTCGTGCTCGATGCGCATCACGAACCATTGCGGGTGCATCCGCGCAACTCAATGACACCGAACGGATCATTGCGGCGCTCTTGGTGTTGCGTCCGCGTTTCGTGGGCGTTCCCGGCGGCGGAACGATCATACTCGAACCCGACATAGCCGATGTTTCGCACGCGCTCGGGCGCTACTGGGCGCCTGATCGTTCCGATCGGAATCATCGCGGTGTTGATCGCGTGGATCGCAGGTCGCGGTATCACCCGCCGCGCGCTGCGGCCGCTGCGCGAGGTCAACGAGCGCTTCGTTCGATCGCCGAAGGCGATTTCACGCCCCCGCTCTTGCTGGAGAGCGATACCAGTTTATAGAGTTGACGCAGACCTATAACGAAGTCGCCCAGCGACTCAACAGCGCAACTTGGAACGCCGTCGGCAAGAAGCCGAATGCGCCAATTCATTGCCGATGCAGGTCACGAACTGCGCACGCCGCTCACGATTTTCATGGGCTACCTCGAAGCGCTGCGATCGGGCGTCGTGCAAGACGGCGACGGTGTCGCCGCGTCCACGAAACGATGCTCGACGAAACCGCAAGATGCGCCGCATCATCGAGAAACTGATTCTGCTCGCGCGTCTCGAGCGCCCGAGCGCATCGGTGAACGACGCGATCGACTTAACTCGCTTGCCGCGCGCGCCGTCGATGCGCTGCGTCCCATCGCCGGGAGACGTCTGCGCTTCGCGAACACGACGGTGAGGTGATGATTCGCGGCGATGACGGCGAGTTGTACGAAGCGGTAAAAAACGTGGTCGAGAACGCCGTGCGATACGCGCCCGGTTCGCCCGTCGACGTCCGGGTCGGCGCGAGGAGGGCGAAGCGCGCTCGTCGAAGTGGCCGACCGGGGCCCGGGAATGTCGGCCATGGACGTGGAGCATGCCTTCGACCGGTTCTATCGAGGCGACTGGCACGGCGAGGTCGACGGGTCGGGCCTTGGGCTTGCCATCGCCAAGCGGGCAGTGGAGCGCATGGGCGGTTCGATCGCGCTCGAGAGCCAGGCGGAAGCGGGACCGCGGTCACGATGCGTTTCCCTGTAGAGGCTTCAAGCGCGAAGCTACCGTAGCTAGGGGAGCTTAGCTGCTCCATAACCCGGCACGGAGGACCTCATGATCGACGTACCCCGAGTGGCCACACGCCGCTCCGACCTCGGCTCGTTTTTACGGGTGCGCCGCAGCGCGCTGCGGCCGCTCGACGTCGGGCTCGAGGATTCCGTACGCCGGCATGTCTCTGGGCTGCGCCGCGAGGAGGTCGCGGCGCTGGCTGGGATCTCCACCACCTGGTACACCTGGATCGAACAGGGCCGTGAGATCAACTTCTCGCCCGATGTGCTCGACAACATCGGTCGCGCGCTACTGCTTACGCAAAGCGAGATTTCCTATCTCAAGGTGCTGGCTTCGGAAGAGCCGCCGCTGCTGTGCGCGCTCGATCCGCAGGTACCCGACGCGTTGCGTAAACTGGTCGAGCTGCATGAAGCCGCTCCGGCATACATCGCGACGCCGCGTTTGGATCTGCTCGGTCTGGAATCATTTCGTCTCGGACATCTTCGATTACAATCACGAAGGCGATATGCTTTCGCGCAACGTGATGTGGCGCATGTTCTTCGATGCGTCACGCCGCCGGCTCTACGTCGATTGGGAAAACGCCGCGCGCGGAACCGTCGCGGTATTCCGCCATACGCACGCAAATTATTACGGCGACGAGCACTTCGAATCGCTGATCGAGACGATGATGGCAAAGCCCGGATTTCGCGCGGATGTGGAACGATTGGGAAGTGCTACCGCCGGGGGCGCCGCCGTTTATGATTCGTCATCGCACGCTAGGGCTGTGCGAACTGACGACGATTCAAGCCAGCCTGGGTATCTCACCAGGGTGCTATCTCGCGCTCTTTAGCAGCAAGCGACTCTCGTAAGGACGCTCACGCAATAAAAAAAGAGCCGCAGTGGAGTGCGGCTCTTTTTGTTGGCTTGAAGCGTGGGCCGTGATTAGTTCTTGGCGGCTTCGGCGACGTGCTTGGCGGCATCGAGAAGCTGCTTCTGCGTCTCGTCGGCCATCTCGGCGAGCTTGAGCATGTAGCCCTTACGCGCTTCGAGCAGTTGGCTCGTGAAGGCAAAGGTCTGCTCGACGACTTGCGCCGGGCTCGGAAGCTTGGGGGCAACAGCGGCGTCGACTGCGTCGACCTTGGGCACCGAGGCCATCAGGTCTTTGAGCGACGCGATGGTCGCGATGTTCAGCTCCTGCGCTTGCTTGAGTCCGCTCAGGAACTCGGTTTGGGCCTTTTCGAGGAACTCTGCGTAGCTGGTCATGGAACACTCCTTGAATCTTTGATGCGCTAAGTGTACCAAGCTATAGCGTAGTCTGTCAATAGGAAAGGGCCCCGGCCGAAGCCGGAGCCCTTTCGTCTGCGGAGCTGTTGTCCTAGATTCGGCGGTGCCCATAGGCAGCCGCCATCTGACGCTTACGAATCAGCGGCAGATTTGCGTTGCAGGAGGCACCCCCGACGAAGGTACACGCCGCCGGTGCGATCGCGATGTCGTCTGAGCCCTTGGAGCCCAAGATCGTCGGCGACGGATTCTTGAGGCTGCTCGGGTACGAGCTTTCGAACGCGGGGTAGTCGAATGCCACGACCTGGATCACCACCTGGTCGGCGCCTGCTGCCGCGGGATAGGTGGTTCCTTGGGTCACGGCGTTGTTGGCGGCCGCCGTACAGGTCGACGGTGCGCCGCCCGGGGCGAGCGCATCGCCCAGAGCCGCCGGCGTGGTGGTCGTCTCTACCGTGTAGTAGATCGGAGCCGCGACCGACGCGCCGTTGCAGCCCGTTGGCTGCGACGGGCTCGAGGCGCCGGTCGCCGTTTGGTCGGCCGGACCATAATCGACGACCTGGACGTACGCTTCGGTGGCGCCCGCAGGCATCACGAAGCCGGCAAAGCTGCCGCCGCCGCTACCATCGGGCGTGAGCGTCGGGTCGGTCGGCGTCGCGATCGTCACGACGGCAGGCAACGCAAACGACTGCGTTTGCGTCACGGTGCCCGTGTTGGCGGGGACCGCCACGCTGAGCGAATAGGTACCGGCCGTCGGAGCGACGCCCTCAAAGACGTCGATACCTTCGCTGACGCCGGCGGTTCCGGTCGGATAGTTCCCGTTTCCGACGACCGAATCGCCGCCGCTGCCCGTCAGATCAAATGCAGGCGGGCCGCCCCAGGGAATCAGCGAGTTCGGGTCGCCGGCGGCGGTCGCCGCTGCCGCGTCATACAGGGGAACCGGGTAGGGTGCCACCTGGAAGGGCGATCCCAGCGAACTGGGATTGCCCGAGCCGGCGGCCGAGCCGCCGCCGATCGAGTTGAACGGCTCGATACCGAGACCGAACGCGCCGCCGGATTGACCGAACGACGTCACGGTCGCGGTGGTCGGGCTCTGCGACGACGCGGTGATCGCGTCGTTGCCGACTTCGCTGGTTGCCGGTGTATAGAGCACCGTCGAGAGCGGGTCGTACCCGGTGACCGCGCTGGCCGATCCTGTCGCGGAGTTTGCCGCGAGCGGACCGGGCAGCGTGAGGGTCGGGATGTTGAGCAACGTGCCGCTGTCGCCGGGCGCATACGAGCCTGACGGCTGGCGGTACGTGACGACGACGTTGAGCGCCGTCGAGGTTCCGAACAGATTGGCCGTACCGACGGCAAACTGTAGTACGTTCTTGGCGATCGGAGCAACGTTGGACGGCGCGGTTCCGCCGTTGCCGCTGGCTCCGCAGGCGGCGAGCGAAATGCCCACCGCCATGCTGGTCAGGAGTTGTAGTGTTTTCTTCATTGGTTATCCGTCTTAAAGCGCGCGCGTGTAATAGACTTGCACCGTGAACGGTTGCAAGGGAGCAAACGTCGGCGTCGCCGATGAGAAGTTACCGTTCGTGAGAACGTACGCGCCGTTGGTGAACGCATACGTGTCGCGCGGTATATACGGGTAGCAACCGCGCTGCCCCGCGCCTACCTGGCCGACGCACGTGTTGTAACCGGTTTGCGGTCCCGAGATTCCGTTGGCGACCGGTTGGTAATACGGGTTGATCGAGGGAACCGCACCCACGAACGCATTGCCGAACAGATTCATGAACTGAATGCCCAGTGTGTTCGGGCCGTGCTTCCATTGCAGCGTCAGGTCCGCCGTCAAGTTGGCATGCGAGAGCTGACCGCCGTTCGCTGCCGTTGCCGGCGTACCGCGCGTCGCCGCAATGTTCGGATTGAACGCGCTACCCGGATAGGCGGGATCGTAGTAGTTGGTCGAAACGGCCGAACCGGGGTTCGTGCCGATCAGACTGGTCAGGCCGCCCGTGATTCCGGGTCCGAAGTCGACCTGCGGAATGTTCGCGTACGAACCGTCCGAGAGCTGACCCGCGATCAGGTTACCGACCGTGTACGGATAGCCGATGTTGAACTCGAGTTGCGGGCTGATCGTAAAGCCGTTCTTGAGGTTGTCCAACGCGCCGATGCGGATGTCGAACGGTGACACGTAACCTGCGCGATAGAGATCGTGCAGGGCGAGCGACGCGTTCGGAACGATCGGAACGGTGGTTTCAGCGAAGGTGAACGGCGGAGTCGTGCTGAGCACGTTCTGATACGTCGCGGTGAAGAATCCCGACACGCCCAGCGGACGCTGCGGTGTCGTGACGTTCAGTTCGACGCCGGCGGTCTTGTTGAGACCTTGGTTACCGACGCCGAAGATGCCGAGCACGGGATTGATGATGAAGTCGGACGGGAGATCGGTTCCCAGCTTATCGAAGCCGGTGATACGCGCGCCCCATCCGCTCTTGAACAGGTGGTTGAAGCTGAGATCGTAGTTGCTGTAGATAGCGGGTGTACCGTTTCCGGCATCCGGAGCTTCGACGTTATCGCCGGCCCAGTAGAGCTGCTGCGCGGCGTTCGCGCACGGGAAGACCAGCGTTGCGGACCAGCCGCAAAGCGATCCGGGTTTGGCCGGAATGTTCGTATACGCGCCCAAGCCGTAGGTCGCGAACGGCGTACCGGCGGTTTGCGCATCGGCAAACACGGCCGAACGACCATAACCGAAGCGCACCGAGTTGTAGCGGTTGATCTCGAACGAGACCGCCAAACGCGGCTGCAGTTCCGTCGGGCGAAGCACCTGATTCGTCCATGATGTCGACGCGACATCGAACGGATTAGTTACGGGTGACGAGGCGCAGCTCGCTGCCAAGAGTCCAGCCATCTGCGCTGAGTTTGCCGTGGGGTTGTTGGCCGCGATCGGGTAGGCGCAGGACGAGAGATAGCCGATCGAAGGCGTGGCTTGGCCGATCGTGCTCAACTGGTTGTACCAGTGCTGAACCTGACCTTCGTCGCGAACGCCCAGGTCAAACTTGAGCGAGTCCGTGGGGCTGTACTGGAAGCGAAGTCCGGTGCCCCATTGATCGAAGAACGTCTTGTTGTAGTTGATTCCCCAGCTCGGGATGCGCGTGTTCGCAACGCCGTTCGGGCAGCTCAGATAGCCGTTGGAGCAGAAGTAGCCACCCGACACCCAGTCGGTGGGTGCGATTTGATTGGGCAGATCGCTGATCACGGGGGTGAGCAGTTGGAGCTGCGGCTCATACAAATCGAAGAGCGGATGCAGGATGTTGTATTGACCTTCCAGCGAGACGGTCAGGTTCGATCCGAACTGGTGCTCGAGATCGGCGCTAAAGCCGCTGGTGTAGCCCCCGGTGGTTTCCGCGCCGTTGGTGAGACCCGGCGTTCCCGTTTGCCACGCGGCGTTGCTGTACGAGCCGTCGGACGCCTGGAGCGAGTTCCAGTTGTAGTAACGGACCGCAAGGTACGTCGACGGATTGATGCGATTATCGTATTCGAACTTGAGGAACTCGGTGTTGTTCGAGAAGTTTTGCTGCGGGTTGGTGATCGTCTCATTGACCGCAGGCGTTCCCGGGGCCAATCCTACCAGCGACGAGTACTGTGATTCGGTAAGTCCCGTCAACGCGCCGCCGCCGGGTCCGTTGGACCCATAAAGGAACTGGGTTCCTTCGCCGGTTGCCAAGTTCGGGTTGAAGTCATACGGATAGTACTCGTAACCAGGGCCGGAGAAGCCTTGATAGCCAACCTGCGACACGTTGGTATAGAGCATCTGAAGCGTTTCGTGATTGTTCTTACCAAAGTTGTAGAACAAGTTGTTCACGAATTGATTGTTCGACTGGTACGTGGTCGCGAACTGATCGCCATACTGATTCAGCGGCGTCGTCGCATATCCGAGGTACGGCGCATAGCGCTGTCCCGTGTAGCCGAAATATTCCGAAAGCCGGTTGTCCGGCGTCGAGAAGCCGTAGTTGAACGACATCTGGTGATCGAAATTTGGGCCGCCGACTTGGAAGTCGACCGAACCGGTTCCCGGTCCGCTACCGCGTTGCGGGATCACGTTGATCACGCCGGCACCGACGCCTCCTTGCGTTGCGTCGCCCGCACCTTCGACGACCTGAACCGAGCCCAGGCCGTTCATGAGGGAGTCAGGTAAGATACCTGTTTCAAAACACAATTAAATGCAAGCTAGCGCGCACGCAATCTCAACACATCAATTAATTAACCAAAATGCATGTTCCATAACACAATCAATAGCGAGCCAGCGCGCACACAATTCCCTTCAATTACACAAGGATAGCAATCTTACGAGTTCAGACGTCGGCGCGCAGTCAGTCATGAAACATGTAATCCAAAGAAATTAATGCGTGCCTAATTTCGCATTTAAGAGTTTTATTTACTAAGGGCTATTTTCAAATCACAAGTTATTTTATATGCTAAAACGGGGTGAACAACTTCCCCCAAGCGCGCTCAACGAGAGAATCCAGCAACCTCGGCGCGCGCAGACTACGCCACACTAAGTGCGGCCTGCTGGCCAACGCGCGCGCAACACAGCCAATAGGCTTGCAAGGCCACGCCTCCTAGGCCAAATCCGGCTCGCTATGAATCACAGGCCACAGGCCGGAAAGCCGTGAACGGAGAGCCGGAAGTGAACGGGTGAACAGATGAACCGGTGGACGGTGGAAGGTGGACAGGTGGACCGGAAGGAACGGTGGACAGGGAGCCGTGGACAAGGGGACAGGTGAACGGGGACAGGTGGACGGGGACAAGGGGCACAAGGGGCACAAGGGGCACAAGGGGCACAAGGGGCACAAGGGGCACAAGGGCACAAGGGGCACAAGGGGCACAAAGGGCACAAGGGGCACAAGGGGCACAAGGGGCACAAGGGGCACAAGGGGCACAAGGGGCACAAGGGGCACAAGGGGCACAAGGGGCACAAGGGGCACAAGGGGCACAAAGGGGCACAAAGGGCACAAGGGGCACAAGGGGCACAAGGGGCACAAGGGCACAAGGGGCACAAGGGCGCAAAGGGCACAAAGGGGCACAACGGGCACAAAGGGCACAAGGGGCACAACAGGGGCAAAGGGCAACCAAAAGGGGCACAACGGGGCAAAGGGCACAAGGGGCACAACGGGGCAAAGGGCACAAAGGGGCACAAGGGGCAAAAGCGGGCACAAGGGGCACAACGGGGCAAAGGGCACAAGGGGCACAACGGGGCAAAGGGCACAAAGGGGCACAACGGGGCAAAGGGCACAAAGGGGCACAAGGGGCAAAGGGCACAAAGGGGCACAAGGGGCAAAGGGCACAAAGGGGCACAACGGGGCAAAGGGCACAAAGGGGCACAAGGGGGCAAAGGGCACAAAGGGGGGCCGAAAAGGTGGAACGGTGGACGC